>JRFF01000026.1 GCA_000753575.1 Candidatus Izimoplasma sp. HR2 | reverse complement strand
AAACTCATAAGTGAGATTTATCTCTTTTTATTACACCTTAGTTTTTCAGTGCCTTCTAATTTATAGCTCCTTTTTTGTAGGTGTTTTTATTTTATTTTTTATTCAGTTTCTATTTTTTCTTCTTGGTATCTCTCAACCACTACTACTTTGTATAAATCATCTTCAATTTTATATATGTCAACTTTGTTTCCTAATTCTCCAACTTTATTAACATATTCTACTAATTCTTTTTTTGATGTAAACATTTTTGTTTTCATCGTAAATTCAAATCTATTTCTTCTAAAGCTTTGGTGCTTTTTTTCACCAGTATAACAACCTTCTTCGAAATGAGGACCGTAACTATCTCTTCTTCCACCGTTTAAATGATTTCCTCGGCCTTTATCTTTGCGACTAAATCCATTTCCAGTTCCTCTATTTCCTCTACCAATTCTTGATTCTCTTCTGAATCCATACTCGTCATCTTCTTGGATGACTTTTTTAATGAAAATCTCTTTTTCCATTATTCTCTCTCTCTCTCACCTACACAATTATTATAAAACTTTAAATTATTTTGTCAATAAAAAAGCCCTAAAAAATGGCTTTTTATAATTAGTATTTATGCACTTAAATATGCTTCTTTTACTTTATCATCATTTAATAAATCTGACGATTTACCTGAAGCTGTAATCTTACCAGTTTCAAGAACATAACCCTTATTAGAGACATGAAGTGCTCTATTAGCATTTTGTTCTACTAGTAGTATTGTAGTTCCGTTTTTATTAATATCTTTGATAATATTAAAAATTTCATCTACTAGTAATGGAGCAAGTCCCATTGATGGTTCATCAAGAAGTAATATTTTAGGTCTACTCATTAATGCTCTACCCATCGCAAGCATTTGTTGTTCTCCACCTGATAATGTTCCAGCTGATTGATTTTCTCTTTCTTTTAAACGAGGAAATCTTTTATATACCGCTTCTAAATCAGAAGCTATTTCTACTTTATCTTTTCTAGTATATGCACCCATTTGAAGATTTTCATATACTGTAAGTCCAGGAAATACACGTCTTCCTTCAGGAACATGTGAAATTCCCATTTCAACTATCTTATGTGGTTCAACTGCTTCTAAATTTTTGTCTAAAAACAAAATATCTCCACCAGATTTTTTTAATATATTAGAAATAGTTTTTAAGATTGTAGATTTACCAGCACCGTTAGAACCAATCAATGTAACAATCTCACCTTTAGCTACTTCAAAACTAACACCTTTAATGGCATGTATTGCACCGTAGTGTACATGCAAATCTTTAACTTTTAACATAATTACTCTCCTAAATACGCTTTAATAACGTCTTTATTCTTTCTTATTTCTTGTGGAGATCCTTTTGCAATAATTTTCCCATAATCAATAACAACTATTCTTTCACAAATACCCATTACTAGTTTCATATCATGTTCAATAAGCAATACTGAAACTTCGAACCGATCTTTAACTAGTTTAATTGTATCCATAAGTTCTTCTGTTTCTTGTGGGTTCATTCCTGCGGCAGGTTCATCTAATAATAAAAGTTTAGGGTTAGTTGCGAGTGCTCTTGCTATTTCTAATTTTCTTTGTTTACCATATGGTAAATTTTTAGCTAATTCATCTTTATATCCTTCAAGTCCAAAAACAGATAATAATTCAATAGCTACCATATTAGCTCTTGCTTCCTCTTCTTTAAACTTCTTATTTTTTATAATACTAGATAATAAATTATATGTCATCTCATTATGATAAGCTACTTTAATATTGTCCAATACTGACATATCTTTAAATAATCTAATATTTTGGAAAGTTCTACTACTACCAAGCATTACTATTTGACTTGGTTTTTTACCTTTTGTATTTTTTCCATCAATAAAGATTGTTCCTTCTGTTGGTTCGTAAACTCCAGTAAGTAAATTAAATACTGTGGTTTTACCTGCACCATTTGGTCCTATTAATCCAACAAGTTCATTATCTTCAACTTTAATATTGAAATTATCAACCGCAGTTAATCCACCAAATTTTATTGTTAAGTCATTAACTTCAAGGATAGCCATTATAAATCACTTCCTTTATTAATGTCTTTTTTTATAATCTTCTTAATAAATCTATAGACTTTCCTAATTTGTTTTTTAGGATCAAGCTCTTTAGTACCCATTAATCCTTGCGGTCTAAACAACATAGTAACAACTAATAGTCCTGAATAAAGTAATAATCGATATTGATCAAATTCTCTTAATAATTCAGGTAAGAAAGTTAAAATTATAGCGGCAATTATTGCACCACTTATACTTCCCATTCCACCAAGAACTACTATAACAAATATCTCTACTGATTTTATAAATCCAAATGAGACAGGTGCTAAGAATCCACCTTGAAAGGCAAATACAGCTCCACCTAGACCACCAAATAGTGATGCTAGTACAAATCCCATTATTTTATACTTAGTAATATTAATTCCAACACTCTCACTAGCTATTTCATCTTCTCTAATTGAAAGGATAGCTCTACCGTGTCTAGAACTCATAAATAAATATATTATTAATACAACTATAACTGTCGTCCAAAAAGCTATAGGGAAAGTCATTAATCTTGGTATTCCCATAAGACCTTGTGCACCGTTTGTAATTTCAAGATTTGTAATTATAACACGTACAATTTCTCCAAATCCTAAAGTCATGATACCTAAATAATCTCCTCTTAATCTAAGTGCTGGGGTCCCTACAAGTAGTCCTGCGATACTCGCAGTAAACATTGCTCCTGACCCTGCAATTATAAAGATAATTAAGTTTCTTGAGATAAACAAAAAGTCATTAACGATTACATCATTTAATGCTATTCCTATTAAAGCCGCAGTATATGCACCAATTGCCATAAATCCTGCATGCCCTAAAATAAGTTGTCCTAAGAAACCAGTACCAATATTTAAACTAGTAGACATAATAATAGCTACTAATATAAGAACTAAAATAGTTGAATAATAACGATTTAATACTCCTGTATTAATTAATGTGTTTAATACAATAAAAATAACAAATATTACTGAAAGATTAATAATTATCGAGCTTTTAGATAACTTTTTATATACTTTCTTTTGTTCACTTTTACTCATCATTCTTTCTAATATACCCATAATTTACACCTTCTCCTTAACGTTTTTACCTAGGATTCCCGAAGGTTTAAATAATAATATTAAAATTAACACACCAAATACAATTGCATCAGACCATCTACTTGAAATATAACCTTTAGTCATAGTTTCAATAAATCCTATTGCATATCCACCAATCATTGCTCCACCAATATTACCTATACCACCAAATACAGCAGCGATGAAAGCTTTTAATCCAGTCATCACACCTAAAGTAGGATATACCTGACTATAAGCAATTGAGTAGAATATACCTCCAAGTGCACCAAGTGCACTACCTATCGCAAATGTTAAAGATATAATACCATTAATATTAATTCCCATTAACATTGCCGCTTCTTTATCTTGTGATACAGCTCTCATTGCTTTACCAGCTCTTGTTTTCTTAACAAATAAAGTTAAAAGAATCATAATACCAATAGACATTGATATTGTATACATCATAACTTGTGGTACTGCAATATTACCAAACATAATTGGTTCATTTGAAATAACTTGTGGCATTACTTTAGGATTAGCTCCAAAAATTAATTGAGCTAGATTCTGTAAGAATAAACTCATACCTATCGCCGTAATTAACGCCGAGATCCTGGGTGCCGTCCGTAATTTCTTATAAGCAATTTTTTCTGTTAATATCCCCATTAATGCTGCTAAAGCCATTGATACTAATACAATGACAAAAAACGGTAAACCTACAGGTATTGAAGTCGCAATAATAAATGCAAAGTACGCTCCAAACATCATAATTTCACCATGTGCAAAATTTATTAATCTAATAATTCCATATACCATCGTGTAACCTATAGCTACAAGTGCGTATATACTTCCTGTATTTAAACTGTTTATAATCTGTTTAATAAATAATTCTACATCCATGACTACACCTCTATAAATATTGTTAATAGGGAAGGTTTTCACCCTTCCCTATCTCTTATAATTTTCTATATACTAACTACCTTCAACTTTATCAATTACTAAGTGTTCCCCACTAACTATTTGAATCATTGTGATTGATTTAATTGGATCTCCATTTGCATCAAATCTAATTGATCCAGTTACTGCGTTTTGATAATCCAATCCCGCAAGTGCAGCAATTACTAAGTCTGCATCAGTACTTTCAGCAGCTTCCATTGCAGCTACCATAGCGTAAACAGCATCATATGCTAATGCAGCAAGTGCATTTGGTGAATCACCAAATGAAGCTTCATAGTTTGCTACAAAGTCAACAACAACTTGTGCTTCATCAGATTTTGCATAATGATTTCCAAAATAATTTCCTTCAGCTACTGAAGCGTAATCTGCTTCAATACCATCCCAACCGTCTCCACCAACGAATGGAATATCGATTGCTTTATTATCAGCTTGAGTAAGGATTGCTCCTACTTCAGCAACATATCCAGGTAAGAATACTACTTCTGCATCAGATGCAGCTATAACATCAAGAACTGAACTATAATCATCGTCTCCAGCACCAAACGTTAAAGTTTCAACTACAGTTCCTCTAGTTTCAAACTCTGCGATAAACGCCATAGCTAATCCTTCACTGTAAGCATCGTCTCTATTATATAAAACTGCAGCTTTTGATGCTCCAATTTCAGAAGACTCATTTGCAAATACTGCTGCTACAGTTCCTTGATAACTATCAGTATAACAAGCTCTAAATACATTGTCAGCTTCAAGTGTTACATCGGGGTTCGTTGCCGTAGGTGTTAATACAGGCATATTATCTTCTTTAGCTAATTCTTTAATAGCTAAAGTAACACCACTAAATGTTCCACCAATTAATGCATCTATCTCATCTTCATCACGTAAACGGTTATATGCATTTACTCCTTCAGTTGGATCTCCTTTACTATCATAAGCAATTATTTCTAAATCAAGTCCTAAAACTCCACCAGCTGCATTAATTTCTTCTGCTGCTAATTTAGCTCCATTTTCAACTGCTAATCCATACATTGAATAATCTCCAGTTAATGGACCAATAACTCCAAGTTTTACAGAATCTGTAGAACTTCCACATGCACTTAGTAAAAATACTGTAGATAATGTTAATGCTAATACTAATAATTTTTTCATAGTTTTTCTCCTCTTTAAATTATATTTTATAAAAAGGATACTATAAGCAGCTAAAGTGCGCAAGTCTTTTTTTCATTATAAAAACGCTTTCATTCCATGAAAATGCTTTCATAGTAGTAAAAGTGTAAAAAAGCATACAAAAATGGTTAGATATTCTAACCATTTGTTTGTTTTAAGCCATTTACTCTATGAGTATAATTTAAAATTCTTCTGGTTAATATTAAGCGTTTGCCTCTTTTTCTTTTATTTTCTGAGCTTTTAATTTCATAAAATCACTAAAATCTCCAGTAATAACAGTTTGTTCGTAAACATATTCGTCCTTTTTGTATTGATAATAAACTCTAACCAAAATTAATGAGTGGATTAAACTAAACAATAAGAATTGATAAAAATATCCTTGAGAATTTATTATAACAGCATTCGCAGATATATAGTTTTTCAAAAAGATTTCTGAATAAAATGAAAATACATTATAGTAAGCAAATGGAGAATATGCTGTAGATAAGAATAACAATGATACGAAGTATGCTTTTATAGTTTTACTTTCATATCTGTAAAATGCTAAGAATATTATCGGTAGATAAACCATCAATAATACGGCACCATTAAACGAGTTGTTTCTTGTATCTGTAAATCCTAAAGGAGTAGAGAAAAAGTAAATAGAAATTATATTGTAAACAGTGTAGAAAAATGTCCAATATAATAATATTTTAAATCCTGTAACATTTCTATTCTGATACATAAAGAATAAAACTAAAATACTAAGCGGAGTAGAAGCTAAAATTAAATATCTACCAATTACATCTTCTTCTACCAAATCACCATCAAATAACAAGATAATAGTGCTACTAACAACGAATGTTAGTAATGCTACAATAATCATTGAAATTGACAGTATTTTCATTTCTTTTGATATAAAATGTTTACTTTTTGGAATAGAAACTACTGATTTTTCCATAATTACCTCCTAATTTAAAGAATAAAATATTTTGATATATATATATTATAACATATTTTATGTTATTTTCTTTTGTTTACGGTTGCTAACTAAGTAAATTCCTAATGATATAAATAGTAATCCAAGTAAAATTGACATACCAATTATTTCAGAGTAAAAGAGATAAGACCAAAATATCCCAAATACAGGCATTAAATAAGTTACACTTAAGGCTTTAACAGCACCAATTTCTTGAATCAATTTATAATAAATTAAATATGCAACTGCAGTACATAATATTCCAAAGATAATAAGTGTAATAATTAACCCTAGAGTTATACTTCCTGTAATAGGAGAAAACACCATGAAAGGTAATAATAATATTCCAGCAAAGAAAATAGATCCTAAAGTTAATTCTTTTGCTTCAATATGTGATGCATACCTTTTGGTTATTACACCACTAAAACCGTACAATGCAGCAGCTACAATACAAGCAATAACTGATAGATACATTTCAGTTGAACCATCTAAGAAAGTAACACTAGATATTATCCCTACACCGAGAGTTCCTAATACTAATCCACTAATCTGTTTATAACTTAAACTTTCCTTAACAATTAGGTATCCAAATATTGCACCAAACATTGGTGCTGTAGAATTTAAAATAACACTAATTGATGGTGAAATATATAATGCAGCATAAGCGTAAAGTGTAAAAGGAACAGCTGAGTTTCCTATCCCTAAAATAAGAAATAATTTATAGTTCTTTTTCCAATTGATTTTATAACCTTGAAAATAGTAAACCACAAACAAAAATAATGAAGCACTTATCAATCTAAAACTAGATGTAAGAATAGGTCCAAATACAGGAGATAATTCCTTCATAAAGATAAATGATCCACCCCAAATAGCAGAAATTAATAATAGAAGAGAAAACTGTTTTAAACTCATTTTTTTACCTTCTTTTTAAAGTATTCTTGGATAAAATTAGTTTCACTTAATATAATTCCAAGGGAAACGAAGATTATCCCAAATAATATCAGTAAGTTAAATGGATCCTTATAAAATAAAATCGCAAATACTGGACCAAATAAACTTTCAGTTGAAATAAGAATCGCCGCTTCAGCTTCATTCGTATTCTTTTGTCCAATACTTTGGAACAAGAAAGCAACAAAACTTGCAAAGAATCCTATAATAATTGCTAATATTAATAATTTGTAACTATCAAACGATGAAAAATCTACACTAGGTAATCCACCCCTGAATATCATCATAATAGTTGCAAAGAAACTAAATATTAATAATTGGAAAGACATTAATACAAATAAATCTACTTTCTTAGTTAACTTACCTAAGAAGTAAATATGTAATGCATAGAAAAATGCACCTATAAAAGTTAAGCTATCTCCAAATGAGATAGTTAACTCATTAAAATCTACAGTTATTAAACTAATACCTAGTAATGTAATAGCTCCTGCAAAAACAGTCTTTTTAGGGATTGTTGTTCTTTCGAAGATATATATTATAATCGGCATTAAAACGATGTATCCAGCCGTAATAAGTGCATTATTTGATGCATTAGTATGTACTAATCCCCATGTTTGGAATAAGAATCCCAAATATAAGAATATTCCTAAGAAAAATCCTTTTTTTATTACATATATATTGGTATTAAGAATTCTTTTATGATATATCAAAAATATTACAATAGTCGCAGTCAAAAAACGAACAAATAATAATTGTGAATCGTTCCATCCACTATCTAAGATATATTTGTTCCCAATAAATCCAAGTCCCCAAATAATTCCTGCGGTTGTTAATATAATACGAGCTAAGTTTCTATTCATAATTATTTCTCCTAATTCAAACTAATCAAATTATATCAAATATCTTAGTTTTTTAAAATAGACAAAAATAAAAAAAGAGTCGCCTCTTTTTCATTTTATAAGTATTTTTTCAATTCTTCAACTTTATCTAGCTTTTCCCAAGGTAAATCTATATCAGTTCTACCAAAGTGTCCATAAGCAGCAGTTTGTTTATAGATAGGTCTCTTTAAATCTAAAGTATCAATAATACCTTTAGGTGTTAAATCAAAGTTTTCTTCTATTGCTTTAACAATAACTTCTTCACTAACTTTTGCAGTTCCAAAAGTATCAACTCTAATACTTGTAGGCTCACTTACACCTATTGCGTATGATAATTGTATTTCACATTTTGATGTTAATCCTGCAGCTACAATATTTTTAGCTACATATCTAGCAGCATAAGCTGCACTTCTGTCAACTTTAGATGGATCTTTACCACTAAATGCTCCACCACCATGACGACTATATCCACCATATGTATCTACAATAATTTTTCGTCCAGTAACTCCAGCATCTCCATGAGGTCCACCAATAATAAAATTACCAGTAGGATTAATGAATATTTTTGTATCTTTATCTATTAAGTTACTAGGGATAACTATATCAATTACATTTTCTCTAATGTCTTTTCTTAATTGTTCTTGAGTTATTTTATCACTATGTTGACTTGATACAACAATTGCTTCTAATCTTATTGCTTTATCAAAATCATCAAATTCAACAGTTACTTGAGTTTTTCCATCAGGTCTTAAATATGATAAAACTCCAGTTTTTCTAACTTTCGTTAATTGTCTAGCCAAATTATGAGCAAGTACTATTGAAATAGGCATATATTCTTCAGTTTCATCAGTAGCAAACCCAAACATAATCCCTTGATCTCCTGCACCTTGAGATAAGTATTTTCCTTCACCTTCATTTACTCCTTGAGCAATATCAGGTGATTGTGGATCTATCGCAACTAAAACAGCTAAGTTTGCAGCATCAAACCCATATTTACCTCTATCATAACCAATTTCTTTAACAGTATTTCTAACTATTTTTTGAATATCTATATATGTAGTTGTAGTAATTTCTCCCGCAACTAAAACAAGCCCAGTAGTAACACTTGTTTCACAAGCTACTCTAGCATCTTTATCTTTTTCTAAAATCGCATCTAAAACGGCATCACTAATTTGATCACATATTTTATCTGGATGTCCTTCAGTTACTGATTCTGATGTAAAAAATTTTCTCATTTTTGTGTCCTCCTTATTAATACATATTACCTATAATATTTTATACGATTTTCGGTTAAAAATCAATATATTTAATTTCTTTTATATCACATTTAATAGCTTTACTAAACAAAAAAAATAACAAAATTAATTGTTATTCTTTTTATTATGCTCAAACACTTCATTAATTTCACTTTTTAGTACTTCTGATATTTTAAAGGCAAGTACTAAACTTGGAGAATATTTATTCTTTTCAATTGCATTAATTGTTTGTCTAGTACATTGAGATAGTTTAGCTAATTCATCTTGTGTAAGATTATGTTTTACACGGAGTTGTTTTATATTATTAGAAAGCATTTATCTATTCATCCCTATTATATAAAACTACCATAGCTGTACTTGTAACAAAATAACTAAAAGAGAAAGTACCATATGCAATAACCCACATCCAAGATACATTGACATAACCAATATCTTCATTTTCAATAAATAGAAATATTGTAATCAAGAAAACAATTATACCAGTTAACATTAATCCTACACTTGTTGCTTTTTTTTGCAATAAAATATCTCGTTCATCTATAATATTAGATTTTTTATTTGTAACTAATATCATATATCCAAAGCCAAGCATTACTATAAGAATAACTAATGAATTAACTACTCTATTAAGCCTTGTACTTAGATAATCGTCAGGTCCTATAATCGCAAATGAAATAACAATATAGAAAAATAAAATTCCAAATAGCATCATTGTAATTAATGATCTTTTATAAGTTGTATTCATAATATCACCTCATCTTAATTGTAAAATATTTTTTACATTATGTCAAATATTTTTTACATTATAGTTTAATTAGTAAAACATCTTTACAAATATAGTGAATTATAATAAAATTAAATGTTTCACATTAGGTGGAATTTTTGATACAATAGTCATACACTCCCAAAATTTAGAGGTGATAATATGTTTACAATAAAAACAAATAATGAGGAGTTAGTTTTTGAATCTGAAATAAGAGTTAAAGAACTAATTAACGACGTTAATAAAGAATACCCTGTTGCTAAAGTTAATAATAGATTACGTGAGCTATCATACAAATTTAATTATGATGCTGATGTAGAATTTTTAACATTGTCAAATAGAGAAGCAGTAATGATTTATGAAATAAGTCTTAGATATTTAATTGCTATGGCATTTAAGAATATCTATCCGGACTATAAAGTAAGATTTAAATATAGTCTTTCAAGATCTATTTTTTGTTATATAACAAATTATGAGAACTTAAATATAAAACAGATTTTAAACAACGTTGAAAAAGAAATGGAAAGACTAATTGAATTAGATATTCCTTTTGAAAGAAATACGGTTTCTTCACAAGAAGCTCTTGAATTTTATAATGAACAAGATTATCAAGATAGAATTGATATTTTAGAATATAGACCTGAATCTACTGTTCACTTTTATACATGTGATGGATATAAAAATTATATGTATGGATATATGGTTCCTTCTACTGGTTATTTAGCTAAGTATAATCTAATGACTTATGATATAGGATTTATAATCCAATATCCTCGTGCTGAAACAAATCGTGAGATTCCAAAGTTTGTTGATTCTCCAAAGTATGTAGACACACTAAGAAAAGCAAGTATGTGGGCTGAAGTTGTTGAAGCTTCAAGTATCTCAGATTTAAATAGACATTTTGAAAATCATAGTATTATTGAGTTTGTTCATATGTGTGAAGCAAAGCATAATGCAATGCTTACTGAAATTGGAGAAATTGTTAAAAATGATATTGATAATATCCGATTAATAGCTATTGCTGGACCTAGTTCTTCTGGTAAAACTACATTCTCAAATAGACTTAGAATAGAGTTAATGACTAGAGGTATTAAACCTGTTACTATTTCACTTGATGACTATTATTTAAACAGAGAAGATATTCCTGTTGATGAAAATGGAAATGTTGATTTAGAACACTTAAATACTTTAGATATCGAGTTATTCAATCAAAATATGGTTGATTTAATTGCTGGTAAAGAAGTAGATATTCCGTTCTTCGATTTCACTACTAAAAAACGTGGTGGGTATAGAAAACTTAAAGTATCACATGATAACCCTATAATCATTGAAGGTATTCATGCACTTAATAATGCACTAACTAGATTAATACATAAGGAAAATGTATTTAAGATATATATTACTCCTCAAGTTCAAATGAACTTAGATGATCATAACCCAGTAAATATTACTAACTTAAGACTTCTTAGAAGAATAGTTAGAGATAAGAAATTTAGAAATGCTCCAGCCTTAAGAACAATTGGTATGTGGGACTCAGTACGTGAAGGTGAATTCAAATGGATTTATCCTCATCAAGAACAAGCAAATTATGTTTATAACTCAGGACTACAATATGAGTTATGTGTTCTTAAAAAATATGCACTTCCAACTCTTAATGATATACCTAATGACTCAGAACATTTTATAACAGCAAATAGACTAATTAAGTTCTTAAAATACTTTGTTGATATAGATGATTCAAACGTTCCATGTAACTCACTATTACGTGAATTTATTGGTGGTAGCTGTTTTATAGACTAGTCTAAACTAACTGACTAGCCCCTATTTACTTGAACTATACGTAATTGTATATGACTAAATAGGGGCTTTTTTAAATTCATTTTTTATACTGTCCATATAAAATATTTTAGAATAAACAATATCTATTTTGTAAAAAATTTTTTTTACAAAGAAATTATATTTTTTATAAATAAGCAATTTCTCTTAATTAGAAAAAAGAGTGTGTTTTAAGCCAAATACAACTACATAATATATTATATAGATGGTAGGTGATATTATGGATAAAATAATATCTTTAACTGATTCAATTTATAACTTAGTAAATAAGTATGAAGAGGTTATTGAAATCATGGAAACTCTTGGTTTTGAAGGTATGACAAACAAAAAAACTATCAACACTGTAGGTCGTATCATGACACTTGAAAAAGGTGCTAAATTTAAGAGTATTGATATTAAGAAAATAAGAGATGAATTTGAGAAAAACAACTTCATTGTAAAGGAGTAATATTATGAGTGAGTTTATTAATAATGATAGTATTAGAAGAGAAAAGTTAAAGGAATTAATTAAAGAATTACACGATGGTGCTACAGTTGAAGATGTAAAAGATAGATTCCAAACTGAGTTTGGAGGAGTAACAACAACTGAAATATCACAAATGGAACAAGAATTAGTGGCTGAAGGTCTTCCTATTGAAGAAGTTCAAAAGTTATGTGACGTTCATGCTAGTGTATTTGATGGTTCTATTAATGATATTCATGGTAAAACAGAAAATGCAGAAACTAAAGGTCATCCAATTCATATTTTTTCATTAGAAAATGATAAACTTGAAGAAGTAATAAATGATGAAATTACTCCATTTATTGAAACACTAAAAAAAGGATTAGATAATACCGCAGTATTAATGCTTCGTATTGGATTTGAAAGACTTTTAAAAATAGAAATTCACTATTCAAGAAAAGAAAATGTATTTTTCCCAATGTTAGAAAAATATGATATAACAGCTCCACCTAAGGTTATGTGGGGTATCGATAATGAAGTTAGAGCTGAAATAAAGGAAGTAATAAATTTACTAAGCCAAAATTCATTTGATATTGAAAAACTAGTTGAACTAGCAGAATCAACAGTCTTAAAAACTTCAGAAATGATATTTAAAGAAAACAATATTTTAATTCCATTAATGAATACTACTTTCACAATTGTTGAGTGGTATCAAATAGCTAAAGCTCAAAAAGAGTTTGGACTATGCTTAATAGAAGCACAAGACGATTGGGATATTAAAATGGATGATTTTAAAGTTGATGGAGTTGATACTGTTAAAGAAGTATTCCAAGAAGGATCTGTTAAATTTGACGCTGGGTCATTATTACCTAATGAGATTAATGCTATCTTAAATACACTTCCACTTGATATGACATTTGTTGATAAAGATGATAAAGTTAAATACTTTACACAAGGTAAAGAAAGAATCTTTGATCGCCCAATTACAATTATTGGAAGAGATGTTAATATGTGTCATCCTCCACAATCAGTTCATATCGTTGAACAAATTGTAGAAGACTTAAGAACAGGTAAAAAAGATAATGAAGATTTTTGGATTAAAATGGGTCCAATGTTTGTATATATAAGATACTTCGCAGTAAGAGGAAAAGATGGAGAGTTCTTAGGAACTTTAGAAGTAACACAAAATATTAAACCTATACTTGAACTTGAAGGTGAAAAGCGTTTAATGAGTTAATAAAAACATAATTAAAAGGGCTACACATTTTTAACTTGTCAAGAATTAGCAGATACGAAATGATACACTTAGAATAACCCCAATTCATGTAAAACATGAATTGGGGTTTTTTATTTTAACCTATTTTTTAGAGTGATTTGGACCATAAAAAAACTACACTCATCTAACATAGTAAACTATGGTAGGAAAACGAGTGTAGCTTTAATTTAAAATTCTATAATTTTGAATATGTTAAATTTTAAAATATACTTTTATACTATTATTCAAAATGTCTTACTTTATTTGCTTCAAGTAATTTATTTAATGTTTTCTCAGGATCTTTAACTTTACTTGCGAAGATCATAGCTGCGATAATATAAGGCTTATATGAAGCTTCTTTGTATGTTGCAACTCTATATCTTTCAAATACTGAAGCTGCAACTTCACCATGCTCACATGACACATCTGTTATATCTGCAGGTAAACAGTGCATGTACAATGCTTTTCCTTCTTTAGTTAAAGCCATTTTTTCCTCAGTACATTCCCAATCTAGATGCTTTCCATTTTGAGCTAGCAGATCTTTTTCTAATGATTTGATACCTTCAAAATCTCTATTCCCATAAAGCTCTGTTCTTTTTTCCATTGCTTTAAATGGAGCCCAAGATTTTGGATATACTATATCAGCATCTTTGAATGCTTCTTCCATTGAGTTTGTTTTAGTAAAAGATCCTCCAGATTTAAGGGCATTCTCTTTTGCTACATTTTCTACTTCTTCCATTACTTCGTATCCTTCAGGGTGAGCTAATACTACATCCATTCCGAATCTTGTCATTAAACCAATTATACCTTGAGGGACTGATAGTGGTTTTCCATAAGATGGAGAATAAGCCCAAGTCATGGCTATTTTTTTTCCTTTTAAATTTTCAATTCCACCAAATTCCTCAATTAAATGAGCCATATCACTCATTGATTGAGTTGGATGATCGATATCACACTGTAAATTTACTAATGTTGGTCTTTGTTCTAAAACACCATCTTTATTTCCTTCGGCAACACTTTTTGAAACTTCTCGCATATATGTGTTCCCTTTACCGATATACATGTCATCTCTTATACCAATAACATCTGCCATGAATGATATCATGTTTGCAGTTTCTCTTACTGTCTCACCGTGTGCAACTTGTGATTTGTTTTCGTCCAAATCTTGAACTTCTAACCCTAACAAGTTACAAGCACTAGAGAATGAAAATCTAGTTCTAGTTGAATTATCTCTAAATAAAGATATTCCTAAACCTGAATCAAAGATTTTACTTGATATATTTTCTTCTCTCATTTTTCTTAAAATAGAAGCGATTTTATATACAGATTTTAATTCATCTTCAGTTTTCTCCCATGTTAATAAGAAATCATCATTAAACATTTTAGAATGATCTAATTTTCCTAACTCATCAATCATTGTTTTTATATCTTTTTTCATTTTCAAATATCTCCTTTATTATTTTGTTTTCAAATAAGTTGATTAGAGTTTTTTAACTGCATCATTGAATGCAATAATTAATTTATCTAGGTCTTCTAATTTCTTTGGAATACTTGTCCAATAATCTTCATCATCCCATTGTGCACAAATCTCTTCGTATGTTTTTCCTTGTTGTTCAACCCAAGTATAATATTTTAAGTTATGAACAGCTTTTCTTTCTCTATAGTTTAATTCTTTAAAATATTCAGTATTTAATCCTTGTAAGTATTGATGATATACTCTGTATGCTTCTAATTCAGTAAATTCTCCGTGAAGTTCAGTCATTTCAACTAATCTTGATTCATATAAATCCATAGAATCTGTCAATACTGTAACGATTACATCGTCTTCTTTTAGTTCAAAGTATTTAGCTGTTTTAATCGCTGAAGCGATGTTTCCACATCCCGAGATTCCAGCCCATTGTAATTTATCAATTACTTCATCACTTACACCTTTAGATTTTAATAGTTTCTTTCCTTCAGGTTCATTAAATAAACGGATCATATTCATTGGTATCTCATCATCTATTGCTGCAACAGCATCAGTGTTTTTAACATTATGTATCCAAGGGATGTGTTTATCACCAATTCCTTCGATTCTATGTTCACCAAATCCATTCATGTAAATAGTTGGACATTGAAGTGCTTCAGCTGCAACAATTTTTGATGTTGGCCACAATGTTTTTAGATAATCTCCAGCAGCAAGTGTACCTCCTGAACCAGTACTTGAAACATAACTATGAAATTTTCCACCAACTTCATTTAATATATCCTCTATGTATGCACCAGTAATATCATAATGCCATAGGTAATTACCAAACTCATCAAATTGATTGAAAATCATTAAATCTTCCCCAGAGTTTCTTAGTTCCCAGCATTTATCAAATATTTCTTTAACATTTGATTCAGTACCTGGTGTAGCTATTGTTTTTCCAGCAACTGCTTCTAACCAATCAAATCTTTCTCTAGACATACCTTCTGGTAATATAGCTATAGATTCACATCCTAATAAAGCAGAGTCATAAGCCCCACCTCTACAATAGTTACCAGTAGATGGCCAAACTGCTTGAGTTGTTGTTGGATCAAATTGTCCAGTTACCAATCTAGGAGCTAAACAAGAAACTGCAGCCCCAACTTTGTGTGAACCAGTTGGAAAGTATTTACCACTTATTACAACTATTTTAGCATCTACACCTGTTACTTCTTTAGGTAATACGAAGTAATTACCTTTCCCAAATAATCCTCCCGTTTCTTTAGGCTCATTATGCCAGTTAATACGGAATAAATTTAAGGGGTTTAAATCAGTTAAACCTACAGTCTTAAGTCCTTCTTTTATTTCATCTGGAATTAAATCTGGGTTTTTCATTTGAGCGTAAGTTGGAATAATGAATCCTTTTTCTTTTGCTCTCCCTATTGCATTTGCTAACTTCTTTTCATTAATTTTTAAATCGATTAAATCATAATTACTCATTTGTTTTCCTTCTTTCTTTAATAGTTTTATTTTGTCTGAAAAATTATTTCATATGATTGTAAATTGTGTATTTTGATATTCCGAAAACTTCTGCAACTTTGTCCCCTGCTTTTTTGATTAAAAATGCTCCACATTCATCTAAAAACTTAATAGCAATAGACTTTTCCTTATAATTCATTTTGTCTATTGGTTTTCCTACTTTATCAACAGATTGCAAAATCAATCTGTCTAGCATATCATTTACATCAACTGGGAACTTATCAAATTGTTCTTCCTTTTCATGAACTACAAGTTGATTTATGGCTTCTTGAGTTCTAATTAAATGAGAAATATCAAAATTAATCGCGAAGATATAACTCAAAGTGTCATTTTCATTAAAAAATAGGGAACTACATTTAATGTATTTATCTCCATCCCTAATAATGTAATTCAATTTATCCTCATGCTTAATATCAGAATGACTAAAAGCATTCAATACTAATGCTGAAGCCCCATCACCCAGTTTTCTATTTGATACATGTCCATTCTTAATATATGATATTGTGTTTTCAAGTTCATTATTAAGGTTATGTACAACTACTTCACAATTATCGCCAAAAGTTTTTGCTATTGCATCTCCCATGCGAGTTAAAACATTAAACATTTCCTTCATAATATTTCTCCTTATCTTTACATTTACTATTATCTAATATTATACACGAAATGTCAATTTTTTTTGTATTTTTTTTGATTATTTACAATTTTTTTGTATTTCGAGAATGGATATTCCTCCTAATTAGAAAAAAATGTGGGTAAATTTAATTACCCACAGTTCTTTTTTAATATTCTACTTTGTTCATCTTTTGGTCCCATTCTTCAAATGGACCCATTGCTTCGTCTCTATCAATCTTAACGATAGTTACTTGTTCTTTTGTTGCTTTTCCTTCAATAACATCATAAATATATTGATCATCAAAGCCGATCTTAGCAGCATCATAACGATTTGCAGCAAAATATAATGTTTTCATTTTAGCCCAGTGAATTGCACTAAAACACATTGGACATGGTTCACAGCTTGAATATATTTCACAATCAGATAAGTCAAATCTTCCTAAAAGTTTTGTTGCTTTTCTAATTGCTACTATTTCAGCATGTGCAGTTGGGTCATTTGTTTTTATTACTTCGTTATGTCCAATAGCGATGATCTTTCCATCTTTGACAATAGCAGCACCAAAAGGTCCACCATCTTCAGCTCTCATACCTTTGAAAGCTTCATCTAAAGCTAATTTCATAAACTTATTCATAAAAATACCCTCTTTTCTTGTTTCTTATTTTTTTAGATTGTTTAAATACATAGTTGGTATAACAGCATACATTGCAGTAGCTTTTACTAATTCACTTTTAAATGTTACTTCATTTGGTGCATGAGCTTGATCTTCATGTCCTGGACCAAATCCAATACATGGAATATTGTATCTACCCATTATAGAAACACCATTAGTACTAAATGTCCATTTATCAACTACAGCTTTTTCTTCGAATAATCCTTCGAATGCTTCGACAGTGCTTTGAGTTACTACGTGATCTTCTTCTAATACCCAAGTAGGGAAATAAGATTTTGTAGGATAAACAAGCCCAGTATATGCAGGTCTTGCGTAATCATACATTTCAACTAATGCTCCAGATTCTTTCACAGAAGGAAGTTGTCTAATTTCTTCTAATGCAGACTCAAAAGTTTCTCCATCAGTTAAACGGCGGTCAATCGAAATTGAACACCCATCAGCTACTGCACAACGTGATGGTGAACTAAAGAATACTTCACTTACAGTTAATGTACCTTTACCAAGAAAATCATTATCTAATAATCTATGATTTAATTTTTCAAGTTCTAATAAAATTGGAGCCATTTTGAAAATTGCATTATCTCCACGTTCAGGAGCACTACCATGACAACTAATACCATGAGTAGTAACTTTAATTTCCATTCTACCTCTATGACCACGATAAATTTGACAAGAAGTTGGTTCAGTGATTACAACAAAATCAGGTTTAATTTTGCTTTCTTCAACGATATATTGCCAGCATAACCCGTCGCAATCTTCTTCTTGAACTGTACCAGTAACTAGTAATGTATAATCACCTTCTAAACCTAAGTCCTTAATGATTTTACCAGCGTAAACCATAGAAGCCATTCCACCTTCTTGGTCACTACCACCACGTCCTCCAATTTGCTCGTCATCTTCAAATCCAAGATATGGATCAAATTCCCAGTTATCCATATTACCAACACCAACAGTGTCTATATGAGCATCCATTGCGATTAAGTGTTTACCATGTCCCATATATCCAAGAACGTTCCCTTGAGGGTCTATATCCACTTTATCAAATCCTACTTTTAACATTTCTTCTTTGATTCTTAAAACAACTTTTTCCTCATCACATGACTCACTAGGAATAGCAATCATGTCTCTTAAAAACTTAGTTATGTCTGGTTTGTATGATTCAGCTAATTCTAATACTTTTTTAAAATCTACATTTTTCATATTATTCTCCTTGTTCTTTTCTTACTACCGTTATTTAAGTAGTAGATTAGATCATCTAAGTTGGGTTTTAATAGAACAGGTTGCCCCACTGTTTTCAAAGCATTTTTGGTATCTTTTAGTCCATTCCCTGTGATGATGACAGTGACAGACTCCATTTTAGTAATAATACCTTGATTCATGGCATTAATTACTCCAGCCATTCCGGCTACACCGGCTGGCTCCCCAAAAACTCCTTCATTTTTACCTAATAAACTCATTGCTTCTAGTATTTCGTCATCACTTACTGTGATCCAAACACCGTTTGATTCCTTTACTGCTCTCAGAGCTTTTACTGGATTTCTTGGTATACCTACCGCAATACTATCTGCGATCGTATTTTCTTCAGATTCCTTTAGTGGTTCTCCACTAAAGTACGATATACAAAATGGTGCACAACCATCACTTTGCACTCCTAGAATTTTAGGAATTTTGTCAATTAAACCAATCATCTTTAAATCATAAAAGCCTTTATAAACTCCTCCAATAGTGCAGCCATCTCCAACAGAAACTACTACCCAATCAGTTAGTTCAAAATTTAATTGCTCAGCTATTTCTAAAGCTACTGTTTTTTTACCTTCTACAAGGTGTGGATTTATAGCTGCATTTCGGTTATACCAACCAAAATGGTCAATAGCCATCTTTGATAGATTAAAAGTATCCTTATAATCACCATCAACGCTAACAACATTTGCCCCATAGATCATTAACTGAGTTAACTTTCCTATAGGAGCTCTTTTAGGAACAAATATTACTGTCTCAACACCCATTCTTGCAGCATTACCTGCGAGTGATGATGCAGCATTACCTGTTGAACTACAAGATATTACTTTTTGATTCTTTTCAATAGCTTTCATAACTGCTACTGCTGATGCTCTATCTTTAAGAGAGGCTGTTGGATTTAATCCTTCATCCTTAATATACAATTCTTTTAGTCCTAATAAATTCTTAATACTATTAGATTTATATAAAGGAGTCCAACCTACTTTTAATGTCTTATCTAAGTTTTCATCAACAACACTCATCATTGGGAGATATCTCCACATTGAATAATCTTTATTGTTTTTGAAATAATCTTTATTAACGACTTCTTTCATTGCATCATAATCATACAGAACATCAAGAATACCTTTCTCACCACACTTAGGGCAAGTTAAGCTCTCTTCATGTTTTCCATATTCCCCATTGCACAGCGTACACCTATATCCTTTTACAAATTTCATCTATGCATCACCTTCTTCCACTTCCAGGCTTATTTGTTTAAATACTGTCACATCAAATAACCCCTTATCTGTCAGTTTTAGTTCGGGAATAACAGGCAAGCTCATAAATGCTAAAGATAAGAAAGGATCGTCAACTTTATTGTTAACTCCCATTTCTCTAGCAATAGTATCCATATTTTTAATTTTAGATTCAACAACTTTTACATCTTGATTAGTCATTAATCCTCCATATTCTAACTGAAGACTATCTACAACTTTCCCGTCTCTTACAAGGGCAATTCCCCCCTGTATTCTGTCTATTTCTTCTAAAGCTACAAACATATCTGCATCATTATCACTAATTATTATTAAATTATGTGAATCATGAGCGATGGTCATAGCAACTGCACCATTTTTAAGACCATAACCTTCTAAAAAGCCAAGTCCAACATTACCAGTTTTGTGATGTCTTTCAACCACAGCAATTTTCAAGATATCAGAATCATCACTATGAACATAAATTCCATTTTCAATTCTTACATCTCTAACTAATTTCTTAGTAGTAACATTATTTTCTATTAATCCAATAACATTAACTTTACTTTGTTTTAAAGGAATTTCAAAAGATAATCCTTCTTTTTTAATTTTAACAGTATTCATAACTTTTTTATTAGATAATACTTTAGCTTCAAATAAAGCTTTTCCATGTCTTGCGACTGGATAACCTTTTTTAAATACTAAATCAACATCAATTTCACTTAAGCTTTTGAAAACCACTAAATCAGCATAGAATGATGGAGCAATAGCTCCAATTCTTTCTAAATTATAACAAGTAGCCGTATTAATAGTAGCCATTTGAATCGCAGTTATAGGATCAACTCCGTTTTTAATAGCTAACTTAATATTGTAATTAATATGACCTTCTTTTTTAATGTCTTCAGGATGTTTATCATCAGTACAAAATAGTAATCTTCGACTATTTTCAACTGTGACACCCTTACTTAAAACGTTAACATTTCTAGTTGCACTACCTTCTCTTAGATGGATGTACATACCTCGTTTAACTTTTTCGTTCAACTCTTCAACTGTAGTACATTCGTGATCGGTCTTAATTCCAGCAACACAATATGCATTTAATTCGTGTCCCCATACATTAGGAGCATGTCCATCTTTAACGTAATGTTCCATCACGTTAATTTTTTTATGTAATTCTTTATCCCCAAAAATAACTCCAGGGTAATTCATTACTTCT
The DNA here is from genome assembly GCA_000753575.1 of Candidatus Izimoplasma sp. HR2. Taxonomy (GTDB): domain Bacteria; phylum Bacillota_I; class Bacilli_A; order Izemoplasmatales; family Izemoplasmataceae; genus JAFGXW01. Next base: position 175,635 of record JRFF01000026.1, on the reverse strand, counting down.
CCTAAACCCAATATTCCTTTATCATTTTTAATGCTGTCTATATCATCAGCTGTAATGATATGTCCTGAAGTTTCAAAGTTAGTAGCTGGTACACAAGAAGGAATCATGACAAAAACATCAAGAGGGACTCTCTTGCTACTTTCAAGCATATATTTAATACCTTCAATTCCAGATACATTAGCTATCTCGTGAGGATCAGCAACGACAGTTGTTGTTCCTTTAGGCATAACGATTTTGGCGAACTGAGGTGGAGTTAACATTGAAGATTCAATATGTACATGCCCATCAATAAATCCTGGAGCAACGTACTTACCTTTTACATCAAATTCAACTTCACCTTTATATTCACCAATACCCATAATAATTCCATCAGAAATCGCAATATCTCCTTTTTCAATTTTACCACTGAAAACATTGATTATTTGACAATTCTTAAGAACTAAATCTGCCTTTTTATCACCTCTAGCTACTTTAACATGATCTATTGATTTCATAAGCAGCCTTTCCAACTTTATAAAGTTTCAATAAAGTTTCTAAGTAAATTTAAAGCAACCGTTTTACGGTATTCTTTATTTGATCTTTGGTCATCAATTGGTCTAACAAAAGGATCATAATCAGCAACGATTTCATCTACTTTGCCAATTAATTCATCTTTAGTTAATCCTACATATTTTTCTTCTAAATCTTTTCTTCTTAAAATTGTTGCACTAACTGCACCAAAAGCAATTCTAAAATCTAACACTTTATTATCTTTAATGTTTACAGCACCAGTAAATGATACTTTAGATATAGCGTCAGCTTTTCTTCCTCCAACTTTTTCAAATGCAGAATTAGTAAATACACTAATAGGAAGTTTAAGTTCTTTAATAATTTCATTTTGTTTAATTATATGTTTACCAGGACCTGTGATTACATCTTTAATTGGTAATTCTCTTATACCTTCAATGCTTTCAAGAACAATAATTGCATCTAACGTATAAAGGATAGGTAAAGTATCACCAGCAGGTGATGCATTACCAATATTACCAGCAATAGTAGCCATATTTCTTAAAGCAGGACTAGCCATAATACTAATTGCTGCTTTAAGTAAATTAGGAGTAAGTTTATTTTTTAAAACATCCTCCACAGGTGTAGTAGATCCAATAACAATGTAACCATCTACTTCTTTAATATATTTTAATTCTTCTAAGTTAAAGATATATAATACATCTTCACTAAACTTTGGTGGAGTTTGAGCCCAACTTCTTCTTTGAACCATTAAATCAGTTCCACCAGCTATTATTTTAAAAGGTCTTTCATTTAATAAATCTAGCGCTTCACTATAAGATACAGGAATTACATTTTTCACCATAATCCATCTCCTTTTTTAGCTGCACTTTTTACTGCTTTTACAATCATGTTGTAACCAGTACAACGACATAAATTCCCTGATAAACCAACTCTTATTTCTTCTTCAGTTGGATGAGGATTTTTATTTAATAATGATTCACTTGCAATTATCATACCAGGAGTACAGAAGCCACATTGAACTGCACCTTCTTCAGCATAAGCATCTTTAATTACATCATATTTTTTAGTTTCACTATATCCCTCAATAGTCATTATTTCTTTACCGTTCACATTCCCAAGAGGAACGATACAACTATTAACGATATCATTATTAATTAAAACAGCACAAGCTCCACATTCACCTTCACCGCAACCTTCTTTTACGCCAGTAAATTCGAATTTATCGCGTAAAACATCAAGTAATCTTAAATTAGGATTCTCATCAATTTCAATTTCTTTATTATTTAATTTAAATTTAATTTTTGCCATTTTTCATCAACTCCATAATATATTCTGGTGTAACTGGGATTTTGTGTATTTTCTTACCAATAGCTTCTTCAATAGCAAGTGCAACAGCTGGTGCTCCACCAACTAAAGTTAACTCTCCAGCTCCTTTAGCACCATATGGTCCTAGAGGATATGGATTATCCATTAGATAAGTATCAAGTGGTGGTGAATCTACTGATGTAGGAATAATATAATCAGTTACATTCTTTTGTTGGATTCTTCCATCTTTTGAATTCATAACTTCTAAATATCCGTATCCTATACCTTGCATAATTCCACCATCTGCTTGACCCATAATAATTCTTTCATCAATAGCCTTCCCAACATCATAAACACTCCATACATGTTGTAAAGTAACTTGATAAGTCACGGGACAAACTTCAACTTCAACGATATTAACTCCCCATGAATAAGCAGGATAAGCGTCTCCAACAAAGTTATCTTCATCCCATTTAATATATTCAGGTTGTTTATATCTTTCACTTACTGTTAACTCTTCACCAGGAGTCCAGTTTTCTTTTAACTGTTTAGCAGCACGAGCTACAAGTCCCCCAACGATCATTATTGTACGTGAAGCAACTGTTGGTCCACTATCAGGTACAAGATCAGTATTAGGTAAATCATATACTGTTTGTTCTAAAGGAATATCCAGTACTTGACTTACTATTTTCATCATTGTAGTTCTAATTCCTTGCCCCATATCAACAGCGGCAATTAAAATATGAACTTTATCATTTTTATCTTTTCTTAATTTAACTAAAGCATTTATATGTGTAGATTCTCCACTACCTGTGAATCCACAACCATGTAAGAACCAGCTCATACCAATTCCTTTATAAACATCTTCTTTAGCATATTTAATTTTCTTAGCTTTATAATCTGATTCTTTCATTGCTTTTTTAATCATATCATTCATGATGATAGGATCATTAAATGTACCTTGAGTTGATGTAGCATCACCTTGTTTAGATAAGTATCTTAATCTTAATTTTAAAGGATCACAATCAATTTCTTTAGCAATATGATGCATAAACATTTCAACTGCGAATAACATCTGAGGAGCCCCGAATCCGCGGTACGCTCCATTAGGTACAGTGTTTGTTAAAAAGACATCTCCATTTACTTCAATATCATCAATAGTATATGCACCAGTACATGCAATTAAAGCACGTGATAATACAACACCACTTAATCCAATATTAGCCCCAGCATCTAATCCAACATTAGCTCTAAAAGCTAAGATTTCTTTATCTTTAGATATTGCTGCTTCCATATTGATTTTAGATGGATGACGTTTAGTAGTTACTTCCATATCTTCTTCACGTTCATAAATCATTTTAATAGGTTTACCTATTTTCTTAGCTGCAACAGCAAGCTGTGTAGTAGTTAAAGAAGGGAATTCCTCTTTACCACCAAAAGCTCCTCCTACAACTGCTTGAATAACCCTAACTTCAGAGTCTTTAGCATCAAGTGCGGAAAGGACAGCATTTTTAACATAATAAGGACATTGTAAAGATCCAGTTAAAGTAACTTTGTCTCCTTCTATATCAACTACCATACCTTGAGGTTCAATATATAATTGTTCCTGGTATCCAGTAACATAATCATATTTGATTACTTTATCTGCATTTTCAAATGCAGATTTCGCATCCCCTTTTTTAAAGTTATAGTTGATAGCACTGTTTACATATTCAAAAACTGGAGTTTCTTCAATATACTCAATTTTTATTTGTTTTACTAATTCCTCAATAATCAATTTATCAGGTCCAACAACAAGCATAATTGGTTCTCCGTAATATGTTACTTCATCTTCTGCGAATATCTTTTGATCCTCAAAAATAATTCTAACAATATTTTTACCAGGAATATCTTTATAATCAACTATCGTATAATTTTCTGGCATTTCTGGTAAGGTAATTTTTTGAATCTTACCTTTAGATATAGTACTTCTTACTGTCTTAGCATAGTACATACCCGGTATAGTGATATCACTTACGTAAATAGCACTACCTTTAGATTTTTCTTCATTATCAATCTTTAAAACTGATGTAGTAATATCTTTCATTAATTCTACCTCCTTATTAATTATAATATAACCGTTTCAGTGAAACTCCTATCTAAATTGCTTTACAGATCCTTACATCATCAAATATGAATATTCGTTGACTACAGCATCAATAATTGTTGCAACTTCTTCTGAGACAGTCTTGTCCCCAATTGTATAATTAAATATATTCCCTTTTTCATCACGAACCTTAAATTGATTTTCGCTTAAAGGAAGGAATCCAACATTAGTTGAATCTACAAAATCATGTTCAGTCCAGAACAATGTAATTTTATCTTTATATGGTCTACCACTATGTGGACAGAAAGTACCACAGTTACCACATTCATTACACATGCCATCAACATGAATAATTTGTTGTTTTTGGTCAAATAAATCAGAGTCAACATTAATACTTATATTAGCTCTATTTGGGCAAACATCTGAACATATATCACAAACTTGATCACATGTTAAACAACGCAATCCGTCAAATTTTGCTTCTAATCTTTCTTGTAAAGTACCTTTTTTATCATATAATGCATCCTGATTTTCAAGGACGATTGCTCTAACAAAATCATTACTTAGACCTAATTTATCCAAAACATCAATTGCAATTAGTTTAGCATCTGCAACAGCTTTAACAATTGTTTTAGCTCCTGCTTTACCATCACCAGCTACATATACATTTTCTAATGAAGTTTCATTTTTATTATTAATTTGTGGATAACCCCACTCATTTAGTTCAATATTATTTCTTTCATAAGCAGATTTATCTACTTTAGTTCCAATAGCATTAATAATGGTATCGCATTCCATTGTAAAAGTTTCATCTGTTGACTTAGCTTTATTATTAACTAATTCATTTTTTACACATGTCAAAGTTTTTCCATCATATTCTATTGGTGATGTTAAGAATTTAATAACTACACCGTCTTCAATAGCTTCATTGAATTCTTCAGTAGTGGCAGGCATAACTTGTCTGATTCGACGATAAATCAATGTTACATCTTCAACACCAGCAGTACGTATAGCACTTCTAGCACAGTCCATTGATACATCTCCACCACCTACTACTACAACATGTTTCCCGAGATCTAGTGATAAATTACTATCTTTAGATTTTTCTAAAAAGTCTAAAGACTCAAGAGCTAACTCTTTACCAGTATTTAATGGGTTATATCCTTTCAGCCAAGATCCAATTGCGATTACAACATAATCGTAATCTTTTTTTAGCTCATTAACATCAAAGTCAGCAGCTACATTGAAATTGAAATTAACACCGGCAGCTACTGCCAAATTATAATCTCTTTCAATCATTTCAGTAGCAATACGGAATTCAGGAATTATATAAGTCACTACGCCCATAGGCTTATCACGTTTTTCAAAAACATCAACGTGTACACCATTACGTCTTAAGAATAAAGCTGTTGCAGTTCCTCCAACACCAGCACCAATAACTGCTACTTTTTTCGCAGTTTTAAGTTCCTTGATTTCTGTTTCTTTTATAAAATTATCTTGAGCAGCTAGGACTGCTACTTTCTTAACATCTCTTATAGATAGACTTTCTTCATAATCTACTCTTGTACAAGCACTTTGACATTGGTGATCACAAATAGTACCAGTAATTGCTGGTGCTGCATTGTCAATTGAAATTACATCAAATGCTTCTTTATATTTACCTTCAGAAACTAGTTTTAAATATTCAGGAATTTGTTGTTCTATCGGACACCCAACATCATCTGCATTGCATGGTGATTTAAAACAATCAAATAAAGGTAACTCAGACCCTGATTTTCTTGATCCGATTTCACGAATATACTTTTGGTTATATTTACTAGTAGGCAGACCTTCAACAATTGTTGTAAGTTTATCAATACTTATCTTTTTGATTCCACCATCTAATAGTGGTTCACAAATTTCAGCCATTTGTTTAAGTCTTTCATATCCACCAGGTTTAAGGATTGTAGTACATACTGTAACTGGACGAATCCCTGTTTCAAAAATAGTTTCGATGTTTAAAGCGTCAGCACCACCAGAATAAGATAATGGCATCTCACCATCAAAAGCTTCTGTAAGTTTTTGCGCTAAACTGATACTAAGTGGGAATAAAGCACGTCCTGACATATACATTTCCTCACCAGGAAGTTCATCTCTTTTTATTTGTACAGGAAAAGTATTTGTTAGTTTCAATCCGAAAACTAATCCATTTTCTTTTGCTAATTTCTGTAAATGTGTAAACATTGGGATTGCGTCTTTCCATTGTAAGTCATCGTTAAAATGATGATCATCAAATGATAAATAGTCATACCCTAATTTATCTAAAGTGTTTCTAGCATAATCATAACCAAGTAATGTCGGATTACACTTAACATAAGTATGCATACCTTTTACAGTAACTAGATGTTCAACAATTGAATTGATTTCCTCAGGAGGACACCCATGCATAGTTGATATAGTTATACTTGGCGAAATAGATTTCTCAATATTTTCAATATCTTTTATTGAAACATTATCAAAAACATCAATATTTTCTAACAAGAATTGTTTACATTCTTTCCAAATCTCAGTATCAGATGCATCAAGCATATCACTGATGAACCCGTCAATTTTTGGTGTTTTAATTCCTTCTAGTGTATATCCTACAGAAATATTGAAAATAAAATCTCTTATATCAGAAATACCTAGTTCTTTTGCTACTACATGAATTGCGAACCAAGCTTTAACATATTCATCACGAGCTTCTACAACTTTTAATTCTGTAGACCATTCAACATTATATCCTTCATCTTCAACGTTAATACATGGTCTCGGGATACATGCAGCTAGTTCTTCACCATCCATAATTTGTACTGTCTTTAATTCCATAAATCTAGCCCCAGCTAAATAAGCAGCGACGATATTTTGAGCTAACTGAGAGTTAGGTCCGGCAGCCGGACCTACTGGTGAACTAATTTTGTCACCAAACATCTCGATCATCTTACCAGATGTATTCTTATAAAATTTATTTACGTGAATACCAAAAATAGATTGATCTTTTTGATATTCAGTTTTCATCCAATTAATTAGTTTACCAAATGGAATTGGTCTCATTTCTGCACTCATAATTAGGCATCTTCTTTCTGGATGTTTTCCCATAGTTTATTCGCATATTTTTTTGCTTCTCTATATTTTTCAGTTAAGTCATCACTAACTTTATAGTTGTTAACTAGTTTTACACCCTTACAAAATACATTATTAGGTTTAAAACTATTAAACATTCCAAAGAACAAATGACCAAGTGCATTTCCTTTATTTAATGTAGTAGGAGCAATGTATGGAATAGTAATTAAATCTCCACTATATCCAACTTCAACTCTACCAAGTTTTGTACCTAATCTTCTATTAACATAATTATAAGTATTATTAATAATTTCAAATATATCACCAAGTCCAAATTTAAGAGGTGATTCATCTTTTAAATGCATAGTGTAAAGCAAAGTTAAATACTCACTAGTAATTGATGATGCTATACCATCATTACCAAGTATTACAGGAATACCTTTTTCCTTAAATCTCTTGTAATCAGGTAATCCAACACTATTGTTCATATTACTATTAACATTTAAAGCGACAACACATTTTCTTTTCTTAATAATATCTAATTCTTCATCACTCACAAATAATGCATGTGTAATAATAGAATCTTCATTTAACAGACCATGTCTATCTAATCTTTCAATAACTCTTTCATTATATTTATCTAAACTATCTTCTTGATCCATTAAGCTTTCAGCTACATGGATATGAATTGGATAGTTTTTGATTACTTTACTTATCTTAACTAATGTTTCTTCACTTAGTGATAACGATGCATGTAGCCCAAATAACCCGCGAGCTACATTTGAATAATTATCTTCTATAAAAGATAGGTTTTCATCCAAACACGCTTCAACGTCAAATCTGTCACTAGTCTCAAAACAGAATAATCCACGTAATCCAGCATCTTCAGTAACTGCTTTCTTAAGCGTATTTAACGAACCTTTAATATCGACTCCACTAGCATGATGGTCAATAACAGTTGTAACCCCGTTTTTCATATAGTCAGTTGCACTGACAATACCACTATAATAATTCATTTCATTATCTAAATTACGATCCATTTTCCACCATAATTGATCAAGAATTTCTTGAAAATTAGTTGGATTAAACGGAACACTCATTCCTCTAGCGAAAGTTGAATAAATATGTGTATGTCCAACAACTAAACTAGGAAGTACTAAATGATCAGTACAATCAATAATTTCATAATTATTATCTTTAAAATCACTCATGTTTCCAACTTCTAAAATAGTCTCATCAAAAATAACATATTGATCTTCACTAAACTTATTAAAATCATATATCTTTGCATTTATAAAAGCATGTTTCATATTTTCATCCTCCATTATTTAATATATTTACCATTTCCACCTTTAAACTCATTATCTTTAATAATAAATTTACCTCTAGATATAGTACTTATTATTTCGCCATAACTTTTCATGTTCTCATATAAATTATAATCACATTTAGAATGATTTTTGTTAAGTAAAGCAACTTCTCTATCCATGATAAAGAAATCAGCATCATTTCCAACTTTAATTACACCTTTTTTCGGTAAGTTATGAACTTTAGCTACATTTTTAGTCATTTTTTTAATTACTGGAATATTAAATAGTCCATTCATTACTAAAAACGAATGTTCTACTCCTCCAATTCCAAGAGGCATTCCTTGTAATAATTTTTGATTTTTCAATTCACTTGTAAAAGTACAATGATCTGTCCCAATTGTATAAACAGAATCAATATTTTTTTTAAGTTCTTCAACTTCTTTTCTACTTCTAAGTGGTGGTGCCATTGTATATAAATATCCATCATCCTGTTTTAATACACTATTATCAAAAGTAAAGTAATGAGGACAACTCTCAACAAAGAAACTTTTGTTTAAGATATCTCCATATAACATTTTTAATGCTGTTAATGTTTTACCACTTGATAAATGAACCATATAAAGATTTCCACCAAAACGTTTATTAAATTCAGCTAATTTTAACGCTTCACTAGTTTCACTTTCAGTAGATCTAGCTATTGGTAAATAACTATAATCATGGTCTTCACTTGGTAAAATCATTTCATCATTTTCAATATGTGCAAGAACTAAAAATCCTTTTTCTTTTGATAATTCTAAAAACTCAATAATCTCTTGATCATAAGTTCTTCTACCCGAATCAGAATATGTTGTGAATAATTTAACACTTTTTATTCCAAGTTCTTCCATTTTAAGTACAATTTCAATAACATTCCCTTTAGGGTTCATAACTGTTGCATGAAATTTGTAATCAATAACAGAATCCTTAGCTTCTTCTAGTCTCTTATAAAAAGCAGTTTCTAAATCTTTAGCATTAGATACAGGTTCTAAAAAATCTATAAAGGTAGTTACTCCACCATAAGCTGCAGCTACACTTCCACTATAAAAATCGTCAAGAGAACTTATCTTACCTAAATCTAAAGCAAAATGAACGTGAGGATCTATAATACCTGGAAGTAAGAAGTTTTTATTACCTTCAAAGACTTCTTTCGCTTCAAACTTTGTATTCCAATTACTATCATTTTGAATAACAGAAATTAACCCATCTTTAATATAGATATTCCCAAATTCTAGTTCATCATTCTCATTTAAAAACATTACATTCTTAATCGCTAAATCATTCATCATATTACACCCCATATATCAAAGTGTGCTAAAACATGTCCTTTGACATGTTTTAGCGTAACTTTATGTTTATATTAAAATTATTTTTTAGCTTTATTTGCTAAAATTCCAGCAAGTATTTTTTCTGGAGTTATTGGTAAAGTTTGAATTCTTACACCAACTGCGTTATATACTGCATTAGCTATAGCAGCAGGTGGAGTATCGATTCCGATTTCTCCAACAGATTTTGCTCCAAATGGTCCACTTTCTTCATAACTTTCAGCAAACTCAGTAGTAAGTTTATTAATTTCTTTTCTTGTAGGAATATGGTAGTTAAGGAAATTATTATTAATTGATTTTCCTGTTTTAGTATATAAAACTTCTTCATATACAGCCATACCAATACCTTGTACAATTCCACCTTCAACTTGTCCTTTTGCTAAAGCCAAGTTTATTGGAGTTCCACAGTCAACTACACTTACGTATTCAACTATTTTAATTTCACCAGTTTCAGTATCTACTTCAACTTCAGCAAATCCTGCCATAAATGGTGGAGGTGATTTAGTTCCAAAGTAACTATTTGTAATCATTAATTGTTTTTGATCTTCGCTGTAATAAAGTCTATTTGATAAAGCTTTAAGAGTAATTTCTTTATCTCCAGCTTTTAAAACAACACCGTCATATTCAATATCTTCAACTTTAACACCAAGCGCTAATGCTCCTTCTTTAACAATCGCTCTTTTCATGTCCATAGCTGCTTTAAAAACAGCATTACCAGAAACATAAGTTGTACTTGATGCATAAGCACCAGTATCAAACGGAGTTAAATCTGAATCTGATGAGTACACGATAATTTTATCTAATGTAGTTTCAAGTGCTTCAGCAGCTATTTGAGCAAGTACAGTATCACTACCTTGTCCAATATCAGTTGCTCCAACAAGTAAGTTATAGAATCCGTCATCGTTTAATTTAACAGTAGCTGATGCCATATCGATGTAAGGAATACCAGACCCTTGCATTGCAATTGCCATACCTACACCTCTAACTTTAGAGTCAGCAAGTTCTACTCTTGGATATTTTTCTTTCCATTTAAGAAGTTCTTGTCCTCTACTTACACAATACCCTAATTCACATGATTCCATGTTCATTGCAGTACCTTCAGTACCTTCACCCATTATTGCGAAGATAGGAGATGTTTCATCTTTTAACATCATATTTTTTTCTCTAAATTCAATAGGATCTACTCCTAATTTTTCACATAACATATCGATAGCACTTTCAATAGCGAAGTTTCCTTGTATCGCTCCATACCCTCTATATGCTCCAGCTGATGTATGGTTTGTATAAACTACATCACCATAGAATTTAACTGAATCTACTTTGTTATATAGTGGTAATACTTTAGCACCAGCAACCATAAATACGGTTAATGCATGTTCACCATAAGCTCCAGTATCACTTAATATATGACAATTTATTGCTTTTAAAGTACCATCTTTCATAGCTCCTAATTTAATATCTAATCTCATAGGATGTCTTTGGAATGATGATTCAAATACTTCTTTTCTTGTATAAACCATTTTAGCTGGTTTACCAGTTTTAATAGTAACTGTACTCACAAGTAACTCACCATGGATATGTTGCTTTCCACCAAATCCTCCACCAACACGTGGTTTAATAACTCTAATTCTAGACATTGGAAAGTCTAAAGATTGAGATACTATTCTTCTAATGTGGAAAGGTGCTTGAGTTGAAGTATAAAGAACTAATCTATTTTGATAATCCATTCTAGCATTTACAGTATGAGGTTCCATAGCTGCATGTGCTTGAGCTTGTGTAAAGAACTGAGCTTCTAATACTACATCACACTCTTTTAATGAATCTTCAACATTACCAACTTCCATACTATAGGCAGCTGCTAAGTTTCTTTTTGGATCAAATCCAATAGGGAAATTTTCAAAAATTTCAGGTTCTGGATGAATTAATATTTCATTATCCAATGCAGTTTCAAAATCTAAAATAGGTTCTAAAATATCCCATTCTATTTCAATCAATTTAAGTGCAGCTTGAGCAGTTTCTTCATCAACAGCTGCAACACATGCTGTTTCATCACCAATATATCTAACCCATTGGTCTAAAACAAATTTGTCATAAGGAGAAGGTTCAGGGAATCCTTGACCTGCTCTTGTATGTGGTCTTCTATCAAAATCTTTATAAGTTAAAACTATTTCTACACCTTCTAAAGCTTCTGCTTTTGAAGTGTCAATTTTTACAATTTTAGCGTATGCATGAGGACTTCTTAATACTTTAACAATTAAAGAATTTGGATCAGCTAAATCGTCCGTATAAGCGGGACGACCCATCATCAACCCTTTTCCATCTACTGACGGAAGTGCATGTTTTACGACTTTCATTTATTTGTCCTCCAAATAGTTTCTGATAGCTATATGTTGAGATTGATATCCTGTACATCTACATAAGTTACCAGTTAGATATTCTTTTATTTCCTCATCGCTTGGATTACTATTTTCTTCTTTTAAAGCATGAACTGATAACGCCATACCAGGTGTACAGTATCCACATTGGTCTGCACCTTCAGCTCCAAAATAATCACTTAATTTATCTGCTTCTTTTTGAATTCCTTCAACAGTTGTTACTTCATGACCTTCAGTTTTAGCAGTTAATAAACTACAAGACTTAATTGGTTTACCATCAAATAATACAGTACAAACACCACAACTTGAATTGTCGCAACCTTTTTTAACACTTAAATAATTTTCTTTTCTAAGTGTATCTAATAAGTAATCACCAGGTTCAATGTTAAATACTTTATTTTGTCCGTTTACTTTTACATTTACTTTCATTATTTAATCACCTCTCTAAGTCCACGTTTAATATATGCCATAGCAATATTTCTACGATATTCTTCACTTGCTTTACTGTTAGTTCCGAATTTAAGTTCTTTACCAGCAATTAAAGCTGTCTCTAAAATAACTTCTTCTGTAACTTCTTTTGCATCATTTACAAATGCCATTGCTTCTAGAGCAAATTTAACTAAACTAGGTCTAGCACCAACTGCAATTTTGAATGTATCAGCTTTTTTACTAATTGCTACATTCACAACTGCAAAATCTAAACCTGTTTTTTGCATTTTATGGAAATATGCTTTTGCTTCTTCTTTTTTAATAATTACTTTTACTAATACATCTTTTGAACGGTCTTTACTCACAAGGAAATCTTCTAAAGAGATTTTTCCTTTTTTATAAAATTCAAGTTCCACATTCATAACTAAAAGTGGAGTTAGAACATCTGAAAAAGAATATTTACCGATAATACTTCCCCCGATAGTTGCTACATTTCTAATTGGTACACCCATAATTTTACTTAGTGCTTTACTTAAAACACCGTTATAAAGATTTTTTAATCCTTCTTGTTTTTCAACTTGTCTTAAAGTAGCCATAGCTCCGATTTCAAAAGCATCTTTTGTTTCAACAATTTGATCTAACTCTAATCCACTTAAATCAATTGCAGTTTCAATTACTTTTGAAGATAATCTCATCCATGCTCCACCAGCAACAATAGCATTTTGCTTATTCTCATTTAATAAATTATAAGCTTCTTCTAATGATTTAACTGTTTGATAACCATTAATCTTCACAATATCAATCCTCTTTTCTTTCTGTTTTTAATTTTAAATAATCATTAACTGTGTCAATATCTTTTAATATTCCTTCGTCATTTGTTTCTACGTTTGTAATTTCATATTTGTTTCTAAACAGTTTTAAATTTGATTCATCATTTTCACTAAGAAGGTTTTTAATTAATTCTTTACTAATGAATAACGGGTGGCCTCTACGATTATTAAATGTTGGCACTCTTATAATCCCTGTTGCATTCAAGACTTTTTCATACGTCGATTTTTTTATCAAAGGATAATCTCCAGGTGTTAAAAAGAAATCATCATCAATTTCACTAACACCTCTCTTCACTGAACTAAACATCCCTTGACTATAATTAAGATTTCTCACAACTTCTACTTTTTCAAAGTCTTTAACAACTTCTAAAGTATCGTCATGATAGTGTCCAGTGACAACAATTACTTTTGTGCAATAATCTTGCATAGCAATAATTGCATGTCTAATTATTTCTATATTTTTATACTTCAATACCATTTTATTGCTCTTAGCTCGGCTTGAATAACCACCTGCTAAGATAATTCCTATCGCCATATTATTATCTCGCTCCTTAAAACGCTTACATTTAGATATAAAAAAATAATATTTTTAAAAAAAATAATTACTTTGCATAAATCTCTAAATTAAGCCGTATATTTAATACTAGATAAATATTTGTCTCTTTATGTATATATTTTATATATATTATATCATATTATAGGCATTTTTACCATATTTTTTGTACAACACTATGAACTTCAAAGTATAATTTTTTTAAATAAAAAAAGAGCAAAATCGCTCTTATTTTCAAACTATTTTTTATAACCTATAAGACTGCTTCCCTCAAGTCTAAATAATGTCCATTCTGCTTGTGGTAAAGCCCCGAATTTCAAATAGAAATCAATAGCTTTCTTATTCCAATTTAAACATGACCACTCAAATCTAGCACATCCCTTTTCAATAGCTTTATTAGCTAGATACTCTAGTGTTTGTTTACCATATCCCTTTTGTCTATACTCAGGAAGAATAAACAAATCTTCTAAGTATAAACTAGGCTTCCCTTCAAACGTAGAAAACGTATAAAAATATAGACAAAATCCTACTTTTTTATTATCTTTTTCAAGCAACAATACTTCTGCATATTTATTATCAAATATATTCTTTTCAAGTTCTTCTTTACTTGTTTTTACTTGATCTTCTAATTTTTCAAATATTGCTAATTCATTTATAAAGTATAGAATATTAGAAGCATCTTCTCTTAATGCCTTTCTAAAAATTAGATTACTCATTTAATCACCATCCTAAATATGTGTTTTCTTCATTAATTTTATCATATTACTACTTCTATTTAAATACAAACCCAAATAAAAAAGCTAGCATAAATACTAACTTTTTATTTACTTAACTCATCTTTTTCTAATTTTTTTAAGAAATCTGATAATTGTTGTTCCGGTACAAATCCGACATTTTGACCTAAAACTTCTGTTCCTTTAAAGAATAATAATGTAGGTACACTAGATACTTGATATTGTCTTGCTTGAGGATGCTCATTTGCATCAGCAGCAATAAATACTACATTTGATAAATCTTCAGCAACAGCTAAGTTTTCAAAAATTGGTTTTAACATTTTACAAGGTGGACAAGTTGTAGTTGCAAATTTTACAATTCCAATTTTTCCATCTTTTAAATAATCTTGTACTGTTTCGTTTGGTTTAAGTTCTACTAACATATTTTTTTCTCCTTTTAATAACTTATTTTTAACAATTATATTTTATTATATTTAATTATTTTTTTCAAGTCTTTTGCTTAAATTAATAAAAAAAGCTACTAGAATTTAATTCTAGTAGCCTTGAAGACTTATTCTGGAGCGTTGTAAGTGGTGAAAATACATACATCATTTCCGAAAGTAGTTTCTAAAAATGCTGACATACTACCAGCCGTATCAACTGATCCTTGAACAATATCCATCATGTCGTCGCTTTGACGAACATCGTCTGTATAAAACTCATATACAACGTCATCTTGATAAATATACTTAAATACTTGTCCTGCAGTACATGTTGCAATATCAGCTCCATCAGGTGTTTCCACAACATCAGGATCACTATTACAACCAGTTAATAATAATACAAATAACATTACTAATAATAGTTTTTTCATTGTATCCTCCTTTGTTTTTAACTCCATACTTTTAATTAAAAATTTATATATGCTTAATTATACCATAGAAGCTAAAGAACAAAAAATTGTATTAATTCAATATTATGACTGATATGCTTTATTACTTGATACTGATATTTTTTTTGATAAATCATCAAAAGAAGGTTCTAATTGTTTTTCTTCTTTAATTGTCATTGCAACAGTTAAACCTGCAACTGCTGTTAACATCGCTATCATAAATGCTTGATCAAACGATACACTTTTTTTGATAAATATACCTAATAGAGCTGCTGCTCCATAAGCTTGGAAAATTAAACTATAGTTTGAACTAAAGTTTTTAGCACCAAATAATTTACCAGTAATAGTTGGAACTAATGATAAGAATGAACCATACCCTACTCCAATTATTAATATGGCAATTATTGATACTGGTTTTACTTGTACAAAACTTAGGAAAGCTAATGAAATAATAGTAATTAAATACATTGTTCTATATATTTTTAATGCACCAAATTTATCAGCAAGACGACCAGATACTAAACGACCACCAGCATTAAACATAGCTAAATAACCTACAAGTGCTGCTGCAGTAATTAAATCACTGTCTTTTATTCCTATATACTCTGAACCAATATCTTTTGCTAAACCAATAATTAATAATCCTGGCATTAATGCTAACAGATCACTAAATAATAGTTTGTAAAAGTTAGGTGTACGTAATAATTCTTTTGTTTCGTAATCTCTTCCATCATTTCCATTTAATTTATTAACTTCATGTCCATTATCTGGAAGATCAAGCAATAATGCTCCACCAATTGTCATAACTGCATAAATAATACCTAATGTTAAAAATGTACTAGAAACCATATCCGTAGTATAAACTGTTGAATCAGATATTTGTAGTAATCCAGTAATCACTTGTTTGAATAGAATAGCTCCAATTGCAAATGCAGCTGTTGCTACACCTGTAATAGCACCTTTTTTATTTGGGAACCATTTTACTAATGTTGAAAGTTGACAAACGTATATAAATCCAACACCTGCACCACCCATTACACCGTATGTTATGTATAACATAGTAGGTGATGTAACAAATGCTGATAATAAAATCCCACTACTGTATAAAACTCCACCAATTAAAGCTGTAAATCTAGGTCCTTTTTTAAGTTGTAAACGACCTGAGTAAATCATTGTTAATGCAAATGATACTAATGTAATTGCGTAAGTTGTTACAACTGCATCTATATCCCAATTGAAAGCAACTGAAATCGGTTCATTAAATAAACTCCATGCATATAAAGCTCCGATAGCCATCTGTGCTGTTAATGCACCAAAAACAACTACCCATTTATTATTTATTCTATAATTCATGATCTCTCTCCTTTTTTTGCGCCTTAAGTATTATACTGAATTATAAGTAATATTTCAATACATTTCTTTATTATTCAAACCATTTATTGATATCAATTAAAAAGTTATCAAAAAAACAAATACTAAACTCTTTAAGAAAAAAATTAATATAGAATAACACAATAAAAAAAGCCTTATTTTTTCTTAATAAGGCTTTTACTTAACATTTTATAATTCGTTCTGATAATTTAGCTCTTTTCTTGCTCTTTTACGATCTTTTTCATCTAAGATTCTTTTTCTTAATCTGATTGCATCAGGTGTAATTTCAACTAGTTCATCATGATCAATAAATTCTAGTGCTTCTTCTAATGTAAATGTACGAGGATTACCTACTTTTACAGCTTCATCAGTACCACTAGATCTTACATTTGTTAATTGTTTATTTTTACAAGGATTAACAACTAAATCATTACTTCTTGAATTAAGCCCTACAATCATTCCTGCATACACTTCAGTTGCGGGAGCTACAAACATTCTTCCTCTATCACTTAAATGGAAGATAGAATAAGCCATTGTTTTCCCTTTTTCTTTAGCAATAAATACACCATTTCTTTGTGTATCAATTTTACCGACATGAGGTTGATAAGAATCAAACGATTTTTCTAAAGTTCCTTGACCGTGAGTTGAATTAATAAACTCACTTCGATATCCAATTAATCCGCGTGTTGGAACCAAGTATTCTATCGTTGTATATCCATTTTCACTACTCATAAATTGCATAGTACCTTTTTTAACATTTAATTGAGATATTACATTTCCAATATATTTATCTGGCGCAGCAACTATAACTTTTTCAAATGGTTCTAATATTTCTCCGTTTTCATGAACAAATAATACTTCAGGTTTTGAAACACTTAACTCAAATCCTTCTCTTCTCATTCTTTCAAGTAAAATTGATAAGTGTAATTCTCCACGTCCACTAACTTTGTATCCTTCTACACCTTCAATTGTTTCTACTTTAAGTCCAATATTAGTTTCTAATTCTTTATTTAACCTAGCTAGTATTTGTCTTGTAGTAACAAGTTTACCACTTCTACCAACAAAAGGTGAGTTGTTAACTAAGAAGTTCATAGATAACGTAGGTTTCTCTATTTCAATCATTTTCATTGGTTCTACAAAGTCAATATCACATACAGTTTCACCAATTGAAATAGTAGGCATTCCTGAAAATACAACGATATCTCCAGCATAAGCCTCATCTTTTTCAATACGAGATAATCCTTCATTTACAAATAAACCAACAATTTTAGCGTTTATAACACTACCATCTCTTTTACTAACTTGAACTGCTGATTTAGCTTTAATAGTTCCTCTTGTAATTCTACCAATACCAAGACGACCTAAATAATCATCATATCCTAAACTAGATACTTGCATTTTAAGAGATTCTTCAGAACTATCAGGGTAAGGTTCAACATGATCAAGTAATATATCAAATAACGGAGTTAAATTATCTCCAATATTATCCATATCTAATGTAGCTATACCATCACGAGCTATACCGTAAACAATAGGAAAATCTAATTGTTCATTAGTAGCTCCTAATTCATCAAATAAGTCAAAGCTCATATCAACTACTTCTTCAGCCCTTTGATCTTTTTTATCAATTTTATTAATGAATAAAATCGGTCTAAGACCAGCTTCAAGTGATTTCTGTAAAACAAATCTAGTTTGTGGCATAGGTCCTTCACTAGAATCTACTAAAAGAATAACTGTATCCACAGTTTTCATAATTCTTTCAACTTCACTTGAAAAGTCCGCATGTCCAGGTGTGTCTACTACATTAATTTTTACACCTTTATATTCAATTGCACAGTTTTTTGAATAAATAGTAATTCCTCTTTCTCTTTCAAGATCATTACTATCCATCACTTGTTCTAGTACAACTTCATTTTCATGAAATACTCCACTTTGTGATAAAAAGGCATCAACTAAAGTTGATTTCCCCGCATCAACATGCGCGATCATTGCTACATTTATTATATCTTTTTTTCTCATATCTTTTCCTCCAACTGTATTATAATGTACAGTCTGCTTCTTCATATAGATAATACCTTAAATTTGGCATACAAACCACTATAACACAAAATGAAAATATTACTATCTTATTTTGCATTAAATACAGTTTAATTATTACCAATAATTCCTTATGCGACTTAAGATACTCTATATTAAGGATTATGTATATGACAGAAAGCTTATTATTTGCCTATTAATATTATGTTGACATATATAATGTTTTTGTTAAAATAAAATGTTATAATGTATATACGAATTTGAACTTTGAAAGGTGATATTATGAAAAAACTACTAGTATTTACTCTATTATTTATTACAAGCTTAAGTCTTGTCGCTTGTGATACAACACCAGAAAAATTGACAGTTGACTGTGAGATATATCCAACTCATGTAGACTGTTTAGAAGATGATCCAATCATTGACGATCCTATCGTTGATCCAGTTGACGAATTTGATCCAGCTGATATTGGATTCTTAGATATCTATTATATAAATGATTTTCACGGAGCAATTTTGGAAGATTCTCCAGATGAAATAGGATTTGCTAATATTGCAAATTTATTAATAACTCAAAAGGAATTATATCCTGAAAATACTATAATCCTCGCAGGTGGAGATATACTTCAAGGTTCTGCCTTATCAAATTATTATTCAGGACTTTCAACTATTACTTTAATGAATGAAATGTACTTTGATGCATTCACAGTTGGAAACCATGAATTTGATTGGGGTATAGATGTAGTTACAAATTACTTTGATGGTAATGCTGATAATGGTGAAGCTGACTTCCCATTACTAGGAGCTAATATATTTTATAAAGGGACTACTACTATTCCTGATAATATAGATCCATACGTAATAATTGAACGTGGTGATGTAAAAATAGGTATTATTGGTACTATGGGTTACGGTCTAGAATACTCAATAGCTACTAGTAAAATTGAAGATTATGAATTTGCTTTACCGGTTCCAATTATTTCAGATATTGTTTATGAAATGAGAACTGAATTAGATGTTGATATAGTACTTGTCGCAAGCCACGATTCAGGTAACTCACTTAATTCACAACTTGCTGCTTTAACAGGTGACTATAAAGTAAATGCTATTTTTAACGGACATTCTCATAGTACATACGCTGAAACTAATCTTGGTTTACCAGTAGTTCAGTCTGGTGGCTATGGAGAATATGTTGGACATGTAAGGTTTGAATTTACTAACAATGAACTATCGACTTATAGTGCAGAAAATCTCAGTTATTATACTAGTGAACTTCTTAGAAGCCCAAATGATTTAGTTAAAGAATTAATAGAACATTATCAGTTGGAAACAGATCCAATATTTAATGTAGCATTAATTACAACTGGTGAATACTTCACTCAAACTGATTTATCAGAATGGATTGCTAGAATGATGAGAATTTCAACAGGTGCAGACATAGGATTCCAAAATGGTGGAGGAACTAGAACTAGTATTTCAAGTGATACTGTTGTAACACTCGCAGTATTATACCAAGTGTGGCCTTTTGATAACGTTGTAAAAACAGTTAACTTAACAGGCGCAGAAATTAAAAGTTTAATGGGTGGATTAATCTATGATACTGAAATTACAGAATTTGATGATGATACAATTTATAAAGTAGCAACAAATGATTATACGTTTGATAAAACAACTAATCCATTTATATATGGAGATAATCCATTTAATACTGGTATTATTTTAAGAGACTTAGCTGAAACAGAACTTGAAATGCAAAGTTTAGTATATGATTACTTCTATTATGATAATGCAATTATAACTACTGAAGAAGAGTAGACAAAAACCGTCCATTTGGACGGTTTTTTTATTTAACTTCTTTTACTCTTCCAACAATATTGCTTTCTAGCATTACTTTAATACCATGAGGATGATTCTGTGAATTTGTTAATATTCTTTTCACAATGCCCTCAGTCAATTTGCCTGATCTTTGATCTTGTTTTTGAACAACCAACACTAAAGATCCAATCTTAATTTTACTTCTATTATTACCATTCATTATTTAACCTCTATCTCCTGTAAAAAATTTATTAATCTCTCAATGTTCATTGGCTTACTATGAAGATATCCTTGATAGTAATGAGCCCCTATTTCTTTAATAAAGTCTAATTGTTCTTCAGTCTCAATTCCTTCAACAACAATTTCAATATCTAAGGATTTACTAATATCCCTAATTGTTAGAATTAGCATTTTATCAAATTTATTTGATTGATAATTTTGAATAAAGTTTCGATCTATTTTTATTAAACTCAGAGGTAATCTAGTAATATAACTGAGTGATGAAAATCCCATACCAAAATCATCCATCGCTATTCTAAATCCTAAACCTCTTAATTTATTTAATAATCTAACAGATTCATTAATATCTTTAAATCCAGTAGTTTCAATTATTTCTATTACAAAATATATTGGATTTATTTTATATTTTTCAATCATTAATTCTAAAAATTCTATATATTCATTAGACAAAGTTATAGGTGAGATATTAAAAGAAAACGTAAAATCTTTTTTAAACTCTTTTTTTAGTTTAACACTGTACTTACATGTTTGCTCAACAATGTACTTATCTAATTTAAAAATATCTCCTTTTCTCTCATATACTTTAACTACTTCTGATGTATTAATTAATTCACTATTTCTATCAAACAACCTAGATAAAGCCTCAAACCCTATAATTTCATTAGTATTTGTCTTTACAAGTGGTTGAAGATAAACCTGGAAATCTTCCAGCTCATATTCATTTAATTTGTTCTCGAAATCTACTTCTCTTTGAAGATTATCTAAGTATTCATCTTCAAAAAATCCAAAAGTATTTCTATTATGTGATTTAATATCATACATTACAATATCTGCACGCTTAACTAAATCATCGATAGTATCTCCGTGATCAGGATAACGTACTACTCCAATACTTATTGATACATTATAATTAGTTTCTTTAATTATTATTGGTTCCTTAAAAATATCATAAATTGAAGCTAAAAGATTTATAGTATCATTTTTATTTTGTGTATTAAACATAAAGATAAATTCGTCTCCACCCCAGCGATATACATTTAATATATCACTTATGATTCCAATAAATCTTTCTGATATATCTTGCAAGTATTTATCTCCAACTGAGTGTCCTAAAATATCATTTAAGTTCTTAAAGTTATCAAGATCTCCAAACCCTAAATAGAATGGTTTTTCATTGCGAATTGCTGTGTTAATATCATTAATTAATAATCTTCTATTAGGAAGTCCTGTAAGATTATCGAAATGTATTAATTTTTTTTGATTACTAATTAATTCTTTATTACTTCTATAAAACCTTGATCCAAGGATAATAGCAAATATATACAATGTTGATGATAAAGAAACAATTGTTACATTTATTAATAAAGAAGATATTCTATAATCTCTTGAAACTTTGACTCCTACATTCCAATCAATATTATCTAGTTGTATCTTTTGATAAAAATCTAGATTTTCTTCATATTCTAATTCCCCAAATATCAAATTGTTATCTTTGTCATAAATACCTAAATCAACAACATCTGAACTTGTATTATAGAATTGTGCATTTAAGGTTTCATATTGAACAACTAAGTTAATTATTGCTACAAATTCTCCTGCTTCAAAAACTGCTTTTCTAAATACTAGTCCATTTCCACCTTGTATAAGTACAAAAGGTCCATTTATTACAATAACATCATTTTCTATTGAATATTCAACTGCTTCCCTAACATGAGCTCTTTCATCATTTACAAGATCTAATCCTATTAATGATTCATCGTATTCTTCTACATAATAATATTCTATTACTCCCTCAGGAGCTATAGACAAACTAATAAATCCAATTCCCTCAAAACTATTTGTTTCTGTAAACTGATCAAACTTATCTTGACTCAGTTCACTAACACCTACTGTTGTTGTAAAAACTTCTATTTTATCTAGATTATCAATTATATTGTGAAGTACTAATTCATAATGAGTTAAAGCTCTACTTGATTCAACATTAATCAATTCAGATTTTGCAGTATTATTAGTGACAATAAATAATACTATTGAAAAAACCCAGAAAAAAGTACTAAATAATAAAATTATTGAAAATCCTTTATTTTCTCTTATTCGTTCGAAAATTTTCATTATATCACCTCACAACTACACATCTTATAATAAGATTATAATACTAAAAACACTTTTTTAAAATAACAAGAATAAAAATCCTAGTCCTGAACCAAGAAAAGTTCCAATTGCATATCCAATAGATCCTACAATTAATCCAGGCACTGTTAAAGCATCATTTTTAATTTGTTTAGAAATAGCTGGCACAAATGCAGGTCCATAAACTCCCGCAGTTAACGTAACTATTGTACAATCAACATCAATATCCATAAATTTACTTATTATAATATGTAATACAAAAACACCAAGTGTAATTATACCAAATAATACTAGTATATCTCCAAATAAATCTTCTAGTTCTGTGAAATCTAAGCTAGATGCAAGAGCGAATGAAAAGACTAAAATAAAGTATTGTCCTAAAGTATTCATTCCCTTTGTTTTTCTAATCTTTTCGTTAAATGAAAAGGCAATTCCTAAAATAGTCACAGTTACCATCATCACAGGAACTAAGAAGTCATTCATTCTTCCCTCTTCTGCTCCTAGTATTATCCAAATTAGAATACCAAGTAATGCACCTACAACTGTAATACCAAATGCCCATAAAAATCTAAATCCAAGTTCCTTACTAAATATAAATTTATTATTATCTAAATCTTCATTATTAAAAATTACTGAATCTTCACTTATATAAGAAATTTCATTAGAAGATTTTAATATTTTTGATAATAAAGGTTTACTTAGTATTAATAAAAATAAATAAAATATAGCTCCAATAATCATATCAGATAAATTAGCTACAGCAATAGTATCTAAATCTAAAGAAAAGATATTACCAATAGCATTTAGATTGGGAGTTCCTCCTGTATATAATCCAATTGCCATACCAGATAACTCAGCTCCAAATCCAATAGTTTTACCGTAAATAAAGAATGTAATTGATGTTACTATTACTGCAGATATTACTAATGAAGCAAAAGACTTTAAAACTGTCTTTGACAGCTTTTTAGCTTCGATTAAATTAGCACTAAATAGTAATAAAGGTATCGCTATACTAATCGCAAGTATTCCACTTATTTGACCTGTATCTGGATTAGGCATTATATCTATTTCAAATTCACCAACAATAAATATAAGTATTGCTAATAAGATACCGAACAAGTAAGCACTTCCGATAGTACCAATCCATTTTGTTATAATAAAATTATGATACTTAATTATAAGAACTGGTACTAAAAATATTAAGAACAGCATAGATATATTAAGTAACATTATTTAAGCTCCTTCCCGTAAATACGGTAAGTTTTAATAATTTCTCCACCAAATTTCTTAAATGCATTAATAGGTTTAGGATTGTTTTCCATCATTGTCCCAGCTTCAAAATCAGTTATACCACTAATAATAAATTCATCATATAAACTATTAAAGATATATGCTATAAGTCCTGTGTTTTGATACTCAGGAACGATGTACTGCATAGTACCTCTTGCCTTTGTTATTTTTCTTTTTGCCATAAGTATCTTAATAGGTTTAATTCTACCCTTTGTTTTTTTAAATACTTGGTTAAAATCAGGTAAAACTAAACAGAATCCAATAGGTTTATCAGTAACATTTTCTCTAGCAATTTTAATAAAGTTTGGATTAATAAATAGTTTTAATTGTTTAGCAGTCTGTGCAATCATCTCAATTGATGGTGCATCCTGATATACAATTTCATTAGTAGCAACACTTAATATACGATGAACATCTTCCATGTCTCTATCTAAGTTCTTCCAACTTAAACTATCAACTCTAACATTATGACTTCTAGAAAAATATTTTGAAATCGTATTTAATCTCTTCTTAGATTTCTCATGTACATCAGCGTTTAAACTAACTGTATCTATAGCTTTACTATATCCATATTCTTCTAGTAATTTACCATAGTATTCATAGTTATAAGAAGTAAAAATAGTTGGATCAATGTCAAATCCACTAATTAAAACTCCACGTCTAGTATCCGCATCATATGGGGAAAAAGTTCCTTCTGAGTAGTCTATATTTTTTTTCGCCATATCCTCTTCCATAAAGTTAAATAACTCTTTTACTACTTCTATATCATCAACTGTATCAAAGAAAGAGAAATAACATATTTCTTTACCTTGTTTTTTACTATATTCATAAGTAAACAATAATCTTCCTTTTATAACATCTCTATCCATTGAAAGTATTGCTTTATATGTTTTATCTTCTATCACAATTTTTTTAAACTCTTTTTTTAAAGCGCTAAACACAGGTAATACATAATTTTTATGTCCTTTATATAATTCTTCAATAAAGTAAATAAAGTCTTTAACATCTTTTTTATTTTCTACTAATTTAATCATTATAGTACCTCCACAATTTAAAAAAATAATATAAAAATTTCCTATAAAATATTATATTTATTTTACCATAATTAACGCTTTATCACAAGCTAATCATTGATTATCCGTAATTAAAAATGACTATTTTAATAACACTTATAATAGTCATTTTTTTCTTTTTAATCTTCTTCTTTTAAAGACATAATAAACTTATCAGCAATTTTCTTGTCAAATTGAGTTCCACTACAAGCGATAATTTCTTTAATTGCTTCCTCTTTTGAAACTGCTTTTGAATACTTTCTTCCGGTAATCATTACATCATATGCATCAACAATATTTAATATTTTAGCAAACAAAGGAATTTCATCTCCTTTTAACCCGAATGGATATCCTTTTCCATCAACTCTTTCATGATGATATAAAACACCAAAAGCAATTCTATCAGACTCGACTATATTCTTAACAATTTTATATCCTGATTCTGAGTGACCTTTTATTTTATTATATTCCTCTTTAGTAAGTTCGCCTTCTTTGGATAGTATTTCTTCAGATATAGTAATTTTACCAATATCGTGAACTTTACATAATAGTTCAATATCCTCTAAATCACTCACTCTTGTATAACCTAATTGCTTTAATGTATTGACAGCATAAACTCCTAATCTATCACAATGTTCTTTAGTCTCTTCAGTTTTAATATGTAATGTTTCTAAAACAGCATCCATTGTCTTACTTTTTCTTGAATTACGATCCTGTAATTTTCTTCTATACATTAAGTTTTCTGCGTTAATAAAGGCATCACTAAATAGTATATTTGAGTTCTTAACTATTTCATATCCAACTGATACTCCTAATTGAATATCATTTCTTAAATTTAATTTAGCTATATTTTCTTTAATCATATTTATATGAGAAATTATGTTATTTTCATCAGTCTCTGTTGAAATAACTGCAAATTCATCTCCACCAATTCGATAAACCGTTGATATTTTACCACACTCAGTTTCAAGCTGATTTCCAACAAAATCAATTGCTTCGTCTCCTTTAATATGTCCAAAAGCATCATTAATAAATTTAAGACCATCTATATCTGCTATTATTAAAGAATAGTCATTTGGCATTAAGGAACTTTCAATATATTCTTCAAAAGCAGTTCTATTTAACAGCCCAGTTACAGCATCATGTCCTACTAAGTAATCATTTCTTTTCTTATATTTAATCTCTTCAGTAACATCTGCCATAAAACCACCACGAATCATTAAACTACCGTCAGAAAATCTTTTTTCAACTTCAAAATTATGCTCAAAATAGAAAATCTCTTTAGTCTTTAGATTTTGATGTTTAACAAGAAGTTTATCATAATAATCAATTTCTCCACTTTCAACTTTATCATCCATAGCAAAATAGATATCATGAAGTTTTAATCCTTCATCATCACCTTGATAAATTGATTCATTAAACTCTTTTATAGAAAACTGATTATCTAACATATCTGTTAATCCTAACTTAGTAAACAACAGCTTATTTCCATAGAAACTATCAGCACTTTCAGTGCTTTTACTTGATAAGTACCAAATCATTATCCTACCTGATCTAACAGCTAGTCTTTCAGCACTTAAATGTCGTTCTTTTTCTAAGTTAAGAAGTTTGTTTGTTTCTTCCATTTTTATTCTATCGGTAATATTAACAATGTATCCTCCAACTATTCTCAAAGAACCATCTATATTTCTTTCTTCAACACGACTATGATGTTCTAAATATACTACTTCTTTTGTTTTTAAATTTTGGTGTTTAACAACACCTTCAAATTCATCAATTTCATTTTTAACAGTTCTATCAAATTCATTTAATAAAAAATCCATAGTATTTTTCCCAAGAATATCTGGATAAGTTGTTTTTAAAAAATCTTCAAATTTTACATATCCATTTTTACTACTATCAAGCCCTAAAACTTCTTTATATCGTTTATTTGATATTATGTAATCTCCGTCAGGAAAATCATCAAAGTTCATCATCCAAACAAGCAATTCTGCTAAATTAATAGCTCTTTTACTTGCATCTAATAACTGTTTATTTCTCTCTTCTAATCTATCAAAACTAAACTCTTTTAATTTACTTTCAGTAACATCAATTGTAATAGCTACTATTAACTCTGCATATCCTTCATCATTTCTAGATAACACAGTAACTCTATCTTCAACCCATACAATATTTTCTTCACTATCAAGCCATGGCGAAGTTAATATATAACTACTGTTTTTCCCAGAAACTAGATCATTAAACTGTTCAATATTATTATCAAAATAATCCTGATATTCAGGATAATCTTTTAGTATTTTATCTTTTATTACTTCCCATTCTTTTCTGAATATAATTCTTGAAACTTCACGTTCAGCAAGTATACCATATAATTCTCTTGAAGAATCCATATGGAATATTCGATATTCACCACTTATTCTTTCAATCCATCTAAGACCTATTTTCGAATTGATTAAGCCTTCATTACTAAGAAAATCTATTTGCTTACTTACTTCGGTTTCAATTGCAGTAATAACAATAATTTCTCCATCTAATAATCCTTCTAAATAGAATGAATCTTTACCACCTGTAAATACAAGTTTTATCTTAAAATCAATCAAAGTTAAACTTGTAAAATTATTAAGATATTCTTTTAATTCATTATAATTCTCTATTTGATTTAAGAAAACATGTTTAAATATTTTATCATTGGTCCCATACCATTTATCTTGTTCTAAAATACCTTTAAGACCAAACATCAAAAGAGAATTCTTTGTAAAAAGAAATTCCTTTGTTTTTCTATTGTATTTACATACACTAGCAAGTACTCCATTAAAATCAGTTCCTTGTAATTCGACTTTAGTAAGATTCATATTACCACTCCTAATTACTTTTACAAATAATAATCTATGTTTTATAAATATAATTATATCATAAACAAAATCATTAATACAGCCTATATATGAGCCCTCTTACTGATAAAATAAAAAAATAAAGACTTATTTGCACAAGTCTTTATTATTACTTTTATAAAAATCCACCATTACCATATCTAGCAACTTCTTCTCTAGTAATTTTATCTTTACAAAGAAGTCGATGTAGAATTACATCAGCACTAGATCTTTCAGCAAATAAAACACCAGCTGGAAATCCAACAATTGCGATATCATTATGGTATGCAATAAGTGTCATTGATCCAGTTAATATCGGCATACCATAAGTTATAATTTCACTACCAGTATTCATGATAGCGTTTGGTGTAATATCAGATGGATCTACACTCATTCCACCAGTACAAATTACTAACTCAGCCCCATTTTCTAAATGATCATTTATAGCTTTTGTAATTTCTTCCATAATATCAGGAACAATAGTCTGTCCTATTAGTTTAGCCCCATATTTTTCAATTTTAGGTTCCATAACTTCTTTAAACTTATCTTTTATCCGACCATAAAATACTTCATTACCAGTAGTTACCATTCCTACCTTAGTAACTTTTAAAGGCAACATATTTATAATTGGTTCTTTAACTAAAGCTTCAGCTTCTAATATTTTTTCCTCTTTAATCATTAAGGGAATTACTCTAGTACCTGCGATAATTTCACCTTTCTTAAGAAACATGAAATTAGGCTTAGTAGCAACGATAACTTCATCAATCATATTTAATTGATATAAGGCATCAGTATTCATTTTAACTACACCATCAACTTTACTTATCAAGTTTATTTTACCTTCTTTAACTGAAGAAATTTCAATATTATCTCCAACAAGTAAATTCTTTAATCTTTCAGCAGCATCATTCTCATGAACCATACCTTCAATATCTTCCCATACATATAAAATATCTTTACCAATATCTAATAATTTAGGAATATCTTCTTTAGTTACAACATGACCTTTTCTAAATAAAGGTCCCTTAAATTCTCCAGGTACTATCTTAGTAACATCATGGCATAAAACTTGCCCAACTGCATCAACAGTTTTTATTGTTTTTAATTTCATAAATTACCTCTTCATATTTAGATGTTTTAAACTACCACCATTTTTAATCAATAATATTTCAGCCATAATACTTAAAGCTATTTCAGCAGGATCATTCTTCGCAATATCTAATCCAATTGGTGTGAATAATCGATCATTATCTTTTATGTTTAATCCATCTTTTAATGCATCACTCATTAAAGTGTTAATTTTTCTTTTACTTCCAATTAAACCTAAATATTTATAGTCTTTCCCAACTACTTCTTTTAAAGCCTCATAATCACTAGTATGTCCTTTAGTAGTTATAACTACATAACAATCTTTGATATCTAAGTCTTTTAATACTTTACTGTATTCTCCAAATATAACATCTCCATTTGGAAATCTTTTACTGTTTGCGAATTCAATTCTCTCATCAATAATAGTTACATTAAATCCAAGTTCTAAAGAAATATTATATAAGAAATTCCCAATATGTCCTCCACCGATGATAACTAAGTTTTTATCATTTTTAACTACATCAATAAATCCTTCCATAAGACCTCCACATATCATACCGATATCACCTTGTTCGTTAAGAGTATAACTAAAAGGTTTGCTTTCATTATTTTCTAAACATTTTACAGCTTCTTTAATAACATTATATTCAACCTTACCTCCACCACAAGTTCCTTCAATCTTACCATCACTAAAAACAAGCATAGTGTTCCCAACTCTACCAGGAGCACTACCCGTTGATTTTGTTACAGTAACGTAAGCAACTTTGATGTTCTTACTTACACTATTATTCAATTTTTCAATCAAAAATTTATTCATATAAACAAATCCTTTATATTAAATTTAGTCTACTACTATTATACAGCAAAACTAACTATTTTAATACCTTTATAAATAAGAATATATCTAATATACCGAAATAAAAAAGCTACCACATTTGTGATAGCTTTTAATATAATCTATTTTCTAATATTCTCTATCCTTAGGTAATACTAAGTTTAAGAAGAATGCTAGTAATCCAGCTGCGATTAAAGTATCAGCGAAATACCATTCTAAGAATCTGTTAGCCATAACTCCACCTTCAGCAAATTCAGCAACTAATGAAGGAACACTAGTAACACCGAATCCAACACCGAATGCTAATGCAAGAATTAATCCATCTCTACCAGCTAAATCTGATTGAGCAATCATTCTAACACCATTAACAGCAATAATTCCGAATATTAAGATTAATACTCCACCCAGAACTGGGTTAGGAATAGTAACAAACATAGCTCCGAATTTAGGGAAGAAAGCAGCGATGATTAAAGATCCTGCTCCTAATGCAACTACATATCTACTAATAACTTTAGTCATTGAAACGATACCAACGTTTTGACTGAAAGATGTATTAGGTAATGCATTGAAGATAGCAGCAAATGTAGAACCAAATGCATCTGCTAAGATTGATCCACTAATTTCATCTGAAGTAGCTTCTCTATCCATACCACCAAGTGCAACTCCTGAACAATCTCCAACAGTTTCAATAGCAGTAATAATATAGATAGCTCCAAATAAGAATATAGCATCCCAATGGAACTCAATACCATATTTAAATGGTGTAGGGATTAAGAACCAGTCTGCAGCTTGTATAGCATCTGTAGTAACCATACCGAATGGTATAGAAATTAAGAAACCAAAGAATAATCCTAGTAAGATTGCAGAAGATTTCCACATACCTTTACCAAAAATATTAAATCCAAGCATAATTAATAATGTAAGCATACCTACTAATAAGTTTTGCCATTCAGCCCAGCTTTCAGCTCCAACTCCACCAGCGATATAATCAACACCAACATGTAATAAGCTAAACCCAATACCTAATACAACGATACCTGTAATAAGCGGTGTAAAATACTTACGAATGTAAGGCATAGTAAATCCTAAAACGATTTCAACTACAGAACCAACTAATGCAGCCCCAAATACTCCTGCAAGTCCATAATCAAATCCAACAACAATTGCAACACCTAGGAATGAGAAACTAGTTCCCATAACGATAGGTAATCTTGATCCAATTTTACCAAGAGGGTATAATTGAATTAAAGTTGCTATCCCTGAAGCGAACATTGCCATTTGAATCAAGAATATTTGATCTGCAACGTCTAGTCCAATAACACGACTTAAAATTAATATTGGTGCTAAGTTTCCTGCGAACATTGCTAGGATATGTTGTAATCCTAACGGTAATGCGATTTTTAAACTAGGTTTTCCATCTAATTCAAAAGGTGTTTCTTCATCTCTTTCTTTTTTCCAAAAAATACTTTTAAAATCCATTAATTAATCTTCCTCTCTTTTTCATTTTCCTTAATTTTATAATAATACACGGCTAATTACAAGCGTTTTCACATTCCAAAACAATACAAATGTATCATTGAAATAATTATTTGAACTTCAAAATAACTAAATAATCCGAAAAATTACCTTTATTAGACAGTTAGGCCATATATGAATGGTTTTTCATATATAGTCTTTAATTAAAATCTTTCTATTTAAAATATAGTAATCTAATTTATAATATCAACTATTATTCTTTATATTTCAATAATACAGAATATAAAAAAGGCAGAATACATGAATGTAAACTGCCTTTTACTATAATTATTTCACAATTATCTTCAGGTATTTATCTAGATAACTGTTCTTCTCTTTTAGATTCATAGAGTGGTACTTCTTCTCATTTGGTAAGATTGCATAACCTAATAAGATACCTCCTATTATTTTCGAATAAGCTTGATAGTCTAAATCAATATTATTAATCTCAAAATACTTTTTAATTGCTTGACTTACACTATTAAATATTACAAATGTAAATCTTAGATTTGAAGGAAGATTTCCATTAATACTTTCGGAGATCAACATTCTTACAACTTTGATATTTTTAGAGATTACTAATAATCTATTATCTAGTAATTGTCTGAAGAAATCTAAGGTTCCAATATCTTCACTAAAATCTAAAACAGCGTTAATTCTATCTTCTGTAATATTTCTTACACTATACTCAAATAAATTTTGTTTTGTTTTAAATTTACGGTATAAAGTAACTTCGGCAACATCAGCTTTAGCAGCTATTTCTTTAGTAGTTGCACCTAAATATCCCTTTTTAACAAATACACTAATACTTGCTTTAACAATTTGTTCTGTTTTATCTTTCATTCAATTCACCTCGATTATTAAACTTTTACTTCTACAGGCTTATTTTTTTTAAACTTATTTATTACATTATTTTGGATTGATAATACCGCTGGCATTACAATAATTGTAGAAAGTAATGCAAGTGAGATATTAACCAGTGTCATTATACCAAAATTACTTAAAATTTCAAAATCAGATATAACTAACGCACTAAATCCACCAATAGTAGTTAATGCTGATGCAATAATAGGTTTACCCATTTTACCGATAGTAACTGCGATTGCTTCGTCATTATCTTCTCTTTTTTCTTTTTCTTCAAAGTATCTTTCCATAATTAGGATTGTAAACTCGGTTCCTATACCAATTATTAACGCTCCTAATGTTGCTGTTAGAGGTGTATATTCTAATCCAAAGATATACATGAATCCTCCACTCCAACCTACGATTAATGAAATAGGAATTAATGGAATAATAGCTTTAAGTGGATTTCTATAAATAACTAGAAGTCCTAAGAATACTAATAACATACCTACTAAAGTAATTAAATATCTTCCTGTAGTAAGCGCAGTAATCATTTCAACATCAATTACAGCTTGTCCAGTTACGGTAACATCCATATCTGTTCCTGATGCATCTAAGAATTCTCCTAAATCATCAATAAAAGCTTCAGTATCTTCTGGTTCTAAATCAACTATTGAAACTATGATTACACCTGTAGTTTGATCTTCATTAATTAACATTTTGAGTTGTTCATCTGGCAAGTTAACAATTAATTGATCTACTAATTCTGGTGTAAGTGGTGCTGGTGATAATAAACTAAGCATTGCTGTAAGAGATTTAACACCTACTACTTCTTCAGGAAACTCAGCTTGTAAGTCATTAGTCATATCAATCATCCAAGTAATATTTTCTGAAGTAAAGATTCCATCACTATCACTAAACACTATTGATAATGTTTCTGTAGTTCCTATAATATCTCTTAATTCTTGAATATCTAATAATTCAGGAGTATCTTGAGGCATAAATGTTTCAATATCAGTTTCAACATTTACATCTTGATCTAAAACAATCCCAATACCTGCAGTTAAAACAGCGACTGCTAAGATAATATATTTAAATTTAAGAGTTTTAACTGCAATACTTTTCATTACATTCTCAAATTTATTATTATTTTTTGTTTTTCTAACTTTTTTCTTATCATCATACTTATGGAAAATACTATCTCTTAAGAATATTATCGGTAACAATATTAGTATTGCTGCTACTAAACTTACTACCATACCAATTGTTAACATTTTACCAAAGTCTTGAATCATTGGTACTGGTGAAGTATATAAACTAAGTAGTCCAAGTCCTGTTGCTATTAATGCTGTTACAATAGCTGGAGCTAATTTTTTAATTGTTCTTCTTATGGCTTGTCTTGATTTATCTGAATTATTCATTTTCCATACCTCCTGCTAATTCTTCAGTGTAACGGCTTTGGAACTGAATAGAGTAATCGATTCCGAGTCCAATTAAAACAGGGAATACGGCCATTGAAACCATCGTTAATCCAATATTAAGCCATCCCATAATACCAATTGTAGCTATTACAGCGAATAAAATAATAACTAATGGTAATAAACTCCATCTAATTCTAAATACAATAAGTAGTACAACAACCATAATTAATGCTGATAAAGCCATCATTACTTGCATACTTCCCATCATTTCACTTTTTATTGATTGATCTAATACTGGTTTTCCAGAAACCAGTGTTACATCTTCTAATCCTTGAGCTTCTAATGTTTCATTAATTGAATCAATAATGTCTCCAATTTTTTCATCGCTAACTCCACCTTTTAGAACTACTAAGAACATCATGTTTTGATCTCCAACTAGAAATGATTCAAAAACAGGTCTTATAACACCATCTTCATAAACCATCATATCTAGTGTTGATTGTTCTGTAGGAATACTTGGTTCTAATATATTAAAGTTACTATAGATCATTCCTAAATTAGTACTCATTGCTTGTAATCCATCTGCTACTCCAGCTAAACTAGTAGCTAGTGTTGTAAGTTGTGCAGTCATTATAGTTTGATCTGCAACCATATCAGTAAGTCCTAATAAGATATTTTGTAAACCTAATACTGTATTATCTGCAATACCTGGTAAAGCAGCTGAGTTTGTAGCAATATTGCTCATCTCAGTAGCTATAGTTATAAGTGCATCATTTTCTGCTTGAAGATCCGCAACTTCTGTTGCTAATAAAGGATCAGTATCTAAATCATCTATTACTACTTGAATATTTTCAGTTATAGTAAGAATTTGAGCACTATAATTTGTAAATCCTGATACTAATGAAGTAACGCCAATTCCTAATTGCTCTTGACCTGTGATTAATCCATTAATCGCAGTAGTTAATTGTTCAATTTGAGCATCAATGTCATCAGTGTTTGCATTTGCAAGCATCATATCACTCATACCCGTAAGGTTAGTAGCAACGTCAGCTAGTCCACTTGATACAGTTAATAATCCACCTTCAAATTCAGTAGCTTGCATTCCTGCAAACTCTTTTACTAATGAAACAGGGCTATTGATTGTAAATATTTCATCATAATAAGATAAAACTTCTTCTAATTCATTCATGTAGGCAATATTTTCTACAGTAAGTAAATTATCAATTCCATCTCCTTGATACATAATGATAATAGGATCACTACCAAATTCTGCTTGGTATTCAAAATTATCAATATATTCTTGTGTATCTTCTTGAATTAATGTATCATTTCCAGTTTTTAATTCTACTTGTGTTGCTCCTACTAGTAATGCAATAAAAACAACTACACCACCCAAGATTATTTTCATTGGTCTTTTCATTATAAATTCCGCTAATTTATTTAACATAATTTTCCTCCTCAATGTATGTTAGTGATAACTTACTTTACTGTATATTATTTCTATTTTTTTGTCAAGGAAAATGTTTGCAATAATTTTTATTATTCTCAAACTTTTTAAATAGAAAAAAATCTTTTTTTAAATAAATACAACAAATATCCACACTTATTTGTTATATTATATATAGATACATTATTTAATAATAAAAATCTTTATATGATTGGAGGAAAAATCATGAAGAAATTTCTACTTGTTCTTTTAAATATAATCGTGCTTATTTCGGTTGGTACTGCTGTTTATCACTACTACTTAGCTGAATTAGATAGTTCTATAACAGTTGAATGCGACTATGATTATGATATTGAATTAAATTCAATGATACTTGATTGTGATGTTATTGACGAAGACTTGATATCTTCAAATGATTATCCTTTAACTTTATTTTTATATGATGAAAGTGATTCAATTGTTTTAGAAGAGGTTTTACAAGTTGGTTCTAATCAAATCACATTGGATTCTTTAAATTTCAATTCTTTATATTCTATTTCAATTGACGGACACGATTTTATTAAATCAAAATATATTGAAACAAATTACTTAGAATATGATTTTTCTACTGTTAGAGAAAACTTTATTATTCCAACATGGACATATACTGAAATTTTATTATCTGATACAATTTATCGTTTTTTAGTTGATATAGTTGATGATGGTGATTGTTTTGCTTCAGTTGATATCATTTTATATAATTCATCTAACACAGAAATTGTAAGTCATAATTATACTACCTTAGAAAACTTAGAATTTTCTTTTACTACGTTGGACCCAGAAAGTAGTTACTCAATTGATGTTAGAATTAACTATATAATTAACGATTTTGAACAATCAGCTAGTATTGTGATTCCAAAAGATTTTACTACTATTATGACACCTTTAACACCTACAGCTGAACTTCTTAATGTTTTTAGTGATAATATAAATCTTACATTTAATTTAGTTACTGATAATAAAGATGCTACAGATGTTATTTACACAATTGAACTAATTGATCTTAATAGTACTATTTTATATTCCGAGACAACAACTGAAACAGATATTTCACTTGATGTTGGATCAATTGATAGTAATTATTATATTAGTGTCAAAGCATCCTATTTATTCAATGAAGCTAATTACACTGATGTTGAATTAGCTATATATAGCATTTATAAAAACGCTTTAGCTAATTTCTTTACAATACCTAATTTGAATATTGTAGATACTAGTCTTCCACTTACAAGTTACGATGATTATGATGACTACATCTATAGTTTCTTTAACACAGGAGCAGATGAGTTTGTAATTTATTGTGAAGCTCCAGTAGATTGTAGCGAGTTAGTTTTAAATGAATTATATTCAGTAACACCATTCTTAATTACTGATTTAGTTCATGCATATTTCGATGTTGATGAGATTGGTTATTCTTATACAACTACTGAAGTACATTATACTTTAGTACATGGATACACTAATTTAGAGAAGACAGAGGTTGATCAAAGAGTAAATACAATTCTTAATTCTATAATTACTGAATTTATGACTGATTATGATAAAATATTAGCAGTACACGATTATGTTGTAGATAATACTATTTATGATAGTTCTTGTCTTGATAATATTTTAACTTGTGATAACGATCACGTCGCAATTGGAGTTTTCTTAGATGGAAATGCTGTTTGCGAAGGATATGCTCATGCTATTGATATAATGCTTAGAACACTAGGTATTCCTACATTTAAGCTAAGTTCAGAAACTCATCAATGGAATGCTGTTTACTACAATGATGCATGGTATCATTTAGATGCTACTTGGGATGACCCTGTTTCTAATAATGGAAGTGATATACTTCTTCATGATTATTTCTTAATAACAAATGCTGAGTTATTAGTTTTAGATACTTCTGATGCTCATACTTTTATTACTACATATGCATACTATCTAGAATAAATTAAAAAAAGACAATCAATCGATTGTCTTTTTTATTATTTTCAATAGTCTTTCATATTGCCAAATTCTTTCTTTTTCTTTCTCTTTTTCTGAATAATCAAAGACTCTTAAAGCATAATTTGCAGCATGTACTGCATGTGTCTTTACATGTACAGTTGCAGCCGTGTGTCCAGCTGAGCGAGCAACAAATATTGCTTGTTCATTTTTCGCTTCTCTGGCTGCTGCATGAGCTTTAAATGCTAAAGATCTTGCCTCACTTACAGTAATTTCATTATTAAGCCACTTACCCCCTGCTTCTATCGCAGCTCTTGGTCTTTTATCATTTGGATATTCTTCCTCGTAAAAGGTAAGGACATGATAAGCACAGTCCATAGCCCATCTTAGTAAATCTCTCTGTTTAGTATTAGTTGATAGTTCAAAAGTTATTTCATCCATATTAACACCTCAATCTATTTAGTGTTTAGTAATATAGTCAGTAACCATTTTCTTAAGTTTTTTATCGATTTTTAAATCATTTACTTTCTTTATCTTTTCTTTATTAGAAATATCAAGTCCTAATACTCCACCTTTTTCAGTATTCATATTATTTCCTATAAAACCAATCCAAGCTTTATACTCAGTTTCTATCTTAGCATCTAGTAATATATTCATTATTTCATACTCATAAATATATTCTTTATTTATAGGAGCATCAATAATAATTTTAGTTCCGTTATTTCCATTTATAATTATTTCATTATTAATTTTCTTTCCCCTAACAATAACTTTATAAATTCTATTTTTCGGAATTAAAGATTTCATTCCAATTGAAGGATGAATTTCTAATTCAATTTTATTATTAGAATATTTAGTTTCAATTTTAGTAATTACAAATTCTCCATCTAAATACTTGCTACTAACTCCATCATCTTCATATAAAATGAACTCTCCATCTGCACCTGGGAATAATACTAATTCAATAATTTCAGGGTTTGATATTTGGTTTTTACTTGTTAATTCTGAAAGAGGAATTATTGCTCCTGCTTTTGCAAATACTGGTATCTGGTCAATACCTGAATACATTGTATATTCTTTATTACCTTTATAGTATTCACCAGTGAAGAAATCAAACCACTGTCCATTTGGAAGGAATACGTTAGTAATAGTTTTGTTTAATTCGTAATCCATTTTAGTAATGGGTGGAGCTACTAAAAGTTCTGAACCATAAAGATATTGATTTTTAAAATTAGATAATGTTTGATCTGTAAATGACATTGGTCTTATCAAAGGCAATCCAAAATTATTATTTTCATATGCCATTGAATAAATATATGGTATTAATTGATGTCTGAGTCTCATATACTTAGTTACAGCAAGTTCATTTTCAATTGGCCACTTCCACGGTTCTCTTTTATGATAGAAGTTTCTTGATGTATGTAGCCTCATTATAGGGCTAAATACACCAAACTGAACCCATCTTGTATAAAGTTCAGGGTCTTCGTATCCATAAAAATGTCCTCCAATATCATGACTCCACCATCCATATCCAACATTAGATGCATTTGAAGTGAAATAAGGCTGAAATGACAAAGATTCCCATGTAACTACTGTATCACCACTAAACCCTATTGGATATCTATGACTTCCAATTCCTGCGTATCTACTAAATGTAAATCCTCTTTTATTACCGTCTCTTTGGAGATCTAAATAATGGAGATGATTTAACATCCAAAGTGGATCTAATTTAGTATTTAATGAATCTTGTCCTTGCTGCCAATCTATCCACCAAAAGTCTACTCCTATATCTTCTAAGGGGTTATGAATCATCTCAAAATATGCTTTCATAAATTTTGGGTCAGTACAATCAAATTGAATTGGTTCTTCGTTTTCGTAGTCTAAATTCATAAATTTTGCAAACTCTTTGTATACTTCCTCATGCCCTCTAATTCCATCAGCTGGATGAAGATTTAAAGATGTAGCTAGATTCTTATTTTTCAACCATTCAATCATTCCTTTTGGATCCTTGAATAACTCTTTATTCCATGTATATCCAGTCCATCCACTTCCGTATTTTTCAGGGATATCAACTTTATGCCAATCCATATCAATTATACAAACTGATAATGGGATATCTCTTTTATCAAAATTATTAATCAATTCTTTTAATTCATCATCACTGTATTCCCAATATCTACTCCACCAATTTCCAAGTACATATCTAGGAATAAGTGGTGTTTTACCACTAATTTTATAAAAATCTCTTAGTCCACTTTCATAATCGTCACCGTATGCAAAATAGTACAAATCTATATTGCCTTCAACTCTTTTTGCAATCCATCCATCTTCAAATACAAGTCTTTTAAAGTCATCTATAACGACATAACCATCTTCAGAAAATAGTCCATCCTCTAAAACGAGAGCGCCATTAACACCATCAAGAGTTCTTGAAGTACCTAATCTGTTCCCATTTTCTTTGTTCCCATATTTCCAAATTGAATTTTTACCTTTCAATTTAATCGATAAATTTTCTTCACTAAATAGCTTATCAATTTTGTACTCTAAATGTAAAAATTCAGTATCAATCACTATAATATTATCTGACATCTTAGTAACATTGAAATCATATTTTTCATTAAAACGATTAAAGAATGTTTGACTTGGTCTATCTTCAAAAATGCCTTCATTACTATATTCCATTCTGATAAATCTATCAGTTAAAACTGTAAAACGATACTTATTACCTTGAATTATTGATTCAGTATTCGCAGTTCCTTTATGTTTAAAGTTAAAATGCTTTAAAATATATTCCATGTTTTCCATCAGTTTATCCTCCAAGTATCTATTTAATCATCATTAATATATCGTAATTTGGCCATGATCCCCATGATTCAACAATAATTTCATTTTTTAATTTGAAGAATTCCATGGCTTCCCATTTAATAAATTTATTATTTGCCTCTATATCCATATATGACTTTGAATGAGTACCACTAAATGTTAATCTTATTGCTATTAAATCATTTTCTTCAATTATATCTTCTACAATAACTTTAAGATCCGGAAATGTTTCACAAGCTATTTTTGTTATATCTAGTGCTTCTCTATTTGTTCTTGCTCCATCATCTCTATGTTCATAATAATTATTTGAAAAGTACTTAATAATATAATCAAAATTCCTTTTATTATATACTTCTTCAAAAAAGTTTATCACTACATTTATATTCTTACTCATATAATCAGCTCTTTCTATTTGATATATTTTCATTATATCATAATAATTTAAAAGGCTACCAATATATGGTAGCCTTTACTTACACTAAATATATAGATCTCTTTTCTTATAAAATATAAATACTCCGCTAAGACAACTAGTAATTATCAATAATGATAAAAATACAAATATAAACTCTATATTACTATTTATCATATTTTCAGCAGTAAAATATTGAAATGGTACTACATATTTTAGGAACTCTAATTCTTCTACTACTTCAATTAACATATTTAACATATATGTCCCAATTAATAATCCTAAAGTAAGTGATCCAGATCTTTTATATTGCTCCAAGTAAGATGCTAGTAACATTCCTATTGACATAAAGATTAATGATGTCATTGTGAGTGCTACAAACATGTGTCGCATAAAACTATAAAAGTTTTCATCAAGATCATATCTATAAAAAATTAGAATTGATGCTAAAATAATCACAGTTACAAATACTATTTGATAAAATATTGCAGCTATAATTTTACTTCTCAATACTTGATTTCTTGTAACTGGTAAAGTAAATAAATATTCAGCAGTTCTATCCTTTTCTTCTTTAGAAATAATTAAACTTCCTAATAATGCTCCATAAATTGAAGCCGGTAAATATAAATATATTGACATCAAACTTAGGAATCCTTCAGGTGTACCTATATTAGCAATTGATCCTCCAAGGGCTGCAAACATATCTTCAAATCCTTCAAATGCTGCAATTAAATCTGGATTATCATGATATACAGCAAACTCAGTGCTAGCTACTAAGATAATTAATGATAATACTGATACCCATATAATTAAAGCCTTTAGATTAGACCTTAATTCTCTTTTTATTATATTCATAAAATACCTCCTTATAATGAATGGATATTTCTTTTAAGATACAAGAAATAACTCATCGTAAGCGATATAGTAATTATTATTACTGATATTAGTGTGTAGACAATATCATAAGATCCTTCAACTAAAATATATGTAGGATTAAAATGTGTATAAGGAGAAAATATACCTAAGAATCCAGATGAGAATATCGAATTAAGAGAGTTTAATATATACAATCCAAACGAAAGACCCATAGAAAAACTAAGGACACTACCTACCTTCTTAACTGAAACAGAAATAGCCATACCCACACTTAAGAAAAATAGTTGGAATAGAGTAATTGATGATAACAAAATAAATACTTTACCTAAATCAACTGTTTGTCCATCTTTAAATAAATAAATTGCTAAAATACTAGATACCCATATACATGCGTTAACAATAGTTAACCCAGTAAGTGCTGCAAAAAACTTAGAAACAATTATTTTTCTTCTTGTAATAGGCTTAGTTAACAAGAAATCAGCAGTTAGTTCTCTTTCCTCAATACTGAGTGTACCAAACCCATAATTTGCTGCTTGAATTGCAATAGGGATTTGAGCCATTCCAAAAGTTAATCCAAAATATCCCAAAATCGAACTCATTGGTAA
The DNA here is from genome assembly GCA_000753575.1 of Candidatus Izimoplasma sp. HR2. GTDB lineage: Bacteria > Bacillota_I > Bacilli_A > Izemoplasmatales > Izemoplasmataceae > JAFGXW01. Next base: position 133,548 of record JRFF01000026.1, on the reverse strand, counting down.
ATCACTATTCATACCAAAAGCAGCTAGAAACTCCTCAGGAAACTCTTCCATTATTATATCAAATGCAGCTTCATCCCCAGCAATCATTGGAAAAAACATCAAGTAAAATATTATCCAAAAAGATATAGCTATGCTCCATATAACGATAGATTTCTTATACATCCCTAATTCAAATAAATATATATTCATATTCATCACCTACTCGTAATAGTGCATAAATATTTCTTCTAATGTTGGCTCTTCAATTAAAACATTAGATAAAGATAATGTTCCTAATAATTTCACCATTAAGTTTACATCACCTTTGTAGAAAAACGATACTTCATTTTCAGCTTCTTTTAATTCAGTTACGCCATCTATATTAAATCTACCATGATTTAACTTATCACCACAAATAGTAAATTTCTTATAATTATCTTTTTGTAAAGATTTAACATCTTCTATACTAACTATTTCACCATCTTTAATAATTGCTACTCTATCGCATAGTTGTTGAACCTCACTTAAAATATGAGAACTAAAGAAGACTGTTGCTCCTTTTTTATTTTCTTCAGCTATTAAATTAAAGAACTTTTGTTGCATTAATGGATCTAATCCACTTGTTGGTTCATCTAAAATTATTAATTTAGGAGAGTGAAGTAATCCCTGAACAATGCCAACTTTTTTCTTATTACCATATGATAAATCCTGAATTCTTCTATCAAGATTTAACTCCATAATTTCAGCTAACTCATATATTTTACTTGTACAATCATGGTCATAAAAACTAGCTGAATATAGCAACAAATCAATAACTTTCATCTTATCATAATAAAAAATTTCGGAAGGAAGATATCCAATATCTTTTCTAATTTCATGACCAAATTCAATTGCATCCTTACCAAAAACAGTTATACTCCCGCTAGTTGGATAAATCAAAGATAACATTGTTCTAATAGTTGTACTTTTCCCTGCTCCATTAGGACCAATGAATCCAAAGATTTCTCCTTCTTTTATATTGATATTAACATTTTCACAACCTTTTACATTACCATAGTACTTGGTTAAATCCTTAAATTCAATAACGTTCATAATGTTCCTCCTAGTATAAAAGAATAATTACATACTTTTATTATACACCTACACTAACATTTATTACACTGTGTATAATAATCTGTTTTACGGATTAATAAATAAGTAGTATACTATTTATGTTATGAACATAAGGGGGAATACTAATGGAAATATTCGTTTACATAATTGGAGGGCTAATTGCTGGGATAGCTACTGGTCTAGTTGGACTTAGTGCTGCAACAATTATTGCACCACTATTTGCTACTATGTTAGGAATGGATCCTTATGTTGCAATCGGGATTGCGCTTGCTAGTGATGTCTTTGCATCAGCAACAAGTGCGTCTAATTATTTTAAAAATAAAAATATAGATTTAAAAAACGCTTCAGGAATTGCAGTTAGTGTTATTGTTTTTGCAATTGTCGCAAGTTATTTATCCTATATGACTAAACCTGAAACTTTGAATACTTCTATTAATATATTCGTATTTGTTTTAGGAATTAGATTCTTAGTTTACCCTGTAAAAAATAGATTAAAAGATAAAGTATCAAATAATAAGTGGCTCTTTCTTGAAACAATAATATGGGGAGCAATTATTGGTTATATTAGTGGACACTTTGGCGCAGGTGGAGGTTTAAGTTTGCTTGCTTTACTAACAATGCGACTTGGTTATAATCTTAAAAAAGGTGTTGGAACAAGTGTCTTTATTATGGTTTTTATAGCTTTAGTTGGAGCAATTGTTCATATCGTTATTGGAGGAACACTTTTACTACCTTTAATTGTTACTAGTATCTCAGCTTTCATAGGTGCTAACTTAGCTAGTAAATATGCTAACAAAGTTAATGAAGTGAAACTAAATAAAGTAATAGGGATATTCTTAATGATATATGGAGCTTCATTAATAATAGTATATTTTTGGTAAAAAAAAGACATCGATATCGATGTCTTTTTAAATACTCTTATTTATTTTGTTCTAATTGTGCAAGAATTCTTGCCTGTAAACTTTCTGGTACTTCATCATAACGTACAAATTTACGTTGGAATACACCAGTTCCTTGAGTCATTGCTTTAAGATCAATAGTGTAACTCATAATTTCTGCTTCAGGAGCTTCACCAATAATTTTTTGTTTTCCACCAGGAAGTGGTTCCATACCAAGTACATGTCCACGTCTTTTGTTAACGTCACCCATTACGTCACCTACATAATCATCTTTAACAGTGATTTCAAGTTTCATAATTGGTTCTAATAACGTTGGTTTAGCTGTTTTACATGCATTTTTAAATGCTAATTGTGCAGCTAATTTAAATGATAACTCATTAGAATCTACTGCATGATATGCACCATCTAATAAAGTTGCTTTAACACCTATTACAGGGAATCCTGCAAGTGGACCTTTTTGAAAGTTTTCAAGTAATCCTTTTTCAACTGCTGGCCAGTAGTTTCTAGGAACTGATCCACCATGGATTTTTTCTTCAAATTGGAAATCTTCAGTATTTGCGTTAATTGGTTCAAATAGCATTTTAACAACACCGAATTGTCCTGAACCACCAGATTGTTTTTTATGACGACCTTCTGATTCTACTTTAAGTTTTATAGTTTCACGATATACGATTTTTTGATCTTGAATATCTACATCAACTTTAAACATGTTTTTAAGTTTTTCTAAGATATAAGAAATATGAATCATACCTTGCCCACCAATTAAAAGTTGAGCTGTTTCTCTATTACGTTTATATTCAAAAGATGGATCTTCACTATTTAATTTTTGTAAAGCTGAAGAAATTTTATCTTCATCTTTTTTATTTTTAGGACTTATTGCCACATAAATAGTAGCTGTTGGGAATCCTGGTCCTTCATAGATAATAGGTTCTTTGATATCACATAGTGTAAATCCTGTAGAAATTTCATCTATTTTTGTAACTGTACCAATATCACCTGCGTAAAGAGTATCAACATCAGTTTGATCTTTACCACATATAATAGATACATTACCTATTTTAATTGTTTCATTAGTGTTAGGAATTAAAATTTTATCTCCGCTTGATAAAGATCCAGAAAAGATTTTAATTAAATTTACTGAACCAATAAATGGATCGATAGTAGTTTTAAATACATATGCACTAAATGGTTCTTCATTAGTTGTTTTTCTAACGATAATATCTCCAGTTTTAGGATGTTTACCTTCAACAGGTTTTAAATCATTTGGTGCTGGCATAAATTTTTCAAACATTTCTAAAATGTCTCTTACACCAATGTCGTCAATCACAGATCCAATAACTACAGGTTTTAAATCTCCTGAAAGTACACCTTCACGTAATCCTTGACAAATTTCTTCATATGATAGTTCTTCACCTGAGAAATGTTTATCTAGTAATTCTTCACTAGTCATTGCAACAGATTCAATAATACTTTCTCTTAATTCATTAACTCCATCCATATAACTTTCAGGAATTTCTTTATCAACTAATTTACCACCTTCAATAACTCTTGTTACCATATCGATAATATTAATGTATCCTTTAAATTCGTTATTTTCAATAATTGGAGTTAAGAATGGTACTGCTTTATTTCCAATCATTTTATGTAACTTACTCATTAATTCTTCGAATTTTACATTATCTTTATCCATTTTATTTATGAAGATAATTGTTGGTATGTTTTTTTGATTTAAATCGTTTAATACTTGTTCAGTTACAATATCAATTCCTTTAGCCCCGTCAATCATTAATACTGCACCTTTAACTACTGAAAGTGCTTGTGTAACTTCACTTGCAAATTCTGCATTACCAGGTGTATCTAAAAAGTTAATTTTGTACCCCTCATATTCCACTGGAATTAAACTCATAGACATAGATGCTTGATGTTCTTTTTCTTCGAGTAAGTAATCAGATGTAGTATTCTTGTCATCAACGCTACCTTTTTTCTTCTTTGAGCCTGTTACATAAAGAACAGATTCCATGAAAGAGGTTTTACCTGAGCCATGATGGCCCATAACTGCGATGGTTCTAATGTTTTTAACATCATATTTTTTCATCGTATATTTCCTCCAAAAAATGTATTTTTTTCATATGACTTCAATACTATTATAACAAATGAATAAAACATTAGACAATGTTTTTTAATTAAAATATATAATTAATTATAAATTATGAAAGCGTTTTGTTAAAATTCCCTAAATTAAGCCGATTTTATTTGTAATATTTCTATAAAAAAGTTTTAAATTTAAACTTTTTAAGTTTGTTTAAAATTAGAAGTTTATTAAAACAAATATATGATATAATATAGTTAGAGGTGATGACAATGATAAAGAAAGTAATTCCTTTTGTTCATAATAAACTTAAGGAAATAGTAACTACAGATGATTATGTTATTGATGGAACTTGTGGTAATGGATACGACACGTTATTCTTAGCAAGATTAGCTAGAAAAGTTTACGCATTTGATATCCAAGAACTTGCCATAGAAAATACCAAAGAAAGAATGAAAAGAAACAGAATACACAATGTACAATTTATATTAGACTCACATGCAAACGTTGATAAATACGTTGAAGAAAATATTAAAGCTGCTGTATTTAACTTAGGTTATTTACCTGGTAGTGATAAGAAAGTTGTTACAAAAGGCGAATCTACATTAGAAGCTGTCAAAAAAATCCAAAAGAAACTTGTTATTGGTGGTCTCATTTGTTTCGTTGTTTACACGGGGAAATTTGGGGGAGAAGAAGAATCAAATGATCTTCTTAATTATGTAAACGGACTCGATCATAAAAGTTTCAATGTTATTAAATACTGTTATTTAAATAATGAAAAAGCACCATATGTTGTTATTATGGAGAAACTATAATAATAACTAATTAAACATAAAAATAAAACCAATCAAATTTGATTGGTTTTTTATTTATATCCATGTGATAAAAAGTTCCAAATATACCAAGATGCAAATAATTGATTCAAGATAATAAAATTACCTAAAGGAAGTAAGTAAACAACTGCAACCCGAACCATATTAACATGTTTTGTTTTATAAAGTGTTATTCTTAAAATTATAAGTAATCCTAAAAGAAATAAATGAACTATCTGTAATGATTCTATATGCCATAACTCTAGATTTATATTAAAAGAAAGTAAATAAATTATTCCTGGTAGTCCAAGAACATAATATATATCATAAAGAAATAAATCTTCTCCAGAATTTTTATAAATGCTTTTTAAAACAATATACCAAACACCTGTATAAAATATTAATATAAGGAAGAATGGAAAGTAACTATAATCAATAACTTGATCAGGAACTAAAAATGTAGTAAGTAATAAAACTACATACATTGATAATGCGTTTGGAACACTTAATTTATCAGTTATGAATCTCATAATATACTTCTCCTCTTATTAATTAATATCTTCTAATCCTTTAATACATTATCACATATTGATAAATTCTTCAAATTTAATATTTGCTTCTTTAACAATCTTATTTTCATCAATTGTTTTAATTTCTCCATCTTGCACTATAATTTTACCATTAATGATTGTATAGTCTACTGGATGATTTACCCCTACAGTCGCTAAAAGCGCTATAGGGTCTTTATTTGTGCCTACATACTGTAATCTAGTAGTATCTAACACAAACATATCAGCAGCCATACCTTTTTCTAAATATCCTATATCTTTTCTGCCTAGTATTTTAGCACCACCACGTGTTGCTATTCTTAACATACCTTCAGGAGTTATCGCATCATTACTATATCTTAGTCTTTGAAGTAAGTAACCTGCACGTAATTCAGCAAGTAAATTAGATCCGTCATTTGAAGCACTACCGTCAACCGCGAGTCCTACAGGAATATTTAATTTAACCATTTCACTAATTCTAGCAATTCCACTTGATAACTTTTGATTTGAAACTGGGCAATGTGCCACACCTGTTTTTGTATCACTTAGTCTTTTTAATTCTTCATCATTAAAATGAATACCATGAGCAAAGAAGACATCTTCTCCTATCCATCCTAATCTTTCCATATAAGCAAGTGGTCTTTCTTTTGAAGTTTCTAAACAGTAATCTTCTTCATCTAATGTTTCACCTAAATGGGTATGTAATTTAACTCCATATTTACGAGCTAATTTAGCACTCTCAACCATTAGTTCATCACTTACACTAAATGGTGAACAAGGAGCTAAAACTATTTGATTCATAGAATACTTAGAAGTATCATGAAATATCTTAATTAATCTTTCACTATCTTTAATAATTTCTTCTAAACTTTCAACAACACTCATCGGAGGTAATCCACCGTCATCAACACCTAAAGACATACTTCCACGTGATGCGTGGAATCTTACTCCTAGATCTTTTGCGGCTTTCATTTGAACACTAATAAAATCACATTCAGTATCACTTCTAAACACATAATGATGATCAAATACAGTTGTACAACCATACTTAACTAATTCTCCCATTCCTACTAGTGAACTTAAATAGATAACTTCATCATCTAAGTGTTTCCAAATTTCATATAAATATTTAAGCCATGGGAATAATTCCATATTTTGAACTTCAGGTAAGTTTCTAGTAAATGTTTGATATAAATGATGATGTGTATTAATTAATCCTGGATATATATACATATCCTTTGCATCAATTATTTTATCAGCTTCTTTTAACTCTTTTCCTATATATTCAATTTTGTTATCTTGAATTAACAAATTATGATTAAATAATACATCATTATTATCATTCATAGTAATAATTGCTTTCGCGTTTTTAATTAATATTTTCATAAGTAGTTCCTCTCTTTTAAAATGTTTTATACAAATTCTCTGTATCTATTATATCATGTATATCAATAGTATTAAAAGAAGATTGAATTTATCAATCTTCATTAATTTATTACATAGTTATGTCTTTAAAATGTTTTTCAAATACTTTAGCTAAATCTGGATCAAACTGAGTCCCTGCATTAGCAATAATTTCTTTTAAAGCTTCTTCGTTAGTAACTATATCTCGATAAGTTCTTTCACTTGTCATAGCATCATATGCGTCAGCGATTGCAATAATTCTAGATTTTACTGGTATATCATCACCACTAATACCTCTTGGATAGCCTCCACCATCCCACCTTTCATGGTGACATAAGACGATATTTGAAATACTTCTCATATCAGATGTTGAATTTAATATTCTAAATCCAATCTCAGAATGTGTTTTTATAGTTGTAAATTCAGAAGCTGATAGTTTACCTTCTTTATTAATAATTTCTAAGGATATAATTATTTTACCTATATCATGAAGCAATCCAGCAGTTTTAACTTCCGCAATATCTTGTCTACTCATTCCATAAGCCTTAGCGATTTTTTCACTAAGTAACGACACTGTTCTTGAATGTATTTCTGAATTCTTATCTTTTTCATATAATGTATTAAGAATAGTTTCTATTGCTCCACTTCTCATTGAAGGAATCTCTAATAATTTTTCTCGATACATTAAATCTTCAGCACTTCTATAAATTTCTTGAATATCCTCACTACTTTCAACTTTTGTTTTGATACCAAAAGATATCGATAATTGAATAGATTCAATATTTATTGATTTTGATTTTTCATGAATTAAACCTATAATTTTTTCAGCTTCTTCTTCACCTGTTCTTGGCATAATTACAACAAATTCATCTCCACCAATTCTAGCGACTAAATCTGTTTCTCTACATGTTTCAGAAACAATTTTCGCAGCAGAAACTAGTAAGTCATCACCAGCATCATGACCAAAAGCATCATTAATTAGTTTAAGTCCATTAATATCACCCATTGCGATAGTAATAGGGAAATTATCTTCAATATCTAATTCTATTAGTTTCTCTTCATAATATCTTCTATTATACAATCCAGTTAAAGCATCATGATACCCCATTTGTCTTAAGTTTTCCTCGTATTTTAGTTTTTCAGTTATATCTTCACCAGAACTTATAATTCCAGCAATATTTCCTTTCATATCAAGATATACAGAGTTATACCAACTAATGGCAATTTTCTTTCCACTTGAAGTAACTACATTATTTTCATAATGAGTTGGGAACTCACTATCAGATGTGAAAACATCTTTAAATACTTGTTTGATTTCTTGATTTATTTCTCCTGGAATAAAATTATCAAACCAGTTTTTACCTAATGTTTCATTTTCTTCTACTTCTAATATCTCGCAGCCTTTCTTGTTGATCAGTGTAATATTACCTTCTTTGTCTAGAGCAATTAATATTGTTCCAATAATATCAAGGTATTTTTGGGCTTTTTCCCTTTCAAATTGTAATGCATCCTTAACTTTCTTTGTTTCAGTTACATCTATTACATATCCACCAATAATTCTTACAGATCCATCAGGATAACGTTCTTCAACTTTAGTATGATGTTCTAAATATACAGCTTTTCCAGAAATAGAGTGAATATGTTTAAAGTCATACAATATATATTCATCTATTTCATTACTAAATACTTTTGAATTAAGAATAGAAAATTCATCATATGATTGTTGTCCCTCTTCATCCCTATATATACTATTAATAAATACTTTATCAGGTAGCATTCCAGATTCACTTGTTTCCCAGCCCATAACCTCTTTGTACTTATCATTTACAAAAATCTGATTTTCATCAGTTTTATCTTCTACATTCATTCTCCAAACTAACAGTTTTGCTAAATCAACTGCGTCATTATTGGCTTCAACCAACTTTTTATTAGCTTCTTGAAGACTGAGTACTTCAAGCTCTTTTTCTTTACTTTCTGTAATATCTACAGCGATACTCATTGCACAATTTCTTCCATCTGGTAATTTACCAATATAAGTTGAATGAAAAGACCATAACCTAATTTTTCCATCTTTTGTATATATATTAATTATATTATTGTTCTTCTTATCTTTAAACTCATAAAGATCGTCAATAATTTTTCTAACTGTTGCTCTTTTTTCTTTATAAGCTACATTAATCCATTTATCAATTGTGCTTATATCTTCTATGTTATAACCTGTAATTTCAGTAAATACTTCACTTATATAAAGCATTTCACCATCTTCAGCATGAACCATAGATGGTACAGGAGAATTATTAATATAGTTGGAAATAATATTATTTGCTTCTTTTACTTCTCTAATTAATTTGTTGCTTATTAAAGATAATACTCCTATAACAATTAGTGAGCCAGTAATACCCAGTAAAACAACACTCAGTGAAGATAAACTATCTATTTCAAACATTGTTTCTGGTGTAGGTGAAATAACTAATAATATTGCCCTTAAAATACCAGTAAGAATAAACATAGATACAATTATACCTAATAATTCAAATCTTTCATTTTTTTCTTTATGATTTATATAAAGCATTCTTAACAAATAGACATGTAGTAAGAAATTAATAACCCCAAAAATAACCATTCTTATTTCATAATTAAAATCAATAAATGTAAAATAGTATATACCTACTATTGTTACTATTGATATAAATAAGAATTGTTTATAAAGAATTTTTTTATTATAAAAATGTGAAACACCTGTAATCATAAACATAGTTGCTAATATAACAAAATAATTAGCCATAACTATTGATAATATATAAGGAACAATATCTCTATAACACATTAATAAAGCCCCAATTGAGTTTAAGAGGAAATAATATCCAAAACTGTTTAATCCAGACAATCTTTTTTTATGTCTAAAAATAATAAAAAGCATTATGATAAAACCTGTCATAAACAATAATGCGTTGACTAGTAGTGCATTTTGAGCAGTAAAGTTCATTAATTATTCCTCCTTTGTAGTATTTGACATAAATACGTTGAATATATATATTCATATCTCTTCTTATTGTATTATATCATAATTCACTAATAAAAAACCTCTATCTAAGAGGCTTTTTAATTAGATACAACATTTTTTAATTAATTGTCACATTATTTCGTCCATTTTTCTTTGAATTATACATATTACTATCCGCTCTAGAAATTAGTTTTGAAATATCATCATTTTTATCAAATAATGTCCCACCAATTGAAATAGTAACTGAAATTTTTCTTTTACTATCAATTAAATAAGTAGATTCAGAAACTTTAATTCTTAACTTTTCCGCTATCATTTTTAATTCATTTATTTTATCTACTCTAACTATTGCGATAAACTCTTCTCCACCCCATCTACCTAAAATGTCAATATTTCTTACGTTGCTATTAATTGTGCTTGAAACCATTTTTAATACTTCATCCCCAATATTATGTCCATATGTATCATTTACATTTTTAAAGTGATCAATATCAAAAAATAGGATTCCAAATATAGAATTGAATTCAATAGATTCTTTCATTATATTTTTGATTTGAAAATCTAAATACTTTCTATTATACACTTTTGTTAACTCATCTCGAATTAGTAAATCATTCAATTTTCTCTTATCGCCGTAAGACGCCATATTAATCTTTATTCCATCCATATCTAATATCTCAGTAAGTTCTTTGTTAAGTTCTAGTTTATTTATTCTTTCAAGTAAGTTAATTGATTTAGCTACTAGGACTTTTGGATTAAACGGTTTAGTTATATAATCGTCTACTTTCAGTTCATAACCTCTAAGTAAATCTTCTTCTGTCGATAATGCACTCATCATAATTATAGGAGTTTCTGAAAAGGTTCTAATCTCTTTTGCAACTTCCCATCCATCAATGTTAGGCATCATAATATCTAAACATACTAAATCCACCTTATTATCTTTAAATATTTTAAGACCTTCTAGTCCATCATAAGCATTTAAGACATTGTATTTTTCTTTTTCAAAGTAGTTAGATATTATACGGTTTATTGTAGGTTCATCTTCAATTATTAATATAGTTAATTTTTCCATAATATCACCTCGATATATACATTATATCTAATACTTGTGTATATATTAAGAATTGAATGTGTAAATGGTAAATATATTTATGAGTGTTAATCTTTACTTTATCAGACAGAGTAAATATAATAGATTTAACATTACTTTATCAGATAGAGTAATATGAAAGGAGTCACATATGAATAGAGCATACGTAAATAAGTTTATAAAACCTTATTCAAAGCCTTCAAAAGGTAAATCAACATTACAAATTATAAATACAGTAATACCTTATTTATTACTAGTAATAGGAATGTATTTCTTAATTAGATATAATGTTCCTTATATAGTTACATTACTTACCGCATTAGCAGCTTCACTATTTTTAGTTAGAGTATTTATCTTATTTCATGACTGTACACATAATTCATTCTTAACTTCTAGAAAAGCAATGAGTATATGGGGACACATCTTTGGAGTTCTTACATTTACATCTTTTTATAGATGGCAAAGAGAACATCTTACTCATCATAAAACAGTAGGAAATATTGAAAAAAGAGGTATTGGAGATGTATGGACAATGACTGTCGATGAATATACTAATGCATCTCATTTAAAAAGATTTGGTTATAGACTTTATAGAAATCCATTAGTACTATTTGTTATTGGACCATTATATATTTTCTTAATTAATCAAAGATTCCCTTCAGGGAAAGCAAGTAAGAAAGAATGGTTTAGTTTAATTGTTACTAACCTTAGTATCCTAGCTATTATTCTTACGGTTTCTTTTACTATTGGATTTAAGTACTACTTAATGATTCAACTACCTATTATCTTTTTCGCTTCTTCAATGGGAGTATGGCTCTTTTATGTACAACATCAATACGAGGAAGTGTATTGGGAAAACAATGAAAAGTGGAGTGTAACTGATGCTGCTATGCAAGGAAGTTCAGTATACAAATTACCATTCTTACTTGATTGGTTTACTGGTTATATTGGATACCACAATATCCATCACTTAAACGCAAAGATTCCTAATTATAACTTAAAAAAAGTATTTCATTCATCTGAAGAATTTAAAAAAGGTAGAATTGTAACACTATTTAAAAGCTTTAAATTATCAACGTTGTTCCTATATGATGAAAAAAGTAAAATATTAATTAGTAGAAAATCATATAAAAAATTAGCATAAAAAAACACCTCATTAGAGGTGTTTTTAATTACTCTGTTACAATTGGTGTTGCTAATAATATAACTTGTTCAACTGCTTTGATTATTGCTTCAGTTGTTTCAGTAGATCCTGCAATAGAATCTATATCTGTTGAATTGGCTTCTAAAATCAATTCTACCATATCTTCAGCAGCTGCATAATACTGTGGCTTTCTACTTGGATCGGTTGATCCATGATCTAATATTACTATCTTTGATATAGTGTTATTTTCTACTGTAACTTGTAATATAACAGTATGATCTAAATAAGAAGATTCATAAACATTGTATATTCCATCAACTAATAACAATTCACTATAATCAGTCCCAATGTTTGAAACACTAGCATTACTTTCAATTCCACCACTTACAACAAATAGTCCTCCAAGTATAATTACTAGTCCTGCAAATTTCATAAATAGATTTGTATTTAAGAACAAATAGTATTTAAGTTTTAAAGCAAAGTAAAGGCCAAATATCCCAATATATAATAATGCATTTGCATTATTAATTAATACTAGATGTAAGAATAATGTGAAGTAAGCTATATATGAATACTTTTGGTAATAAGTCCATTTTTTTAAATTTATTTTCTTCTTAATAAATTTGAATGATATAACAAATATCGGAAACATTACTACGATAGTAATTAAACCTAATAAAACTACTTTACTTGGTTCAAGTTCACCACTTAAAATATCCACTAAATATATTACTCCATGAGGAATAATTAAGATAAATCCCATAATAGAAAAAATCTTTCTTACTGTTCTTAGTCTCTTATTAATTATTGAGTTTCTTTTAAATCCACCAGTATACATAACTACAATGAACATAGATAATCCAATAAATCCATCTTTGATCACCCATAAGTGTTCACTATCTAAATAAAATAATGAGAGAATTGTAAATGCTAATGCAACAATATACATTCCTTTCTCATGTTTTATAATAAACTTATTAAAATAGTATCCAAAAAATCCAACTGGAATTGATAATAATGCCATATGAACCACTCCTTTATTTATATTTATACCATATAAGAGATAGTCTTGTCTCAATTCTTCACACGGCTCTCACATCCAACTCGCTATTTAAAAAAATTTATCATTATACTCTTTATTATTTATAAAAATCCATATAAAAACAGTCGATTTATACCGACTGTTTATTTTTTATTAATAAATATCCTACAACCACAACTACAAATGCTCCTACAGTTCCCACCCATAAATCAGTCATAGTATCATATAACCCATAATCTTGAGGGAAGATAAGTGATTCATTAATCCATTGCCATCTTTGCATATTTCTAGCTGAGCTCGCATCTATATTATATGAAATAGTATCAGCAAAGAACTCATAAAACTCCCAAACAACTAGTAATGTGATTGCAAATGTATAGGCAAATACACTCATTACAAATGCTCCCATTTTAAATGCAATATCTTTTGATTGATTTAAAATATATAAAGTTTGAAAGGCAACAATTGAAATTGTTACTCCACTTAATGCATGAGTAAACTTATCAAATCCTTTTACGTTTTCATAATAATCGTTCATAAATCCTAGCACTACAGCGATAAACACCATAAATAATAGTAATACTTCTAAGAAATCTGGTATATCTATTTTATAACGTGATTCTACAATCCATGGTGATAAAATTGCAGCTGTTGTTAAAACAACCAAGAATAAGTTTGATAACCCTGCATCCCTAATCGCACTTGTATCTCCAAATATTAAAGCTCCCAATGAACCTAACAACTCTAAAAATAATATAAATAGGAATACTCCGTATAATACTTTAAGTCTTATGATTTTCTTTTTTCTCATATTATTCCCTAGTACAGTTAATTACTATACATTCCTCTCCGAAGTTAAACTAATCATTCTTTTATAATTATAACACAAAACTGTAAATAAAAAGTTTATTCAATTAGAATAAACTTTATTACATTAGATTGTTTTATTTACTATATAACTTGTCATAGTGATTCTCAATAACACCACAAATTCTAGTAAATTCTTTTTTATCAAAAATATCTCCTAAATCAAGATAAAGAATTTTTTCTTCAGGAACTTGATAGTTTTTAAAAATACGATCTAGTACTTCATAGTAATTTTTATAATGGAATTTTAAATAATCGTATTGATCTTTTTCCATGTCTCTACCACGTTTTTTAACATTCTTAAATAGTTGATCTTCACTTTGTCTTAAAACAACATGAATATCTACATCAGGTAATCTTTTTAAATGTTCATCTGCGATTGCATAAGTTAACGCAACTTCGTAAGCTGACATTGTTCCATCTAAGCGAAGTAATTCCGTAAAAACAAGATTTGAAAATAATGTTGAATCAAATACACAAGACTTATATGTTCTTGAATTCCACATTAATAAAAATAACGATGAATAAAAAGCGTTTTGACTTAATAATGCAAAAGTTTTTTTGTCTTCATAAAACAAAGGTAAAAACTCATTTTTTTCAACCGGTTCTGCTACCATAGGAACTTCGTAATGTTCTGCTAATAATTTTGATAATGTTGATTTTCCAGAACCTATCGGTCCAATTATACCTATTCTCATATTGATCTCCTTTGTATTAAAACTATAAAATAATTATATATAATATTCATATCTAAGTCAAAGCTAAATTCAAGTTTTTTTATTTAGTTTATAATAGAAATTAAATATATTAAAAAAAGGTGAAAATTCACCTATTTTATTATGTTCATATTAAAGTAATTCAACAAGAAAACTAATAATTATTTTACAATAATTACTATTAATTTTCTTGTTGAATCATCATCTATTATTATATGATAATTACAAATTTTTGTATGATTGCGATTGTAAAGCAGTTATTGCTACTACAGCAATAATGTCTTCATAAGAACAACCTCTTGATAGATCGTTTACAGGTCTACTAAGCCCTTGTGTTATTGGACCATAAGCAGCAGCATTTGCTAATCTTTCAACCAATTTATAACCAATATTACCTGATTGTAAATCAGGGAATATTAATACATTAGCATTTCCAGCTACATTACTATTAGGTGCCTTTTGTTTAGCAACAGAAGGGACTATTGCAGCATCAAGTTGTAATTCACCATCTATTTTTAAATTAGGATATCGTGCTTGTACATTTTTTGTTGCTTTTACTACCTTACTAACTACCTCACCACTTGCACTTCCAAATGTTGAATAAGAAAGCATTGCAATACGTGGTTCACTCTGAGTTAAATAATCAAATGATCTTGCTGTTTGAATAGCAATTTCAGATAATTCCTCTGCGTTTGGATTAACAACTAGTCCACAATCAGAAAATGCAAATACATTATTTTTAACACTAATTGAATTTGGTACATCCATAAGGAAAAACGACGACACAATTTTAACATTTTTTGCCGTTCTAAGTATTTGAAGTGCAGGTCTAAGAACGTCTCCTGTTGAAGTAATTGCTCCTGCAACCATTCCATCAGCATCGTTATTTTTAACCATCATTACACCATAATATACAGTGTTTAAAATAAGTTTATCTGCTTCTTCTTTTGTCATTCCTTTAGCTTTACGTAAATCAACTAACATCGAACTATAAGCATTCAATTTATCTGAATTTTCAACTACAATAACTTCTATACCTTCACTTTGTAACTTATTAGTCTCTTCATTTACATCAGCCATATTAATTAAAACTATAACATTTGCGACGTTTTGACTTTTAAGTTCTCTAGCAGCATCGATAATTCTTTGATCCTTACCTTCAGGTAGTACTATAGTTTGAATATTTTGTTTTGCTTGACTAATTATCTTTTCCAAAAGTTTCATATCATCATCTCTTTACTATTTAATTATTTTGTAGTCATTTTCTGTTTGAACTGAATCAACAATTCCAGCTATACATAACTCAATTGGAGAATAAGGGCTAGTAGCATTAGTAATCATTCTAGCTGATCCGCCTTCATTTAAAATTACTACTGTATCACCTATTCCTGCCCCAACTCCATCAACTGCAAGCAATTCATTCCCAAAAGGAACTAATTCTTCATCTAGTGGCTGAACAAATAAGAGTTTTTTTCCTCTTAGTTTTTCATTTTTGTGTGTTGATACTAAATTTCCTACTACTTTTGCAAGTTGCATTATTCTCACCTCGTTCTTTGGTTATTCTAAAGCGTATGAACACTATCAATTATTCCAACTATTCCTGCGTCAACACATGACGTTGGAATAGGGAGGTTCATCGCCCCTTCTTTACTTTTTGCATAAAATACATATTCACCTACGCCTGCACCAAAAACATCTGCTGCAACGATAGGTGTACCTAGTGATTCATGTTTTGAATTAACGGGTTGAATCACTAGAAGTGTAACACCCTTTATATCTTTTACTTTTACTGTTGATGTAACCATACCAATAACTTTAGCCATTTGCATGGAATCACCCCCTATTATTTAATCTTTTTTCAATTTCTAAAACACTATTAATTCTTTGCATGTTTCTTTCACCTTCAAATTTAGTAGTTAAGAAAGTTTTAACTATTTCTTTAGCTACACCTGGTCCAATTACCATACTACCCAGTGTTAAAACATTTGCTCCGTTATGATGACGACTATTTTCTGCAGTATATATTTCGTTAGCACATGCGGCAAGTACACCAGGTACTTTATTAGCCATCATCGCAGATCCTATTCCTGCACCATCAATCATTATACCTAAGTCGCATTTTTTTGTCGAAACTGCATGTGAAACTAAAAAGGCATAATCTGGATAATCACATCTAACTTTATTATAAGTTCCAAAATCCTCATATTGAATATGTAATTCTTCACTTAAATATTCTTTAATTACTTCTTTTAACTCAAATCCACCATGATCACAACCAACTGCTATTTTCATATTTACGTCTCCTTCTTGTTTTTACTAAAGACGTTTTTACCTTCAATATCGATATAATCAACAATTGCCATAATTGTAGCATCAACAGGTTTGTTTTGAGTAAGTTCTGTTAATCTAGCAGAACTTCCTGCAACAACTAAAACTATTTCTGAATTTCCAGCACCAACAGCGTCAATTGCAACAGCTGGTTTACCTTCATTTTCAAAAGTAACTAAGTTTACAGGTTGTACAACTTGCATCTTTAAACTATTCATTCTCGGATCTTTTTGTGTTGCCACAACAGTTCCGATTATTCTAGCAGCATACATATAATCTCCTCTTTCCTGGTACTAATAAGTACCTGTTGAAGGTTTTGTACCTTTAACAATAGCGATTCCTGAACTTGTTCCTATTCTACTTGCACCTGCAGCCATCATTGCTCTAGCTTTTTGTGTATCTCTAACTCCACCTGAAGCTTTAACTCCCATATTAGGTCCTACAACTTTACGCATAAGTCTAATATCTTCTATTGTTGCTCCACCTGTATTAAATCCAGTTGATGTTTTAACAAAATCAGCTTTTGCCATTTTCGCAATAGTACAAGCTTTAATTTTTTCTTCATCATTTAATAAAGAAGTTTCTAAAATAACTTTAACTAATGCTCTACCTTTAGCTGCATTTGTTACACCTTCAATATCTCTTTTAACAGTATTCCAGTCACCTGATTTAAGTGCACCAATATTGATAACCATATCTATTTCATTTGCACCATTTTTAAGTGCATCATATGTTTCATCAATTTTAGCTCTTGTAGAAGATGCCCCTAAAGGGAACCCTACAACACAACAAGTATCAACTTTAGTACCAGCTAAAAGACGAGAAACTAAAGTCACATAGTGTGTATTAATACATACTGACTTAAAGTTATATTCAATCGCTTCTGCACATACTTTTTTGATATCTGCTTCAGTTGCTTCTGGCTTTAATAACGTGTGATCGATAATTGATGCGATATCATTATTATTAGTTGCATCAATTTTGTTTGCTCCGTTATTCTCACTTGCTATCTTACGATATACTTCCTCAGCAATTCTGTCTATTAATTTATCTAATTCCATATTTTTCAACTCTTTTCACTTTTAATTTTTATTACTATTTAAGTAATTCTTCAACATCTGCATGAGGTCTAGGAATAATGTGTACTGACACTAATTCTCCAACACGTCTTGCTGCTTCAGATCCTGCTTCGATTGCTGCTTTAACAGCTCCTACATCTCCACGTACCATTACAGTAACCAGTCCACTACCAGTTTTTTCTTTTCCTACTAATCTTACATTTGCAGCTTTAACCATTGCATCAGCTGCTTCTATAGCTCCTATAAATCCTCTTGTTTCTACTAATCCTAATGCTTCTTTCATCTTTGTTTCCTCCGTTTTTTTAGTTTTTTATATTGATAATTATTTTGTCGCTTTTGGTGCAGCTTTAGCTTTTGCTTTAGCTTTAGGTTTTTCTAACATTAATTCAACATCTGCGTGAGGTCTTGGAATTACATGAACAGATACTAATTCTCCAACACGTCTTACTGCTTCACTTCCTGCTTCAACTGCAGCTTTAACAGCTCCTACATCTCCACGTACCATGATAGTAACAAGTCCTGAACCAGTTTTTTCTTTACCAACAATTTTAACATTTGCAGCTTTAACCATTGCATCAGCAGCTTCGATAGCTCCTACAAATCCTCTTGTTTCTATTAATCCTAATGCTTCTTTCATCTTCGTTTCCTCCATTTTACTTATTTTTTGAAAGTCTAAATTACTTTAATAATTCTTCAACATCTGCGTGTGGTCTTGGTATTACATGAACTGAAACTAACTCACCAACACGGCGTGCTGCTTCACTTCCCGCTTCAACAGCAGCTTTAACAGCTCCTACATCTCCACGTACCATTACTGTAACAAGTCCGCTACCAGTTTTCTCTTTTCCTACTAATCTTACATTAGCAGCTTTAACCATTGCGTCAGCAGCTTCGATAGCTCCTACAAATCCTCTTGTTTCTATTAATCCTAATGCTTCTTTCATTTTTCAGTTCTCCTTTCTTTCTATTTTTTTTATAAAAGTGTATTTAATATTTCTTTACTAATTCTTGGAATTACTGCTGTGTGAGCAATCATTCCGTCTTCCTTATTTGCTACTACTGCAGCTTCTACAGCTGCTTTAACACTACTAACATCTCCAGTTAACACTATAAATGCTTTTCCTCCTAGACCTCTTCCTAATCTTATTTCAATAAGATCTACATCTGCAGCTTTTACAGCTGCATCTGATACTAAGACTGCAGTTGCTAAACTATAAGTTTCAATAATTCCTGCAGATCCTCTAGGTTCAAAGTCTGTTGTTTGACTAAGTGCACTGAATACTTGCGGATGAATATTTGCAATCAGGATATCGTTAATTAACGATTTACCTGATGTTTTTGCTCCTACTTCTATTGCGCTTTTTACAGCTGATACTTGGCCTCTTACCATTACTACATATTTCCCAGGACATGATGCATATGCTCCTACTAATTTTACATTAGCAGTTTTAATTATTGCATCTCCTGCTTCAATTCCTCTAGCTATACTATTAAGTTCAATCATTCCTAATGCTTCCATATACACACCTCCTAAGCCTTAACTTCTATATATTCATTAGTTATTTTTATTACACTTCCATTAATACTTGCGTGAATATTTGCTCCAAGTTTATCATTACATGATGCAATTAATGTTCCTTTACTTACTCTGTCACCAATACTTACTAGTGAAGTTGCTACAACTCCAATGTGTTGTTTTAATAATATTTTAACTTGATTAGTTTTGAAAATATTATTATCTAGTGGTGCAGGTAAATCATAATCAGGTAATTCAAGTCTTGCTATCAATCTTTTAGTTGGTACTTTTTTACTTTCTCTTAAATCATCAGTTTCGTAAGGAACAACTTTTTCTGTTTTAGCTCCTTTGCTAAGTAAACTTGATTTAACCATTGTAGTTATCTTTCCTGGATCTAAATCCATTGGACAAGCATATAAACTACATAAGTTACAGTTATTACAAGATACTACTGAAGAGATAGTTCCTAAAGCTCCTGGATCTTCATTAGCAAGTCCTCTCATTACTTTATGTGGTTCAGTATTTAATCCTAAAATATTTTTAGGGCACATATCAGTACACATACTACATTGACAACAAATTGCTTTTGTTAAGTTAAGATCTGTTTCAGTTGGTCTTGTTTTCTTAATTACTAAACTATGTAATTTAGGTAGGATAATAATTCCTCCAGTTAACTTTGTAACTGGTGCATCCCAATCGTCTTCAACATCACCCATCATTGGACCACCAACTATGATACTATAGTTTTCAATATCTTTTGGTCCACCACATGCATTAATTAGTTCACTATACGGTGTACCAACTGGTGCAATAAATGTAGTTGGATTATCTACTTCTCCTGTAACAGTAATTACTCTTTCTGTAACTGGAACGTTTCTTGCTATATTTATTGTTGTTAATACATTAATTACTACAACTCCAACATCAAGTGGAATCCCCATAAGAGGAACAACTTTTTTTGTTACTTCATAAACAAGTTGTACTTCATCTCCTGCTGGGTAGTAATCTTTTATTATTTGTAATCTCATATTAGGTATATCTTTAACAATATCTTCAAGATTAACTATTGCGTTTGCGTATTTAGCTTTTAAACAAATAACACCTTCTTTAGCTCCTGTTTGAGCTATAGCAATTTTTAACCCATCAACAACATCTTGACTTGAAAACTCCATTAATTGTTGATCTACTCGGAGTAATGGTTCACATTCAGCTCCATTAATTATTACTAATTCTGCTTTAGCATTTAATTTAACATGTGTAGGGAATCCTGCCCCACCAGCACCTACAATTCCGGCATCTTTAATTCTCTTTATATAATTTTCCATCATTTATTCACTCCTATTATACAATTCTAAATCCACCAGATAATGTACATCTTCTTATTCTTGTAAAACTTCTAGCAGAAGTTAATCCTTCTCCTGTAGGTGTTGCAATTGTAAGAGTAGTAAATCCTTCTCCTTCAATTCCTAATCCTGCAAATGATGGAGCATTTTTTACAAAGATTGATGTATTTAAAGCGCGTGCTGCTTTAGTTAAATTAGATACAGATTCACTATGCATAATAGCTGTATGAAGACAACCGTCTTCAGCTATTACTGCTTTTTCTATAGCTTCGTCTATTGAGTAAACTCTTACTATTCCAAGAACTGGCATTAACATTTCAACTGTAATAAATGGATGATTTTCAGATACTTCAGCAGTTATTAATCTAATATCTTGATGAACCATAATGTTACATGCTTTTAATATTTCAACTGCAGATTTTCCTACATGTTTTCTATTAACAACAGTATCTCCATTTTTATTTTTAGTAAATACTTCTTCAGTTACTAAATCTATTTCATGACGCTTAAGTTCGTAAGCTCCATTACTTACCATTTCTTGTTTAAATTCATTAATTACACTATTAATTACAAATGCTTCTTTTTCAGCAATACATAAAATATTGTTATCAAAGCTTGCTCCTCTAAAAACATCATTAGCTGCTTTTTTAATATTAGCAGTTTCATCTACTATTACAGGAGGGTTACCAGGTCCAGCTGCGATTACTTTTTTACCACTTTTCATAGCTACTCCAACAACTGCTTCTCCACCAGTTACTACTAAGATTCTAACATCTTTATGTGTCATTATTACTTTACTAGTATCCATTGTTGGTGTAAGTGGTGCTGTAAGTAATTCTCTTGGTCCTCCTACAGAACTAATTGCTTTATTTAATATTGATATAGTTTCAGATGTAACTTTTTTTGCGCTTGGATGTGGGTTATAAACAACACCATTCCCAGCAGCAACCATACTAATACTATTATTAATTATTGTTGAACTAGGATTAGTTGATGGAGTTATTGAACCAATTACTCCATAAGGTGCTAGTTCAACCAAAGTCATCCCGTCATCTCCAGTAAAAGTACTTGAGCTTAAATCTTCAGTACCAGGAGTTTTTTCAGCTGCGAGTACATTTTTAATGATCTTATCTGCTACTCTACCAAATCCTGTTTCTTCATGAGCCATTATAGCTAACTTCTCAGCGTTTTCTAAACTTGCTTTACGCATAGCTTCAATAATTTCTTTACGTTTCTTCATGCTTAATTCCATTAGTTGTTTTTGTGATTCTTTTGCTGCGAGTATTGCATCTTCTACATTTTCAAAGATACCTACATACCCTGTATTATAACTATTAGTAGGTGTGTTAGGTTTAGTAACTACATCATTCCCGTATTTTCTTTCCATCTCTTCAGTTAGTTGTTTTATTAAATCATTTGTACTCATTATTTAGCCTCCTCATTATATTCAATTCCAATTTTAAATTCGCGTAGTTTATCTTTTGCGAGTGGAGTAATTAATTGTTTTCTACTCATTATTAATGACTTTAATCCGTTTTCTCTTAAATTTAATACATAGCTTTCTGTGATTAAATCAATATCATTTAATGCCGATACATTACTTTGTTGAATATTTGTTACGTTAATTCCAATATTTCTGATTTCATAAACTATATTTGCTATTTTATTGAACATTAATCCATTTGTATTTATCATGATATTTATTGATTTATTAGACATTAAACTTTCTAATATAATATGATTAATATCATCAAGGTCGTCAGTTTCTGATAAAGCTTTTAACTGATTTATTTTAAGTCCAAGAATTATGATAGTTTCGACTGCATCAAGAATATTTATAAATTCACTATTTTTAATATCAAAATTTATGAATTTTAAATTCCTGTTGTTTTCAATATGATATGTTTTTGAGAACTCTTCACTTGATCCTAAATATAAATCATTGTTTGGATAATTCTTAATAATGAAATTAAGATATTCTTTAAATCCTAATCCAATGTTAGGAACTAAAATCAAACATGATTTGTCACTGATTTTAAAATCAGTTTTAAAATCTAATTTCTCAAATATGTTGTCGGTAACTACCTTAGCAAGTTTATCAAGATTTTTTACTTCCATATTCCACGACCTTTCTATAGTTTATTTATATAGATACGACTTATTTATTACTTAATATGTCGTTTATTTCTATAATTGTGCTAGCTTCTAAGCTTGCGCCACCAATCAAGAATCCAGAAACACTTTGAGCAAGTGCTAATTCTTTTACGTTTGATGGTTTCACACTACCTCCGTATAACAACGGAATATCTTTTCCTAAATCATTTCCATATTCATTTACTAGAAATTCTCTTATAAACATATGAGTTTCTTCTACTTGAGCAGGTGAAGCTGTTTCACCTGTTCCTATTGCCCATATTGGTTCATAAGCAATAATTACATCCTGTAATTCGTTTCCACTAATTCTAATTAACCCTTCTCTAATTTGATTAGATAAGTGTTGTCTATAGTCTCCACTTCTTCTTTGATCTAGGTTTTCACCGATACAAAGAATTGGGATAATTTGATTTTGGACACAAATTCTTACTTTCTTAGAAACTAATATATCACATTCATCAAATAACGTTCTTCTTTCTGAATGTCCTATAATTGCATATTTAGCACCAAACTCTTTTGCTACTGCATATGATAACTCTCCTGTGAAAGCACCACTTTCTTTAGGGAATAAGTTTTGAACACCATAAAGAACTTTGCTGTATCTTAATTTTTCCTCAAATAAATATAGATAAGGATTAGGTGGAGCAATAATGATTTTGTTCTTATCTCCAAAGTCATGATTAGCTACGTCATCTAAAAATGATATAACCTCTTGTTTTGATTTATTCATTTTCCAGTTTCCTGCAATAATGAATTCTTGACTGTCTAAAACACTTTTAACAATCTCGTTTCTTACAATCTCTTCAATATCTCTTTTATCCATAATTATTAACTCCTTATCTTGTAATTAGTTTTTCAGATCCTCTTAAAATTAATTTTGTTTCAAGTAAAACTTCATTAATTGATGTAGGTTTTACTTGCTCATCTTCTATTAAATCAAATAACATCTCTGCGGCTACTTCTCCCATTAATTCAGTTGGTCTTGATACTGTTGAAATACCCATATTCATTATTTCAAACATATCAACATCATCAAATCCGATTAATGCCATATCTTTAGGGATAGATAATCCACTTTCAACAAGTGCCTTAACACATCCTTGAGTCATCATATTGTTTGCTGAGAATATAGCAGTAGGTCTTTTCTTAAGTTTTAGTATTTGCTTTGTCATTTTATATCCGCTTTCAAGTTTGAAATCTCCATAAAATACATAATCATTATTTACTTCCATATCATTACTTTTCAAAGCATTCTCATATCCATAAAATCTCTCTCTACCAGGTTTACTTGACATAGGTCCTGAGATTATAGCAATATCTTTATGACCTTCTTTAATAAATGTATTTACTGCATCAAAAGATCCAGATATATTATTTACGAATACTGAATTAAAATGAGAGATGTTAATACCACGGTCTAGTAGTACAACAGGTACTCCAATATCTTCTAGTTGGTATAAGTATTTAGAATTGTATCCAACTTGATCTGTTTTAGGAGTAATTATCAATCCCATAATGTTATTCGTTTTAAATAAATCTAGATATTTTAATTCTTTTTCAATTTCTTCTTCTGTATTACATACTAATAAACTGACATTCATCTTGTCAGCTACTTTTGATATTCCTTTAATTACTTCTCCAAAGAATGGATTTGATATATCAGGTATAACAACACCGATGATATTCGTCTTAGTATTCTTTATTGAATGAACTAATATTCTATCTTGATTAGCTAGTTCATCAAACGCTTTGAATACAATCCTTTTGGTCTCGTCTTTAACATAACCACTATCATTCATCACCCTAGAAACTGTAGCTACAGATACTCCAGCTTTTATTGCGACATCTTTATTCTTTATCATAAGCTACACCCCCTTTTACAATGAATGTAATTTTCTTTCATATTCTATATATGCTTATTATCTTATATTATAACCGTTTACTCTAAATTTGTCAAATAATAAAAACGGTTACATTGATATATATATGAAATATTATTACACATATGAAATTTTCTTCCACATTTATTACATACTTTTTCACAATATTTTCTTAGAATTCTTAGATGAAGTATATTAACAAAGAAGCAAATAAAAAAAGACACCTATAATTTTCATTATAGTGTCTCTTTAAAAATAAGTTTTATTTCATTAAAATATTATCAAGCTTTTATAGCCCATCTCATTTTAGTAGAACGGGCACGTCTATTAATACTACATTCTTCTGCTGATGGTCTAATAATATCAGAAGCAATTTCTTTATATACTCCTTCTCTTAATAAACGCTTAAAAGATTTTTTTACAAGACGATCTTCACCAGAGTGGAAAGAAAGTATTGCAACTCGTCCACCAGGAGCTAAAATATCTGGTAATTTTTCTAAGAAGTTATATATAGCTTCAAATTCTCTATTCACATCAATTCGTAACGCTTGAAAAGATCTTTGACAAGACTTTTTAATTTCCTTATCTCTATTACCTTTTGGAATAAATTGTAAAGCGTCATTTATTATTTGTTGCAGCTTAGTCGTTGTATTAATATGAGTTCCTTTTTTTATCTCAGAAATTATTGCCTTAGATATTACTTCAGCATGAGGTTCATCTGCGTTTTCTATCAACATACCTTCTAAAGCAGGTTGTGAAATTCTTCTAAGTCTAGTTGCGGCTGATACTCCAACTTCTGGATTCATTCTTAAATCAAGTGGACCTTCTTTTTTATATGAAAATCCTCTTTCAGGATTATCTATTTGCATTGATGATACTCCAAGATCAGCTAATACAAAATTAAATTGTTCTGTCTCATCCATTACTAAATCTATATTAGAAAAGTTTAATTGCTTAATTGTTAATATTTTCTCATCATATCCCAACTTTTCTAAACGCTCTCTTGTTTTAGGTAATTCAACCGGGTCTATATCAAGTGCATACAAATGACCTTTAAAATCTAAACATTTAAGCATTTCTAAAGTATGTCCTCCATAACCTAAAGTTGCGTCTAATCCAATTTGTCCTGGTTTAATTTGTAAGAAATCTAGTATTTCATTAACACAAATTGAAATATGCATACCCGCAGGTGTACTACCCTTTTGAATAACGTGTGTTATAGTATCTCCATATTTCTCTGGATTTAATTCTTTATATTTATCTTTATAAGATTTAGGATATTTTCCTTTATATCTAACACGTCTCTTATGTACTTTTTCTTGATTATCATCCATTATTTAATCTCCGCCTTTAATATCTTTTTCATAGTATATCATTTTCTAACACTTTTGTGAATAATACAAGATCAAATATAATCTAAAAATTAATTTAGAACTTAAAATTTTAGAAAAGAATTGACAAAGATAATCAAGTAATGTAGACTATATTTGAACGGTGTTCAAATGAGGTGATGTATTGAAAAAACTAGAGAATCAAAAAGAATTAATTTATAATACAGCTAAAGAAATTCTACTATCTGAAAATGTTGATAAGTTTAGTATTAGAATGATTTCACGAGAGTGTAATATTGGGATGGGAACAATCTATAAATACTATGGAAATAAAGATGATATTTTAATAGATATCACACAGGAATTATGGATGTCTTTCCTAAAAGAAATCACAAATAAGGAATTCAAGGGAAAAACTTTTATTGAACGTATAGATTTTTACTTCTTTATGCTGAAAAAATACAGTAAAACTTTTAACTATACCATATTATCAAAAAAGCTATCTACATCATTTAAAATAGCTGGAAAGTCTCACCATCAAAAAGCCCAAAAACACTTTGTTAAAGTTATAATTAATGATCTAAATTTGTATTTTTCAATTAATACTGAAGAAGCTAAAGTTATTTCAGATTTTATATGCAACAATTTAATTTCATTAATAACTATGACTGGGTATTCTTATGATACATTCAGAATTATTTTAGAGAAAATTATTAAACCACTCAAGGAGAAAACATTATGAACTATTTCGAAGTCGCTTTTGATATATTATATTTAGTAAGTGTCATTAGCTTATCAATTATTATTTTTACTAGAGGAATTAAGAAACACCACAAAGCTACTATGTTATTTGGTATTATGGGATTCTTATTAGGATTTGGTGATTCATTTCATCTTATACCTAGAATTATTGCTCACTTAACAACAGGACTAGAAGATTATCAAATGGCTCTAGGAATCGGAAAACTAATTACTGGTATTACAATGACAATATTTTACTATTTAATTTATCGTTACTATGTACTATTAACAGAAAAAGATAGCCAAACTATTCATACAACAATTATTACTTTAATGATAATTCGATTTATCTTGTTAGCATTACCAGGAAATGATTGGATTAACAATGGAAATAGTTTATTCTATGGCATACTAAGAAATATTCCATTCGCTATTTTAGGTTCACTTATTGTTGTTTTATTCTTAAAAATAGGTAAAGAAAAAGAATATAGATTATTTAAAAAAATGGGTGTATGGATTATTGTATCCTTTGTGTGCTACACAATAGTTGTTGTGGGTAGTGGATTCATTCCTGTACTGGGTGCATTCATGATACCTAAAACTATTGCATACTTCATAATTATCTACATAGGATTTAAAAACTAATAAAAAAATAGGCTGATTAATAAAAATCAGCTTATTTTTTTATTCAGATCTTATTTAGTTTGCTTTTAATCTTCAAAATATTCGTATGCATCAATGATATCTAAATACACACCATCAAACTCTGCATCTAGAATCTTTTTAAGATAAGAATTGTTGTTTCCATATATTAAACTTTGCCATGCTTCATCCCAGTACTTAACTTTATAGTTGCCTGGCCAGTTAGGATTTTCCTCAGAAAGCCATGTTGGGCTATGATTTTCCCAGTCACTTTCCCAGTAATATCTATAGTCTTCTGCTTCTCCAATACTCATGTAAGCTATTACTAACCGTGTTCCACCATTTTGTTTAACTTTAAGTGATTCTACATCACTAGCGGTTAGCTCATATTCATCAAAAAAGAATAAATCAATAATAATAACGTCATAATTTGTATTATGAATTGCACTTAAATAAGCTTCTTTTGAATTAAAAGAAGCTGTGTTAAGTAAATAAAGAAAGTTCTTTGCTTCAATTAATGAAGTAATATTTAAACTATTCATATTAAATGGAGTTATTGGATATCCAGGTATATTGTCTAGTTCACGGTGATCTGCAGCAAATGATATATGATTTCTAACTGCATTTTGACTATATGAGTCATTCATATATGACTCTGTAGAACAATAATCAGTTACAAGTACTTTAATTCCATTACTTAAAGCTATATCCATAAATGTTTCCATATATTCTCTTTCAGAAACTGTTGTTTTTATATTATCATTATTGTAACCATAAAATAAATCTTCTCTCCCAACACCATCAATGGCGTTAAGATATTCCATTACAGGTTTTCCTGTTTCTTCCCCATTTTCTGTCATTAATTCATGTCCGTTTTGAGGTATAATTATAAAATCAGAATTTTTATCTTTAGCATATGCACTTATACCTTGAACAAAATCTCTCATACTTTGTCTATAATTTATATCATCAGGAGTTTCCTGATATAAACCACAGCCACTTAACACAAATATTATAATTGTGATAGTAACTAACAATATTTTCTTCATAATATCCTCCAAAAGTTTTTTATATGATATATTTATTACTAATATTTTTAAAAAATTAATGTGTCTTTCTTAATAATTAGTATATCACATAACTATTATTCTAATAAAAAAGTCTATTCCCTAGAATAAACTTTACTTACATCTAGTGGAGCTGGGGGTTCCCAAAAGGGTACCCGCATCCACAATTAGTTACTTTGTTTATTATATATTATCTTTTGGCATTATATTATCTGAACTTGAGATAATCTCTTTGAATTTTTCTTTAAGTATTTTGACTAATTTAGGATCAAATTGAGTTCCACCATTATCAATAATTTCTTTTAAAGCTTCCTCATCTGAAATCTTATCGCGGTAAGTTCTCTCGCTAGTCATTGCATCAAATGCGTCAGCTATAGAGATAATCCTAGACTTTATAGGTATTTCTTCTTGTTTTATCCCTCTCGGATAGCCCATCCCATCCCATCTTTCATGATGATTTAAAACAATATTGGATATTCCTCTCATAGGTTGAGTTGAGTTCAAAATTCTAAATCCTATCTCAGAATGGTTTTTCATTATTGAGTATTCATCCGAAGATAATTTTCCCACTTTATTGATAATTGATAAAGGAGTAATAATTTTCCCTATATCATGTAGTAATCCTGCTGTCTTAACTTCAGCAATATCTTGTCTACTCATTCCAATAGCAATTGCTATTTTCTCACTTATTAATGATACACTTCTAGAATGTATCTCTGAATTCTTATCTTTTTCATATAGAGTGTTTAGAATTGTCTCTATTGCGTTACTTCTCATTGAAGGTATTTTAAGAAGTTTTTCTCGATACATAAGATCTTCAGCACTTCTATATACATCCTGAATAACTTCGTATTCCATTGTTTTACTCTTGTATCCAAAAGATATTGATAATTCTAATGATTCAATTTTTATTAATGCGCTTTTCTTATTTATGGTGTTTATTATCTTTTCAGCATCTTTTTCATTAGTGTTAGGCATTACAATTACAAATTCATCTCCACCAATTCTAGCAATTAAATCCTGTTCTTTACATGATTCAGTAATTATATTTGATGCATAAATTAACAGTTTATCACCAGATTCATGACCAAATGCATCGTTTATTAATTTTAGTCCATTTATATCAGCCATAACAATTGTTAGTGGTAAATTTTCTGATTTATCATAGTATAAAAGATTTTTCTCAAAATATCGTCTATTATGTAATCCAGTTAAAAAGTCGTTATTCGCAGTGAATTCTAACAACTTCGTTGCTTGTTTTCTTTCTGTTATATCTTTAAAAGTGCAAACAGCACCACTAATTTCACCGTTTTTAATTTGGGGCGTCTGTGAAAACGCTACCGAAATGGTTGTACCATCTTTTCTCCATAATACCCCATCTATTATGATATGTTCTCCTTTAGCTAAAGCATTAGAAAAACGGCATTTATTAGAAGGATACGGAGTTCCATCTTCAAATGAATGATGGATTAAATCATGCATATTTTTACCAAGTATTTCTTCTTTACTATCAAATCCTAGAATTTCTAGAAAACTTTTATTAACAAAAGTACAGTTTTCATTTTTATCAACACCATAGATTCCTTCTAGAGTCGAATTTAATAGTAATTCCATCTCGTATCTTTTTTGTTGTTTTTCTGATAAATCTCTAAATACTAAAACAACACCCGTTATTTCTCCATTAGGATCTATTATTGGAGCAGCACTATCTTCGATAGGACTTTCTTCTCCTATTTTTGATAATAGAATAGTGTGGTTGGCGAGCTCTTGTGCACTCCCACTTTTTATAACTTCGTTAACAATATTACTGCTTTTGATTTTTGTGTATTCATTAAAAATATTAAATACTTCTTCAATATTCTTTCCAATTGCTTCTTCTTGTTTCCATCCTGTTAAATTTTCTGCCACTACATTTATCAAAGTTATTATTCCACTTTTGTCTGTTGCAATTACACCATCACCTACAGATAACAAAGTGATTTCTGATTGTTGTTTTTCTTTAATAAGTTCAGATACCAATTTTTCTCTTTCGGTTACATTATCATATCTAAAAAACATCAATAAACCGTAAGCAACAGTAACTATTGGATATACTATTAAAACTGAAGGTGATACTTTAATAATTAAATCAAATCTTATGTCTTCTGGCAACGCTAAAAACATAATCAACATAACTACATGAACTACAAAAGCAAATATATAGAATTCAATTAATCTGCGAATCTTCTTATCCATTATTTTACTATAACGAAATTTCCTAAACAAAAGACCAATTATGCCAGAAGAAACTATAACTAAGACACCAGTAACAACTCCAGATCCCCCGTCTGAAATTCTTAATATCGATGCGGATATTACAACAATTAAAACAGGAATAAATCCAAAGAAAAATGCTGCCACACTAATAAGAATTGATCTAGTGTCTAGAACAACTCCTTGGGCAACCTCAAAAGGATTTAACATTACAAAGATAACAATCATTGATAAGAACAATCCAATTATTAATGATTGAATTGTTTTATTTATTGATTTTTCAATTGGTATTATAGAATATAAAATTCCAAGTCCTAAAAGCAGAATAGCATTATTAATAATTCCCATTAACATTTCGTTTCCCATATGGACCCCCTATTAGAGGAGGTGAGACGTGCAAAAAAGAACACATATATAAAGTACTAAAATTCAACAAAAAAACGACTCACAACTCTCTCTACGACTTAATTATAACACTAACAATGAAATTCTCAATATATAATTTTTTTGCACCAAATGTTATAAAAAAAACGGCCTTAATAATCCGTTTTATTCCAATTTCAGTCATCCACATGTATCTTTAAATTATATGACTCTAAATGTATTTGAAAATTCTGCTAAATAAAGATATAAAAAGGCCATCAATAACTGATGGTCTTTCGTTTTAATAATAATATTGGTGGAGTTGATGGTCCCTGTGACTTATTCGCGTCCGGTGCAGGTTTGTTCGGTGGAGAATAAACTCCTCAAAGTTTATTTGGTACAACACAGGTACATATGTTGGAGCCCATATTAAGATTTTTTCAAAACCTGTGTTCTGTGAGTATTTTCATAATGTAATCATAATTTTCTTTCCTATGAGGAACAGTACAATCAATACAACTTTTAATTTCTTTACCATTTTTCAACTTAATCATCTTATATGTTCCTCCACAATCACTAAACTCATATAACGGGCAAAAACAAAACAAACAATTAAAGTTATCAACTGGGAGATCATGACATGGAAAATATTCACATTCTTTATTACAAAAATATTTATAACTATTTTTTTCTTTCACAGTTTCCTCCTTAAAAGCATTTTTACCTTAGTAGTTCTAACGCAGTAACTTTTTTTATTATTTCTTTATCAATATCATTAAGTTTTTTATACTCGATTAGAATACACGTTGATGGACCTGCACTTTTATTTAGATCTATTTTATCAGATACAAACTTTTTATCTAGTAACATCTTAGTTCTATGATTAATACCTTTAGATCCTACAGGGATAATTAATGAAATATCTTTGTGATTTAAAAGATACTCAAATTCTTTTAATGTAACAATATCGTCTTTTTGATTTATTATTTCAATACCAATTAATGGTTTTCCTACTACAGCATATTTTTTATATCTAGTGTTTATATATTGCTGTTTTTCACCTATTACTGTCACACTAAAAGCTGATTCTTTCATTATATAATTGCTTTCAGTACTACTTGTATATGGTATCTTATATCCTATTTCATCAAATACTCTATTTATACCTTTGATAATTTTATTATATGCGTCGTTACCATTAAAATTTGCAAATGTGAACGATAACAATTTAGTGTTTTGAGCTAAATTGTCAATTATTGCATTACGCAAAGTGAAATATGATACAACATCATATGAAACTTGAATTGTATCATTAACTTTTTCACCAATACTTCCTGCATTATCTGTAGTAACTATAAGCTTATTTTTAGAGTCTATTATTATTTCATTCATTTTAACTTCACTTCAATTCCATATATAATGTTGTATGTAGAATCTGATACAGACACAAGATATTTATATAAAGAGCCAACATCATCTCTTAACTCTCTGTGAAGTTTATTAATAGGGACAACTCCATTTGTAATAATATTCCCAATAATGATTTTATTGTCAAATGAAAGTTTTTTTAAATACTTTATAGGGTCTTCATCTTTCTGTAAGAGAAATAGTACAACATCATCAATATTGTTAATAATATCATAATCAAGAATAGCATCAACGGAGTCCTTGGATATATCAAAATACTCATTTTTTTTATACTTATTCAATACGTATTCTAATTTACCGTTATATTTACCCCCAATATAGAATTCCATAAAGTAATACCCCCGTCCATAAAATTACTTCTACTATTTCTACATAAGCACCTACTACATCTCCAGTTATTCCACCAAACTGTTTAATAGCAAATCTTTTATAGTAAAGTAAATATAATATTGCAATTGTATGCAATGTTAAAACAAATAATAACTCATTTAATAATGACCCAATTATGATAGTAACTATTATATATAAAACATATACTAATTGATATTTTTTTGATAACGATCCATACATTGCTTGCAGAGAACTATCTTTTGCTTTTCTAGTATTTAAAAGTAATAAAGATTCATATATTCTTGAAATTATAGGAATCAAAATTACAATGTAAACTAAATCATTATTTAATACTACTTCATTAATAACTGTAAGTTTTATAAGAAAAAGAACAAGTAAAAAAACGACAGCAAAAGCTCCTACATTTGAATCCTTCATTATTATGAGTTTTTTTGGAATCTCTCTACGACTAAAATGCGCATCACAAGTATCCATAAATCCATCTAAATGAAGTCCTCCAGTTATAAAAATAAAAAACACTACAATAATCGAACTTTGTAATAGTGATGAAATAGGTGCAATCTCCATAAATTTTATTAATCCAAAAAATATTGTTCCTATTATTATTCCAATAAGAGGAATAAATAAAGGAATATATTTATTTAATTTATCTTCCCATTTTAAATAAGGAACAGGTATTGTTGTAAAATACCCTAATGATATTATAAATATCTTAAATATCTTTTTCATTTTTGTCCCTCCAAAATATTTACACAAATTCCCGCTTCGCATATATAAACATAATCTGCTATTTGTGAAATACTAACTGAAAGTTTTCCTAATACTTCTAAAAAATCTTTAGTTAATTCTGAATAATCATCTACTTCTTCAAAAACATTATTTGTTACTATAACAAGCTTATCAGTATTTTTACTAATTTCAACAATAGCATTATAAATTGATTCAATAATATAACTTTTATCTTTGCCCTCAATCAATTCATTAGTTACTAAATTGGTTAAACAATCTAATAGTATTTCCTTATTATTATATTCAATATTATAACTAAAATTATTATACACTTCATAATTATTCCACGATTTATCTCTTCTTTTTTGATGAGCTATAATTCTTTTTTTTGTTTCTTTATCAGAGAACTTCATTGTTGCAATATATACTTTATTATTATTTATAAGTGATTCTGCAAATAATGACTTATTACTACGAACTCCCCCTGATACTAGAATTAGCATTATAAATCTATCCTAATACTATGAAGTGGAAAATATATAAAGATAGCTACGCAAATATTAACTAAACTAGCAATTATAAGAGGAATTTGTAATGGAAGAATATATGCTGCTGGTACTCTTAGTAAAAATATTAAAAACGGAAAAGACAAATATGTATTTAATAATGTAGCAATTATTACAGCTATTACTATTCTATAGATTTTATCTTTTTTAAATATTAGACCAAGTGCATATGCTGAAATAAACATAGATAATGCAATAATTATATGACTAGGTATTCCTAGAGGGGCACCATGGATAAGGGCTGTTACTAAATGTCCAAAAAGGGCGATAATTCCTCCTGAAACTGGATTTATTAAAATTGCGACTAAATATCCTGGTATAGCATCAAAAGCTAATGTTGGGAATCCAGGTATTGGAATGTTTGCAAATATAGCACTAAGTGCAATCATTAATCCCGTAAATGTAATGCGTCTAACTCCTTTATTCATCTTTTCCTCCATTAAATATTTTTTTATAATACTCTAAATTGGATAGCCATAAAATATGTGGGTATCCTCCTTTTATATTTTCTTTAATAACCCCTGTTATATACTCTTTATTAACAACATTATAGTAATTATCTTTTTCTTTTGAATCAATTAATTTTGAATAATGAAATTCATGACCTTTTATTTTATAACCATCTTTTGTAATAATATCTAAATATCCAAAGTGTTTAAAATCCAACATTTTTGTCATTACAATATCACTGAAAAAGAGATTTACTAGTGATGTTTTTTTATTATTAATCAGGATACTTTTTGATAAATAAATATACCCTCCGCATTCCGCGTAAATTGCTTTACTTGTTTCTTTTATTTCTTTAAATATACTCGTATTTTTGCTTAATTCTTCAACATATATTTCAGGATAGCCACCACTAAAATAATATAAGTCTGCTGTAGGTAGTGAAGTATCGTGTAAAGGACTAAAATATACAATATTTGCACCACTACACTTTAACATTTCAAGATGCAAATCATAAAAGAAACTAAATGATTCATCTTTAGTAATTGCAATTGTCTTGTTTAAAAAGATATCTTTGATGATATCAAAGTATTCAATACCCTGATAATTAAATGTATGATCAAAATCTTTTACTATCTCTCCAACGTCAATTGTTTCATTAGCAACTTCTTTTAATCTATTTAAGTTTAAATCAAGATTATCAATATCTTGAGCTTGTAGTAACCCAAGATGTCTTTCAGGTATTGTAATATCTTGTACTTTAGGGAGATATCCATAAGTTTTAATGTTTATTTCTTGCAAAGCATTTGATAAATACTGATACATTTTTTTAGAAACATTATTAATAATTACACCCTTAATGTTTAATCTTTCATCTCTTTTAATATATCCTAGTACTTCTGCTTGAATTGATGAATCTTTATGTTTACCATCAACAACAAGTAAAATTGGTGCATCAAGTGTTCTTGCTGTATGAGCTGTTGAATGATTATCTAAAGTAAATCCTAGACCTCCATATAATCCCATTACACCTTCGATAATATTTATACTTTTTTTATACCGATTAAAGACATATTTTAGTTTATCCTCTTGATAACAAAATAAATCGAGATTATATACATTTCTTTTCGTAATATATCGATAAAATGATGGATCAATAAAATCTGGTCCCATTTTAAAAGCTTGAGCATTATCTATAAGCGTTAAAAGTGCTTTTGTTATTGTTGTTTTTCCAACTCCACTATTTGTTCCAGCAATTATTATCGTTTTCATTTTATAACCTCATACGTAATTCTTCCCTCTACTAAACAAAGAATATATCCTTTCCCATTAGGAATTTCCCAATCAAAAAAAGCAACATTAGAATCTACAAGAGAAGACATAATAATTCTAATCACTCCACCATGAGTAACATAAATAGAATCTTCTGTTAGTTTATTAATATGATTCAGAAATGGAGTAATAACTCTTTCTTTAAAAGCAATATAACTCTCTCCGTTTTTTGGTATCTCATTATAGATATCATTAATCCACATCAAATAGTTAGCATCTTGTTTCAGGTCAGTATATCTTAATCCTTCAAAGTCACCAAAATCTGTTTCATTCATAAAAGGTAAACTATCAATATGCTTATAGTCCCCAAACAGTATCCTCGCAGTTTCTTCGGTTCTATTTAAACTACTTGTATAAACAGGTAAGTTCTTAATATCTTTATATATGTATTTAAGACTTATTAGCTCATCTAACCCATTCTTTGATACAGAAACATTCGATTGTCCTGTGTATCTTCTTTCTTCATTACCAACTGTTTTACCATGTCTAACTAGATATACTTTCATCTTTATACTCCTTTAAAGCTTTAATAAGTTTTAAATTTTGTTTTCTAGTCTTTACACTTACCCGAATATAATTACCATTTAGATTCGGGTAACTTCTTGTATGTCTAACAACTAACCCTCTTTTTAATAGGTAGATTATTATATCATCATCATTTTCAACTTCTATTAAAAAGAAATTCACACTAGAAGGTAAAATATTATATCCTAGTTTAATAATTCTAGATTTTAAAAATACAGTTTCTTTTTTATAAAATTCCCTTGTTTTAATTAAAAACTTTGAATCATTCAAATAGATTTCACTCGCTTTAAGTGCGACACTATTTACACTCCACGTTGGCTGTATTGAAGATAGTTTTTTTATTAGGTATTCATCCCCAAATGCGTAACCAATTCTTAATCCTGATAAATGATATATTTTTGTAAGACTTCTTAAATATAAGATATTACTATCTATATGATGTTTTTTATCTTCAATAAATTCAATATATGATTCATCAACTATCACTGTCATAGTTTTTGATAATTTCGATATTTGTAAAGATAAGTCTTCATAAAGCCCTGAAGGATTATTAGGGTTACTAAATAATAATATGTCTACATCATTTACTTCATATATATTATTAAAGTATATAATTTCAGTGTCTTTAAATGCTCTTTTGTATTCTGTGTAATCATCTTTTAATAAAGCTACTTTCTTATCTTTATATATATTTGAAAGTAAATATATAACTTCATTAATCCCATTAGTTACAATAATTTCTTCATGTTTAATGCTATGTTTAACCGATAATATATCCTTAATACTTTGATGAGTATAGTCAGGATATTCTTGAGCTAGTTTATTAATATTTAATATTATCTTCTTAGTTATAATATTTGTATTTGTCGAAAAATCAATTGCTTCTTTCGGTTTTTTTATATTAGCACTTCTATAAAACAAATCAGGATTAGCTCCGTGATTAGAATATTTCATAATATAACCCTCCTAATATAATCATTGTAATGAGTGATGATAAAAACATTACAAAATATGTTTTATTTACTACTCTTACTGTAATCTTATTTTTATTAATACCAATTTTCGCTTTATGAACAATTTGCCCAAAGTAATGTCCATCACCTTGTAACTCTATTTCAAATAAACCAGCAATTACACTTTCAGGATGCCCTGCATTAGGACTATTATTGTTTTTACGATCTTTAAAAAAGTAAAATATTCCTGTCTTTATATTTCCAACAAATATACCTGATAAAAGCATTATTATACTTCCAATTCGACTAGGAATAAAATTCAATATATCATCTGTTTTTGCTGATGTATATCCAAATTTACTATATTTATCATTTTTATATCCAACCATTGAATCTAATGTAGATGTGATTTTATAAAATAAAAGGAATTCTACTGCTAAATCAAAATATAACCCAATGAACGCAAACATGATTGGTGCTAAAACACCATCAATAGTATTTTCACTAATTGTTTCAATAAGTGCTTTGTTTATTTCTTCGTACTCTAATTCACTTATATCACGAGAAACAAGATATGAAAGGCTTTTTCTAGCACCCTCAATATTTTGTTTTTTTATTTCGTTTGTTACTTTTTTTGTTTCTATATAGAGAGACTTTGTTGCGAACAAACTATAGATAATATATATATCTAGCACAATCACTAAGTATTCAAATAATACTTGTCTTAACATATAAATAAAAAGTATTATAATTGTTTGTACTAAAATGAATAAAATAAGCCCACTTAGTACTGAATCACGATATATTTTCTTTTCAATATAGGTTATTAATCTACCAATCAAAATAACAGGATGAAAAGGAAAAGGATCTCCTAATATTAAATCTAACCCGTAAGCTATTACAATGATCATTTTATTAAGTTTAAGAAAAACTTCATATCAATATTCTCTTCAAATACTTTTGCTAGTTTTTCAAAAGACTCCTCTTTTTTTGTAGTTGTATTTACAATATCTTTAATACCTCTATTATTTTTAGTTCTAATATTATTTAACCAGTCATTTCTGAATTTATCATTATGGAATATTCCATGTAGATACGTCCCAATAACTTGATTATGATTATATGTGGATCCATCAAGCTCCCCAGTTTCTAAAATTGAAAAATAATTATCTGTAAGATAATTTGTTTTTCCTAGATGAATTTCGTAACCATTTAGCTTGTTGTTTGTTTTCAATTCCGTAGCTGTAACTTGTCTAACATTTTTTGATTCATAAAATTCTGTTTTAATATCAAATATTCCTAGAGCATCAGTATAATCAAATTCATTATTATCAACACTATTAACATCAATAATTGATTTCCCTAATATTTGATAACCACCGCAAATTCCTATAACTATTCCACCTTGATTTATATATTTAATTATTTTTTTATCTAAACCTTTTTCTTTCAATTGGAGAAAGTCTTTAATAGTAGACTTAGTCCCCGGAATAATAATTGCATCTGGTTTATTAAATTTTTCAATATTATCAATTACTCTAATATTCACATCATCCTCATAAATAAATGGTTCAATATCAGTATTATTAGATATACGTTCCATTTTGATTACACCAATATCTAAATTCCCTTTTGTTTTTGTAAATAAAATCTCACTTTGTGCATCTTCTGTTTCAATATGAATATCTTTTAAATATGGAATAACACCAAGTACTTTTACTCCTGTGTATTCTTCAATCCATACAAGACCATCATTTAATAAGTTTATATCTCCTCTAAACTTATTAAAAATTATTCCTTTAATTCTATGTCTATGTTCAAATACTAATTCTAAAGTCCCAACGATTGAAGCAAAACTTCCTCCTCGATCAATATCAACAACAAGAACAACATCTACATCAGCATGCTCTGCGATTCTCATATTAACAATTTCACGATCATTTAAATTAACTTCAGCTGGACTTCCTGCACCTTCAATTACAATATATTCATGAAATGATTCATGTTTTTTTAATGCTTTTTTCACTTCTTCAATTCCTTTTGTTAAAGTAAACTCTTTAGTATATTTAAATCCATTTAAACTTTTATAAACGAGACCATTTAAAATTATTTCACTTTCTGTATCCATTTTTGGTTTAAGTAAGATTGGATTCATATAGACATTAGGTATTACTCTAGCAGCCTCTGCTTGTGCACCTTGAGCTCTTCCCATTTCAAGAGAGTTAATTGTAACATAACTATTATTTGACATATTTTGACTTTTAAAAGGAGCGACGTTAAGTCCCATATTAGAAAGCACTCTACATATTGCTGTTACAATATAACTCTTACCAACATCACTAGCAGTTCCTTGAATCATAATACCTTTCATTATGTCCACTCCTTATAGTGTTCAATCATGTATTTTTTTATATCTAACCCGTATAACTCATTAATCATGTCTGTATCAAATACTCTATTTGTTACATCATAACTACTAATTTCACCATTACCTAATAAAAGTATCTTGTTTGAATATTTTCTAGCAATGCTTAAATCATGGAATACACCTATAACAATTTTGTTATGTTTGTAGGCGTAAGTTTTTATATATTCTAGTAACTCTTTTTGATGTTTAAGATCTAAATGATTAGTTGGTTCATCTAGTAAAATTATCTTAGTATCTTGAGCAATTATTTGAGCCAAAAAAACACGTTGCAATTGCCCTCCTGATAATCTTGATGTGTATGTATCTCTAAGATCTTCTAATTGTGTCTTTTCTAATGCCGAATTAACGATATCTTTATCCTTTTTCGATGGTTTACCTAAAAATCCAGTTATATAGGGATATCTCCCAAGCATCACTGTATCATAAACTGACAAATCTGCGATATTTCCTTTTAATTGTGCGAAATATGATATATTTTCCGATATTTTTTTTCGACTCATCTGTGCTATATCTTCATTATTTATTGTTATAGTCGCATTTGAATTAAGAATTTTTGAAACTGTTTTTAGTAACGTTGTTTTCCCAGATCCATTTGGACCAATTATTGACAAGAAATCTCTTTCAAACAACTCAAAATTAATATCTTTTAAAACTAATTTGTCTCCTGTATATGAATAATCTAAATTTTCTACTTTAAACATTTATTTACCTCGCTTATAAAAGAATATAAAAGCAAAAAATGGGGCTCCAATTAATGCCGTTATTGATCCAACAGGTAGTTCACTTGGGGAAACAATTGTTCTAGCTATTAAATCTGTAAGGATTAAGAATATGCCTCCAAAGAGAAAACTTATTGGTAATAATGTAAGATGTTTTTGTCCATATATCCTTTTTACAATATGTGGGGATACAAGTCCTACAAAACCAATTATACCGCTAATTGCAATAGCACTCCCTGTTAATGTAGCTGAAAATAATATAACTAATATTTTTACTTTTTGAGTGTTAACTCCGATATTTTTTGCGCTTTCTTCACCAAAAGCTAATGCATCTAATTCTTTATGTAAAACAAGCAAACCAAGTGATCCTATTATAACAAATGGTAGGATCCCTAATAAATGATCATAACCTCTTAAACTAAGTGATCCCATCTGCCAGAATATTATATTCTTTAATTCATCTCCTGAAAGAGCAATTACTAAAGTAAGAAGTCCATTTATAAATAAACTTGAAACAATCCCTACTAAGATTATTGTATTTGTACTGTAGTTTCTATCAATCTTACGAGCAAGATATAAAATTAAAATTACTGTTACAAGACTTGATAAAAACCCTACTACAGGTAAAAACATATTTGATAAAAATGGTGATGTTAAATGAAAAGATATTGCTATTGCAACTCCTAAACTAGCCCCACTAGATACTCCTAAAGTATATGGCGACGCCAATGGATTACGAAGTAAACTTTGGATAGCAGCACCACTCATTGCTAAACTTCCACCGATAAGTGCAGCAATTAAAACTCGAGGGAGTCTGATATGATAAATAATTGCAACATCTGTGTTCTTTACACTATCTATTAGTGATATATTAAATACTTTGTGTAATAGTATACTAAATATTTTGATGGGAGATATATAAACACTACCTATTCCAGTACCAAGTATTAGCGCTATTGTTAATAGCGCTAATAATAGTAGGTACTTGCTTTTAATCAAAGTCGTAATAATTTGGATACAAAGCTTCTGCAACTTCTCTAATACCCTCAATGATATTTTGAGAACCACGTGATGTTGAGTTTCCATTCACAACAAATACTTGGTTATTAATTACTGCATCAATAGTATCAAATCCAGTTCTACTCATAATACTAGCAACTATACCTTCAACGTTACTTTGGTTAGTTACAATTACATCTGGATTTTTACTAATAATATCTTCTACAGATACATTTAACCATCCAGATTCACTACTATATATATTATTTCCACCAACAAGAGTTACTACTTCATTTAAGAATGTTTCAGTTCCAAATGAATAAAGAGTTCCACTATAGTCTCCTATTTCAAAATAAACATTTACTTTAGTAGTAATAGTAGCCGCGATAGCTGCTATCTCATCAAACTCTGTTTGGAGATCAGTTGTTATTGTATTAGCCTCTTCTACTTTTCCAAGTACTAATCCAATAAAAGTAATATCATCTAATATTCCTTGTAGTGAATCAGCTGAAGGTATATAAACAACTGCTATTCCTGCTTCT
The DNA here is from genome assembly GCA_000753575.1 of Candidatus Izimoplasma sp. HR2. GTDB lineage: Bacteria > Bacillota_I > Bacilli_A > Izemoplasmatales > Izemoplasmataceae > JAFGXW01. Next base: position 91,125 of record JRFF01000026.1, on the reverse strand, counting down.
TTTAATAATTTGAAAGGATCATCATCCCCTACTTTATTGTGCCCTGAAGCAACAACAATATCTGGTTCTAATGATATTAATAACTCAATATCAGGCTCTCTAAAATTAATGATAGCTATGTCTTCACTTAACCCTTCAGTTGGAGAGTATTTATCAACAGCTACTAACATATCTCCTAGTCCTAAACCTATAATTACTTCTGTATTAGATGGTGCTGTAGATACAATTTTAGTAATGTTTGTTGGAATTACTACTTCAGTACCTTCTCTGTCTGTAACTGTAAATTCAGTTACTTCGATTTCCCCTTTACATCCAGAAAGAGTAATAACGAATGTTAAAACCAATAATGCAATAAATAATTTTCTCATGTTTCTTCTCCTTAGTTTTTTTGAACAAAAAAAGCCATATCCTAGGGATATGACTATAAAAAACCAGATTCTATTAAAAAAACTAAAATAGCCAGTTCTATATCTCATTACCCAGGAGAAAACTTTTGGTAATGGTAGGTCTACCGGCTAAACTTCATCCTACTTTGCACCTTCCCGATTTCTCAGTGGTATTTGCATTTCGTCAGTATCACGGTTGCTGGGACAGCTTGAGTATTAACTCAATTCCCTGTTATGTCCAAAGGACACCATTACCTTTTATTCATGCAATTATACTAACACTATTACCTATACTTGTCAATATGAAAAAGATACAAAATATACTTTTTTTTATATGTGAAAATAGACTTCCCTTATGAGAAAATACTTAATCGTTTTCAAAGAAATATAAATTAATTAATATTGTAGTGTATATGCTAAATTCCTTATCTTTTAGGTTGTTTTTGATATTGTTCGTTGTATCGCAGTTAATTGCAACTTATTTTGTATTTCTTATCAATTGGTAACAGGTAATAATAGGTACGATTAGGGTCCCTGAAGAGTACCCGTGTCCAGGTATAATTATCTAATTACTTTAAGCCATAACAATTCAGATTCCATCACAAATTCTGAAATTAATTGAATAAACTTAGAATAGTCCATCGTAGTATGTGCAAAATCTAATGCATCATAATATTCAGCTCTTCTAGTTTTTGTAATTATTATTGGAGTATATCCATATTTCATTAATTCAAAATTCAATAATAGTCGTGCTGTTCTTCCATTCCCATCAATAAATGGATGTATCTTAACAAATTCTCCGTGCAACAAGCATGCTTTTATAACTGGATGAAACTCATTCCATTCTTTATTATATTCAATTATTAGTTTCTGCATAAGTTCGTGTAAAATATCGTGATTAGGTGGAATGTGACTTGCTCCACTGATAATTACATTCTCATTTCTATATTTCCCTGCATTTTTATTATCTATATCCTTTAGTATTAAAGAGTGAAGATTTTTTATATTCCATTCAGATATGTTTTCATCCCCAGCAATTAATTCCTCTAAAAATAATATAGCATCTTTGTGATTGATTGTTTCCAGATGTTCTATAACACTTTTACCACCAATCGTAATACCTTCAAGCACTACTTTAGTTTCAGACATAGTTAAGGTATTCCCCTCAATAGCATTACTATTATATGTCCATTCAACTATTAGCTTTTTATGTAAACTTTTTGATAATCTATTTGGTAAAGGTCTATATGAATCTATTTCATTTTTTAATAAATCAATATTTGAAAAATCAAACTCTAACTCAATATACTCTTTATTACTTTTTCTTCTTGCATCATAAGGCTTTCCCTCATCTTCTCTAATTAACCAACTTTTGCCAACTTTCATCGCACTCTCAATACGACCTTCTTCACATAGTATTCTTACTCTACGATCATTGATACCCCATTTTTTTGATATTTCTTTAGTTCCAATAAATTTCATGATATCACCTCTCAATTATATATTAACCCGCTATCGGTATAATGTCAACAATTACTTGTAGTTAGAATAACTGGAATAATTAGAAATTCTATTTATTAATATCCTTGAAATAATTAAATTTATGCCAGGTTGGACCTCTGTCTTTTGTGGAGTTGAAGCTCCATGAAGGGTATCCGTTTCCAAGAATAAAACTTCACAGCAACCTATCAAATATCCAACTAAAAGTTAAAAACTACTGATTCAATCCAGTAGTTTTATTTTATATTTATAACTATTTTCCCTTTAGCGTGACCTTCTGAGATATACTTAAAGGCATTAATTATTTCACTCAATTTGTATGCTTTTTCAATATATGGTACTAGTTTTCTAGTTTCCATAAGTTGTGCTAAAAATGTTAAATCATTTTTATTTGCTTTTGCTGCTAGACTACCTAGCTTCTTTTTTCCAATAATTGATAAAAACGGGGCAAGAACTATTGCTTGAAACATTTGAACACCAGTTCCCCCAGTCATAACATATTTCCCACGAGATGTTAAAGAACGCTTATAATCCCAAATCGAATGAAATCCATTAGCACCAATAATTAAATCATACTTCATTTTATTTTTTGTAAAATCTTCTTTTGTATAATCAATAACATAATCTGCGCCTAGCTTTATTGCCATATCAATATTCCTAGAACTACAAACAGCTGTTACTTCTGCCCCAAATGATTTAGCAATTTGTACTAGAAAAGAACCAACACCACCAGATGCTCCATTGATTAAAACTTGTTGTTTTGCCATTATTTTTCCTTTTGTTTGTAGCGCTTGTAAAGCAGTAACTGCTGCTACAGGCACTGCAGCTGCTTCTTCAAATGTTATACTAGATGGCTTTAATACTAAAAGATTTTCGGCAGCACACACATATTCTGCGTAGCCACCTGCTCCACTATCATAGATATCACCAAATACTTCATCACCTATCTTTAACGATGATACATTCTTTCCGATTGATTTAACTATCCCAGAAACATCTGATCCTAGTATCGGATTTTTTGGCTTAAAAAGACCTGAAAAAAATCTAACAACAAATGGTTTACCAGTAAGCATACCTAAATCAGCTACATTAACTGATGAAGCTACAACTTCTATTAAAACCTCGTTATCTTTAGGAATAGGTTTATCAACTTCTTCGAGTTGAAGAGTATCAGGTGGACCGTATTTCTTATAAACTACTGCTTTCATATTACACCTCCGTATTATCAAATATTAGATATTTCTATTTTTCTTCACTTTTTTATTTAATTTAAATTTGCTCATGTTTTCTCCCCTTGATTAAAAGCCAAAACATAAATAGTAATTCACCAATAAAAGTGAACATACCAACAGTCAAATTATAATTAACTATTAGAAATTCTCCAAATGCATCAATAAGATACCCAGCAGATGCAACTATCAATAAAACTCCAAAAATCTTATGAATATTTCCAGATTTATATACTAAATATCCAAGAAGAAATAGATGTAATCCGAAAAATACAATTCCAATATTCCAGATATTGTTAAATGTATTAATTGATAACATCACTTCAGAATACAATTGATTAGTGTCAAATACTGTCAAATAATCAGCACCACTTAAAAGGTTTAAGACATTAAGAAGACTGGCTATAGCTACTCCTAATATGGCAGCATATACTATCCTAAATATAGCTGTCAATAGTGAAAGACTCCTATTAATTGGCTTAAGCATGATATATAATGCCCAAGCTACAACTATATCAAGAATTGCTACAATTAACAAACAACTAATGCCCAAACGAAACAAACCATTTGAAGCGATAATATTACTAGATGTTAATATTGCATCCCCATCTACGATAAGACTCTCTAAAACAAAAAAGTTAGCAAATATCGCAAGTACAGTCATTAATAATAATCCAATCCCTGCAATAAGTGCTGCTGTGGATTTAGTTATTTCTGAAATATGATTCATAGTTTCACTTCTCCTTCTAAAATAAATTTATTATCAGATTCATTATGGTTCAAATTATTACTCTATTCCTTTTTTAGGAATGCATTGGTTATAGCTTATGGATATTTCTCAGAGAAACTCTTCTAGTATTCATGTTAATAAATTGCCAAAAATTATAAAAAATCTAGCCCTCAATATTTTCTTGATTATCAATTAAATTATAATATACTACACTGTTATATTCAATAAAATAGTTCTAAATTCAAATCATTTTTTATATTCTTTAGGCGTGGATTGTATTCGACAAAATTTCGTCCAAACCTTATTATTTAAGGTGTTAAGTTTGAACCCCTTTCCCAATAATGAAGAGCAATACTAAACACTAAATTTGAAGTATTTAATGGTTCTATCTAGCAAGTTTTCTTCAGGTGGTATGAAATGACCGTATCCATCTGGACAATGAAACACATGTTTAAAGTTGTTCTGAGTGAGGATTTCACTAAACTTATTTGCGTATTTCATACAAAAATCGTTTGTTGAACTATATATGAAGAATTCAGATTTTCTCAAATTAGATATTCTTTCGTCATTATTCTTTAACTTTGGAATGTGTGGAATCAGTAGTGCGAACTTATTTACTTCTATATTATTATTCAAGGCTACTTCTGTAGCAACACCAGCTCCTGCTGAACCTCCTGTAATTATGATATTACTCGGCATAATTTTATACTCGTCTTGTATAATCCTCAAATGTTTCTCTATTTCTTTTGAACTTTCACCATAGTCATACCAAAGGGATTGTCCAGAAGGTGCGATTCTTGACGAATATGGAATTGTAACTATGAATTCCCCTTTTAATCTACTCCCGATACTATTTACAGTATCTTTTTGAATTTGAGAAAATTCTTCAGTTGCTAAGTAATTTCCATGGAGAAATACAAGTAATTTAGTATTCTCATCTGTATTTTTTGGAGTAAAGATCTCATATTTTCCTTCTTTTTTGTAGCTGAAGTTCTTTGCGTTCTGTTCAGATATTTCCATTAATTTTTGATATCTATCATCTCTTTTGATTGCATCAATTTCTATTTCTTCTGTAATCATTTCCAGAACCCAGTATCTTTTTTCTACAATTAAATCATGTAATTTTTCAATTGCCTCTTCTACTCTGTTCAACCCAGATAACGCCCATATTCTAACCCAAAGCACCTCAAATTCAGTAATATCATATTCCTTATAATCAGTGGTAAAAAACTTCAGTACTTTTGTGTAATTTTTTTCAGAGAACATTTTATCTATAAGTTCTATATACTCCATATAACTTTTCTTCATAACTTTCTCCCCCAAAAAGCAAAAATAGGACATAGATGTCCTATTTGCAGTTTTATTCTAATTTAATTATAGCATATCAATATCATTAATAGAAGCACCTAAAATCTAATGAGTTTTTGAATATAAACCTATAGCTTTATCTATGTAAAGTTAAAGCCGTTGTCATCAATTTATTAGAATGTTTCTGGACGCGGGTTCGACTCGCTAAAATTCTCATTTTCCCTATTGCAACAGGGCTGGAACGAAAAAATACCGATTTTTTTCATCAAATTTTCATCAAATTTTCATTCAAATTTGGGTAAATAAAAACCGAGGATTCCATTAACGGCTAATTAAAGCCATCTGAAATTCTCGGACGCGGGTACCATTGGTGGAGTTGAGGGGATTTGAACCCCTGTCCAAAATAGACGAAACTTAATTTTCTACATGCTTAGTATATCAATTGTTTTAATCAGCACCCAAGTGATACACGGCCAAGATACTGACGAGTCTTATTAAGTTCATTTAGTTTGTTAAGACGGCACATTCTAAATATATTCTAGTTACTGTTCTCCTGTCTCCTGTCCTAGACTACAGAAGGGGAGATCGCGCTTATATATTAAGCAGCGTAAGCGTAATTTTGGTTTCCGGTTATATTTAACCTAGTGTATTACAGGCACCACCCTGACATGCTTATCAAGCTCTAACTACCCTGTCGAATCCATAAACAACCCCACGTTGTTTTATATGAAGAATGCTCCAACTATTAATCCTATACCAATTATAATATAAAACATTCTAGTTCCAGTTTCTCCTAAAAGTCTAACCATTCTTTGTCCTTTTCTGGACTTATTAGAAAGACCTGTGATACCTAAACTTATAGATATTAATCCCAGTACAATAAATATAATACCAGATACATTCATAAAATCACCTCAGATACATCTTTATTATATCTTATATACTACTTTTAATCAATTTTGTTCTTAGTAATAACGTTCCTTCAATCACTAATGTAACACTTAAAGAAACAACAATATATAATACCATATCAATATAAGTACCTGTTTTTTCATATAATCCATTAAATGTTAATCCAGCACCCATAAACATCATTACAAATACGAACCATCTTTGGAATACACTGTCACTTACTCTTCTACTCATATATACACCATACATCGCAGCTCCAAGTCCAAATAACAATATTACACCAATATTAATTAAGATAACTTCTGTGTAAAGATTATGAGTTACATATCCAATAATAGCCATAACATTCATAACTAAGAAATATGATACAAGTGTCGTTCTAAACTCATCTTTTTTCATATCTGAATTACTTAACAATAGTAATACAGGTAATCCACCAAGACCAGCTATACCATTAAATATACCTGATAATATTCCAACAGGAATATAGTACTTCTCTTTATTAACTACTTTGAATTTAAGACTTATAGCTTTATTAATCGCAGTAAGTAATATCAAACTACCAGTAATAATTTTTAAAATATTAGGATCAAAATTCTTCAAGAAATAAATCCCTACAAAATTAAAGATAACTCCAAAAATAACAAGTACTTTAATATGTTCTAAACTTCTTAAATTGAATTTCTTATTTTCAATTAATATCGCAGTATTTAAGAATAAATTCAAAGTAATAACAATAATTACTGCTTCCTTAAACTCATAGTTAAGTAGTACTAAAATAGGAATAGATATGAGGTTTGTTCCAAACCCACTCCATCCTTTTAAAAATGCAGAAAATATTACAACTAAAACAACGATTATTCCGATAGTAAGTGTCATTAGTAGTTCTCCTTAAGCGCTTTTTCCATTCTTCTGTTCGCATCTTTTTCTTTTAATACATGTCTCTTATCGTAATTCTTTTTACCTTTTCCTAAAGCAATTTCAACTTTACATAATCCATGATCTAAATATACTAGAGTCGGTACTAAAGTAAGTGAATCTTGATTCACTTTATTACTAATCTTAATAATTTCTTTTTTATGTAATAACAATTTTCTACTTCTTGTTTCTTCATGATTAAATCTATTTCCGTGATTATATTTAGATATATGCATATTCACAATAAATATTTCTGTTCCTTTAATTCTAGCGTATGAATCTTTAATTGACACTTTACCAGCTCTTACACTTTTAATTTCAGTTCCTTTTAAAACAATCCCACATTCATATTTATCAGTTAAATAATAATCATGAGCTGCTTTTTTATTTTTTGAAATTATCTTCATATAATCACCTCCATCTTTAAACTATTTTAAAGTCAACGTCACCTTCAGAGATATGTGCTTTCATAACTCTTACAGTTACTTTGTCTCCAATTCTATACATTTTCTTTTTTCTTTCTCCAATTAACATCATTAGATTTTCATCATATACATAATAATCATCATCTAACTCTGTTATATGTACTAAGCCTTCAACTGTATTAGGAAGAGTAACATATATCCCAAACCCAGTAACACTGCTTATTATACCATCAAACTCTTTATTAATATACTTAGAGATATACTCAGCTTTCTTCATATCTACAACTTCTCTTTCAAGTAAAACAGCTTGTCTTTCACTCTTTGAAGTTGATGTAGCAATATCAGGCATTTCATCTGTGTAGTAATTAATCACATCAAGTGATTGATTATCCATAAATAAATACTCTCTTAGTAATCTATGAACTATTAAATCAGGATATCTTCTAATAGGACTAGTAAAATGAGTATAATGAGTAAATGCTAGCCCATAATGTCCAATATTATTTTCACTATATATCGCTTTTTGCATACTTCTAAGCATTAGTAAATTAATACCTTTTTCTGCAGGACTACCTTTAACATTATCAAGTAACTTTTGAAGTTCTAAATTAGTAATTTCCTTCTTACCTTTTACTTTAAACCCAAGAGCTGCGCTCATTCTAAGCAAACGTTCTATTTTCTCTTCTTTAGGTTTATCATGAACTCGATATATAAACGGTAGATTAAGCCAGAAAACATGTTCAGCAACTACTTGATTAGCTTTTAACATAAACTCTTCAATTAGTTTCTCACTGATTCCTCTGTCTCTTAATTTAATATCTACTGCGCGTCCATTTTCATCTAACGTAATATAAGCTTCATCTGTTTCAAAGTTTATACTACCGTAAGTTTGTCTTTTCTTTCTTAATACTTTAGCTAGATTTCTCATATCATAAAACATACCAACTAATTCAACATATTCTTCTGCGAGATCAACATCACCATCAAAGATCTTATTTATCTTTGAATAAGTCATTCTTCTAAAAGAATTTATAACACTAGGATATATTTCGTAATTAACTACTTTACCAGATTTATCAATTTCCATATCACAAGTAATTGTAAGTCTATCTTCACCAGGTACTAGTGAACATATATTATTACTTAAGTTAACAGGTAACATCGGTATAACTCTACCTGGTAAATAAATACTAGTTCCTCTTCTATATGCTTCATCATCAAGAATAGAATCCTTAGTAACATAATGACTAACATCTGCGATAGAAACTCCTAATTTATAATTACCATTTTCTAATTGTTTAACAATAACTGCGTCATCAAAATCTTTAGAATCATCACCATCAATTGTGATAATCATTTCATCTCTTAAATCAGTTCTACCTTCTAAATCAGCTTTACTGACTGATTGATATTTATTTGCTTCTTCTAATACAATATCACTAAATATTGGGTCAATATTATATTTAAGTATTTTACTTAAAATATCTACTCCAGCATCATTCATATTACCAATAACTTCTGAAACTTCACATTCAATTTTACCTTTAAAGTTATAGTTAATAATCTTTGCTTTTACTTTATCATTTTTATAGGCACCATTATAGTTACCTTTCTTAATAATAATCTCTTGTTTAATTGTTTTATCATCACTAAATAAAATACCCATGCCATTTCTATAACCTAGTGTACCTATTATATGTGAATATCTTCTCTCAATTACTTTTCTAATTTCACCCTCAGCTCTTGCGCCTCTTCTATACTTAGAAATATACACAAGTACAAGGTCAAGATTCATTGCACCGTTTATATCATCACGTCTAATAAAAACATCATCTATGTTTTTATCTCTGTCGATAACAAACCCAAATCCTCTTTCTTTTAAATCTAGTTGACCAACTATAAAATTGGTATTCTTAATAAGGCTATATTCGTGAGATTTACTCTCAATAATAAATGCCTGATCAACTAGTTCGTTTAATGTTTTAAATAATAATTTAAAATCCTCACTACTTTCAATACCAAGTAGTGTTTTCAATGTTTCAATACTAGATTTAATTGTTGCATCCTTATCAAGTATTTCTATAATTTTCTCTCTCATAATTATAACCTCCTTTGTTTAATTTTTTTGGAAAAAAAAGAACACATATTGTGTTCTTAAGATATTATTGCCCAAATTGAAATGGCGATGAACAAGGCGCTAGTCCCCATAGTAACACGACTCAACAATAATTCAAATCCTCTTTGCTTTTGATTGTTGAATAGTTCACTTTTTTCACCACTAAATGCATTGGCACCATCATCTTTTGAACTTTGTAATATCACTAATGTGATTAGAAATAATGATACTACTAATAAAACGATATCGATTGGTCTCATAATTTAGTCCTCCTATATACTTAATCCAATGTAGACAAGGTATGCAACCAGTATCAGAACACTTGGAATAATGTATGTAATTATATTTATAGATTTCTTTCTTACTAAAGCTATCATTAATATTATAGAGTTAAACAGTCCTAAAATCAAGAGGAAAGAAATATTTTCTCTTAACGCCAAATCTGTTACTAAAATATTAAAAATATTTTCTTTATAATTGATTATATCTACAACACTAATAATAGTCATGTTAAAGATGTTAGATCCAATAATATTACCTAAAGCTGCATCATAATTTTTAAGTTTCATTAAAGTTATAACTGCTGTTAATTCAGGTAGACTTGTTGCTACACCTAAGAATATTGCACCTGCAAAACTTGTACTTAAGTTTAATTCCATTGCAATATTGTCAGTAACTATTGTCACAAAATAACTTGAAGATATTATTACAGTACTCCACAAGGCAAACATAATACCAATCTTCTTATAAGATAATTTACTAGTCTGTCCATCAGTCGTACTTTCTTCTTCATTCATACTCTTTATGCTAAAGAAGTAAATTACGATTATTATTAAAGATATAATATTAAAAGTAACACCAATACTTATTCCTAATGTATCATAATCAAGCCAACCTAGACTATTTAATAATAATGGTAGGATAAATACCATATACATTATAATAACTAATCCGTTAGTTTTAATTCCTGATTTATTTTGATTAAAGAATAAGTGTTTAATGAAAATTAAGTCAGCAACAGCTAAAATAACAATATTAAAAATATTACTACCAAATACATTACCAAATGCGAGTCCTGGTTTATTTAGAATTACAGTTGATGTAATACTTGTAATAAACTCTGGCATAGAAGTAATAGTAGCTAGTAATAATCCACCTATTAAAGCTCCACTAATATTCGATTTTTTATCTAGTTCATCTATATAGTAACTAGCTTTACTAGTAGCATATATTACAATGAACGCAAGTAAGAAATACTGTGCAAAAATAACTAACATATAACCACTCCTTCAAGCTCTATATATTATAGCTTAATTGATATAAAAATGATAGTATTTATTAAAAAAAGTGCATAAGCACTTTTTTATGATTTTAATATTTTTTTAATTCCTTCATTAATTTCTAAATAATCTTTAAGCATTTCTTCATAACGTAATCTTCCAGCAATTGTGATTTTATAATATTTTCTAGGTTTACTTCTACTTCCTATATCAGTCTTCCAATAATTTTCAATAAACTTATTGTCTTCTAATCGATAAAGGATAGGGTATAAAGTACCATCTTTAATCTCAATATAATTATCACTTCTTTTTGATATTTGTTGGATTATTGAATACCCATATTGGTCTTGTTCATATAATAATCTTAGGATTGTTAGTTCTATAACGCCTTTTTTAAACTGCTTCTTGAAGTCTTGCATTTTCCTCATTATGCTTATCAATAGTGTCTATAAGCACTTTAACTTTCTTATCTGTAAGGAACCCAAATGTAGGAACCATCATTACTAATACACAAAACAATCCTAAAGCTGAAATACTATAATACTCAACAATAAATCCACCAACTAAGAATGAAAATGGAATAGCTCCTGCTGATATTGCACCAATTGTAGAGAACACTCTTCCTCTATAAGCTGGGTCTACTATTTTTACCATTCCTGTATTAAGTGGAATATTTGTAAGCATCATGAATGTTGCAATCATTACCATTCCGAATGTAAACATAATATAGAAAGAAGTAAACTCAATATATCTATTAGATGCTAAAAACATAGTAAATGCTAAAAAGGCAAATGAACTTGAAAGTAATATTAATCCTATCTTAATAATCTTATTAATACTTTTTATAACCATACTACCAACTGAAATTCCAGCAACTAACATCGCAATACTAAATGCAACATTAGTATATGCATATTCCATTGCATAATTTACTCTTGCTAAATCTATTCTAAATAAATAAGGAATTCCAATAGCAAATAAAGGAGTGAATGCAAAGTTTAATAATAAACTAAATCCAACTAAATTAAATAACCCTGTTTTTCTTTTTATATATCCAATTGAATCTACAAAATCTTCTAAATGTGTTTTAAGCTTTTGTTCTTCTAATTCCTCAAAAGTCATCTCTTTAACAAATTTTGCTTTTATAAACATTTCACTAAATCCTGATACCCCAAATGATATTGCATTTAATGCAATGATCCACTCAATACCAACAAAATAATATATTGCAGCTCCTGCTAAAACACCAATAATACTTTGAATACTAGCAACTATACTTTGTGCTCCGTTAGCTGCCTGCAACATATCTTCTCCAACTATTTCAGGTAAAGCCCTCGACATTGCGGGTCCAAATAATGCAGCTGATAAACTTGATAAAATACCACTTATATATAAAGCGAGAATAATATTGTTGTCACTAGGACTACCAATAATGTATAACCCTAGAAGAACAAATAAAATAGCTCTCACATAATCCGTCATATAAATAACTCTAACTCTATTCCATCTATCAACTAGTACACCAGCAAGTGGACTAGCGACTATTCTTGCAAAGGTAACAACAAATAAGAATAATCCCATTGATACAGTCGATTCTGTTAACTCTAATATGTAAAATGACATTGCAACATTAAATAAACTATTTCCTATTTCTGATACTAAGTTTCCTGCAAATAATAAATTAAAATTATTATTCTTAAATAATTCTTTCATAAATATTCCTCCAGTATTTTATACTTTGTATTACAAGGTATATTGTATTATACAAATATTGGTATGTCAAACAAAAAAAGAATTCTTTTTAGAACTCTTTTTTACTCTGTAATAACATACTGAAATCTTGTAATACTCCTCATTAACACTATTGCTCCGATTAATCCAATTCCGTCTAAATAATAAGGATTAATCGCTAGTACTTCAAAATCTACAGCCACATATAAAACAATTAAAGTCATATAAATTATATGTGGAAGATAAAAGAATTTTTTCTTTTTCATTCTAGTTGAGTTTAATGTTTTAATAATCTTCGCAGAAAATAGTATTGTATATATACTTATCATATGAAGTGATATATTAATATAAGTTAGACTACTTAATGGATCATTCAAATCAAATTCCTTTACATCAAATACGTAAAAATAAATTGGTGCTAAAGTAAGAATCAGAATAGTTATAAACAAATATAGAAATACTCTTTTTTCTTTCTTATGTTTATATAGATTTCTACATATTAGAAAATAAGCAAGCGCAAATAGTAAATATCTATTAGAAAAGTTAATGAATAATGACAAATAAAATGTAGAATAAATAAACTTATCCATTATCAACAATAATAAATATATTGTAAAAATTGACATTACAGTATTTCTAACATGAATCATTTTATCATATGTCATAAACTCACCACCTTACTATTGTTCTTAATTATCAGTTTTTCTACGTTTAAAGTTCTTGTTTTCAGCTTTATTTATATACATACTATTATCAGCTTCAACAACTAATTCTTCCCCTGATTTTAAACAACCTTCAGAATAAACACTACAACCGATACTAAATTTAAAATCTTCGGAAAATACATTTGAAGTAGCTTTATTTCTAAATTCACGATAGATACTTCTTTTATAAAAATCTAAATCATCTGAGTCAAAATTATTTCTAACAATTATAAATTCATCTCCACCAAATCTAGATACAATCGCATCTTTGTGGAATACTCTCATTAGTACTTCACCAAATACTTTTAAAAGTTTATCACCCTCATTATGCCCAAGTGTATCATTTAATTGTTTGAAGTCATCAAGATCAATCATTATTACACCAAAAACACTACGTTTATGAATTAACTCATTCATATACTCACTAGCTTTTGTACGTGTAAATAGTCCTGTTAAGTTATCTCTAGAAGTACCAATAGTTTCTAAAGCAATATATGTTGAAAATATCGCTAAAGCAAACATTGAAAATATTGTAGATATACCATAAAACATCATTTGAAGTATCCCACCCATAGCTGGGAAGAATAAAAATAATACTACTCCTCTAAATATTTTACTATCTACCATTTTTCTATTGGCTAAAGCCAAATATGCTACATACATCAACAACATAAATAATGTAAAAAAGTTTACCATAATCATCGGTTCTCTACTATATACATTAGCAGCACTTATACTAAATAACACAGGGAAAAATAAGTTAAGAATCGATAATATAACTCCAACTCCAAATGGGAAAATATAAGCAATATATTGTTTTGTTCTACCTCTAGTTTCAAATATTTTATTATCTAAATAGATAGCCCATAAAAATCCAATCAGAGGTGTTAGTAAGAACACAGTAAAATTAAGAATATAATTAATTAATCTCACAAAACTATCATCTACTCCTTCGACAATTAGTGCAAAAGCTTCAAATACTAATAATATAATATTTAGAATTATCATGTACTTAAAAACTCTTCCTGAAAAATCATATATATCTCTTTTGATATATAAGATTATCAATAACACTCCCAAGAGTAAAGCAGAATACATATTAACATAAAAAGCATTAAATATTTGTACATCCATAATAAAAACCCCTTATTAACTGTATTTTTTCTATAAATATAATCTATTTTAATTTACTAATATAATACCATAAAATTTATAGTAATAACATTTTTTATTCAAGAAAACAATAAAAAAAAGGACTAATTTATTAGTCCTTTAGTTAAACTTATTTTTTTAAGTTATAAAATGATTTAATTCCATTATAGACTGCAGTTGTTCCAAGTTCATCTTCAATTCTTAATAATTGATTGTATTTAGCAATACGATCAGTTCTTGATAATGATCCTGTTTTGATTTGTCCTGCATTAGTTGCAACTGCGATATCAGCAATAATTGAATCTTCAGTTTCACCTGATCTATGTGATACTACAGCAGTATAACCAGCTTTTTTAGCCATTTCAATAGCTTGGAAAGTTTCAGTTAAAGTACCAATTTGGTTTACTTTAATTAAAATTGAATTTGCAATTCCTTCTTCAATTCCGCGTGACAACTTTTCAGTATTAGTAACAAATAAATCATCACCAACTATTTGAATTTTGTGAGCTAATTTTTCAGTATGATCTTTCCATCCAGCCCAGTCATTTTCATCTAAGCCATCTTCAATTGAAATGATTGGATATTTATCTACTAATTTAACATAGAAATCTGATAACTCAGCAGCAGATAATTCTAATCCACCTTCACCAGCTAAAACGTAAACACCTTTTTCTTTATTATAGAATTCACTTGAAGCAACATCCATTGCAAGCATAATATCTTCACCAGGAACATATCCAGCTTTTTTAATAGCTTCCATAATAACTTCTAAAGCTTCTTCGTTTGATCCTAAATCTGGAGCAAATCCACCTTCGTCACCTACAGATGTATTATAACCTTTACTTTTTAATACTGCTTTTAAACTATGGAATACTTCAGCACCCATTCTTAAAGCTTCTTTAAAAGTTGGAGCTCCTACAGGCATAATCATAAATTCTTGGAAATCTACATTGTTATCTCCGTGTGATCCACCATTGATGATATTCATCATTGGAGTTGGGATTTCTTTTGCATTAAATCCACCTAAGTATAAGTAAAGAGGTAATCCTACGAAATCAGCTGCAGCTCTAGCACAAGCCATACTAACACCTAAAATTGCATTAGCCCCTAATTTACCTTTATTTTTAGTACCATCAAGTTCAATCATAACTTTGTCAATTAATACTTGTTGAGTAACGTCCATTCCTAAAACTTCAGGTGCGATTAATTCGTTAACATTTTTAACAGCAGTTTCTACACCTTTTCCTAAGTATCTAGACTTAACTCCATCACGTAATTCAACTGCTTCATGTTCACCAGTTGAAGCACCACTTGGTACCATTGCTCTACCAAAAGCACCCGAATCAGTATAAACCTCAACTTCAACTGTTGGGTTACCACGTGAATCTAAAACTTCTCTTGCGTATACATCAGTAATGTATGGCATTTATAACATCTCCTTTTATAATAAAATCTAATTTATCTTACAATGATATTATAAGATAATTAGTTTTGTTTTACAATTAATTTCATCGAAATGAAAACACTTTCAATTATTTTGTTTTACTATAAGCTATATACCCAAATATAAATACAAATAAATACTCTATAAATGCTCCAAATCCATTTTCAATTAAATTAATTGGATTGAAATAATCAACCATATATTCAATCGAATAAATAGCTTTAAATAAATATTCAAACGTATCTAATCCATTAATAAATACTAGGAATACAACTATACTAAAGAAATACCCGTGTAACGTTACAATAACCGCAACAATTTGATATAACTTAGTACTTTCAACATATTGTCTTCTAATATAACTAGCTATAAAATATGTTCCAATAAAATAAAATATCTTCATTGTTATTCCAATTGAGTTATATAACAGATAATCCACAGTACCTACTGCGATACCTGTAATAGTTGAAACAACTAATCCAATTAATACTACATATATTAAATCTTTAATATTTACATTATTCATTTTTATCACCTCTTAAATTATACCACAAAACTATTAAAAAAAGTTAGTAAGTAACTCGTACTTACTAACTTACATTTATTTTTTAATTAAACTAACTCCTGTCATTTCAACAGGTTTTTCAATATTTAAGAATTCAAGCATTGTTGGAGCAACGTCAGCTAATACTCCACCATCTCTAATTTCAATACCTTTTTTAGTAATAATTACAGGTACTTTACTAATTGTATGAGCTGTAAATACATTACCATTTTCATCTAACATTTTTTCAGCATTACCGTGATCTGCGGTAATAATAGCTACACCTTCTTTATCAAGAATAGCATCTACTACTTTACCAACACATTCATCTACAGTTTCAACTGCTTTAATTGCGGCTGGAATAACACCTGTGTGTCCTACCATATCGCAATTTGCAAAGTTTAAAATAATAACGTCATGTTTATTACTAGCTATTTCATCTAAAATTCTATCAGTTACTAAATAAGCACTCATCTCAGGTTGTAAATCGTATGTTGCAACCTTAGGACTATTAATTAATGCTCTATCACTATTTAATATCTCTTTATCCATTCCACCATCAAAGAAGAATGTAACATGAGCATATTTTTCAGTTTCAGCAATTCTTAATTGATTCATTCCTGCATTACTAACAACATCACCAAACATATTATTTAGTTTTTGAAGACTAAATGCAATTTCACCTTTTACTGTTGGACTATAAGACATAGTTGAAACAAAAGTAACATCAGTTGGACCATTACTATAATCTAATCCTGAAGCTTCAGGGTTAGAAATAGCTGTTCCTATTTCAATCGCTCTATCTGGTCTAAAGTTAGCAAAAATTACACTATCTTTATTTTCAACAATACCTTCAGGAACTACAATAAACGGAATAACAAATTCATCTACTACACCATCTTCATATGAAGCAAGTACTCCAGCACTTGCAGTTTTAGCTTTTTTACCTTTAGCTTCAACAATTACATCATAAGAAAGTTGAACTCTATCCCAGTTTTTATCACGGTCCATTCCATAATATCTACCATGAATACTTGCGATTTTACCATAATTAATACTAGCCATGTGATTTTCTAGATCTTCTATATAAGATACAGCAGAAGTTGGTGGAACATCTCTTCCATCTAAGAATGCATGAAAATATGTTTCTTTAACACCTTTACTTTTAGCTAAATCAAATAATGCTTTAATATGTTTTATATGTGAATGAACTCCACCATCACTTAATAATCCAAAGAAATGTAACTTAGAATCATTTTTAAGTACATTATCAATTGCATTTAAATAAGCTTTATTATCATAAAAACTTCCATCTTTAATACTTTTATTAATTCTACTTAATGATTGGAATACTACTCTTCCTGCACCTAAGTTCAAATGTCCTACTTCACTATTACCCATTTGTCCATCAGGAAGCCCTACACTAAGTCCACTTGCGTTTAAATAGTTTAATGGATATTCTTTCATTAAGATATCTAAATTAGGAGTATTAGCCAATTTTACAGCATTCCCAACTTCATTATCACTAATTCCAAATCCATCCATTATAATTAATATTACTGGTTTCTTCATATAATCACCTCTACTTGAAATATTATACTCCTTTTACCCTATTATTCATAGAGAAATACAATGTGCGGTAGCGTTTTCATGTTTTCATTTTTAATATCTTTTTAAAACATGTTATTATATAATAATAGACAAGAGGCGATTACTATGAATACCTTAAAAATAGAAAAGTTACTACAAACATTACAAATTAATAAAGACAATCAAACGTACAACTATACGGTTCCAGATTTATGGAATTGTTTTGGTTACGCCGAATCTAAATATAAAAGAACAAAGACTAATGAATTAATGGTAAATCCATATGATTTTTATATTTCGGTAATAAAAGATTATATTTTACCAAATAAAAAAGATAATATTGATTATAAAATATCACTATCATCAGGTACAAACAAAAAGATTCCTAAAACTAATTATCGTGGTGGAGACTGGATTAAACAAAGTGTTGTTTATTCTACAATGATCCGTACTAGTGCAGCATGGGATAATGATCGTTCTGGTAGTCTAGAATCAAGTAATATTTATCAAATGCCTGAGACTGGGTCATTTGTTAAAATGCTTGCAATGCTTCCTTTACTAAAGAAAATAGGTGTTGATACAGTTTATATGTTACCAATATCTAAATTTAGTTTAAAAGATAAAAAAGGGGAATTAGGAAGTCCTTATGGAGTTTCTAATTTTAATGAACTTGACCCTAATTTAAAAGATGCATTAACTAAAGATTTAATGACTCTTGAAGAAGAATTTAAAGCTTTTGTTGAAGCTTGCCATATCTTAGATATGCGTGTAATGATTGATATTATTCCTCGTACAAACGCAGTTGAGAATGATTTAATTAAAGATCATCCAGATTGGTTCTATTGGATTAAAGCTAGTGAATACAATAACTATAAAGTCCCTAGAGTTGATGGAATTAAGAATACAGCACAGCCTACTGTTAAAAATATGGGAAAAGTTTATAACTGTGAAGATACTTATAGACATATAAATATGTTTGAATATAACCCTAAACAACAAGATGAAGTTTTATGGAATAAAATTAAAGATGAAAAGAATTTAAGTCTTGCAATAGAAAAAAACTTTAACTTAAGAATAGCTCCAGCGTTTAGTGATCATATTAATGATCCACAACCACCATGGACTGATGTAACTTTCTTTAGAATGTATGAAGATTTCCCTAAAGAAACAGTTAACTTCTTGGATACAAAAGATAGAGCTCCTTATATTCTATTTGATACAATCAAATCAAATATGTATCATGGTGAAATACCTAATTTAAAACTATGGGATAAATTAGCTGATATCGTTCCTAGTTACCAAAGAAGATTTGGTATTGATGGTGCTAGAATTGATATGGGACATGCACTTCCTTCTAAATTACTAGAAATGATTATCTCAAAAGCAAGAGAAACTGATAAAGATTTTAGTTTTATAGCTGAAGAACTTCAAGTATCAAATGCTCAATTTGCATATGATGCTGGATATAATATGATTATTGGAAATGGATTTACAATGGAACCTAGAGTATTTGAAGGTAAACTTCAAAAATTCGTAATGAATTCTAATACATTCCCTCTTCCACTGTTTGCTTGTGGAGAAACACATGATACACCTAGACTAGCTGCTAGAGATGGTAATGAACAACTAGCTAAAATGTTAACTGTTCTTAATATGTTTATGCCAAACGGTGTCCCTTTCATTAATAGTGGACAAGAAATTTTTGAACGTCAACCAATGAATACAGGACTTGATTGTCGTGAAAATGAGGAATACAATTTACCTGAAAATGATCCTTATAATGGTAAACTGGCTTTATTCGATAAATACCAATTACATTATACAAACGAACGTAGATGGGAATTACCAGATATTTTAGGTATAGTTAAAGGTATTAGAAAGAAATGGCTTAAAACAATTACTAATAACAAATCATATGAACCAATTTATTCAGACGATGGTTCAAAAACATTTATTGGATTGGCTTTTTACAAAAATACAAAAAATACAAAGAATAATGTATTACTAGTTTTAGCTAATGGTAATCCATATCATGAAGTATATTCAAAACCAAGTATTAAAATACTGAGAGCTTTATCTAAAAATAACGCAAAAACTGGGAAATTATTATTCTCAACTCATGAAGGACCACGTTCTTTTAATCAGTTTTTAGATATTAATACATTAGATATTCACTTAGGACCAGGAGAAGTAAAAATAATCAATATGTAAGGTGGTATATTTTGCCACCTTTTTTTCTTAACAATAATTAAAAAAATGATATAATAAATTTGAGGTGATTTTATGATATTAGTAATTAATGGATCTCCAAATAAAGATTCAAAAACACTTAGTGTAGCTAAAGAAATTTTAAAGTATTCTAATGAAGAGATAAAATATATTGATACCTATAAACTAAATGTAGATAGTTGTGATGATTGCAAGTATTGCCATAGTAAAATTGGTTGTGTAAAAAGAGATGATATGGATGGTATTTATGACCTACTATACAAAGCTCATTCCTTAGTAATATCTTCACCTGTTTATTTTGGAGCAATGAGTGATCAAACAATGAAAATAATCAATAGATTTCAACGTTTCTTTGAACAAAAATTCTCACTGAAAAATACAAATATTCCAAGATTTAATAACTTAATAATTGTTTCTACTCAAGGTGGAATAAATACAGCTATGTTTGATGGAGTTAAACAAACATATAAAATACTTAATTTACTGTTTAACCCTGACTATAGCGAAATAATAACAATCCCTTCGACTGATTTGGAGCATCCTCTTGATAATGTCAAAGTGAAAAAACAAATACAAAAAATACAAAAAAAGATGATTACTTTTCAGTAATCATCTTATTTTTATTAATTTGAATTCGTGTACAATAACTCTTTGGTAAATAACATGTACAACTGGAATTTGAATACCCCAAGTTAACATCATTATTCCTAATCTTAGAGGAACATTCGCAAGTGCTCCACTACCAGCCCATATATATAGTTGGTAAGTATTTAGTGAGAATGCAATTAAGCTAGTAACAACAACTACTGCTGAGATTTGTACTAATGATAAATCTCTTTTCTTAAAGAAGAATAACGCAGGAATTAATGCCCATGCAATTGTAGACAAAGTCATTAAGTTGAATGTAAATGCGAATGGTGAAATAAGAACATAAATCCAGTCAACTATAAACCCAGCTATAATTCCAATGTAAGGTCCAAGTAGGATACCTAACAAAATTAGTGGAATACTAAACAATGTAAATCTAAAGAATCCACCTTCGATACTTAAAAACGCCTTTAATACAACACTCATAGCAATTAACATTGCTGCTCTATTGAGTGTTCGTGTAGTGAAAAAACTACTTCCATTTTCCATAATAAAAAACCTCCATAATGTATTATGAGAGGTCCACTTAAAAAAATATCTTCCGATATATTAGCGGACGCGCTATTCTACCGCCACGTTTTGTGTTCGTTTATACCCGACATCCCATGGTATAACACTTAACGCAGAATAGCTACTCTTAATATTAATGATACTCCTACGAACTATATTTTTCAACCTTTATGTTTCTTTAATTTTAAAATCAATTTCTAATTGATTAGTTTCCTTTAAGAAATCATTGATTTTCGAGAATAACTTACTACCAAAAAAAGAGTGTCTAGCTGATAGTGGAGAAGGATGACTTGAACTTATTATAAGGTGATTATTATTAGTTATTAAGTTACTTTTACTAATTGCATTATTACCCCATAAAACAAATACTTTAGGTCTGTTATCTTTATTTAATATGTGAATAACTTCATCAGTAAACTGTTCCCACCCTCTAGACTTATGACTAAGTGGTTTATGTGCTTCTACTGTTAGTATAGTATTCATTAATAATATCCCTTGATTAGCCCAGTTTGTTAGTTCTCCGTGATTTGGAATATCAATTCCTAAATCACTATTCAATTCTTTATATATATTTCTTAATGAAGGCGGAATCCTATTGCCTTTTAAGACACTGAAAGCGAGTCCATGTGCTTGATTAAAATTATGATATGGATCTTGTCCAATAACAACAACTTTAACATCATTAAAATCACAATAATTAAACGCATTAAAAATATCCTCTTTTTTAGGAAAAATGATTTTAGTATTATATTCATTATTAATAAAATCCATTAAGTTTTTAAAGTAAGACTTATTAAACTGTGATTCTAGTATTTTATTCCAATCATTATTAATCATAATTATCACCAATTCTATTATAACACGTATAATAGCAATGTATCTATATTCTTGAGGTTTTTTAGTTGATTTATTAGAATTAAGATACATAGGTAAAGGCAGATTATAACATGAACTTAGAGTTATTAATCTATAATATCAAATTGACTTATACTATGTATTAATCCACAAGTCAATTTTTATTACATCATTATCTAAAAAATAAATTGGATCAATCAAATATCCTTTAAAACGATAACGATTATAAATCTTATCAACTTCAACAACATTATCGTTCACTAGAATTTTCGGTTTTCCCTTATGGATATTTATAACTACTTTTTGTCCTTGAAAATGATAATTTATTTTTTTCAGTTTAGCAACATTATATCCTTCTGGGTCAATCAATAATTTATTGTGTAATTGTTCAATACCCAGTAAATTTGAAATTACTTGTTTGATATAAATTCCAGGTCCAGAGGAGTATAATCTCCATCCTCCCTTTACATTAATTTGTCCAGTTTTTATTTTTTCAAAATTTTCTTGTGCTTCATAACGTGTTTTTACATTAGCATCAGAACTTGAAAAATACATATTACCTTGTCTATGAAAAGCGTTTTTAACTACATTTTGAATTGTTATTGGATTCACTTCATAAAATCCTTTATATGCCTCGTCAGAACAACCTATGTTATACATAGCCTCAATATATCTTATGTGAGCATGAACATATTGTAATCCTACTTCTCGTCCAAAATTAGCTGCAGTTTCAGCTCTTTGAAAAAATGTTCTTTCCCCACCATTATAAGTTACTGTCTTGTCCATAAGTCTAACACCATCTGGATGTTTTAATTTGTTTTGAATTATATTTTTATATATCTCACTTTGTTCTGGTGTTGCTATTGAAGATATAATGCTTCTTAAATATGGAAGTAATCTATATTTAATTCCTGTTTGTTTGTCTCGTGGATGAATTAATACTTTAGGTGTCTCTCCGAAAACAACAAAACCAGCAGGAAGGTTGTCCTTAATTATATGTTTCTCATAATCTAATTTAATATTATTCTTCATACTAGTTAATTCCTTGTGCAGGTCAAGATCATAATCTATTATTTGGTCTGAGAAAACATTTATCGTTTCATATAGAAGCGCTACGGTCCATCCAGATACCATATTTTCTTTTAACTTATGGTTTGCAGGTTGTAATGTATCATCCCAGTCTCCACCACCATATTTTGGTAGATGAGTATCTATTATAAATGTAGAGTTAATAGCTTGTAATTGTTTATGCACATGGGACATAAGAGTTTCATTATTACTATAATTGTTATTCTCTAAAGACATGTAAGGAATTTTTTCATTTAAAATGGAAAAATCATCAGTATGACTAAGATAATAAGCTAGTAAACGTAATGGCCAAATAATTATGTCACCATGTGCTTCATGAGCTTGAATCTTAAAATACTTATCTGACATAAACCATTGTGGAAAATCACCATTTTCTAAAAATTGACGTTTATATACTTTTAATATAATGTTTCGAACCAAATCAAATCTTTGTGCTGCTATGAATAACTCTGCTGGCCCTTGACAAACATCTCTTGTTCCCCATGCAGCACCATTATATTGTTCCAATCCGTGTGGAGAAGAATAATGAACTAGTGCATTGTGAGTATACCAGAAACTTATATCAATGATTTTCGATATTTTCTGATCTTCTGAATCAATAACTAAATTCCCTAAATATGATTCAAAAAAGTTTGTTCCTTTTTGATCAAGATCTGCAAAATCCATATTGCCCTTCGTACTTGTTTTTCCATTTAAACTAGCTTTAATATCAATTATAATTTCATTTGTTTCTTTAAATGAAAGTAAAAGTAGCCCTGATTTAGCTTCAAATCCCAATCCATCTTCTTCAGATAAAACTTGAGCAAGTGGTGTAGTTTTTAACTTGTATTTTAATTCTGGATATTCATTATTCATCATAGAATTTGGAGATGATATAAATGTATACCAACCCTCTTCTATTGTATATTCAATATCGTAAAGATTCTCTTCACTTCCCATTACTACTTGTTGGGAAATAATTATGTCGTAAGATTTATTTGATGAAAATATCAATCTTTCAGTTGTTTCTTTTATATCTACAAAAGATGAGATTTTTAAAATATCATCATCTAAAACATATGTCCAAGTTGTTGAAGTTGCACCCATATCATAATATGACGGCAATCCTAATATTTTATATTCTCCATCTATATAAATGTATATCCTTTGCCCACTAATTTTTTGAATATTTAGTGGATTTCTTACATCGCCTAAAAATTTATTAAAAGTTGTATTTCCTAGCACTATATGAGAATTAAAAACTCCAAACATGAAATTAGTTGTAGCCATTACATTTTCAGATGCTCTCTCAATATCTCCATGTATCATCAAGTGTCCATGAGGACGCTCTACTATTAATTCTTTTCGTTGCATTACTACATGATGATGATTTTCACAGAAAAATGAAATTAATTGATTTCCTTCAAATTCTTTATGTCTTATATCAATAAATTTATCTTTTATATAGTCTCCATCAACACTTTTACCATTTAAAATAATGTTTGTTTGAATTAAACCTTTTCTTTTTTCGATGTTTTCAATTTGATGAAGATAATAATAATTAGGTATTGCGATGTCTTTTGGTTTCTTAATTATATCTTTATATAACCCATCATAATGACCATAAAAGGCAAAATGTTGATTTTCTTGTTTTGAATATAAGGTTTCTGTTTGTAAAGCTAAATAAGAAAATTCATATTGGTAAATTTCAGAACTTAAACGTTCTTGAGAATACGCTATTGGAATATTTGAATATTTGTATTCCTTTCCAAAAAACTGAAATCCATCAGTTGTATATCCAATTGTATTTATTGAAGAACCAATTTGTAAAAATTGAGTTTCACCTTGGTTTTGACGTGCGCAAAGTGTATATCCGGATTCATCTTCGAATACTTTATAATCAATATACTGAACCGTATATGGTTCACTTGAAAGTACAGAAGATATTTGATTAATACCAACGTCTTGACCGTAGTAAAATTGGACAGCTAAATCTTTATCAGATTTATATGAAATCTGATAATACCACGTAGATTCATTTAAAATAAGTGTTACTTGATAATTAACACCTTTAAATTCTCCACTATATACGGCCTTATTATCAAGAATTTTAAATGACGATAAACTTTTCACACCTATCAAGGGTGTGGTATAAGAATTTTCTTCACTAAAAACTTTTAGATATATATTCGCAACTGAACCATCTAACAAGTTCCCTCGAAATAAATTAATTATATTGTTTTTTGATGTTATATCATATATATCACCAGATAACAAAAAATTAATTAATAATGAATTACTTCTTATTTGTTTCTTATCAGGTATATTTTTTATCCTCATTATTGTTCTCCTTAAAAAATATGTATTTTTTTTGAACGTTGTTTGAATTTGAGCCAATCATAATAATAAATCGTCCATATTCATACTTCGTTTCACCCAAAGAATTAATATAAGATAAATCTTTAATACATATATTGAATTTAACAGTTTTTGTTTCATATGGTTGTATCAAGATTTTTTTAAATCCTTTTAGTTCTTTCTCAGGTCGTGCAATTTTAGAAACTTCATCCTGAATATATAATTGAACAATTTCATATCCTGCTACATTGGATTTATTCGTAATTGTAATTGATGCGGTTATAGATTCATCTAAATAGATTTCCTTATCACTCATAATCATGTTTTCATATTCAAATTTGGAATAAGATAATCCATATCCAAATGGATACTTTGGAGTTCTTTCACAATCTAAGTAAAAAGAAGTATAAATATTATGTACGTCTTTATTAAAAGGCCTACCCGTAGTTAAGTGATTATAATATATTGGAATTTGACCTTCATGACGTGGGAAACTCATTGTTAATTTTCCTGAAGGATTAATTTTTCCTATTAATAAATCAGTTAAGGCTTCATTTGATTTCGATCCTAAATACCATGCTTCTAATATTGCATCTGATTGATCGATATTGTTAAGAACTAATGGTCTACCATTATAAAGAACAGTTACAACTTTTTTCTTCAAAATCTTTGCAAGTTTAATCCACTCAACTTGAAATAAAGGCAACTCTAAATTAACTATTGATTTAGCTTCTCCTGTTTTTTCGATATCTTCTCCAAGAGCACAAATAACAATATCTATTTCTCTTAACATATCTATATCAGTTGGAAGAGGATTTTCTCCATTAATGTAAACTACATCTACACCTTGATTAATAAGAGCTTCTGATAGTGATATGTTATCATTTATGCTACCCTTCCAAGACCAAACACCATTAGTTGATTTTGATGTAGCATAAGGTCCAACTACTGCAACTTTAGAATTATTTGACAATGGAAGTATATTACTTTCATTTTTCAGTAAAACTGCACACTCTTGTGCAATTTCTTTCGCTTTAGCTAAATGTTCTTTAGATTTAATTAATCTCTTTTCATCATCTATATTTGCATGTCCATAAGGATTATCGAAAAGTCCAAGTTCATTTTTAAAAGATAAAATACGCCCTACAGCAGCATTAATATCATTTTCATTAATTATTGATGTTTCAATTAATTTTTCAATATTTTTCATATAACAACTAGATGCCATTTCAATATCAATTTTAGCTTCAACACCTTGTATTGCTGCTTCTCTTTGATCATGAGCAACTCTATGAGCAATAACTTGATTTAATCCGTCATAATCAGTAATCGTAACTCCATTAAAATTTAATTGATTACGGAGTACATCAATCATTAAAAACTGATTAACAGTTGCTGGTATTCCATCAAAAGTATTGAAAGATGCCATAACCATTTTTGATCCTTCATCAATAGCTGCTTCATAACCACCTAAGTATGTTTGATAAAATGATAAACGAGACATATCTACAGTGTTATAGTCAAGTCCAGCTATTGGAGCTCCGTATCCTGCAAAATGTTTAACACATGATGCTATATTACCTTTTGCTGAAATATCATCTTGTTGATATCCTTTTACCATAGCTCTTACGAACATACTAAGTAAATATGGATCTTCCCCATATCCTTCCATAACTCTACCCCATCTTGGCTCTCTTGATAAGTCTGCCATAGGAGAAAAAGTAACTTGAATACCTGCTGTAGAAGCTTCTACAGCTGAAATTCTAGCTGAATGAAAGGCTGTATCAGTATTCCAAGAACATGATAAGGCAAGTGGAATTGGGAATATGGTCTCATAACCATGAACTATATCAGCCATAAATAATAACGGAATTTTTAATCTTGAATCATTTAAATATTTTCTTTGTAGTTCTTGTTGTTCTTTTGCATTTCCAATTCCAAGTACAGAACCTGCAGAAAACACTTGTTTATTTGTTAGTCCTAAATCATATTCAAACCCATGAATCTTAGTGTCAGATTTACTGATAAAATTGTGAGGTGCTATTTGAAGCATTTGTCCGATTTTTTCTTCTAAATTCATTTTCTTTAATAACTTTTTTACATCCATAAAAACACCTCTTTTTAGCAAGATTCTCTTTGAATAATGCTTCCTATAGGATTATATACATCTACAGGTTTTTTTTTCTTTAAAATGGCAATAATTGATTCAGCGACACGTTTCCCCCAACTATAATGATCTATTCCAATTGTTGTTAATGTTGGATCAATATAATCGCAAAGAGTAATATTATCAAAACCTGCAACTGCTACATCACCTGGGATACTAATCCCTTTAGATTTCAATCCCTGAATAAGACCTATCGCAGATTCATCATTTGCACAAAAAACAAAACTTGGTCTGTCTTTTGACTCCGCTATTTCAACACCAACGTCAAATCCACCATGAATTGTGAAATTACCTTGGAAATATTGAAAATCTTTTATCCCTTCGCTTTCTAGTGCTTGTTTAAATCCAATAAAACGATGGTTATTATTATATGAGTCTAGCGGACCACTTAGATATCCAAAATCACTGTAACCTTCTTTAATCTTTTTTTGAATAAAATCTTTGACTAAAGATTCATTATCAATTTTAGAAGAATATATGTTTTTCCCTTTTAAGTTTCTATCTAACACAAAAACAGGGTAACCCATTTCTCCATAATGAAGTATATTAACATCTTCTAAACGGTCATCAAATATAACCGCTGCATCAACTTGTCTTTCAAGAAGTAAATTCACTGAAGAAGTACCACTTGATACAATTATATTAAGTCCACTTTCTTGAAGCCTTTTATGAATACCATCTAAAACATCACTAAATATAGGACCAGCAAATTCATATATAAATACTCCAACATTTCCAGTTTTTCTATTTTTTAAATTTCTTGCATTACCATTAGGATAATAGTTTAATTCTTTCCCAGCTCTTAAAATTCTTTCTTTAGTCTTTTTAGATACTTTTGGGCTGTCATTAAGCGCATAAGATGCCGTTGATATTGAAACTCCTGCTAACTTAGCTACATCTTTTATTGTTGTCATATTTACACTTCCTTTTTCCAGTCTAATACTTCAAGACCTTTTTTTATAAATGTATTTTCCATAAAACATTTGCGTACAATATTACTCGTTAATTGATTAACACTCAAGAGTTCCATCCCTTTGTCTATAGCAATGTATTTATTACTAATCCACATATTGTTATCAGCCTTGTTATATGCATCCAAGAATCCATATTCTTGAAATAATCCCGGAATCTTTTTCATTTGATTTACACCTTCAATTGCATCCTCAAATAAATATGGTAAAGAACAAACAATTGAATAAGGTGCGATAGTTCCATCAGTATCAAGAGTATTTTCTGCATTAGGCAATGCTCCAAATACTCGATAACCCTCTATAGTATCAGAAGCATTCATTCCAAATGTATTCTTTGAAAAAGTTTTATATATCTTCGCTACTTGAACAGAACTAAGTTGATGACACATAGTAGCTAAACGCGCGTTGCTTTCCCAATTGATATTTTCAGAATCAATATAATCTTTTATGTCTAACCAACACAAAGGCATATGATAAACAAATAAAGTATTATGAGGAGAAGAATAAAACCTTCTATTTGAAAAAATCGACTCCTTTCTTGCAAATCCTTTATACAAGTTCTTTGCTAAAACATGATCCTTAATTGAACCCGCAATCATCGGATACATAATTAGTTGTTCTGCAAACATATCCCATCTAGAAATAAACCCAGGTATTTTACCTACATAATCTCCAAAAGCACTAGGGTTATATGCCATTCTTATGTAAGCAATGTTTTCATCAATTTCAACAAAAGATTCCCAATTAACTCTTTTAAATAAAATAGCTGCCATCTCTTTAATCTCTGAATCATTAAAGTAAACATCAACACTTAAAACCCCTGCTAAACATATCGCAGTATCAATTGTTGAAAACTCACAAAAATTCCATCTCTTACCAGTTTTTATTTCAATAAAATGCGCGAAAAAACCTTCGTGATTTTCTAGTAATAAAAGTGTCTTCAAGGTTTTTCTAGCTTTGTATAAAGAATCATATTTACTTAAATAACCATTTTCTACTCCAATAATCAAACTACTAAGCATGAATCCTGTAGCAGCAATTGATGCACGTTTACTCTCAATTGAGTTATCTTGTGTTAGTCCATAGCCAAGAGAATCCTCATTAAAATTCGTATGGTGTTGAAAAAAATCAATAGCTCTTTTTTCAATTTCAGTCAAAATTTTATTATGCATAATATCACATCTTTCTTAATAAAATCATATATTTCAAATATATTTTTAAATTTTTCTAATTTATTGGTCTATTAACTCAAAATCAAGTACCTTTATTGCTTCTTGTATATATGGAACTTCCATATATATATCCCAAATCATCCCAGATAAATAGTTTTCAATCATTAGGATTGATATTCCTTTATCTATTCCTATTACATCATTTGCGAACCAAGGGCTATCAAATTTGTCTAGGTTATATGACCCAACAAATCCATAAGTGTTAAGGAACCCTGAATATGTTGCATAGTTTTCCATTGCATTAATTGCCTCTTCTGGTCTGAAAACTATTGAACCTATTGCACCATAAGCTGGAACAGTACCATCAACAATAAAACTATTTGATCCCCCAGCAGGACCACTACCGTAATTTCCTCTATATACATCACCAGAAAAATATGTATCCCCAGGTCCATCACATGCTGACATTCCCCAAGAATTTTCATTTAATCCTGTAAAAGTCGTTTTTGATACTGCATAAGCAATAGCAGCATCTACAGCGTTTTCACTATTTGTAAACCAATTGAATCCTTCTTGATCATTGTAAAGAGAGTAATCAAACCATGCATGTGAGTACTGATGGGTAAAAATACTCCCTGAATAAGTAGGATAAAATGCACCATAATCATCTGTTGCATGCATCAATGTTGAATTATATTTCATCAGTTGATAAGCACCTTTATGCACTCCATAATCAGGACTACCTGAAGCTAAAACAAATAACATCAATTGTTCAGCATACCCATTCCAATAACCTTCAAAACCTGTTTCTGGTTGATACCCCATATAAAACTTATTAACATCACTATCAAAATACCAATTCCATTCAACAGTTTCATATAGTTGATAAGCAAGTTCTTCAACTCTACCTCCAAAATAACGCCCAACTGTTAAAGCACCATTAATAAATAATGCTGAATCAATTATAGATACTTCTGAGCCAAAAGAACGTTCTCCTTCTTCCATAGAAATAAAGTGATACCAGAATCCATGTGTTCTTTCTAAATCATTTTTAAATGTTAATAAAGTATAATAAGCACGATCTTCTGCTTCTTCACGAGTTATAAATCCTGCTTCAATACCTATTGGTAACGCAGTCAATCCATAACCCACTGATGCTATACTTGCAACAGAACCAGCAGTTTCACTAGTAGTATTATACCTATCTGGTATTAAACCATATGCTCCTGAATCTTTATAAGTATTTGCTAAATCCCAAAAGAAATCAAATCCTAATTCTAATTCATCTAGCACTATACTTGGAACATCTTCCAAAACTGATGTGCGATACAATGTCGTGTTTTCCTCAGGAAGATTATTCTCATCTATAATTTCCTCTATTTTACATGAACTAAGAATAAATATGGATACTACAGTGGCTATTGTTATAATAATTTTTTTCATAAAATCACTCTCCTGTAACTCCTGTTTTTTCAACGCCTTCTACAAACCAACGCTGTATTGCAAAGTATATAATCAACATTGGCAACATTGTTAACAATGTTGCTGCTAAACGGATTCCTTCATTTATCATTACTAATTGTTCAGATGCATATTGTGATTCGAATTCTGATGCAAAACTAGCTAAACGAAATTGAAGGTTTGAAAATTCTGCTCCTAAAAACAGTGAAGATATATACGTTTCATTAAAATACCAAACTAAGCTGAAAAGAAATGATGTAATAAATGCTGGAACAGCTAATGGCACATTAATTTTAAAGAAAATATAATAAGGACCAGCTCCATCAATTTCTGCTGCTTCATTAATACTTTTTGGTATCATTCTAAAAAATTGATAAAATATTAAAATAAAGATAGCTGAATTTAATCCTTGTCCAAATAAAGCAGGTAAAATTATTGCAAAGGGACTCTCAAGTAAATTAAATTCATAAAACATAACATATCTAGGAATCATATATACTTGTATAGGTATAATAAATGTCATTATAACTATTACAAAAAGTATTTTTTTAAATTTGAAATCATATTTAGCAAAACCATATCCAATGATTGAAGTTACAAAAGTTTGTAATAAAGCTGGAACTAATGTAACAAAAGAACTCACTAATAAGGTTGGAAAATAATTTAGTACCCTAAATGCCTTTCTAAAATTACCAAAGTATAACTTCATTGGAATCCAATTTACCATTGGATTTACAATATCTTCTTGTGATTTTATACTATTAGAAATCATATATAAAACTGGATACAAATAAATAAACCCAATACTTATTAATAGTACATAAACAATTATTTTAGAAAACGGTGATGGACTAGCTATTTTTCCAACAAAAAACATTTTAAGTGTCTTAACAAACATTATTTAGCCCCCTTTTTTTTTGAAATCTTAGATGGGCGAAAAATTAATGCAACAATTCCTATTAAGGCCATAATAACTAAGAAATATACCCAAGCCATTGCTGTAGCAAACCCATATCCAGTTCCAGGTCTTTGGTTAAACATATTAGATCGAATACTTTGAATTACAGCATTGTCTGTAAAAGTTGCTAGTAAGACAATTGTATAAATAAAATTAACAAAAATTAAACTTTTTAAAGTTGGTAAAGTAATTTTCCAAAAAGTTTCCCAAGCTCCAGCTCCATCTACTTTAGCTGCCTCGTATATTTGACGATCAACTTTTTGTAGCCCTGCCAAGAAGATCAATATTTGAACTCCAGAGAACCAAAAAATAATTATGATCTGTGAAAATAAATTTATAATAGGTTCTGCAAAAACAGGATTTAAAGATTGTTCAATTATTTGTATAAATCCATAAGATTCAAAAACATTTGCTCCCCCAGCTCCTTGACTAACTAATTCGTTTATTACAGGTCCAGATGCAATAATAACTGGTAAAAAGAACACTGAACGAAAGAACCCTCTAGCTTTAATATTTTGATTTAATAACACAGCAATAAGGACTGAAAACACTATAATAATAGGTGCTTGCAATGTAATGTCTTTCAAAAAGTCTACAAGTAACTCCATAAAAACAAATCCTTCTTCTAATTTAAATAAATTTATGAAGTTTGTAAACCCATGAAACTGAACATCAATTCCAGTACCAAGTATTCTAACATCACTTAAAGAATAATAAATAGACATTATTAGTGGATAAATCATGAAAATTAATACCCCAATAATCCAAATTGAAATGAATGAATATCCTATAAGATTTTCTCTCATGTTTCGACTAAGTTTTATCTTCTTCATGATGTTCCTCCTACCAAGTAGGATTTTGGTTCAACAGTATGTTGATCAAATACTAAGATTACATCTGTGTAGTTGATTATTATCCATACATCATTAGAATAAGTTACTCGAACAACTCCCTCTTCTATTACTTCTCTATTAATAATAGTAGCATCTATTGTATATTTAAGAGCATTATTTACAAATTCATAATAAGTATATACTGCAGGTTTTAAAGAATCATACTTAGAAGAATATATTGATTCTAAATTTGTATCTTTTAATTTTTTTGAAGATTCCTCAGTTAAAACAAATGACGGGTACACATGAAAATCAATCATTCTTAGTAGGACATCTCTTTCTTGTGGAAAGAAATTAGCATATGGGCTATATAAATCTACCACGTTTGATAACGCTATTGCAAAGAATGGAACAGTATCATCAAATGTTAGAAATTGTGATGAGTATAGAGGAAAATCAAAATATGAATCAATATATGGGAAAAAGTAAGCATTGCTATCATATAATGCTATTTCTTTATCAAGTTCGTCTAATAAATCTGTAAATATATTAATTTGATCATTAATGTATTTATCATTAGAAAAATCTCCATAAAGTGTACTACCCAAATAAGATAAAGCTAGTCCATCATAATCTAAATGATTTAATTCATCTAAACTTTCAAAAGTATTATCCAAAACTACATCATACTCCAATAGATACATTTCTGAAGTTATATTTTGATAAATATATATTTGATCATTAATTTTTTTTGCTAATTCAGTAAATCGGTTATATCTTCCATTAGTTGAATTTACCATTATATGATTAGAAATGAGATATAAAGATTCAACCATTTCGTTTAGTTGACCTAATTCAGCACTTGATCCAAAAGACTTGTCCATTTTTTTATATAAAGGACCTTCCCATGATGCTCCATCATCTGTAAACCCATTTATAGATAAAATAATATTGTCTGATAGTTCTATTTTTAATGTATCAATAATATTTATTATGTCTTCAATAGTAGTTAATTGAATATGATTTGTGAATATCATACCTGCCTTATTTTCTGATGCCAAAAAAGATAAATGAAGAGGAATATTCTCACTATTTAAAACATTTTGATAACTAGCTCCTAAAGATAATAAATAATCTCTATACGTTATCGCCATTCCAACATAATTAGCATTCTCATTCTCTAAAAATGTATACATGATTGAGATATTAACCGTATTAGGATCATCTTGTAGTAATGTAATTGAATTTCCTAATTGATCAATTGGTTGGTTATATGTAGAACGATATATGAATTCTGGAAATACAGTCATATATCCTCTATTTTTAGATGGATAATATACATTTATATTTCCATATTCTCCTCCAGAAACAATATTTGCAAAAACTCCTTGCTGATCAACACCATGTACAAAACCAAATACTGGTGCGTAAAGTCTACTACCATCTTGTACTAAGTTGTACAAATTACTTTCTTTATTAAAACCGAGTGGGTTTCCATATATTGATTTTTGATAATTAGGTACTCCAAGATCGTCTTCTTTATAATCAATCAACGCTCCAATTCCATCAGGAATAAATACATATCCAGGAACATCATCATTTTTTACAGAACCAAAATCTTTATATACTTGAATACTTTTCAATTTATAAGAACCTTCTTCAATGATATCTTCATCTAGAATTTCAACTTCAATACCTTCAATAGTAAAACTAACAGCCATTGTTATTTCAATTTTAGAAATACCAAAAATTATATTAGCTTCAAATCCATTTTCAGTTTCATCCATATTAACAACTGTTCCAGGAGTAAATAAATGTTCTCTAACAATAGTATAATTTACATTGTTTGTATTAAAAGAAGTTATATTTAATGCACTACGCATAGAATATAGAACACTTTCTGAAATATCTTCTCCACTATAATCTATAGTTGATGACCATAAATATTCATTGTTATTATAAACTTGAAATGCTAAGGATTCTTCATCTATGTAAACTGTTCCAATTTCAGTTGATATTGCTTTATACTCTAAATTGACATCTTGTGTATTAACAGCTATTTCATCAGATTTCATATGAGTATAACGATTTGAATCAACATAAGGGTAAATATCATAAAAACCTTTTAAAGTATATTCATCATTACTCTCTGTTAAAGCAAAAACGGAAACGACTCCCATCGATAACAAAAATAATGCGGTTAATAATATTACTCTATTTTTATACACGATAAATCACCTCTTTTATAATAGATAAAATAAACGTAATTATTTGCCCTAAAAAGGCATAAATTAGTAATCCTAATAGCATTACAATAAACATTCCAAAGATTATTGTAATAGTGTTTTTAATTGTTTCAATAAATTTATAACTGTGAATTCCTTGAATTGAAATAAATATTAATAAAATAGTCCAAGTTAATATAACACCTTTATAAAATTCATAAATAAATATTTCATTGTATGTTAATACATGAGAAACCAATGTTAATGGTAAAGTGAAAATTATAAAAGGTAATAATGCATAACTAGATGCAATAAAAATATCTTTTAATCGCCCTTCACCGTCATTCAATGTTGATACTAAGTAATTAACAATTACATAAAGTCCAAAAGTACTCACAACAATCAAGAATTGAATCCAAATTTGATTTGTATTAGTACTCTTAAACAAAAAACCAGTACCATATATATCAATTAAATAAACAAAAATAAAACTTATAAAAACTATCCAAGCAGATTTATAACTCGCAACATTCATTCTTCTAATACTTAGGTATGTATCATAAGGATGTTTTAATATATTCAGTGAATATAACATTTCTTTAATAGTTTTTTCATTCCTAAAATGTGTAATCTTAGTAGAATATTTTGAGTAAAATCCAGAATGTTTAATGCTTTTTTTAGAAATCTTAAATATTATAATTCCTATAATAAATACAATTAGCCAAGTTCCTAAATTCTCTTGGATTTTTATATTTCTAATCTCCCAAAATGTAGTTGAGTACCCATTATAGTCTTTTGCGTCATAGAACTCGGATAAAGCAAATTCAAAATTGCCTTCTTTTGCATATGCATATCCTAAAGCGGTATGTGCTAATGCAAAAGAGGAGTTTTGTCGTAAAATTTCTTCCCAAAGTTCTTTTGATTCGATGTATTTCCCATCATTAAATAAAGTTACTGCATCATGAATTAGATTTACAAATGATGTTTTTTGAAAGACATGAATAAACCCATATGAACCTGCATCTAAAATATAGAGGTTTCCACTTTCATCAGTCACTATTCCAGATGCTTGATGAATTAATCCTAAAGATTGACGAATTCCATAACTCGCAGCATTGAAATGAAATAACATATTTCCATTTGCATCATACTCATATACTTCTCCGGTTTTTGTGACAAGGTATATATATTCATCAACACTCATCCATATATCAGCTAATTCTCCAGTTGGATAAACAGTTGAACCGTTTAATGTATTAATACCAGTTATATTTAATCGTTTAAATGTTTCAAAAACATTTGTGTTCGTAGTTAAAATTGCACCCTTAGTACCTAGTGCAATGTTTGTTGGAGAAGCAGGTCTATTATTTGATAAATTAGGATCATTTACTACAAAATTATATAATATCTTTCGAATTGATAAATCGACACTGTTTATTCCTAAATATCCAATAAATTCACCAGCATAGTTTAGTTGAATAACCCCTGATGTTGAACCTTCACCAATTACGTATATTGAATCACTTGAATCTACAACAACTTTTAAAGGAGTAAATTCGTTTTGTTGTCCATATATTGGTGACGTCGGTTTTGTAATAACTTGCTCAATTTCTTTGTTTGTTTCATTAATTAAGAAAACTGAACTTGCACCTTTATCTGCTACATATATAGTTTCATTTTTTACGAATACTCCAACTGGTTCTACAAATTCATCAAAAGAATACTCATCAATTAATTCTCCAGCAATACTCATTTTTACAATGCGTTTGTTACCTGTATCAGCAATATAGAATACATCTTCTAATATGAACATGTCTTGAGGTTGATCAAAATCTAATTGCTCACCTATATATCCAACAGGTACATAAGCAGTTTGAGTTTGTACTTTCTCACCACTTGCATTCAATGTATATGTGTCATATGGTATACCATATGATCCTGCGGCTGTAGGCACAACTATATTTATGAACATTGAAATTATTAGAACTATAAATATTGACATTATATTTTTTTTCATAACATCGCCTACTTAATTCCGGAATGAGCCATTGTGTTCATGACTTTAGATTGTAAAAATATGAAAATAATTAAATTTGGTAAAAACATAATCAGTGAAGCTACAGCTGTAATACCAGCTCCAGCGACAGAGTTTGAAGCACTAGAAAGTGTTGACATATAAAATGCAAATGTTTTTAAAGAATCTGAATTAATAAATGTTGCTGAAATATCAGCATTATTCCAAACACCTTGAAATGACAAGATTGCGATTGTTGCAATCGCAGGGGAAATTAGAGGTACAATTATTTTTCTATAAATTGTAAAGTGACTAGCACCGTCAATTTTTGCTGCTTCAATTAAGTCATCTGGTATTTGATCTATAAATTGTTTAACCAAAAACAACCCAACAGGTATCGCGATCATAGGAACAATATGAACTAAAAAGTTATCGATTAACCCCATTTTTTCTATTACTAAATACCTAGGTATAATTACAGCTGTACCAACAAACATCATAGCAACAGTATTTATTTTAGTTAAATAAGTATTTAAATGAAATTTCATTTTTGATAAAGCATAACCTGAAATAGTTGCCAAAAATACAGATAAGCCAACAACTAAAACTGTAATTAAAATACTATTGAATAAGTATCTTGTAACAGGAATTCCTGTAGATGAAGCTACGTCAAACAAGTCAAAAAAGTTATCCAATGTTGGACGTCTTACAAAAAACTTTGGTGGGTATTCTATTAATTCATCAAAAGGTTTAAAAGCATGGTTGAAAATGTATAAAAGTGGTAACATCATAAAACTCGCTACAGGTAAAACTAATAATAAAAATGGGATTTGATCTTTAGTAAATTTTTTGGGATTAATTTTAATTGCGTGAAATTTTTTTGCCATAATTAATCCTTCTCTCCAAATAATTTCCATGATATACGGCTAAAGAAATATATTATTAATAATAATACAACAGACAAAGCAGCTGCATATCCCATTTCGTATCTAATGAAACCATAATCTTCAATATGATTTAGAATTAATGAACCTGAATAATTTGGTGTTGGATTAGCACCTGAAAGTTGTACACCTAAAGCTCCTGCACTAAAAGTTCCAACAATTGTCATAACTGCTCCAAAAAGCATTTGAGGCTTCATTGAAGGTATAGTAATATACCAAATCTCTTGAAAACGCGAGTTTAATCCATCAATGTATGCAGCTTCATAAAGTTCATGAGGAACATTTAATATCCCAGCTAACATAGCTAAGAAACCAACTCCCATTGATGACCATAATGCAACAATAATCATTATTGTAAATAAATAATCAGGAGATTGTAAAAAAGCAATAGGCTCAACAATTATTCCCCAATTTAATAAAATCGAATTTAAATATCCTGATTCATCACCTGCAAAGAAAACTCGCCAAACAACAGTCATTGTTACACCGGCAGTCAAGGAAGGAGAATACAATATTATTGCTAAAACAGTTCGAATCTTACGTGTCAATTGTGATAAAGACCATGCCATAATAAATGATAAAGCATATCCTCCAGGCCCAACAATAAATGCAAACTTTATTGTATTTGGCAAAATATATCTCATGAATTCTTCATCAGAAGTTAAAAGGAAAACATAATTATAAACACCATTAAATGATGGAAAAGAAACCATATCAAATAATGTGAACGACAAAAGCACTGCTAATACTATAGGTATAATAACAAATATCATAAACAATACAACATAAGGGAGCGTAAATAAATATGCGTCTTTATCGTCATGACGGAACATTTTCTTTTGAAATTTAAACCAGTCTTTTGTTCTTCTTATAGTAGATATTCTTTCCACATTATTCACCTCCAAACCATTTTTTTATGTCTTCTTTATTAGGTAAGATAAATGTACGAATTACATTACCTTGAGAATCAATATATTCAAACTCTTGCATTTTACGAGTTACTTCTTTATCAATCTTTATTTTTGCTTCGCTTATTGAACTACGTAAATTCACATCATTGTATACAACGTTGTTCCATACATTCGAAATTTCTCTTTCAATTATATATGATCCTGGAATTTTAGGAACTTCTTTTAGATGTTCCCATTGTTCAAGTATTGTAACTTTATGTGTTAAATCAATTCTTAACATAGAAAAAGCTTCCATATTCGCAGAATTCCAAATATATTGACTTCCTAATGTATTTAAAAGTCTTTCAGAGTACTTAACTTGTGTTTCAGTAGACATCCACCATGATAAAAATTCCCAAGCTTCATCTTTTTTATCACTTTTCTCAAAAATAATTGTCGATTGTTGAGCTCCTGGCATAGATCTATTAATTGTTGATTCATATGAATCTAAGTCTTTGTTATATGTTACAGTTTCAACTCCAGGAACAATAGCAATATCCCACAAACCTCGTATATCAGATGCTGCATTAATAAGTTGTAAATACATCCCAAAGTCACCTATTCCAATTGGTGCAGTACCATTTCTAAATTCATTAAAGAAACTAGAAGTTTGTACTGGAGTCCCATATTCAAGATATAAATCTGTCATGAATTCCAAAGCTTCTAT
Source organism: Candidatus Izimoplasma sp. HR2 (assembly GCA_000753575.1). Taxonomy (GTDB): domain Bacteria; phylum Bacillota_I; class Bacilli_A; order Izemoplasmatales; family Izemoplasmataceae; genus JAFGXW01. Next base: position 51,126 of record JRFF01000026.1, on the reverse strand, counting down.
ACTTTCTTCTTCATCAATAGCACTTGTAAAACCATCTTCAGCATATATAGAGCCACCAAATTGATAAATAAATGGTGCAGTTGAGTCAAAAGATTTAAATGCACTACTTGAAGATAATGGAATATAGTAACTCATACCATTACGATTCAATATAGGCAATATATTAATTACGTCATCCCATGTCGATGGAACTTCTAATCCAAGTTGGTCAACTATAATATCTTTTCTATAAAACAAAACATAAAAGTTTTGGGTTTCAGGTAACCCATATAGATGATCATCATAAACCATTGGAACTAATTGCTCCTGATTATATATTGAAAGAATTTCTAAATAGTTATCTGCTTCTCTCATGTCATAAAGCATTCCACGCATTCCGTATTCTATAGGAATCCATGCTGAAACTCCCATAGCTATATCAGGTTGCTGGTTAGCTGAATTGGATAAGAGTAGTTTACTGTCATCTTTAATAAGTGATACTTTAACACTTATCCCTGTTTCTTCTGTAAAATCAGAATCAGCAAGTTGTTGTATTATGTCAGTAAATTGTCTTGATCTATTTACCCATACTTCAAGCTCATATTCATCTGCTTTATTTAAATAAGTTGTGTCTATAAAAGATAAGAAAAACCTTTGTACACTTATTAAGAAAGAGTTAACAAAAGATGGATTTGCATCCTCTAAGTCAACATCATTTGAATGTATATACAAAGCATCTATAATCATGCTTTGTGATTTTATTATATCAGTTTGATTTGTTATTAATTGGAGCGCTGAAGAAGAACCAGTTGAAATAGCAGTTAATCTTCGTGGTAATTCATTTACATCATCCTGAATTATTTTTATTTTTAGTATCGCAGCCTCAAAGTCCTTCATAATTTTTGAATCATCTTCATAACCAAAAAGAGTCCTTAAGGTATCATTAATTTCATTTAAATCATCTATCCAACGACTTAAGTCAGCTTCTACTGTAGGAAAATGAGCAGGAATGTCCCAGTCTATTCCTTGATCCGAATTGTTTTTCGTTAGTTTTGTAATATCAAGTCCAAGTTGAGCGATTTCTGATGCTAAACTATCTAATTTAACTAATATTGAATTAAATAATGTTCCATCAACTTCAAGAGTAATAGTGTCTCCAGGTTCCAAATAAATCATTAAGGGTTCTTCTTTGAAACCTCTTATAGAAATATTGTTCCAATCATTCGAATATTCAAACACTAAGTGCTTTGCTTCATCATATGGAATCTTGTTATTAATGTAGAGCGTGCGATACATTGTTCGATTATCAGTATTTTGGTTAACTTTAAAAGTTAAGTTATAGAGACCTGCTTTAGTGATACTAGGCATCCAGGTTACTGAATCTCCAGGTAAATCATATGTATCGGTTCCCAATACATTTAATTTTAATTTTGTTAAAGAAAATGGTTCTACTAATGGGTCTCTATTTATCCCAGGTATTATAGTTGAAGAATTTTTATACAATGTATCTTCTACTTCTATTTTTTCTGAATACATCTCGATTATTGGTTTATCACTATATAACTGCATATATTCATCATATGTTCCATATTCAGGTTGAGTACCAATTGAAATTGATTTGATTTTTATATGTCCAGCACTCTTATTAAAAACCAATTCGTTAACTCCGCTTTCTAAATAAATATATAATCCATCTTCATATAATCTTTCAGAATCGCGAAGAGATTTTACAAGGAATTCCTCGTAAATGCTTTGTTCATTAAAAACATCATTTCCATAACGATCAATATTAAACTCAGAATTATCCTCTGTCCACAAAGTATCTAAAATAATTTGATTTAATTCTTCATATGGTTTTTCACCGTTAATAGTTAAATCCATTGTAACAGGCATATGTGTTTCTGTAATAGATACATAATCAAAGTAAACAAGGTATAACCCCTCCTCATTTACTTCAAAGTATGTAGTTATTGATGTGTCAGAACTCCAATCGAAGTAACCGTCAGAAACAACTTCTCCAATTGCTAAATTAAAATCCTCATAGTCAATTTGGTACGATACCTTATTTTCAATATAATCACTTTTGTGTTCGTTAATAAATGCAGAATAAGTGCCCTCCACAGAAATTAATTCATAATTCGCAAATTCAGGAAAAAAATCCTTTTCTGAATTTATTAAATTGAAAAGTAAGACAGATGAAATTGTTATTACTAATATAACAATATATAACTTCGCTTTTTTCATCTTGGTTCCTCCTTAAACTAATAAGCAATTTAGTTATTTGTCAGATAATGCATCATCAAACAAAGTTTTTGCTTGATTATAAAGATTATTTGCTTGAGTATTTAAAGCAACTTTAATATCAGCATATTGTATCTCACCACTTAACAATGAGTTAATAACATCACTCATTTTATTGTCTGCATCAAATGTACCTTGGTAACGTGCATCAATATATCCTGGCATGTATTTAGGTGGTTCTACAATAAATGATCCCGCTTCAATAATTGTTCTTAATCCAGGTAATCCAGGATACAGTTCAAAATAAGCATCTAAAAGCTGAACATCATTTTGTATTGGAGCAAAGTTGACTTTTGAAATACCTGGTACTGTTGTACTCAATTCAATTCTTTTTAAATATCCATCTACACCAAATCCCATCCATTTTGATAATAAGTATGCTTCTTCTGGATAATCTGTATTTGAAGCTAATGTAAAGAAGTCAGCTACAATTGGTACACTTTTATTTCCATTTACAACAGGTGTCCCTATAAAATCTAATTCCCAAGGGTAATCACCATCATTAATTTTTGTTTGAATCCATCCAAAGTCCCAAGAATAAAACCATTTTGCAAGTATTGCACCGTTATCAAAATATGCACCTACAGGTTCTGGGAACATTGTAGAGATATCAACACCTGAATCTTCTACTGCAGAAGCACTCAGTAATGCCTCCCAAACAAATGAAGAATCAGTAGCTAAATCTCTGTATAAACTAATTGAATCTCCAAATTCACTTGAATCAAGATTAAAACCATCTTCATTAAGAGTATACCATCCTAAATTCTCATTTAATTGTGCTGGATACCAATGAATGATATGTTCAATACCCTCTAATCCAATAACACCTTGATTAGTACTTGAATTATGATCTGCAGCGGCTTTTGTTAATGTAAGAAATTCTTCCATCGTTGTGTCTAAATCAGGAGCTGTTTGCCCTTGATATTCATACAATGTTTTATTAACAATATATCCTGCATAAAATACTGCATTTGGAATACCCATTACTTTATCATTATATGTTGCTACGCCTCTAATGTCTTCACTAATATTTAAAAACTCACTATCGGCTAATGCAATATCAGAAATATTGTAAGTCCAATCGTTGATTACATAATAAGGTATGTTATCTGATTGAAATACATCTGGTAAAGTTTGTGTAGATGCTCTTGCTGCAAGAAATTCATTCCAATCCATATCACCGTTAGTCCCAGGCACTTTTGGTCTTTCAATAATATCTACTCTGATGTTAGGATTTTCTTCCATAAATGCATCAATCATTAAGCGTTCCATATTTGTTTCCAAAGTATCAGGACTACCTAAATTCCATGATGCATAAGTTATAATAATTCTGTCATCTGGTACTTTGTCTTCTTTACAAGCAGACAAAGTAAACAATAACAAAGTAATTGTTACTACAACTAATAATTTTTTCATACGATCCTCCTATATTTATCTTTATACTTGAAGTTGCCATTGCTGAGAGGCTATGGCAACTTCAAGTATATTATTTTAAAATATTCAATATTGTGTTACTCGAAATATATTACAACTTCGTTGATTTCAAATGAACCACTTGCAGGTGCCGTATTAGGCATTACAAATATAATAATGTTACTAAATGAATTAGCAGTAACTGTAATCGTAATTGGTTGATCATCAGTAAAAGTAATTGATTGTTCTAAAGCTCCATCATCATTAGGCTTAACTAATATTGTTTCTCCAACTGTTCCAGTTAAAGTAATTGATAATGTATTTAATCCAAATACTAATTCTGGGTCAAATTCAATTTTCATATTAGCCCATTCTTGACCTGCCAATTTAGTATAATCAACACTTACAACTCCATCAGTATTAGTGATTGTGTACGCAGCATCTCCATTATCTACCCAATCACTAAATGTTGCTGAATATGATAATGTTGCACTAATTATTGTAAATTGTCCTGTTAAATCTGCTAATCCTGCTTCAGCGAAGAAAATTAAATTACTAAAGTTATCAGCATTAATAACAACACTAATTGGGTCATCACCAAATGTTACCCAATGTTCTAAAGCTCCGTTATCATTAGGTTTAAGTAGTACTTGAGTTCCTGAAGTACCATCAAGTACTAAAGTCATTGTATTTAATCCTGCAACTAATTCTTGATCAAAATCAATTTTCCCAAATATCCATTCTTGTCCAATACCTTTAACGTAATCAACAACCGTTGTTCCGTCTAATACAGTGAATGTATAAGTTCCAGCATCTCCTTCTACAAATGTTCCTTCTGTGAAGTCGACAACTGTAGTTAAATCCAGAGCTACTTCTTCAGCAACGAAACCTAAAGATGCTTCTAACACTTCAAATGTACCACTTGCTGGTGCAGTTCCACCTTCAGCAAATATTACTACATTAGTGAATGCTTCAGCTGTAACAACAACGGTAATTGGATTATCACCAAATGTTACCCATTGTTCAGTAGCTCCATCATCATTAGCTTTAATTAATACTTGATTACCTGATGTTCCATCTAATACTAAAGTTAATGTATTATATTCACTTACATCAATAGCAGTGAAATCTGCCTTCATAAACGACCATTCTTGACCTGCAATTTTAGTGTAATCAACTACAGTTTTTGAACCATCATATGTAGGGTCATAAGTATCAAGATCATTTTCAATCCATAGATTATTGATATTTAATCCTGCTTTCATAAATGTTATGTTATGAACTGTGATTAAGCCAGTTCCAATAGCTGACCCTTGAGCAGCAAATATTAAGAATTTGCTAATTGTTTCTCTTTGGACTTCAGTCATTGTTGACAAATCAATTGTTATTGTTTGTCTAGTACCATCAAAAGTTATTGCTTCTTCTTTTGCGCCTGTTGCACCTTCAACTTTTAATAAAGCTGTTTTATTTTCAACACCTGTAATTTCTACCACTATTTTTGTGAATAAAGACAAGTCTCCTTCAATATTTGAAATCGCATATGTCCATTCACCATTTTTAGTGTAATCAATAATTGTGTCAGTACTACTAGTTGTAATTGTGTAGTTGTTATCTCCACCGTCATACCAATGTGCTATTGAGAATGAATCCCCTGACACATATATGTTTTTAACTACAACTGGAGCTGCATATGTATACTCTTCAGCAAAAAATGCTTCATGTATAGTAAAAAATCCAGTTACAGGAGCAAGTCCTGCTGCACCAAATAAATAAATTACTGTAATTGAATTTTTCTCAGCATCAGTCATTTCTGATATGTCTAAAACTAGTTCTTGTTCTTCAGAATTTAAGAAAACATAATTTTCATAATCACCAAAATCATTTGGTTTAGCAAGCAGTTTTTGACCCTCAGTACCTGAAACTTTTAAAACAATGTAATTAAAATCTGAAAAGTCTCCTTGAACAGAAACTTTTAAAGCACTCCATTCAAATCCAGCACCTTTATCAAAAGAAACATCCGCTGTATCTGAATCATATACAACTGTGTAAATTTCTTCTGAGAAATTTTCCCATTTTGAATTGAAATCAAATGTGTCTTCAACACCATCATATTCAACTACATTTTGTGGGATATTGTTAAAGTCTGTTTGAATAATAAAATTCTCAGCAACATCTACAGAAAATATTAATTTAGTAATTGTAATGTCTCCAATAGAATCCTCTTTTCCGGGAGCTGAAATAATTACTATGCTTGTAACATTACCTAAAAATTCAGAATCACTTATTAAATTCCATTCATATGAACCTGTTACTCCAGTAATGTTTAAACTAATTTCTTTTGAATCTCCAGAATCAGTTTCTAATTTCAAAAGCATAGTACCACTACCTTCAGCAGTAACCACTAATTTCTTAAAACTAGATAAATCATCTAATATCTCTTTATTCATGTTTCCATAAGCAAATGTCAATTTATCATATAAAAATGACAATTCTTCATCTGTATTAGTATCGATAGTATAAACGCTATCTCCGCCATCCAACCATTCTCCTAATGCATTGTATTCTGTAATTGGATCAATCACAGGATCATCTTGTTTACACGCACTTAGAGTGAATACTCCCCCAATTAGTAACGTTAGGGTAAAAAACCTTGAAATTACTTTCATTTTGTTTCCTCCTTATATATTATAAATCTATTATCGAAACGTTTCGACTAAATTATAAAAAAATTTATTCAAAACTTTTATAGGATGCATACTCACTTAAATAATCCTAAAGTTATGAATAATAATGTTGATTTATAGCAGAATTAAAAACTGTATCGAAGCGTTACATTTCTATTATAATGTGAACCCTTTCATTATGCAACAAAAAAAAAAAAAATCTTATGAGTGTATAAAACAAAGTCTTTTTTGATGAAAATAATTTTTAAAACTGATGAAAATATTTCATAAAAGCAAGTGTATTCATCAATCTTGTTCATTTTATATAAAAAAGCACTGAAAATTTCAGTGCTTTAATATTATTTAATTATCTTTTATTTTTTAATTGTGCTTGTGCAGCAGCAACTATTGCTACTGGAATTCTAAATGGAGAACAAGATACATAATCTAATCCTGAATTGTGGAAGAATTCAATACTTGTTGGTTCTCCACCATGTTCACCACATACACCAACTACGATATCTTTATTAACTTTTTGAACATCTTTTGTTGCTATTTTAACTAATTGACCAACACCAGTTTGATCTACAGCAGCAAATGGATCTGAGTTTAAAATATTTTTAGTCTTATAATCTTTTAAGAATTTACCAGCATCGTCACGACTAAATCCAAATGTCATTTGAGTTAAGTCATTTGTTCCGAAACTAATGAAGTCTGCGTTTTCACCAATTTGTTCTCCAATTAATGCAGCTCTAGGAGTTTCAACCATAGTTCCAACTTTGTATTCTAATTTAATTCCTGCTTCAGCTATTAAAGCATCTGCAGTTTCTTTAATAAATTCAGTTAAATAAGTTAACTCTTTAATAGTAGAAATAAGTGGTACCATTATTTCAGGTTTAACAACTTTACCAGCTTTAGTAACATTTATAGCAGCCATAATGATTGCTTTAGTTTGCATAACACTAAGTTCTGGATAAGAAACACCTAATCTACAACCTCTATGACCTAACATTGGGTTGAATTCATGTAATGTTTCAAGTGCTCTATGTAATCTATCAGGAGTAATATTTAGTTTCCCTGCAACTTCGTCTACTTCATCAGCTTGAGGTAAGAATTCATGTAGTGGTGGATCTAATAAACGAATACATACAGTTTTACCATCCATCGCATTAAAGATTTCAGTGAAGTCTTTTAATTGATGAGGTAATAATTTTGTTAACGCTAATTCTCTTTCTTCAAGGTCATTAGCAATAATGAATCTACGAACGTCAGTAATTCTTGTATCATCGAAGAACATATGTTCAGTTCTACAAAGACCAATTCCTTCAGCTCCGAATGATAAAGCAGTTAAACTATCTCTTTCATTATCAGCATTTGCTTTAACACCTAAGAATTTAATTTCTTTTGACCATTCAAGGATAGTTTGGAAATCTTCACTGAATGATGCTGATTTAGTTTCAACAGTTCCAGCGTATAATTTACCAGTTGTACCATCAATACTGAATGGAGTTAACTCAGGATATTTTTTACCGTTAATAATCATGTAACCTTCTTCTTCATTAATTTGAAGAGCTCCACAACCAGAAACACAACATTTACCCATTCCACGTGCTACAACTGCGGCATGTGATGTCATTCCACCAAGTTGAGTAACGAAACCTTCACAAACGATCATACCTTCGATATCTTCAGGTGAAGTTTCTTTTCTAAATAATAATAATTTTTCTCCAGTTTCTTCTTTTAAAGTAGCAGCTTTTTCAGAAGAAAATACGATTTTACCAGTTGCAGCACCAGGAGATGCAGCTAAACCTTCAGTTACGTACTCCCCGTTTTCAAGTGCAACTTCATCAAATACTGGGTGTAATAATTGATCAAGAGCAAAAACATCAATAGAAGCAACAGCTTCTTTTTTAGTTAATAATCCTTCAGCAACCATATCTACAGCAATTTTCACTCCTGCTGCAGCAGTTCTTTTACCATTTCTTGTTTGAAGAATGTATAAAATACCATCTTCAATTGTAAACTCAACATCTTGAACATCTTTATAATGAGCTTCTAAATTATCCAAGATATCAGTTAACTCTTTATAAAGAGTTGGATTATAAACGTTAAGTTCTTCTAATTTAAGTGGAGTTCGAATTCCAGCAACAATGTCTTCACCTTGTGCATTGAATAAGAATTCACCAAATATTTCTTTTTCTCCAGTTTTTGGATTTCTAGTGAATAATACACCAGTACCAGATTCTTCTCCAGTATTACCAAATACCATTTGTTGAACGTTTACTGCAGTTCCCCAAGTATGATCGATTCCATTATGGTCACGATAAATCTTAGCTCTATCTGAATACCATGATTCAAATACTGCATTAACAGCCATTTCTAATTGAGTAAAAGGATCTTGTGGGAATGGAGCTCCAGTTGCTTTTTCGACGATAGCTAAATAAGCTTTAGAAACTGTTTTCCAATCTTCAGCAACTAATAATAAATCACTGTCATAACCTTTATCTTCTTTTAAGTTATCAAGTACTGCAGCGAATAATTCATATTCAACACCTTGAACAACTTCACCAAACATATGGATAAATCTTCTATAGATATCCCATACAAATTTTGGATTTCCAGTTTTTTCAATCATTGCTTCAACAGCAACATCAGTTAAACCTAAGTTTAATACAGTGTCCATCATACCAGGCATAGAAACTCTAGCCCCTGAACGTACTGAAACTAGTAATGGATCAGTAGAACTACCAAATTCTTTTCCAGTTTCTTTTTCTAATTTAGCTGTATATTCATGCATATCAGCTAATAATGCATCAGAGTTTTTTCCTCCGTTTTTATAGTAATCAACACACATGTCAGTAGTGATAGTGTAACCAGCCGGAACAGGAACACCCATCGTTTTCATTTCTGATAAGTTAGCACCTTTTCCACCAAGTAGATTCTTTTGTTCTTTAGTACCCTCACCAAACATATAAATTCTTTTCATAGTTTTTCACCTTTCATATATATATATTATTTTTCTAAAAAGTCCGAAATAATTATATCATTATCAATTTATATTTTCAACTAAATAGAACTATTATTTCCCATATGATAACGTTTTCTAGATGATAACGTTTTCAAACAAATGAATAATAAAAAATAATAAAAAAAGGAAGTCTAAATGACTTCCTTATTTTATAACTTTAATTAAAGATCCATCAGGATTAGGATGATCTTTTATATATTCCAGTATTGGATTATAATGTTCATCTTTTCCTGGCTTACAATCTGTAAGTTTTTCAACAGTTCCTTCAACAATACCTTCAGCAAATCCAGCACATCCAGGGAATCCACATGCACCACAATTATACTGAGGTAATAAATCAGTTATTGTTTGTATTCTTTCATCAATTTCTACTTTAAGATAGTCAGCAGCAAACGCTAAACCAAGTCCAAGTACTAAACCCATAACTCCTAATGTAATAAAAGCTGCCATAAGTCACCTCTATTTCTTATACGTACATGTGAAACTATGACAAGATTCACATTTCGTACTATCTACTATTTCTAAACATTCTTCAGGAATTGGTGTATTTTTGTTTAATGCATAACTAAGTATATACACTATAACAAGCCCTCCAATAACGAGAACAGGTATTAAGAAGCCACCCATTAAATAATTCCAGCAAGTCCTAAGAAAGCAAGACTCATGATTCCAGCAACTACTAAGCTAATAGGAACACCTTTCCATGATGCAGGAACGTTACTACCATCTAATTTTTCTCTAATTGATGAAAATGCAAATATAATTAACCCAAATCCAAGACCAGTTCCGACACTTACTGAAACCGCAGTAAATAGTCCTTCCCAGTAAGGCATAGTTTCAGTCCATATACCTGTAATATTTCCTTCACTTACTCCAAGTATTGCACAGTTAGTAGTAATAAGTGGTAAATAAATACCTAAACTTTTATAAAGTGGTTTACTAAACTTTTTAATAACCATTTCAACAAATTGAACTAAACTAGCAATTACTAATATAAATGCAATAGTTGAAATATATGGTATATCAAACGGATATAATACTAAATCATAAATTGTATACGTAACAGCTGAAGCTATTACCATAACAAATAATACAGCTGCACTCATTCCAACGGCACTACTACTTTTCTTACTAACACCAAGGAAAGGACAAATACCAAGGAATTGCATTAAGATAACATTATTAATCAACATTGCTGAAATAATTGCTGTTGCAAATACTGTAAAACTCATACTATTCACCTGCCTTTGCTAGTTTAGCTGCCGCTAAAGCTTTTTCTTTTTTCTTTTCAAGAGCTTGTCTTTTACGCTCTGCAATAAGTTTTTTCTTTTCTTCTAATTCTCTTTTGATTTGTCTTGATTTTTTAAATTGGAATCCAGCAAGTATTATACCAAGAGCAATAAACGCTCCAGGAGGAAGACTAAATACAGCAAGACCATAATCAGCTATAACAAATCCATCAGTAAATAAATTAATTATCCAATCAAGTGTAAATAAATGTATAGGTGCATCAACAAAGAATGGTAAATAAACTCCCCATTGAATTCCACCAGTTGCAAGGAATTCTCTAAATACACCGATAACTACTAAAGCAAATGTAAATCCAAGTCCCATTCCAATTCCGTCAATTGTACTATCTAATACATTGTTTTTAGAAGCGAACGCTTCTGCTCTACCAAGTATTAAACAGTTAACAACGATTAATGGTAAGAATACACCTAAAGCATCATATAATTCAATTGCATAAGCAAAAGTTAACATTTTAACAACAGTAACAAATGTTGCAATAATAACGATATATGCAGGTGTTCTAACTTGATCAGGTATAAACCCTTTTACTAAACTTACAACAATATTACTTCCTGTTAATACAAATACAACAAGTAATCCCATTCCAAGTGATGTTTCAAATGTTGCAGTAACAGCAAGTGCTGGACACATTCCTAGAAGGAAGACAAATATTGGGTTTTCTTTTAAGAACCCTTTTAAGAAGTTTTCTTTTTTACTCATTATTCATCACCTCTATTTTCCAAGTAATAATTACTAGCTAAATCAATAGCATTAGTAACTGATCCATATGTATAAGAAGCTCCTGTAAATGTATCAATACTATAATCACTAATATCTTGCTCTTCAAATTTATAAAGATATTTAGTTTCTATCTTATTAACAAATGTTGGAGTATTGTTATTACTACCAATTACTACTTTAGCAATATTACCTTCTAAATCAATACCAACTATTACAGTAATATCTCCATAATTATTTTTAGTTATATCTTTATAAGCATAACCATAAATAACTCCATCAATTTTATTACCATTACTATCAGCTTCATAAATAATAATTTCTTGATCTAATTCACCGTCAAGTTCATTTATTTCTAAAAACATATTAAAATCTTTTTCAAAATCAAATATTTCACGATAATACGCTTTTTCTTGTTCTACTATATTAGCTTCAATTCTTTCATAAGTTAACTCATTAACTCCAAATATAATAATTCCAGCTAACCCTCCAATTACTACTAGAACAAAAGCTGTTTTAAGTTTATTAAACATAACTAACACCTACTAACGTAACAGCAATACTTAGCAGTACAACAATACTGAATATTATTTTCTGTCTTTTAGTAATTTTACTGTTTGTCCATTTATAGTAATCAAAACTTGAAACAAACATATTCATTATAAGTATCGCAAACATAACACCTTCAGGGTATGCCCCAAATATTCTTATAATAAACGTTAAGAATCCAAGAGCAAATCCAAAGTATATTCTACCAGGTATTGTTAATGGTGATGTTATAGGATCAGTTGCCATAAATATAGCCCCAAATATTAATCCACCACTAAATACATGGAATAAAACATATTCATAACTTATTCCTTTATATATAGCAACTGCACCAGCAAGTAACGCTACAGTTCCAATATAAGCTATTGGAATTCTAACTTCAAAACTAGTTCTAAGTGCTAAATAAACTCCACCAATTAAAATTAGTATTACACTCATTTCTCCAATACTTCCTGGTATTGCCATACCAGTAAATAAGTTCATAATACTAAAATCACTAAGTAAGGCTAAGTTAAAGATATCATCATTAATAACACCAAGTGGTGTAGCCCCAGCCACAGTATCCACATCAAACACCATTAATGTACCAAAACTTACTAAAACAAATACTCTACCAAGCGCCGCAGGATTAAAGATGTTTTGTCCTAATCCTCCAAAGATTAATTTACCAAATACAACCCCAAATACTGCCCCTATCATAACAACAAACCAAGGAGTCGCATCAGGTAAGATTAACGCATAAATTAATCCACTTGTAATAGTACTAAAATTATATAATGTAAAACTTTTATTTTTCCATTTAAATTTTTCATCATCTAGTTTATCAACTATTTGATAATAAATATATTCAGCAGCCATCATTGATAGAATACTTACTGAAATTATCATTACTGCAGCCATTCCAAATTTATAAATCGCAAATATAGTTACTGGTAAAAGTGCTATAGTAACATCTCTCATCATTCTAGTAACATTAGCTTTAGGACGTCTTAAATAAGGACTTGTTCTTCTAATTATTTTCGGTATAACTGTTTCCATAATTATCACCCAATTAACTTCTTAGCTTTACGAACATAATCAGTTACATGAATTTTACTAGTACATACATATGCACATAATCCACATTCAATACATTCATTAGCATTAAGTCCTTTCATCACGTCTTTATCATTTCTTTTAACTGCGTTCATAATCTGAACTGGTTGTAAATGTGTAGGACAACTATATACACAGCTTCCACACCTTACACATTGTTCTTCTTTATATTGAATATCTTTTAAGATAATTACTGAAGTAGTCGTTTTAGATACAACAACATCACTAGTAGTAACACTAGTTCCCATCATAGGACCACCCATTACAATAACAATATCTTCTTCTACATCTAAGAATCCATCACAAACATCAATTAACTCTTTAACACTAGTTCCAACTCTAACAAAAATATTTTGAGGGAACTTAACAGCATCTCCAGTAATTGTGAAATGTCTTTTAGTAACAGGTAAATTATGTTTGATTGCATCAAATACACCAACAGTAGTTGATACATTAAATCCAATAATTCCATACTTAGTAGGAAGTTCACCTGGAGGTACTCTTATCCCTAAAGCTTGTTCAAACATTTCAACTTCCCAACCTTGTGGGTAGTAGTTACCTAACTTAACAACTTGAATATTAAGTTCAGGGAATCTAACTTCAAGTACTTGAGTTAGCACTTCATATAAAGGATTTTTCATAGACTTAATAGCTATTAATGCATGATCAACATTTAATGCTTGCATAATATATTTTAATCCTGTAATAACCTCTTCAGGATGTTCTAAAATTAGTCTATAATCACTACTTAAATAAGGCTCACACTCAACAGCGTTTATTACTATTGTATTAATCTTTTCTTTAGTTCCAAGCTTTATATAAGTAGGGAATCCACTTCCACCAAGACCAACCAAAGATTTCTCCTTAACAATTTCAACCATATCTGCCTGAGTCATCTTTTCAATAATTGCATCAGGTCTATCATATACAGATTCATGCGGTGTATCTAAAAAGTCATTCTTAATTTCAATAACATCAACTTTTCTACCAGTACGATGTAACTTTTTAGTAATTTTTCCAACTGTACCACTAACTGTAGCGTGTACTGGTTGTTCAAAGAATCCACCATGTCTAACACCTATTTGTTCACCAAATAATACACGGTCTCCTTCTTTAACAGATACATCATATGTTTTACATCTACTATTTTGTAAATGGATAAACACTGAATGTGGATCTAAATATCTTAACGTAGGCAAAGCCTTCGTTAACAATTTATAATCTTTTACTTTCTTTGATTTTTTAATCATAAATTCACGTCCTCTAGCTCAAATTATATTGTATCAATTATATTTAAAACATCATTTTTAATCAACTTATTTTTATTCTTAGAATCTTCTAAACTGTCTCCTAGTACACCAATATAAATTTTTAACTTAGGTTCAGTTCCACTTGGTCTAAGTACAAACCAAGATCCATCTTCTAAAGTATATTTTAGTACATTCGATTTTGGTAAATCAATAATACTTTCAACACTATTTTCATACTTAATACTTAAATTATAATCTTCTACTTTAACAACTTTCATACCATTAACTACAGTAGGTGCATTATTTCTAAAGTGTTCAATTATTTCTTTTATTTTATTCGCTCCTGCGACACCTTCAAGTACCACATTAACTAAGTCTTCAATATAATATCCATATTCTTCATATAAGAATAATAAATAGTCATATAAAGTTTTACCACCAAGTTTACCAACATTAGCAACTTCACTCAATAATAACAATGCTTGAATAGCATCTTTATCTCTTACAACATCTTTAATAACATATCCATAACTTTCTTCATATCCAAACATAAATTCATAATCAGTATCTTCTATTAATTTAGCTTGTTCACCAATAAATTTAAATCCAGTTAAAGTACTTACAACATCCATTCCAAAACTCTTCGCAATTACTGCTCCTAACTCACTAGTAACGATAGTATTATATACCATTCCTTTTTTAGGTAAAGTCCCTTGTTCTTTTCTTGTTCGTAAAATGTAATCAACTAAAATAGCTCCAGTCTGATTACCAGTTAATAATATATATTCACCATTATGTAAACAAGCAACACCAAGTCTATCAGCATCAGGATCAGTTGCAATTAATACATCTGCTCCTATTTCTTTTCCTAACTTAATTGCATATTCAAATGCTTCCTTATTCTCAGGATTAGGACTAGTAACAGTCCCAAAGTTAGGATCAGGAACCATTTGTTCCTTAACAGGTGTTACATCATATCCATTTCTAGTTAAAGCTTCTAATCCAATAGTTGCACTAGTACCATGAAGTGGAGTAAATACTATTTTTAGTTTCTTAGGAACTTCTTTTCTTAATTGTACAGTATCAACTGCATCTAAGAATAAATCATCCATTTCTTTACCAATTATTACACTCATTCCAGATTTTAATAATTCACTATATTCAATATAATCAATCTTAAATACATCCTCTACACTTTCAACAAGTTCAATAACTAAGTCAGCGTATTTAGGAACTAATTGGCATCCTTCTTCATCATATATTTTATAACCATTATACTTTGGAGGATTATGACTTGCAGTAACTACAATTCCACCAATAGCATTTAATTCTCTAACAGCAAAACTTAACTCAGGAGTTGGTCTTAAACCATCAAACAAATAAGTTTTAATTCCAAAACTAGCAAGTACACTTGCACTTTGTTGAGCGAATTCAACACTCTTATTTCTATTATCATGTGCAATTACAACGCCTCTTGAAACACCTTCACCATACTTATCTGATAGGTATTTCCCAAAGCCATAATTTGCTTTTCTAATTGTATATTTATTCATTCTATTTATTCCTGCGCCAATAATACCTCGCATTCCACCAGTTCCAAACTCAAGTGTTTTATAAAATGCATCTTCCTTATCTTCTTCATTCATGCCTATTAATTCATCCATAAGTTCAGTATCTAAGCCCTTAAACGATAACCATTTATCATATTCTAGTTCGTACATCAATCATCACACCTTTCTTTCAAAAAAGTCATTATTTATTATATAATAAAAAGACCTTTATTACAAACACAAATGGTCTTTTTATACATAATTTTTCATAATTTTACAAATAACAATTCAAGTGATAATTCACTTATATTATTGATAGCCTTTTAACTACTCTTTAACTAAGAATTTCTTAAACGTTAGATCAATTCCAATTGCCCCAAGAGGTGCGCTAATAATTATTGCGAGAACTGCGAGAGCTAGTATTAATTCTCCTGACTCTACACCAAGTGCGAGCGGTATTGCACCAATTGCTGCTTGAACTGTTGCTTTAGGTAAATAAGAAATACCTGCAAACAGTCTTTCATGTTTATTTAAATTAGTCTTAATTAAACTTAGCATTACTCCACTAAATCTAAATAGTAATCCAATACTTAATAATATAAGTGCAAGTAATCCTGCGTTAAGCGCAACACTTAAATCAACTGCAGCACCTACTAGTACAAATAATACTAATTCAGCAAAGACCCATAACTTAGAGAACTTCTCTCTCAATCTTAAAGCTCTTTCTTCTGATTGATTTAAGAATGTGATTCCTAAAACCATTATCGCAAGTAATCCTGAAATTGCTACATAGTCAGATACAAAATCTTGAAATGTAATCATAAAGAAAGATGCCGCTAAAATAATTAATACTTTTATCGTATCTCTAACTCTAAACTTAGCAAAGAAATAAGATAATCCAATTCCTGTAACTCCACCAAGTAAAACTCCAAGTACAATTGACATTGGTACTATATATAAACTAGCTAAACTGATATCTCCAGTTTGATGCATACTAATAAAAGCACTAAATAATACAATAACATAAATATCATCAACACTCGCTGAAGCCATTACTAAATGAGGAATTCTTTTTTCTTTTCCATATCCCTCATCCATTAACTTAATCATTTTAGGAACTACTACAGCTGGGCTAACCGCAGCTATAACTGAACCTAGTATTGCAGCATCCATATAAGATATATCAAATAGTAAAGGAGCTACTATAATAATAGTAATTATTTCTAAAGTCGCAGGAATAAACGACATTAATAATGCTGGTCTTCCTATCTTCTTAAGATCACTAATATCTAAATTAAGTCCTGCTCTAAGTAAAATAACTATTAAAGCTACTTCTCTTAAATCACTAGATAAATCTAGGATTGTAGAATCAATCATATTTAAAACAAAAGGTCCAAGTACTACCCCAGTAATAATCATCCCTAAAAATCCTGGTAATTTAATCTTAATAAAGATCTCTCCAAGTATTAATCCAATCATAAATATTAAAGCTAAACTAAATAACATATTAATTCCTCATTTCTTTTACGTATTAAAAAAGCCGACACCTCACCCATATAGGTAGAAGTCATCAGCACTAAATGCGGTTTTAGAATTAACTAAGGGAGAACATCATTCCCAAATATTATTATACAAAAAACAATATAAAAAGGCAATCACTTTTTGTGATTGCCTAAATTATTAGTTTTTAAAGTAAGTCGTCTCCAGGATTCCATCCACAAGGAACCATTTCTCCTTCTACTTCTTTTTGGAATACTTGTAAAGTTCTTAAAACTTCATCAACGTTTCTTCCACCTTCACCATGATTTACATGAGCAGCTTTAAGTGTTCCATCAGGTGCAATAAAGAATGTACCTCTCCAAGCAACACCTTTTTCATCATCTAATACTCCGTAAGCTTCACTTACAACATGATTATTATCTGATGCATGAATATGTTTAAGTCTTTCTAAATCGCTTCTTTCTTGCCAAGCTAAATGACTAAATACAGAGTCAGTTGAACAAGCAATTAATTCAGCATTCATTTCTGCAAATTTTTCAGTTAAAGCATTAAACCTCTTAATCTCAGTTGGACAAACAAATGTAAAATCAAGTGGATAGAAATATAATACTACCCATTTACCTTCATTTAGTAAATCGTCTAAGTTAACTTTACCAAAACGGTCTAAGAAATCTCCCGTTGGAAGTACTGCGTCCATTTCAAATTTAGGAGCAGGTTTTCCTACTTTAGCTCCAGTAACATAAAAATCATTTTCAAATTTCATTTTTCATTTCCTCCTATTAAATTTCTTCTTTCTTATTTTAATTCAAAATTAGAAATTTTACAATTAATACGCCTATTTTTTAAATAGTTTTTTATTATAATTAAGTTGTTTCTAATACTTTCTTTTTACTAGTATATTCTAATATTTCTCTATATATTTTCATTGAAATATATGGAACAAATAATAATAAGTATACTACTAAGTTAGGAGTATTAGATGCATTCAATATTAAATGAATAAACAATGTTATATATGAGACATACGCAAGTTTTTGAAGATAAACCCATGCATTACGACTCATTTTCTTTCTTATTACCATAAAACTAGTAATAAACAATGGGAGCATAACTAAATATGTTGCTACTCCCCACCACTCTAAAGCTATTTCACCATTCAAATACTCAACAAAATATTTAAGTGCGTGTGGAGTTATAAAGATAAATCCTAGTATAGAATATTCTCTTCTAATTCCAGCAAATTTTATTCTCAATTTCGATTTCTTTTTTAATGCTCCTGTCATCATGACAATATAGAAGAAACTAAGACCTAAAAATCCTTGTACAAACGGTTCAAATATTTTTACTTTGTCTTCTAGTAAAAATGCAATTATCGCAAGCACAGTAGCTCCTATATATAATTTTAAATTCTGATTACGAACCCATTTTCCTTTATACACTGCAAGTAATGTAAGTAACGCTACAAATATAACTACTATCATATTATTTCTCTCTCTTTCTTGAACCGTTCTTTAGTATTTCGATTCTTTTCCTAAATATTTTTATTATTTCATCTTTACTTAAATTCTCTGATTCAGACTTTAAGAAAGTATTTACTACTATTAACATAGTCATCTCAACTAGGTCTAAAAATTCAGCATCACTATCTCCATATTTTTTTACATCAAATACTTTAGTATAAGATCTATCTTCTTTAGTAAATTTACCACTAAGAGGCATAATCATTGAATCTTTAATTGACCCACCTTTATGTACTTGAATATAATGAATATAATTTCTAAAGAGTGAATATCTATTCTTAGTTGAAAAATGATCAAAGTCATATTCAAATAACTTTTCAATGAATACAAAGAAATCTCGATTCGATTCCTTTAGTAACTCTTTAGCATAATTAAATCTTTCTTCTCGAATTTTAGTAAAAATATAATTAAATAACTCATCTTTATTTTCAAAATAAGTATAAAATGACCCTCTTGAAATTCCAGCAGTCTTCACAATAGAATTAACGCTAACTTGTTCAAAACTTTTCATAGTAAACTCTTCTATTGCTACATTTAAGAACATTTCTTGTTTCTCTTTAGGTATGTGATTAAACATATCTTTTGGCATAATATTCACCTCTTATCTAATAATATTTTTTAGTTCAATATTGACATACTGTTAATATTATAGTTGACAGGGTGTCAATTAGTCAAGTTAAATACAAAAAAATAACACCGATTGGTGTTATTTTATAATTCTTCTACTATTTCTTTTATCCAAAGTGCTAATTTTTTACTAGCCTCATTTGCCATTTTTACTACGTTATCATGAGAATGTTTCATCTTTTGAATTCCCGTAGCCATATTAGTAATAGTCGCAAACGCGAGTGTATTTAATCCTAAATAATTACTAACTATAGTTTCAGGTACAGTTGACATTCCTACTGCATCACTACCCATTCTTTTAATCATTTGAATTTCAGCTTTTGACTCATAATATGGTCCAATAAATCCTGTGTATGTTCCTTCAACATAAGGAATATCTAGTAACTTAGCTTTACTTTCAGCTATAGCTCTTAGTTCTAAACTATAAGGTTCAGTCATATCTGGGAATCTTGTTCCAAATCTTTCATCATTTTCTCCTACTAAAGGATTAGATGGCATTAAATTAATAAAATCATTAACTACCATTATTGATCCAGGACTTACTTTATCTGTGTTAATTCCACCACATGAATTAGTTAATATTAAATTTTCTATTCCTAGTAACTTAAATACATATATAGGGAATGTAATTTCTCTCATAGTGTATCCTTCATAAAAATGAAATCTACCACTCATAAGTAGTACTTCTTTTCCATTTAGTTTCCCAAAAACTAATTTAGAAGTGTGTCCTTTTACTGTACTTACTACAAAATTAGGAATATCTTCATAAAGCATCTCTACTTTATCTGTTAATTCATCCATTATACTAGTTAATCCACTGCCAAGAACTATCGCAGTTTTAGGATTACCTTTAAATTGTTTTTTAATATAATTCTTTGCTTCTAATGCTTGATTATACATCCGTATCACCTCTTCAATTAGTATAACAAAAAAAACACTTGATAAGAAGTGTTTTAATTTTTTTAGTTATTTGGATTTAAGTAATGAATTGATTTATAAACTACAAAGTAAGCACTCGTGATAACTGCTCCTTTTAACAAATTAAACGGAACATATGCTACCAAAATCGCTATTAAGTATCCACCTTCAACATTAAGACCAAAAGCATCTGGAGTAACCCAGTCTTTTATATCTAAGAATGTTGTTCCACCGAACCAAATTGGTGTAATGAATAAGTAGTTTGCAGTTGTTAAAATAATAGTAACCACCATTACTGAAACAATCGCAGAAAGTAAACGATTTAGATTTAATTTGTTAGCTGAAATGTACATTCCAAGTACGTATGACATACTAGCGATAAACGCTGTTATTTGTCCAATAAATATTGGACCTACAGCACCCTTAGTAAGGGCATGTATAATTGTCTTAAGCAACCCAACAAGTGCGGCTTCTTTCCAGCCGTAAAATGCAAAGATAACTAGAACAACAACATCACTTAAGTCAAGCATAAGGAATGGTACAAAAGGATAAGGAATTTCAATTATCATAAGAATAGCACCAAGTGCAGATAAAATTCCTAAAGTAACCATTTTTTTTGTGTCATTAGTCATATTTTTTTCCTCCTTTTAAAATAAAAAAACTAACGAATTAAATCTTCGTTAGGCTCATT
This sequence comes from Candidatus Izimoplasma sp. HR2, assembly GCA_000753575.1. Taxonomy (GTDB): domain Bacteria; phylum Bacillota_I; class Bacilli_A; order Izemoplasmatales; family Izemoplasmataceae; genus JAFGXW01. The sequence continues at coordinate 30,014 of JRFF01000026.1, read as the reverse complement.
TAAAAAGGGATATATCAAAATAATATCTTCTTTCATCTAGACTATACTATCGGTACAGGAGTTACACCTGTTCATGCGTCTTATCACGCTCGTGGACTATACCACCGGTCGGGAATCACACCCTGCCCTGAAGATTAATTCAATCATAGTATAAATTATAATTACAGGTATGTCAACTAGAATAATAAAAAGTGCATTTCTGCACTTTTTTTTAAAATAATCTTTCTGATAATTCATCAATAACATCAAGCCATTCTTCAAGTAATCCTTGATTATCTAATATCTCAACTTGCATGTTATCTTCCATCCTTGTAATGATCGACATAGCGTCTTCACATAAAGAAAGAATAGTACTAGTAACTTCATTATTAAAGTTAGAAACTAGCTGTTCATATGTCATACTTTCAAGTTCAGGAAAGTTATCTGATTTGCTCTCATAAATCGCAGCAATTATTTCAATAGCTGCAGCAGCTGCATTAACATCTTCTACTTCTACTTGATCATCAGTTATAACTTGTTCAACTGCATTAATAAGAACTGAAAAAGAATTTTGCTCTTCAAACTCAGTTAATAAATCTACTGCATCATCATTTTCAAAAATACCTAGTCCCCAGTAACCCATAAGTTTCCTCCTCTAAAAGTTATTTACTAATTATACGCATATTATACAATATGAATTATGAATTGAAAAGCGATTTATAAATAAAAAAATAAACGGCTAAATTTAGCCGTTTAAATTATTTAATTTTCTTAATATTCCAAATTTCTTTAGCATATTGATTAATTGTTCTATCACTTGAGAAGTATCCGCTTTTCGCAATATTAATAATACTTGCTTCAAGCCATCTTTCTTCATCCTTATACATTTCATTTGCTTCTATATGAGCTTGTGCATAACCACCAAAGTCTTTTAATACATAGTATTGATCAACTAATAATAATTTTTCTCTAATTTCAGCAAATTCATGTTCATCAACATTTGTAAAGAATCCGTTAGTTAATTGGTCTATTACTAATCTTAAGTCCTTATTAGATTCATACATCTCCAAAGGATTATACGAGTTAGCTTTATTCATTTCATTTACTTCATCACTTGTTAGACCAAAGATCACAATATTTTCTTCTCCTACAAGCTCAGCAATTTCAACGTTAGCTCCATCTAAAGTACCAAGAGTAATAGCACCATTCATCATGAATTTCATGTTTCCAGTTCCACTTGCTTCTTTTGAAGCAGTTGAGATTTGTTCAGAAATATCACATGCTGGCATAATTTGTTCAGCATAAGTAACATTATAGTTTTCAACAAATATTACTTTAAGTAAATCATTTGTTTCTTCATCTGCGTTTACTTTTTCTGCTATTGAAGTTATTAACTTAATAATCTTTTTAGCATAGAAATATCCACCTGCAGCTTTTGCTCCAAAGATAAATGAATGGGGATAATAATTAGCTTTAAACTCTTTATCAGTTTTAAGTTTATTATATACATGCATTATGTGAAGGGCATTCATTAACTGACGTTTATATTCATGCATTCTTTTAACTTGGATATCAAAGATAGAATTTGGATCTAATTGAATCCCTTGTTCTTCAAATATTCTATTTGCTAGAACAACTTTTTTCTGATGTTTCATATCTTTAATAAGTTTCTTATATTTTTTAGTTTTTGCTTTCGGAAGTAATTTTTCAAGTTCAAACGGATCTTTTGTCCATTTATCTGAAACTGTATCTAAGATATCAGATAACTCTTTATTAGAATGTTTTAGCCATCTTCTATGAGTTATACCATTTGTTTTATTATTAAATTTTCCTGGGTATAAAAGATTAAATGCTTTCATTTCAATATTCATTAGAATATCTGTATGAAGTTGAGCTACACCGTTAACACTAAATGATCCTACAATAGCAAGATGTGCCATATGAACTCTACCATGTGAAATTATAGCTAATTTATTTATAGTTTCTTGGTCATATCCTTTTTCAATTAACATCCCGCAAAATCTACTATTGATTTCTTCTACTATTTGGAATATTCTCGGTAATACTGGTTGGAATATATTAACTGGCCATTTTTCTAAGGCTTCAGCTAAAATAGTATGATTTGTATAAGCACAAGTTCTATTAGTAATATCCCATGCTTCATCCCATGGCATTTCATAGTCATCAACTAATAATCTCATTAATTCAGCAATTAATAGTGATGGATGTGTATCATTAATTTGTAATACTAACTTTTCAGGAATACTTTTTAATGTTTTATATTTAGAAATATGTTTTTCAAGAACACTTCTAAGTCCTGCTGCACTAAAGAAGTATTGTTGTTTTAATCTTAATACTTTACCTTCACGTGATGAATCATCAGGATATAAGAATCCACTAATATTTCTTATAGAAGTATCATAAGAAAATGCATCAACATCAGCTGGTCTTACATTTGTAGGTTCAGCATTCCATAAACGTAATTGGGTAACAATCCCGTTTTTATCTCCTACTACAGGAACATCATATGGAACTGCTTTAATTAATTCATCAGGATAATATACAGCATTTTCATTTTCAAATGCAACGTATCCTCCAAAAGGAATCATTAAGCTTTCTTCTTCCATTCTAACTTCCCATACATATCCATCTTTTAACCAATCATCAGGTTTTTCTATTTGATATCCATCTTTTATTTGTTGCTCAAAAAGACCATATCTATATCTAATACCATTTCCGTATCCTGGATAACTTAAAGAAGCTATAGAATCTAAGAAACAAGCAGCAAGACGTCCTAATCCACCGTTACCAAGTCCAGCATCAGCTTCATAATCTTCTACTTCATTAACATCAATACCTTCTTTAATAAAAGCGCCTTCAACTATGTCTCTAAGTCCTAAGTTCATTATGTTATTAGTAATCAATCTTCCCATTAAAAATTCCATAGAGAAATAATATACTTCTTTTAAAGTTTCACCTTCTAATACTTCTTTAGTATTAAGCCAATCCTTAGCTATAACTTCAGATACCATTTCACCTAAAACATTATATTTTTGTCTTATTGTAGAATTTTTAAACTTTACAATATATCTTTTTTCAATACGTTCTTTAAATTCATTAATGAACGTATTTTCATCTTTAAAATAGTTACTCATTTTAACAACTCCTTTGATGCTTTTAATTATAACTTATTCCTAAAATAATTACTTGTTTTATAATACTGAAACCGTTATCTTATTTTAGTTTTTAGTAATCATTTTATATAGTTCAATATACTTTTGTGTAGATTTAACTAAACTATTATCTGATTTCATTGCTCTTTTTAATAAAATATTCCATACATCTTTATTTGATTTGTATAGATCATACGCGCTTAAAATAGTATTTTTCATTTCAACTGCATCATAATTACCAAAAGTAAATCCATTACCTTTATCAGTTAAATGATCATACCTTGTTATAGTATCGTTTAATCCACCAGTTCTTCTAACTATTGGTAGTGTTCCATATTTTAAAGCAATCATTTGTCCAAGTCCACAAGGTTCAAATCTTGAAGGCATTAAGAAGACATCTGCTCCTCCATATATATAATTAGGATTAGTCGCATCATATCCAATATTTAATTTAATTTGATTTGGATGTCTTTCTTCTAATTTTAAAAGTTCATCAATATATTTTTGATCTCCTGAACCTAGTAAAACAAATTGAATATTAGTATTTTCTAGTAAGCTATCAAAAGAAGATAAGATTAAATCAAATCCTTTTTGTTCAACTATTCTAGTTACCATTCCTATTACAAAGGCATCTTTATTAATAGGTAGTCCCATCTTCTCTTGAAGATAAAGTTTATTAATGTATTTGTCTTCAAAAGAATTTACTGAATAAGTCTTTTTAAGTGCTTTATCTTTTTCAGGATTAAATAAACTAGAAATACCGTTCAATATTCCATAAAAATCTCTTTCTCTTTTAAATAAAGAATAAGTTAAATTTTTGCCGTAATATTCATATTTAAGTTCTTCCTTATAAGTCGGTGATACAGTTGATAATTTTGTAGCTGTATTAATACCAATTTCTAAGAAATTAATATGATCATCCTTAAAAATAAAATCAGATATTCCAATTTTTTTAATTATATCTTTTTCAGCTACTCCTTGATAATCTATATTATGAATTGTAAGTAATGTAGGAGTTCCTTTATGCGGCGAATTATCAAGTAATAAAGGGATAAGTGATGTATGCCAGTCATGAATATGTATTAAATCAAACGGATCTAAATCATCAAGTAATTCAATAACTGCTTTATTGAAAAAGGCAAATCTATCTGCGTCATTTTCAAGTCCATAAATTAAATCATTATCAAAGAATGAGAAACTATCAATAAAGTAATATTTTACTTTGTTATATCGATATGTATAGATTCTCACTTTATATCGTTCTTCATCATAGATAATTGTTTTTGTAAAATCACTTTTAATTACTGATTCAAATTCTTTTCTTATCTTTCTATAAAGAGGTAACACAACTGTTGTATCTACTCCTTTACGTGCTAGATTTCGAGATAAAGAACCGATAACATCAGCAAGTCCACCTGTTTTAATAAATGGATAGGATTCACTAGCTACAAGTAATACTCTTAAACTATCAAAATAGGATACAATTTGTTCTTTTTGAGTAACGTAAGGATCTCTTAAAGAACCTTCTAAAATTGTATCTCTTTTTACAATTGTTTGTTTATCTAATATCGTAAAATTAATATTCGCATTTTCTTCAATAACACAGTTACTCATAATATAACTGTTTTTTATTACTGAACCTTTTTTAACTTTAACATCACGACCAAGAACACTATTAATTACTGTCCCATCAATAATAGAACCTGATGAAATCATTGAGTTAGTAATTGTAGCGTTATTTAAATATTTAGCTGGTGGTGCTGTTTTTTCTTTAGAATAGATAGGTCTATCTTCTCTAAAGATTGTTCTACCAATATCAAATTTAAGCATATCTAAATTTGATTTTAAGTAGTTAAATGTATCATCAATTGTTCTTGTATAACTATCATGTTTATATATTTGAATATTTAGATTCGGTGCTTTTTCAACTAAATCTAACATTGTTTTATATTCAAGTGAATCGTATGTTTCAATATATTCAATAAGTAATTTTTTTGAAATTATAAATGTTTTTAAGCGGATATGTTCATACATAACCTCTGTAACATCCGCTTTACTTTTAATGTGTTCATCTAAACATTTATGGAAATCAATATTCCATACAATATTCGCGGAAGTTATTACTGCGTAATCTTGAGTTGATCTTTTGAAAAACTCAATATGTTCAAACATACGTTGGAAAGTAATCATTTCTTCTGGCGGGATGTATAAGTTCTTAGGAGGAAGAATAAATAAACCATCTCTTCTTCTATCTAAGTCCCATCTTTTTCCACTACCAACATGATCTTGAAGTGAACGATAATTTCCATAAGGAAATATCGCAACGTTTATAATATTTGAATTTCTAATATTTGACAAAGTAAAATCAATTAATCGGTATTTTCCTGAAAATGGTAATGCTCCAGGCATTCTGTGAAGAGTTAACTGTTCTAAGTTAACTTTAAAAGTTGCATCTACTATTGCAAACATCTTTTTATTCATCATCTTCACCCATTTTCCATAGGTAATCATTGTCAACCACAGTTACTTCTTTAAACTTAAGAATAGTGTTAGCTAGTATAACTGAGTTTTCAACAATAATCGCTTTTTCAATAATTGAGTTTGCTCCTATTTTTACATTTGAGTGAATAATTGAATCTTTTATTTTACATCCTTTATTAATTAAAATACCGCTCGATAAAATCGAGTGTTTTATTTCTCCATTAATTAAACATCCATCACTAATTAGACTATTAACAATTTTATTATCTCCCATAATATGATGTGGAGGTAAATTAGATGATTTAGTTAATATTGGAAAATCACTATAGTCATAAGCTTTTAAATAATGTGGTTTATCTAATATATCCATATTAGCTTTATATAAACTATCAATTGTTCCTACATCTCTAAAGTATCCTTTAAATCTGTATCCATATACTTTTAAATCACTCTTTAAAGCAAGAGGTATAATATCATTCCCAAAATCAAAGTTTGAATTATCTCCTTCTTTAAGTAAAGTTCTTAAAACTTCTCTATTAAAGACATAAACTCCCATTGAAGCAAGTTTAGATTTTGGATTTTCTGGCTTTTCTTCAAAACTAACAACTAAATCTTTTTTATCTAAATCTAATATTCCATATCTACTAGGATCATCATTTACTTTAAATGTTGAAATAGTAACATCAGCTTGATTAGCAATATGCTCATCAATCAATTTATTATAATCCATTTTATAAACATGATCTCCTGATAAGATTAAGACATAATCAGGATCATATTGATCAATAAATCTAAAGTGTTGATAAACAGAATGTGCTGTTCCTTTTTGCCACAATTCTCCTGACGCAGAAGTATAAGGAGTTAAGAAACTTACACCTGCTTCATTCACATCTAAATCCCACGTAGAGCCATGTTCGATATAACTGAGTAATTCATAAGGTTCATACTGAGTAATGATTCCTAGAGTGTTTATGGCTGAATTAGATAGGTTACTAAGAACAAAGTCAATTAATTTATATTTCCCACCAAAAGTAACCGCAGGTTTTGCGGTTGTTTTTGTGATTTTTCCTAATCTTGTTCCTCTACCTCCAACAAGTACCATTGCGACAACTCTTTTTTTCATTTAATCACCACACTTAATTATTGTAATACTTAAAGGACTTAATACCATATCTATAGATTGATCCATATTATGCATTGGAATATCATGACTAAACATATTTTCTCCATTAAATAAATTAGACCCTCCATATACTCCATAATCACTATTAATGATTTCGTAGTATTTTCCTTTTTTAGGAACTCCAATTCTAAAATTATGATGAACCATTGGAGTTAAATTTAAAATTATAACAGTAAAATCATTACTATCTTTAGCATATCTTACAAAGCTAAAAATAGAATAATCATTATTTTTAGAATCAATCCACTTAAATCCAGATGGGTTATGATCAAGCTCATGAAGTGATTTTTCAGTTTTCACTATTCTATTCATATCTCTAACAAAACGGTTAGCCCCATGATGAAGAGGATAATCTAGTAAATTCCAATCTAGTTCTGAGTGATCTTTCCATTCATGCATTTGCGCAAATTCTCCACCCATAAATAATAATGTTTTACCTGGGTGAGCAAAGAATAATCCCATTAAAGATCTATAATTTGCAAACTTTTGCCAGTAATCTCCTGGCATTTTATTTACTAATGATTTTTTACCGTGAACTACTTCGTCATGACTTAGTGGTAAAACATAGTTTTCACTAAAGGCATATTCAAGTCCAAACGTAATAAACTCATGATGATATTTTCTATGAACTGGATCTTTTTCAAAATACTCTAACGTATCATTCATCCATCCCATATTCCATTTATAATTAAATCCTAACCCACCTTCATGAACAGGGTGAGTGACTTTTGGATACGCAGTTGAATCTTCTGCGATTAATAAACAGTTATTAAATTCTTTAAATACTTCAGTACTTAATCTTTTAAGGAATTCAAGGGCACCTTGATTTATCCCATTACTTGAATCACCTAAGTAATATATTAAATTAGAAACAGCGTCAATTCTAAACCCATCAATATGGAAATACTTCATCCAATATAAAGCATTAGAAATTAAGAAACTTTGAACTTCACCTTTTCCTAAATCTAAATTCGCAGTTCCCCATACAATGTTTTCTCTTTTTGCTTCTTCACTATATTCATATAAAGGTTCTCCATCAAACATATATAATCCGTGATCATCACGACAAATATGTCCAGGAACCCAATCTAAAATAACTCCAATATCATTTTTATGACATTGATCTACAAAATACATTAAATCCTTAGGTACACCATATCTAGAAGTTGCACTAAAATATCCGGTACCTTGGTATCCCCATGATTGATCTAGTGGATGTTCTACTACTGGCATTAACTCAACATGTGTAAAATCATTTTTAAGTAAATAAGGAATTAATAAATCTACCATTTCATTATATTTATTAAACCCTCCACCTGGCTTAGTCATCCAACTACCTAAATGAATTTCATATATAGACATTTGAGATTCATATGGATTAACTTGATTTCTTTTTTTCATAAATGAATTATCATTCCATTTATATCCATCCAAATCATAAATCTTAGATACAGTTTCAGGTCTTTCACTACTAAAGAAAGCATAAGGATCACTTTTAAATAAAGATCTTCCATCAAAAGTTTTAATCTCATACTTATAACTATTCCATTCATAAGCATCTTTAATAGTTATACTCCAAATCCCAGATTCATCAACTTTAGTTAAATTATGTACCCAAGCTTGAAAATTATTAAATTCCCCCATGACATTAACTTCTTTTGCATGAGGAGCCCATACAGTAAATCTTGTACCTGTAAATTTACCTGATTTATCCTTTAATATATGCGCACCAAAAATACGGTAACTATCATATAATTTACCTTGATTAAAAAAGTATAAATCATCTTTACTCATTACAGACATTAAATCACCCTTTCACGTGTTCTTTAATAGTTTCATAGTCATACCCTTTACTAAGAAGAGCTTTGATAACTTTACTTCTATCTAAATAATTAGTGAAATCATATTTCTTTTTAAGATTTATTAACTCTTTTAAAATAAGACTATCTTCATCAATACATTCTTTAATTAAATCAACATTTGATAATAAACTAGACTCTATAACACCTAAACTAAATCCCTTATTCACAAGCTTTTGTTTTAAAGAAAGATAAGCTTTTTTATAAGGTTTTTTTATTTTATATCTAGTTTCTTTTTTAATTAATTCAAATACTTTATCAAACTGTTTTTCCTCTTTGTAAATAATTAAATTAGCATATATAATATCGTAATGTATTCCCTTTAATATTAGCTTTTCTCTAATATATCTAGGACCTACTAAATCAAAATCTATTTTCTCATTTATATAAGTCTTTGCATAAAAATCATCATTTAAATACCCATTACTTTTAAGTTTTTCTATAATCTTATTAATCACAGAACTATCTTTAATATCTTTACCTAAATGTTTTTTAACTTCACTTATACTTCTCATTTTATAATCAATATATTTTAATGCTTTTTCATATAATTGATCAGTTGTTTTATCCGATTTAATTATTTCATATTCTCTTAAACTTAATTCCCTTGGAGATAAAAAGCTATACTTAATAATCGTATTTTCATAAATCAAATACGTTTCAATTTCTTCTTTATTTCTTACTTTTAATAAATAGCGATTTCCTTTAGTTTTAATTATCTCTTCTAAAAATATCATTAATTACCTGTTAAGTAATCAAGTGCAGCTTCAAGCTGTGAATCGTTTAAAGGATCATTTTGATAAACGCTTAATGCTTCATTAATAATTACTAAAGTATCACTATTTATGTTACCAGTTACTGGTAAAGAATTATTTGTTTGAATTTCCATTACTGCCTCCTTAGTAGCTAGATCATAATATCCATCAGTTCTTACAGTGTAACCCATAAGATTTAGTACTACTTGAATGTTAGCTACTCTTTCCCCTACAGTATCATACTTAATCACTTCAATATTTGATAAAAAAACTGTATTAGCTTCTTCATACATGTTAAGTTCTTGAATAATGTCGGGAATAACTCCGATTTCTTGAACCCAGTTACCTTCAGCAGTGAACCACCTAACAGTAGTTACACGTAACCCATCTCCTACTGCTTCAGTTAACTCTATAATGTTTTGTCCTACACCCTTCCCATAAGTTGTTGTACCAATTAAAGTATAACCACCATGTTCCTGCATAGCACTCGAAAATATTTCTGCAGCTGATGCACTTCTCTCATTCACTAAAGTTACAATATCATAATCTTTCGGTTCAGATAAAGCACCATAATAGTAAAAACTATATGTTCTTCCATAATGATTTCTTGTATTATAAACCATTGGAACATCATTATAGACTAATAACCATTTCAAAATATTTGTTGTAGTAGACATACGCCCACCACGATCTCCTCTTAAATCAATTATTAAGGAATCAATCCCTTGACTTTCTAAATCACTCAAAGCATCAAGAAATAATTTCGCAGTTGAGTCCGCAAACATTCTTATTTTAATATATCCGATTAATTCATTATCTCTTTCAATTGTTTGATATTTTACTGAAGGATAATCAACAATTCCTCTTGTAATAGTTATAACAAGAATATCTTCAACTCCAGTTCTAAAAACCCCAATATTTACTTCATCTCCTTCATATCCAATTAATAATTCAGATACTTCAGCATACGGTTTATCTAAAGTCGAAACACCATCAATTGAAGCAATAATATCTCCAGTTTTAATACCAGCAGTTTCTGCTGGTCCTCCTTCTATAACTTCCTTAATAATAAGAGAATCATCTAAGGTTTTAAATATAACTCCAATACCTAAATATGATTCTTCAAAGTGAGAATAATATTCAGCTACTTCATCACTATCGTAATACATTGTAAAAGGATCATCCAAACTATTTATTACACCTTCTATTGCACCTTCAATTAAAGATTCTCTAGTAGGTAAAGAATAATGAGTCCCTTCCAACGTGTAAATCACTTCAGACAATAAATCATATTCAATTTCATTTTCTGGAAAATCTGCCTCTCCAGTAATTTCACAAGTCTCAATTACATATTCCTTTTTACATCCAACTAATGTTAATGACATAGCAAAAACTAAGGTAATTAAAAATATCTTTTTAAACATATAAGTTTCTCCCTTTCGTGTAAATCCCTTTTTTTATAATGTATATATTTTAAATAATTCTATTTTTTTCTTAATTACCTGTCAAATAATCAATCGCAGCTTGAAGCTGTGAATCGTTATCTACATTATTTTGATAATCACTTAAAGCTTCATTAATAATATCTAAAGAATTTCTATCTAAATTACCAGTAACTGTCAACGAGTGACTTGCTTGAATTTCCATTACTGCTTCCTTAGTAGCTAAATCATAATATCCATCAGTTCTCACAGTGTATCCCATAAGATTTAGTACTACTTGAATGTTAGCTACTCTTTCCCCCACAGTATCATACTTAATCACTTCACCATTTAGTAAGAATACTTCATAAGCTTCTTCATATCTATTTAATTCTTGAATAATATTTGGAATTACACCAATACCATGAATCCAGTTACCTTCAGCTGTATACCATGTACCAGTTGTCAAACGTAAAGTATCTCCTTCTGATTCAATTAATTCAGTAGAGTTTTGTCCAACACCTTTACCGTAAGTAGTTACACCTAATATTGTATAGCCACCATGTTCTTGCATTGCACTTGCAAAAATTTCACTAGCTGAAGCACTTCTTTCATTTACTAAAGTTACAATATCATAATCCTTTGGTTCAGTTAGAGTTCCGAAATAGAAATAATTATAAACTTCACCATAAGCTTCACTCGATATTCTAAACATTGGATCATAACTATAAACTAATAACCTTCTCAGCATAAGAATAGTAGCCTCTAATTTTCCACCAGGATTTCCTCTTAAATCAATTACTAAAGAATCAATTCCCTTATCTTCTAAGTCATTTAAAGCATCAAGAAATAATGTTGCCGTTAAATTCCCGAATTTTCTTACATTTATATATCCAATTAGTTCATTTCCTCTTTCAATTACACTGTAACTAACAGAAGGATGAAAAACAATTCCTACTGTAACTGATACATCATGAATATTTTCAATCCCACTTCTAATAACACTGAATTCTACAACTTCACCTACATCAACTGGTAATAAATCAGACATTTCAGAATATGATTTATCTAAAACTGAAACCCCATTAATTGAAACTATAACATCGTTATATAGAAGACCTCCAAGTTCTGCGGGACTTCCTTTAATAATTTCTCTAACAACAAATACTTCATCTATAGTTTCTATTGAAATTCCTAATCCAATATATGATTCATTAAAAAACGTTTCATAATCACTAAAATCTTCACTATTAAAATATTTTGAATAAGGATCATCTAAACTACTAATTACACCTTCGATTGCTCCTTTAATTAAAGTTTCTCTAGTAGGTAAAGTATAATGCGTACCTTCAATAGTGTATATAACTTCTGATAATAAATCATAATCAATTTCATTTTCTGGAAAATCTACTTCTCCAGTAATTTCACAAGTCTCAATTACATATTCCTTTTTACATCCAACTAAAGTTAATGACATAGCAAAAACTAAAGTAATTATAAATATCTTTTTATACATATTAACCTCTCCCATTCTAGTAACTTCCCATTTATCTATTTATTTCAATATTATTTATATAATTTTATTAATTCCCTGTTAAATAATCAATCGCAGCTTGAAGCTGTGAATCATTATCTGAATCATTTTGATATATATTTAATGCTTCATTAATAATTTCTAAAGTATCACTATCTAAGTTACCTGTAACTGTTAATAAATTATTTGTTTGAATTGCCATTACTGCATTTCTTGTAGAAGTATCATAATATCCATCAGTTCTTACAGAGTACCCCATAATATTTAATACTAATTGAACATTAGCTGTCCTATCATCAACAGTGTCATACATAATAACTTCATCATTTAATAAGAACACCTTATAAGCTTTTTCATATTCATTTAATTCTTGAATAACATCAGGAACAACTCCATCAGTTCCACCATCATAATGAACCCAATTACCATCACTAGTAAACCATTTACCAATAGTAATATGTAAACTATCTCCAACAGATGCTGTTAAACTCATATCTGTTTGCATAGTACCTTTACCAAAAGTTGTAACACCAACAACAGTGTATCCACCATGTTCTTGCATAGCACTCGCAAATACTTCACTTGCTGATGCACTATTACCATTTACTAAAGTTACAATATCGTACGTTTTAGCTGTAGATAATTGTCCAAAATACTCAGTGCGAGTAATGTCACCATCATAATAACTTTCAGTTGCAAACATCTCTACACCATCATCAACTAATAACTCACTTAACATATTTAAAACCGCAGTTAAATATCCACCGCCATTAACTCTTAAATCAATAATTAAAGAATCAATTCCATCAGACTCTAAATCAACAATTGCCGCATGGAATAAACTCGCAGTTAAATCACCAAAAGTATTAACTTTAATATATCCAATTAACTCACCATCAACTAAATAACTTGTATATTCTACAGTAGGATTGCTAATAACAGCTCTTGTCATAGAGAAAGTAAGAATACCGTCAATACCGTTACGAACAACACCAATATTAACATTAGTTCCTTCATCACCAATAACGTATCCTATTATTTCATAAAATGCCATTCCAATAAGATTTATTCCATCAACTTCAACTATAATATCATTAGCTCTAAGTCCAGCTGTATCAGCTGGTCCTCCGTCCATTACAGACTGAATAACAACTAACTCATCTAAAAACTGAACAACAACTCCAATACCAACATATGTTTCACCATATCCAGCTATATAAGAAGCTGCTTCTGAACTATCAAAATAAGTTGTAAAAGGATCATCTAAAATATTAATCATTCCTTCAATAGCACCTTCAATTAATAATTCTCTACTTGGCTCGGTATAATGACGACTTTCTAAAGCCTCTAATACTTCTTGAAATAACTCATCATCAAATGCAACTACAGGGCATATTTCAGCAGCTGTAGGACATACTTCATCTAAATTAGGACAAACTATAGGATCAGGGCAATCATCCTCTACTAAAGGACATTCATCTTCCACAACTGGGCATTCATTCTCAGTATCACACCCCGCTAAAGTTAACGATATTGCTAAAACCCCAAATATAAACATAATCTTTCTAAACATATTAATCACTCTCTCTTTCTTCAAAGTCACCATGTATCTCCGTAGCCGGAGTTACATACACAAATGCATTTTCATCTATTCTTGCGATAATATTTCTAATAAAATAATACTCTTGTTTAGTAATTACAGTAACAAGCATTGTTTTATCTTTATTACTATATCCACCTCTTATTTTAACTTCTGTTACACCTCTATATAGAAGTTCATAAATAGCTTCTTTAATCTCAGTAGGAAAATCAGTAATTATTTGAACTGCTTTTTTACTATTTCTACCAACAATTACCATATCAGCTACATATCCACCAATAAACATTGTAATTATTGCGTAAAGACCAGCCGTAATTCCATACTCACTATAAAACACTAAAACACCTAATAATATAATTGTTCCATCAGTACTATATAGCGCTAAACTTATCGGCATTTTTAATTTCTTATTCAATATTTTAATAGGAATATCGGTTCCACCACTTGTTCCACCATATTTAATAACTAATCCAAATCCAACTCCTAGTAATACACCACCAAATGTTACAGCTAAAAATAAATCTTCTTTAATATCAATTAAAGGTAAGAATGTTTCCATTAAAAATAAAACTAAAGGAAACAATAAACTTCCATAAATACTTCTTACAAAAAGTTTTTTACCTAAAAATATTAATCCAATGAGTAATAATATTACATTTAACACTAATACAAATACACTAACTGGGAATCCTTCAAATGTAGTTGTAAGAACTAGTCCAAGCCCAGTAACTCCACCTACTACTAAATCAGCAGGTAATATAAAATAATAAAACCCAAAACTCATTATTATAATACCGATACTTATCATAATATATCTTTCATACTTAGAAACAACTTTTAATTTACGATGTTTACTCACTCTGTTCACCTCTTGCAATTTGTTTTAAGAACCCATTAATAAATGGTTCAATATATCCATCCATAACTTTAGAAACATTACCTGTTTCAATGTTAGTTCGATGATCTTTAACCATCGAATAAGGATGCATTACGTAACTTCTTATTTGCGATCCAAAAGAATTAGAAACACCAGTTTGTCTATGACTAGACAACTCAGCATGTTTTTTCTCTTCTTCTAATTGATATAATTTACCTTTTAATATTTGCATAGCTTTCGCTCTATTTTTTATTTGTGATCTTTCATTTTGTACATTAACAACAAGCTTAGTAGGTAAATGTGTAATTCTAACTGCACTATCAGTTGTATTAACACTTTGTCCTCCAGCTCCACTACTTCTAAATGTATCTATCTTTAAATCATTTTCATTTATTTCAATATCAATAGAATCATCAACTTCAGGAATAACATTCACACTAGCAAAACTAGTATGTCTTCTTCCACCACTATCAAAAGGACTAATCCTAACTAATCGATGAACTCCTATTTCTGATTTTAAATATCCATAAACATTAGTTCCACGAAGACCAAAAGTAACACTTTTAATCCCTGCTTCATCACCGTTTTGATAATCAAATAACTCATATTCTAGATTGTTTGTTTCACCATATCTTTTATACATCCTAAATAACATCTCAGCCCAGTCCTGGCTTTCAGTCCCACCAGCACCTGGATGTATTTCAATAATTGCGTTTAACTTATCATTTTCAGCTTTAAGTAATAATTCAACACTAAGTATTTCTGCCTTTTCTTTTAATACCTTAACAGATCTTACAAATTCACTTTCAGTATCTTCACCTTCAAGCATAAACTCTGCGGTCATAACACATTCTTCATATAACTCTTTAAACTCAATAATCTTATTATATTTACCCTTTAAAAGTTTTAATTCTTTAACAACTTTATTAGCGTTATCTACGTCATCCCAAAAAGTCTGAACATAAGTAACCTTTTCAAGGCTCTTAACTTCATCTTCTAGTAATTTAAAATCAATCATACTTAAAACATCCTCATAAAGAGAACTAATTATGTTTAATTCTTGTTTAATTTCACTTTTTTGCATAACGTTCACCTCATAGACAAAACTCAAGATTTCTCTTGAGGTTTATTTATCTTCCATGACATTGTTTATATTTTTTACCACTACCACAAGGACAAGGATCATTTCTTCCTATTTTACTCACGACTCTTGGTTTTCTTTTAGTATCTTCTTCTTTACCTGAATGTGTTGCTGTAGGTTTAGCTACTTGAACACGTTGTAAGTTATCTCTAATTACAGCACGTAATACATAACGAGCAACATTTTCTTCGATTGAAATAATCAAATCAGAAAACATTGTAAATCCTACTTCTTGATATTCACGAAGTGGATTCATTTGAGCATAAGACTGAAGTCCTATACCTTGTCTTAATTCACTCATTTGATCAATATGTTGAACCCAGTAAGTATCAACAACACGTAATACAACAACTTTTAAAAACTCATTAAATTTATCAATTGAGAATTTTTCAATTTTCTCTTTTATATCTTTATTTACTAAAGAAATTACATACTCATAAACAGCCTCAGGACTATCTTTTAATCTACTCTTAGAAACTAATCCAGGATTAAAATATTTACCGTCTAAGATTTTATATAACTCATCACCAGTTACCACTGGAGATTTTCCACTATAATCAACATAAGAATTTATCTTAGTATTCATTGCTCTTTCAAGCATTCCATGAACGATATCGATAATTGATTCTTCAAATAAGATATCTCTTCTTTGCGCATAAATTACTTCACGTTGTTTTCTTAATACTTCATCGTACTGAAGAACTGTTTTACGTCTATCAAAGTTATTACCTTCAATTTGACCTTGAGCTCTTTCAACCATTTTACTAAAGATTCCATATTCAACAGGAGATTCATCTTTAGAATCACGAGTTTTTGTTAGTGATTCAATTTGGTTTTTAAATCTATCTCCACCAAATCTTCTCATTAAATCATCATCACCTGATAAGAAGAATCTTGAATATCCAGGGTCACCTTGACGTCCAGCACGACCACGTAACTGATTATCAATACGACGTGATTCATGTCTCTCTGTCCCTAGTACTGCGAGTCCACCAAGTGCAATAACACCTTCACCAAGTTTAATATCTGTCCCACGACCAGCCATATTAGTAGCGATTGTAACACTATATTTTTTACCTGCTTTTTCAACAATCTCTGCTTCTCTTTCATGTTGTTTTGCATTTAAAACATCATGTTTAACTCCTCTTCTTTTTAATAACTTAGATAGAAGTTCTGAAGTTTCTATTGAGATAGTACCAACAAGCATTGGTTGTCCTAATTTATTTCTCTTTTCAATTTCTTTCGCTATTGCGGTATATTTAGCGTTCATTGTCGCAAAGATTAAATCATTCGCGTCGTCCCTAACTATTGGCATATTAGTAGGAATTTCAATTACTAACATATTATAAATATTTCTAAATTCTTCTTCCTCAGTCTTAGCTGTACCTGTCATACCTGATAATTTACGATACATTCTAAAGAAGTTTTGGAATGTAATAGTAGCGAGCGTAGAAGTTTCTTTCTTAATTTCTACTCCCTCTTTAGCTTCAAGCGCTTGATGTAATCCTTCACTAAACTGTCTACCATGCATTAAACGCCCTGTAAATCCATCAACGATAATTACTTTGTTCTCTTGAACTACATAATCAATATCTAAATCCATAGTGAAGTTTGCCTTTAAAGCATTAGTAATACTATGAAGTAATCCTACATTTTTTAATTCATATAAATTTTCTAATGTAAAATAGCTTTCAGCTCTACTAATACCTTTCTCAGTTAAAGTAACTGATTTATGTTTAATCTCTACTTCAAAATCTTCCTCAATCTCTAAATTTCTTGCGAAAGCTTGAGCTTGAAGATAAAGACTACTAGTGTTTTTAGTTCCTCCTGAAATAATTAAAGGAGTTCTTGCTTCATCAATTAAGATTGAATCTATCTCATCAATAATTGAGAAGTTAAGTGGTCTTTGAACAATTTGTTCTTTATAGATAACCATGTGATCTCTTAAGTAATCAAATCCAAGTTCATTATTAGTTGAATATAAAATATCACTTAAATATGCATCTCTTTTTTCTTCTTTAGTGTACTCTCTTTTGTTTAACCCTACAGTTAATCCAAGCCATCTAAACAAATCTCCGATTTCACCTTCAGCTTCACGACTAGCTAAGTACTCATTTACTGTAACGATATGAACACCTTCACCACCAAGCGCATTTAAATACGCCGGCATTACAGCAGTTAATGTTTTACCTTCACCAGTTTTCATTTCTGCGATATTACCTTCATGTATCGTTACTGCTCCCATAACCTGTACATGAAAGGGAGTCATCTTTAAAAATCTAGTAGATGCTTCTCTTACTACAGCGTAAGCCTCTACTAAAAGTTCATCTAATGTCTCACCATTATTGGCTCTTTCTTTAAACTCATCTGTTTTAGCTTTTAATTCTTCATCAGATAGTTTTTTAATCTCTTCTTCTAAACTTAAAACTTGATCAGCAATTTTTGTCAACTTTTTAAGTTCTTTTCTTGATACATCAAAAAATTTCTTAAACATAATACGTCACCTCTTTATAGTCATTAATATCATATCATAAAACATCTTTTTTATACAAATAATTTGAATATATATAATATATTCTAATTGTATCAAAAAAAATGCGCCGAAGCGCATTTTAAATTATTCTGTTTCGATTACACCATATTTTCCGTCATTACGGAGATAAGCTACATTTACTTTTCCTGTCTTAACTTCTTTAAATATGAAGAAATCATGTCCTAACATATCCATTGCCGTTAAAGCATCTTCCATTTCCATACTATCTAGGACAATACTTTTTTTCTTAATTGGTAAATCAACTAATTCTCTTTGTAGTGCTTCTAAGTCTAATGCATCATGGAATAAATCACTAACTCCATCTTTCTTTTGAAGACTTCTTGTAATTCTTGTTTTGTTCTTTCTAATTTGTGATTCTAATTTATCAATAGTTAAATCAATCGCTGCGTACATATCTTCATTTGAGACCTCTGCGCGCATTGTGTAGTACTTAGTTGGGATAGTAACTTCGACTTTGTGATGATCCTTATAGATTTTGCAAACAACATATGCATCTAGTTCTTCTTTAAAATAACGCTCAACTTTTTCAAGTTTACCTTCGGCGTAAGCACTAATCGCATCAGTTACTTCAAATCCATTTTTCCCGCGAACTTGTACTTTCATTAAATCATCTCCCTTTTTTCTTTATAATTTATTATAACACATTATGATGCTATTTTTATAATAATACACAGAAAGTTAAAAATTATAACTGTTCAAAAACAGCTATATTATTTTCTTCAAGCGAAATTAATAAAATGGGGTAATTGGTCAAGTTTATTAAGAGATAAGGGTTGTTATTTTGTATAAATTTTTTAACTAATTCATCATACAAAATCATCATTGACCATCCCTTTTTTTCTATGTGTTTTTCAAGTACTTGATTTAGATAATTTAATTCTAAGTATTCTTTATTAAAACTACTTGGTAACTCCTTAAAAACATAGTCATAAATGATAGTATTTGATTCAATTGGAATTACTTGCTCTTCGTTATTAAATACTAATTTATCAATACATTCAGAGTGAACATAGTAATCTAATCTAAACATATTATTAAATGTAATATTTTTATACAAGTTCTTTCCACATATCTTACAATCTAACATAAAAAACACCTCACAAGTATTATACTCATGAGATGCTCTTTTTATATTTCACTTAATTTTTCAAATAATTCAAATGTTGCATAAACATCACTAAGTGCTCTATGTGCTGTTTTATTTTCAATCCCAAAATGAATAGCTAAATTCTTAAGGGAATAACTTCTAAGTCTAGGAATTTTCTTCCTTGCTATAAATACTGTATCTTTAATATATAGTTTATCGTGTTTTATAAAGTTTCTTTTAAATTCACTTTGAATAAAAGGATAATCAAATCTGTATGCATTATGCCCTACTAAAAACTCAACCCCATCGATAAATCTATTAAAATCAGATAAAACAACACCTGGATAATCAGCGTCTACTACCATTTCGTTTGATATACCATTTATATTAGTAATCTCATCACTTATATAAATACCAGGATTAATTAATTTCTCAAATACACCTGTAACAGTCCCATCTTTTACTCTCACTGCTCCTAGTTCAATAATACGATCATTATCAGTATCAAGACCTGTAGTTTCAATATCAAATACAACATACTCCATAAAATCACCTCTAAATTATTATATCATATTTTCCACTTACTATGATATAATAATAAATAGGAATGGAGGGATTTTGTGGAAGTTATGTTGTTATTGGGATTAGTTGCATTAGTATTTATTGTTTTAGAGCTTATTATAATCCTAAGTGTTATTACAAATAACAGAATATTAGGGAAAAATAAGATTTTTTGGATTTTACTTATACTTTTTACACAAGGTATAGGGGTAATAATATATTTTATAGTAAGTGATAAAAACATTTTAAAATAAATTAGGAGGGATTTATATGAGTGTAGTATTTTTATTTCCATTATTATTAGGGATTGGATTCTTAGTGATTACTGTCATGGTAATTGTTAATATTATTAACAATTCAGATATTGATAGTAACAATAAGTTATTTTGGATTATTTTAATTCTAGTTACAAATGTAATAGGTTTAATTGTTTACTTTGTTGTAGATGATAAAAACATTATAAAATAATAAATTAAAAGAGGTTGTCAAATAGACATCCTCTTTTTTTTATACCTTTTATTATAAAATTATTAAACTGAATAATACTCCTACAATACCCATAATTGCAAGTGTAGCAACAACCTTTTTAGGCATCTCTCCATTATTACTCATTGCTTTACCAAACATCCCAAATACTATTGGATGAATTAAGAAAGGCATTGCGAAGATGAATGAAATTAGAGCCATTGATTCTTCTCCAAACATTCCACCTTGTATTGAAGCAAATAATCCAAAATGAGATATTGCGCTTGCATTTGCCATAGCTGCATATTCTAAACTAAGACCTGCAAAGTGAAGCATTATAAATCCTCCAAAGACTGCGACTAATTGCCAACCTAGTGAAAACAGAATCAATCCTTTAATCTCTTTTCCTTCAACACTTTGTGCTGTTCTAAGTGTTTTAAGTGCATAGTAGGTTAAAATAAATCCAATTAATACAACTATTAACCCAGGAACAACATATAACTCATTTCTCGACGCTGAAGCTGCGAGAATTGTAAATACAAATAAATGTCCAAAGAACGGAATATTAATCATAACCGGTGCACGCTCTTTAGCTACATCACCTAAATCTCCAGCTGTACAAGCTCCTGTTAATCCTGAGTGAGATAATGATCCTGCCATACCTGGAGCTAAAATTTCTACTTTATTTGATTTACCAATAAATACAAGTAATGCAATTCCTATAAACATCCAAAATAACTGTCCAAAGAATCCAAACGCCATTACTTGAAACATACCATCAAGTGTAAATGCATCTAGTAATCTTGTTCCTCCAACAATGAATACAGCAGCAAGTACCATTGGTATCCCCCCAAATAAGAGTGATCTCATTGTAGGTCCTGCTCTCCAATCTGAGAAGTACATTCCAAGTCCACTACTTAGTAACATTGCAAAGAATATTTGTGGTAAAGCAATAATATCTTTAATCCACATTGCAATGTAATAAGAAAGTATAAGAACAGCTAAGATAGTAATAATCTCAGTTATTCCTCTTCCTAAATATTTCCTTTTGTTATTAATAATTGCTTTATTATCAATTAAGATAATAGATCCAGCAAGACCGAAGAATGCAATAAGTGGGTAATATTCTCCTAAGTCCCCAGAGGTATCTCCTAAAATTATTCTTTTTAAACCTTCAATACCTAATAAGATAAAATACGCTCTTATTATAAAAATTAACTGTGTTCCTTTTGTTCCTAACATTACTTCCTTCTCGTTAAGTATAACGTCATCTTCCTTTAAATCTTTTGGCTTATAAAAAGTATTTCGTAACTTTTGTCCACCAACAAAGAAAGTAACAATTAATGCTGTAATCGTAACCCCTGATGATAACCCAACAACTGGAAACTCTGGTAAGCCGGGCGTTGCTATGCCAGTTACTTCAAGAATTAATCCTAAAGATAATCCAAAGATTACAATGATTAATATTGGTGAGTACTTAGTACCTGCAACCACTGTTCTTGAAATAAGTATTACTGGTAACAATAATAATAATGTTAACCAGAAATGATTTAGTAAGTCTAACTGTGCCATGTTTTTCCTCCATTTTTTTTATTTTATCCAATAAAAAGAGGGTGCCCCAAAAAGGGCATCCTACTTATATTAGTACTTGCTTAACTTAATCTCCTCGTTTAAAAGCCTGTACATATTAAATGCAAGAGCTTCTAATTCGTCTTCACCAGGATAAACTACAACTTCACCTAAATGATCTAAATACTCAAGTAATGGTTGTAATACATCTTGGTTGTAGGCCAGGCCTCCAGTAATTATGATTGCATCTAAATTACCGCGAGTAACTGCGTACAAACTTCCTATCTCTTTAGCTATTTGGTATACCATAGCCTTCATAACTCTTTTAGCGAAAACTTCTTTATTACTAATCATTTCACTAACTTTTTCTGCGTCATTCGTGTTCAAATAAGAAACTAACCCACCAAATCCGTGGTTTAACTTTGCTAATTGTTCCCTTGTATACTGTCCACTAAATGCTAAATCATAAACAGCACCTACCGGTAAACATCCTGTCCTTTCAGGACTGAATGGTCCGTCACCATCTAACGCATTATTAACATCAGTAACTCTTCCTCTTTTATGAAGGCCAACACTAATTCCTCCACCTAAATGAGCAATAATTAAATTAACATCTTCATATTTAAATCCTAACTTCTCTGCGTACTTCCTGGCAACTGCTTTTTGATTTAAAGCGTGCCAAAGTGGCCTTCTACTAATACCGTTTAGTCCTGAAATTTTAGCAACGCTACTCATTTCATCAACTACAACAGGGTCAGCTATAAAAGCATCTTTACCAACTGTTTTTGCCATTTCATAAACAATAATCCCACCTAAATTAGAAGCATGTTCTCCATACTTATTAGTAGTTAGATCATCAAGCATTTTTTTATTAACTTTATATATACCACTTTTAACAGGTTTGACAAGTCCACCTCTACCGATGAACCCATCAATATCTTCAATTTTAGTATTATTTTTCTTTAAAAACTTATATATAACTTTTTTTCTCATATCAAGTTGATCAGCAAGTTCATCAAATCTAGTTAATGTTCTTTGACTATGTTTTACCGTCTCTTTTACAATCAAATCTAAATCTTTAAATAGGGCTATTTTAGTAGATGTAGATCCTGGGTTTACTGTCAGGATTAACATATTATATCCGTACTTACTACAGCAAGTGCAATAGAATATAATTTAGATTTATAAGAATCAGATCTACTAGTTAAAACTATTGGATTACTTGCCCCAAGTAACAATCCAACAGGTGTACCATTAGCTAAGAAAGTTGTTGATTTATAGAAAGTATTAGCTGATTCAATATTAGGAAAAATAAGAACATCTGCATCTCCAGCAACTACATGGTTTACTCCTTTTGTTTTAGCTGATTCGTGGCTTATAGCCACATCAACACTAAAAGGTCCACCAATATAATATCCTTCATTATCTTTCAATTTATCAACAATATTTTTAGCTTCAACAGTTGAAGGTATATTGTTATTTACAACTTCAATAGCTGATATTAAAGCAATCTTTGGAATGAATATCCCAAGACTATTTACAAATTTAAATGTATTCTTTAAGATTTCTATTTTTTGTTCTTCACTAGGAAGAATATTCATTACTGAATCAGTAATAAATAATAGTTTATGATAACTAGGAATATCAATTACACCAATATGAGAAAGTAAATTACCTGTAGTAAGTCCATGATCTTTATCAAGCACTTCTTTTAATAAAACACTTGATTGAAGTTGCCCTTTCATTAAAATAGCATTTTCATGTTTACTCACTAGTTTAACACTAACAAGTGCAGCTTCTTCATAACTACTTGCATTATATATTTCATATCCTTCTTTTCTAATTCCAAGTTCCATTAATAGATCTAATATTCTTAATCTATCTCCTACCAAAACAGGACGTATAAGTCCCATTTCAAAAGCATCATTTATTGCGATTAAGATTGATTTATCTTCAGGGTTAGCCACTACTAAATCTTTAGTTTCTAACTTTTTAGCACAATCTAAAACTTGTGTAAAATCTCTAAACATAATTTACACCCCTTAATTATATAGCTAATCTACCAGCTTCTAGTGCTTTTCTATTGATATCAATTAATTTAGCTTTTTCACCAGTAAATTTTTGTTTTAATATTTCTAGTACTTCATCTTCAGTAAATACTTTAGTAACAGCTAAATAAGCTCCAAGTATTACCATATTTGCTACTTTAATATTACCTAATCTTTTAGCAATATCATTAGCTTCAATGTTATAAACATTTACATCATCTCTAACAACAACGTCTTTTACTAATGAAGAATTCAAGAATAAATGTCCACCTTTTTTTAACTTAGGTTGAAATTTATCAAGAGAAGGTTTATTCATAATAATAATTGAATCAGGAGTAGAAATAACAGGACTATTTACTGTAGTTTCACTTATAGTAACACTACAATTTGCTGTTCCTCCTCTAGTTTCAGGTCCGTATGAAGGAAACCATAATGTATTTAAATCTTTATCAGTAGCAGCATAACTAAGTAACTGCCCCATCAACATTACACCTTGTCCACCAAATCCAGCGATTATAACTTTTTCATTTATCATTTTTCTTCACCTTCAGTCGCATCTTTAAATACTCCTAGTGGGTAATAAGGAATCATACTATCCACTGCCCAGTCTACTGCGTCTTTTGGAGTCATACCCCAGTTTACAGGACACGTTGAAATAAATTCTATTAAAGTAAATCCTTTATTATCATTTTGAATACTAAAGGCTTTTTTAAGTGCTTTTTTAGCTTTAGCTACATGTTGCGGGTTATGAACAGAAACTCTTTCAATATATGTTGCTCCAGGAATTGTTGCCATCATTTCAGCAATTCTTAAAGGTAACCCATGAGCTTTAGTTCTACCATCAGGACTAGTTGTTGTTTTTTGTCCTAATAATGTAGTAGGTGACATTTGTCCGCCTGTCATTCCGTAAATTGCATTATTAACAAATACGATTGTAATATTTTCAGATCTATGAGCTGCATGAATTGCTTCAGCAATACCAATACTAGCTAAATCACCATCACCTTGGTAAGTGAAGATTATACTATTAGGTCTAACTCTTTTAATACCAGTTGCTACAGCTGGTGCTCTACCATGAGGTGCTTGTTGCATATCACAACTAAAGAAATCATAGTTAAGTGCAGAACATCCAACACTTGAGATACCAATTGTTCTTTCTAACAACTCTAATTCTACTAAAGATTCTGCTACTAATTTATGGATAATACCATGAGTACATCCAGGACAATAACTATTATCCATTAAGCTTAATCCTTCACTTCTTTTATATACTGTTTTAGATTTAGGCATTGTCTTCACCTCCTATAATTTTTAGGACTTGTGAGACAACTTCTTCAGCCTCAGGAACTATTCCTCCAACACGTCCATAAAAATGAATAGGACGTTCACATTCGTTGGCAATTTTCACATCTTCAAGCATTTGACCAGTACTCATTTCAACTACTAAAATATTCTTAACTGAGTCCTGTAATTTTCTAAATGCTTTATCTGGGAATGGGAAGATTGTAATAGGTCTAATCATTCCACATTTTATTCCTTTTTCTGCAAGTATTTCAATTGAAGTTCTAGCAATACGTGCCATTGATCCATAAGCAACAATAACAATTTCTGCATCTTTTACATTAATCATTTCGTATCTTTGATGTTTATCTCTCATTACATCATATTTAGCTTTAAGCTTTAAATTATGTTTCTCAAGCATCAAAGGATCTAAATATAAACTGTTTATAATATTTTTTTCTCTATTACTTCTATTTCCGTCAGCAGCCCATGTTTTAGGCTCTAATTCCCATTTAGGAGTTTCGTTATCAAAAGTAACAGGTTCCATCATTTGTCCGATTAAACCATCAACAGCAATCATTACTGGGTTTCTAAAGTAATCTGCGATATCAAATGATTCTTTAATTAAATCTACGGCTTCTTGTAAAGATTCAGGAGCTAAACTATATAAATAGTAATCTCCATTTCCTCCACCACGAGTGATTTGTTTATAATCACCTTGTGAAGGTTGAATTCCACCAAGACCTGGTCCACCGCGCATTACATTTATAATTACACCTGGAAGTTCTGCCCCAGCCATATAACTTATACCTTCTTGTTTTAAAGCAATCCCTGGACTTGAAGATGAAGTCAAAGCACGTGCTCCAGCACCCGCTGCACCATAAACCATGTTAATTGCAGCTACTTCACTTTCACTTTGAACAAATACACGTCCATTTAATGCCATATGTTTTGATAAATATTCTGGTAACTCATTTTGAGGAGTTATTGGGTATCCGTAAAAAGCATCACATCCTGCTTTAATTGCCGCAAGAGCCATTGCTTCATTACCCTTCATTAATACTTTAGCCATTATTTAGTCGCCTCCTTAATAAATCTTTCTACAGTGATTACAGAGTCAGGACACATAATTGCACAGAATCCACATGCAATACATTTATCCGGATCAAAAGTAACCATTGGAGTATATCCTTTTGCGTTAGTTTGAGTATCATCGAGTTTTAAAATGTGGACTGGACAGTAAAATGTACATAATGCACATCCTTTACATCTGTCAGTTTCAATAAAAATTTGACCTTTTGCCATTTTGTATTTCCTCCTATAAGTATTTCTTAGCGATATATCGTATCAAAGTAATTCTTTCACCTAAAAATTCATGATTAAAATTCTTTTTTGTTTCTTCTACTACCGTGTATACGATAGGTATATTTAATTTTTTACCTACTTCTTTTAATATTTCTTCACCTCTTATTAAATCAACTTCCTCTGTTTCATTAATAAGATTTGTATTATTTATTAAACCTGTAATTTTAAGTTGAGTTTCAGCTTCATACATAGCTATAGTATCAAGTATACCTTTAACATCAGCTGTTTCAGGTCTAAAGATATTTACACTACATAAAAAATCAATCTCATTTAGATCCTTTACTCTATCTAAGAATTGAATTAATACACGTGCTCCATTCTCAGTACCACCTAAATCATAAATCGCAGTAATATCAGGATTAACAAAAGGAACTACTCCTTCACCTGATATATAAGGTAAATCACTACCTGTCATTCCCTTAATTGTTGATTCAACTAAGTGAATATTTTTTTCTTCTAGTAAATCAGCTAAACCTCTAGATCTAAAGTATGGGTTAATAATATCTAAATCAACTAAATAATCAATTTTATTATTAATAGCTAAATTTACACTTATCTCACTTTTCCCACTTCCATAATGCCCTGAAATGATTGTTATTCTTTTCATATTTGATTGAGAAATTACGTTAAAAAAACCGGAACTTCCGCCCTCCTTTTTAAGTGAGTTTTGCGCGTTCTAAATGAAAGCGCTTTACCAAAAAATATTATACCATTAAAAAAACCTATTTTCAACTTATTCACAAAAATTAAAGCAAATAAGCTATAAAAAATTTATTTACATTTACTTTCATAAATAAACGGCTTAGATAAGGGGTTTATTACTTTTGCATTTTATAATTTTGAAACTATTTTCACTAATCTAAATATCATTTTAAGCGTTTAATATAAGTAATTTGATATTGAGTATCTTCCTCAATTATTCTAACAATTTTTATTAAAAATAACAATAAAAAAACAACTAAAAAATTAGTCGTTTAGTATTATCCTTTTTATTTCATCCCTCATTATGGGTAAAGTAAATAATAGCGGAATAAATGTTAATATAATATTAATTGTATAATTGTTGTCAAATTCTGTATCCAAAGATGCAGGACTTAAACCCATAATAATTGTACAAAATAAAAGACAAATTCCAATGTATATTAATGGATTTTTATATAAATCTGTCACAATTATGTATGCATATATATGTACGTTTGACATCCCTAGAAACATAAGTAAATAATATATAAATGCAGTCCATCCAACCCAATCATCACTCCACAAATGAAGAATTAACAAGGATGATTCGCCAAATAAAACTAATAAAATACTCCCTGCTATTAATTTAAAGAGTATATCCATATAACCCCTCCTACCCAACTTACTATATTATTATAACAAAAAAACAGTGTTTTCACACTGTTTTTAAACTACAATATTTACTAACTTTTTAGGTACAACTATAATTTTTCTAATTTCTTTTCCTTCAATTAACTCTTGAATTTTAGTTCTAGATTTAGCTAATATAATAATCTCATCTTTTGAAGTATCAATGTTAACTATAATTTTATCTCTAACTTTACCGTTTATACTAACTACCATTTCAATATTTGATTCAACTAATTTAGATTCATCATATTTAGGCCACAAAGAATAAACCATATCTTCTTTATGTCCTAATCTTTCCCATAACTCTTCAGTTATATGAGGAGCAAATGGATTCACTATTTTAAGTAGTGTTTCAAAATCAGATTTATTAATGTATTCAGCTTTACCTAATTCATTTACAAGAGTCATTAATTTAGCGATAGCTGTGTTGAATTTAACATTTTCAATATCTTCATCTACTGCCTTAATTGTTTTATGAAGTATTACTTGATAGCTATCATTAGCTTTATCAGTAACTTTTTCTTCTAATCTTATAAGTTTTTCTATGAATCTACGAGCACCTTTTACTCCACTATCATTCCATGGAGTTGATTGCTCATAATCTCCAATAAACAGGATATAAAGACGTAAAGTATCAGCACCATACTGCTTAATAATATTATCAGGGTTTACTACATTACCTTTAGATTTACTCATCTTATCTCCGTCAGCTCCTAAAATCATTCCTTGAACTGTACGTTTAAGATAAGGTTCTTCAGTTGGAACTACTCCAATGTCAAATAAGAATTGATGCCAGAATCTTGAGTAAATTACGTGTCTTGTCACATGTTCCATTCCACCGTTATACCAATCTACTTGCATCCAGTATTTTAGTTTATCCATACTAGCAAATTCTTTATTGTTTTTAGGATCTGTATATCTTAGGAAGTACCAAGAAGATCCAGCCCATTGCGGCATTGTATCTGTTTCTCTTTTAGCAGGCTTACCACACTCTGGGCAAGTTGTATTAACAAACTCAGGAATATTCGCTAAAGGACTTTGTCCGTCATCACCAGGAGCAAAATCTTCAACAACAGGTAACATTACAGGAAGATCTTTTTCAGGTACATGTACCATTCCACAATCTTCACAATGAATTACAGGTATTGGTTCACCCCAATATCTTTGACGATTAAACGCCCAATCTTTCATTTTATAATTAGTATGTTTTTTACCAATATTTTTTTCTTCTAAGAATTCAATTATCTTAATTTTAGCATCGTGAACACTAAGTTCATTAAGCATTCCACTATTAACAAGGGTTCCAGTTTCAGTATTTAAGTAAGCTTCTTTACTAATATCTCCACCTGCGATAACCTCAATTATTTCACAACCAAATTTCTTTGCAAATTCATAGTCTCGTGCATCATGTCCAGGAACTGCCATAATTGCTCCAGTACCATACCCTATCATTACATAGTCAGCCACAAAGATTGGAATCTCTTTGTTATTAACTGGATTAATAGCTACTAATCCATCAATCTTAACTCCTGTTTTATCTTTAGCTAACTCAACTCTTTCGAATTCTGTTTTTAGTAATGCTTTATCTTGATATTCATGAATATCTTTCATGTTGTTAATTTTATCATGTTGTCTTACAAGTATTTCATGCTCAGGAGCTATAACCATAAATGTTGATCCAAATAAAGTATCAGGTCTTGTTGTATAAAC
>JRFF01000025.1 GCA_000753575.1 Candidatus Izimoplasma sp. HR2 | reverse complement strand
AAGAATTTACGTGAAAAAGTTGATTATTTAATACATGGACAGCATTATATATCAATGACAGATAGTATGATTGATCTATTTTCTGGGTTTGGACTAAGAACTAAAGAAGAAATACTTAAATATGCTGAAATTTTAACAAGAGCAATGGAATCAAACTACTTCGATATCATGGCTCATCCTGATTTATACATGTGTGGATATAAGAATTTTGATGAAACTGCAGAAAAAGTAGCACACATAATATGTCAAGCTGCTATAGATAATGATATGGTACTAGAATTTAACGCAAATGGATTTAGAAGAGGAAGAGCTAACACACCTCAAGGAATATTACAACCATATCCAAGAATGGAGTTTTGGGAAATAGCAAAAACATACAATGTTAAAACAATCCTAAATAGTGATTGTCATAGTCCTAAAATATTATATGATGATGTGATAAAAGAAGCAGAAGAAGTATACTTAAAATTAGGGTTAAATGATATAGGTATTTTGAAATTAAAACATAAACAAAAGGGTGTTATTTGATACCCTTTTTTTTATGCCTAATTTACGCTGTAATCGTTTTTTAGAAATAGATGTAAAAGTGTAAGTTTGAAAGTGAAAGACACACCATAGAGTATATTTCACATTCAAATTTCACCTCATTTATAATGTAAGAAGTATAGTAAATTAAATATGTTCATTGAATATATTTGAATATGATTACGGAAGTAAAATGAAGAGAATAGGTTGAATATACGTTATAAAGAGAGGGTATCAATACTCTTTCATTTAAAAAAAGCCTTGTTTGGCCATTTTCATTTTACTTCCTATAATATATATTATGTTAACTAATATGTATCAGCACCAGTAAGGGAAATGATTTAAGAATGTGGATAATGGGTATAACAATATAGCTACCTCTTCTAGCCTCTCTTCACTCAATATTTGAAATCAAAATAAATGTACACTTCAAGTTTGCATTTTCAAATCAGTAATTTGTATATTTTAGAATCGTCTCACTATTTCTATATTTATTGATATTCAATGATCACTATTTAGTCATTATTATTATGGATTATGTTAACTAATATTTCCTATCATATATTTGATTTAACTTCCATATTTGAACTCCACTTCTAACTACTCCTTTATTAAAATTTCTATACTAATAATATGGCCTTTATGATATGATATATACGAGGTGATTTTATGAGTAAAGTTGCACTGATTTTTACCGGTGGTACAATCGCTATGAAAGTCGATAAAGAATTACATGGAGCAATACCAAGTTTATCTCCAAATGAAATTATTGGAGCTTTAAGTGGAATTGATGAATTTCAGAATTTAGAAGTTTATGATTTTTCAAGAAAACCTTCTCCTTCGATTACTCCAAGAGATATGAAAGAGATTGCTGATGTTGTTGAAGACTTTTTAAAAAGAGATGACATTCTTGGGGCTGTTATAATTCATGGGACTGATGTTTTAGAAGAAACTGCATTTTATATGAATTCTGTTATCAAGTCCAAAAAGCCAGTGGTTTTAACTGGGTCCATGAAGAATGCAAGTGAACTTGGATATGACGGTCTAACTAATTTGGTATCTAGTGTTAAGGTTTGTTTATCTTTTTACTCTATTGGTAAGGGAACATTAGTTGTAATGAACGATACTATTAATAGTGCTACTGAAGTTACTAAAACTCATACGATGAGTTTAGATACTTTTAAATCAGTTGAATTTGGACCTCTTGGTATAATTGATCACGGTGAAGTAATCTATTATAGAGATGTAACTCATCATGAAGTATATGATTTTAAAAATCAGGTTAATGACGATACATATCTTTTTAAAGTTTATGCAGGAATGGATGGACATTTTATTGATTATTTAATGAGTCGAGGAGCTAAAGGTATTGTCTTAGAAAGTTTGGGTCGTGGTAATGTTCCGCCAATGATGTTAGATTCAATTAATAAAGCAATAGAAAAGGGAATTCATGTTGTCCTAGTTTCTAGATGTTACTCAGGAAGAGTCTTAGATACTTATGCATATGTTGGTGGTGGAAAAGACTTAACTAATAGAGGATGTATCTTAGGTGGTAACTTTAACGGACAAAAAGCAAGAATCTTATTGATGCTTGCGATTAGTAATAACTATTCTCATAAAAAAATAGCTAATTTATTTAAATTGTAAAAATTACAAATAAAAACGACTTGAAATTTAAGTCGTTTTTTTATATTTTCTATATAAAACTATTGGTAAATACCATATATACAATACAATCATTGATAATACTATACATCCTACTAAGTATAGAAAATATCCATTACCCCAGAATATTCCAAATGGAGTATCCCCAGGTTCTAATAAATACATGAAGTTTGTACCAAAGATATTATTAACTGGAATAATAAATACTAATACAACTGCGAGTAACAATACAAAGCTTTTCTTAAATGAGTTAAATGTTGGTATAAAGTCATGAACAAACAACATATACATTATCATAAAGAAGAAACTTGTATGTCCTATAACGTATTCATAATATCTATATCTATCAGGTCCATATAAAATATCCGGAAATAGAATACTTAGTACTCCTCCAATTGCCCAAAAATAGGCAATTTCATATACTTTAAAGCTTTTAGTAAACATTACATATATACTCATAAATAAACTAAATGAGCAAACTCCAATAGGTAGATCATCTAATACATAGTTTCCTGTACTAAGTTTCCATATCTGAAGTGAAACCTCCGCTACTATACCAATAGTACCTAATGTATATCTAAAGTATTTCTCATTCTTTGAATCTCTAATCTCATTTCTAAAGTAATAGATTAGTAATACACCTACAATGATTAAAGATATTGGTATGAAGTGATAAACTCCCCATTCAGTAAATTCAATCCCTATAGTATGTGAGAAAAAAGTATCCATATATAAGTCTCCTTCTATTTAAGCATTTGCGCTAATGCTTCTTTTAATAGAACATCAGTTGATTCATTACCATCTAATCCTTTTACTGCTTTAGTAATCTCTTTAACTTTATATCCTAAAGATTTTAATGCGTCTTCAACATCAGTAATATTAGTTGATTTAGCAAATGAATCTTGATTAAGATCTATTTTACCTTTTAAATCTAAAATGATTTGTTGGCTTGCTTTTGGTCCAATTCCTGGGAACTTAGTTAAGAACTTAGCGTCCCCTCTATCGATAGCTCCAATAACATCAACTACATTTCCTGAAGCTAGAATTGCAATAGCACTTTTAGGTCCTATTCCTTTTACACTTAAAAGTTTAATAAATAAACTCTTACCTTCTGTAGTTTTAAATCCATAAAGATGAATAGCATCTTCACGTACATAGTGATGAATAAATACTTTTAATTCTTCATCCATTTTATAATCATATGGATTAGGAGTTCTAACATCATACCCTACGCCATTAACATCCATTGTAATTCCATTTGATTTTATTTCTGTGACTGTTCCTTTTAAGTAACTATACATAATATCACACTCCTAAATATTATTATATCACAAATGGAGTAATATCTTATTGATAAATTAGTTAGTAACACGAACTAATTTATCAATAAAAAAAGAAGCCAGTAAACAACTTCTTTATAATCTTATTTTTTCTATTTAGTTAAAGCTTTACTATTCCTTCAATAGATCACTTAACTTAGTAAATATTCCACTATATGTCTCAAAACTATATTCCTTTGATTCTTTTACTCCATCTTCATTAATGTGTTGAATTATAAGATGTGTAATATCTAAGTTTTCATCTTGATAGAATTCACATACTATTGTTGATGTATCATTTTGCATTGTTACTATTAATTTAGCTTTAGGACCAACCATATGATCCAACCAACCACCTAAAGTATCTCCATCAGCTATTTGATCAAATAATTCTTGTAATATAGTTTCATATTCAGCAAGACCTTTATCTACAAATATACTTTCATAAGGGAATTCTGCGAATCCAGTAGTTAACATTTCTATTTCTGTAATAACGAATACATCAATAAGATCCTCTTGCCTAATTATTGAATATCGTAAAACACCTGGATTATCTTCAACTTCAATCATATCTGTGATATTTAGTATAACATCCACATCAACACTATATATTTTTTCTTCATTAAAATTACATCCAGTTAATGAAAATATAAACAGTGCTATTATAACAACTCTTTTCATCTTACATCATCCTTTACCTTGTTTTTAAGATCCATAATTTATTTGAATTGAACTACATCCATCTTTATCATTATATATAACTATATTATCTATTCTATCATTTAAAAAGAATAATCCTGTGGAACATAATGTTCCACAAAATTCTTGATCCTTTAAAAGGATCTTTTTATATATTGGATTATTACATCCATACTCACTATATAAAGATGTATCAATATTATCATATTTAGTATTTCAATTAATCGTAATATTGCATTTGGTTAACATAATATTTCAATTAGAAAAATCTATCATAGTTAGCCCCTACTTATTCAATAAGTTTTCTCTTAACAGTCTCTAAATTTTCATTAACAACAATTATATTTGTTTGTGAACTAAAATCACCATAACCTAACATAATCTTTGTATATCCTTTATCTTTCTTATGTCCTTTAATAATAGCTACATGCTCAGGATTTATGTAAACCTCTTTGTTTCTTGGTGTTGTAAATAATATTAGTTTCATTAGTTTTCCTCCTTGTTATTATCGTTGTTATTTTAACATATAAATAAAAGTCAGTAAACGACTTCTATATTATTTTTATAATATTTTCTTTTTCAACATATAAGAATCTTTATATGTAGTTGGCTTACCCTCTTTATTAATATAATGGTAATCAACATTAGTAGATTTAACATGAACGATGAATCCTATTTTATTATACATTTCTTCTAACTTTAAAAAATTATCATTATCTATACCAATAGTTACTTCAGTGTATCCTTTACTTTTTATTCTTTTTAGTACAGCATTCATTAATAACTTTCCGTAACCTTGTCCTTGATATTCTTCTTTAATTCTAAAAGCACAAAGATATGCACGATTTATCCCGTTTGCCTCATCTTTATCCTCAGAATCCCAAAAGATATATAGTTCACCTATTAGTTTATTTGATAACTCAATAGTCCAAAACTCTACATTTTCATTTATTAGTTGATTTAGAAAATATTTATATGTAGGAGTATTAGAATAATTCCACTCTTTCTTAAAATCATTTATATCTGCAAGACGTATTTTCATGATTATCACCTTCCAATTACTATTACACTATTTATCATTTTTTTTTGAACCATCATCATACTTTAAACTAGATGCAAGAGCTACAGCTGCTCCAATTACTCCTGAACTAACTGATGAATGACTTGTTCCCATAGTTGATGATGATGCTATTAGAGTTCCTTTATTTGAAATTACTCTTTTTGCAATATGAGGATATTTTTTCTTAATAACATTAATAAGTAAAGAATAAATTTTTCTATAATCCCTTATATCACTACGTTTTCTTATATCTATATTACGTAATTTATTAATCATTTCCTCTGTTAAATGATATATTTCATCATTATCAGTTTCTTCTAATTTATCTAATAACCTAAACATAATAAGTATCTTTAGTTTCTTAATTTGCTTCATATCAAATCTCTTTGATATTTTTAACAATTGATTGGTTTGATTATTAATATTAGTATTTCCGATAGGTTCCATAATACCATCTCCTCAATTAACATTTTATCATATTAAAAGAAGTCAGTAAATGACTTCTAAAAATACTCTATCCTTGTTGAAAACCCAAAATACAAGAATAACATTTGATTTTAAATACTCTTTATTTATAAATGGAGTATACTATTAGTGTAAGGAGTGATTGAAATGAAGAAGATACTATTAATTCTCGTATTTGTCTTTCTACTTAGCTCATGTAAAACAAACACATACAATATTGTTAGCATTGAACCTGTTGATGGTTACTACATATATGAAAAAGAACATGATGGAATATTTTGCAATACCACCTATGAAGATATTTACTATAGTGGTGTAACTTATAATTATGGGTATAGTTTCAAAGGATGTAGTGCTGATATGTCGTTCTTTATTAAGGATGGTAGTTCAAACTATATTTATCTTCGTGATGCCCTTAACCAAAAGTTAATATCCATTGAATCCCTAAGAGTTGAATTAATGCAACTAGACCGTAATCCAGAAGAAATAATGTCAGATGAAGCTGATTACTATTGGCTTGACTTTCACATTGACGGGCAGGTTGTTTATGCGTATGCTGGTGGTGAATGTGATCAAAATGGAAATGAAACTTTCATAATTAATGGGACAACATATATTTACAATGCAAATGGATGTCTAAAGGATAATATTTTATTTATGCGAATGGATGGAGTAAATACTCCTATAGCAACATTACTGGATGATGGAATTATTGATGGAGAATACCTCATACCACTATTAACAGAACTATCTGAATAAAAATATATGATTATTTCTTTAAACTATAATAGTAAGAATTAAAAAAGGCTATGATAAGCTAATACAAATATCATAGTCTTTTTGTATAGAAATATATAAACTTATTAAAACTATTAATCCACTCCCATAATAAAATACAACTAATAAAAATTGAATACTAAATATTATATTATCGTTGGAATATATTCCAGTCATTATTAAACCTTGGTTCATAATAATATATGCACAATATAATAAAGAACTATATAATATTACTGGTCTATTTTGTATTTTATAAAAATCTTTAATTGTAAAAACAATTACAAATAAAGTAATTACAGCTTGAAGAAAAAGGTACCAATTAGAATCTAGTGAAATTAAATGTATTAAGTTACTAGTAGACTCTCTAAAAAAGATAAAACTCACAAGATTCATACACCACAATAATAGTAATGTAGTAATAAATAAATATGATTGAACTTTATTTATATAATACTTGTTATATAAATTCCATCCCAAATATATTAATAGTAAAATCATTGAATTAAAATTAATAAATAACTTAGATACTTCTAAATAGTTAATTAGCCACGGATGTTCCTCTACTTCATAACCAAGTGAATAGTGAACAAAATATAAAAC
>JRFF01000024.1 GCA_000753575.1 Candidatus Izimoplasma sp. HR2 | reverse complement strand
GATTTAAAATTGGAGACAATGTACTACTAGAAGTAGGAAATAGTATCTTAGAAATTGAAATTATTGGTATTACTACTGAATACAATGGTAATAAAGCATATATTGATATTGATAGTTTATCAAATTTATTAACAGATTCTACTGGATATTACAATACCATATATTCAGAAACAGAATTATCTCCAGATAACTATGTAATTGTTATTTCAACAACTGATATTGTAGATCAAACACAAAGAATGCAAACACTATTTGATATGATGATATTTGTGATGATCTTTGTTTCAATTGTAATTGGTGCAATAGTTGTATACATTTTAACTGTAATGACAATAGAAGATAATTTCTATAATATATCTTTATTCAAGGTAATAGGTTATAATAATAAAGAAATAGATAAAATGATTTTAGGTGGATATTTAATATATGGTATTATTATGTTCTTAGTAACTATACCAAGTGCTATATTATCATTCATAGCACTACAGTTATTAATGGCAAGAATGTATAATGTTGTTATGCCATTTGAGTTCTCACTATGGCATGGAGCTGTAGCTATTGCCATATATATTATTTTATTCTATTTAGGAGCTAACGTTGCTAAAAGAAAACTTAGTAGGATTTCTTTACAAGAAGCAATGAAAATGTATCAAATATAGGAGGATCATTTGGAAAAAGGATTAATAACAAAATTAATTGGTGGACTATACACCGTTAGAGATGAAAATAATAATTCCCACAAGCTAAAAGCTCGTGGGAAGTTTCGCCATACAAAAGAAAGTCCTAAAGTAGGAGATAGAGTTATGTTTGATGAAGACTTTATTAAAGAAATTCTACCTAGGGAAAATAATTTAGCTAGACCTGCTTTAGCTAATATTGATCAAGCTATTCTAATTAATAGTTGTAAAGAACCAGATTTTAGTTTTAATTTACTTGATAGATTCTTATTACTTATAGAACATGAAAGTATTACACCGGTTATTGTACTTACAAAAACCGATTTAATGCCTGAAGAACAACTTGTAAGATTAAAAGAAGAAATGAAGTATTACGAGGCTTATTATCAAGTAATATACACATCAACAGTAACTAAAGAAGGTATAGAAGAATTTAAACATTTGTTTAAAGATAAAATCAGTATGTTCGCAGGACAAACTGGGGCAGGAAAATCAAGCTTACTAAATGTATTAGATACATCTTTAAATTTAGAAACTAATGCAATTTCAAAAGCTTTAGGACGTGGAAAGCATACGACAAGACATTCAGAACTTCATGATTTATATGGAGGATTAGTAGCTGATACACCTGGGTTTTCTAAGTTGGAATTTTATGATATTAAAGAGGAAGAAGTACCTGATTGCTTTGTTGACTTCTTTGAATTATCTAGTGAATGTAAGTACCGAGGATGTACTCATGTTAATGAGCCATCATGTAAAGTGAAGAAAGAAGTAGAAAACGGAAATATAATTCAATCAAGATATTATAACTATAAGTTAATACTCGATGAAATAAAGAATCAAAAGATTAAATACTAGGAGGTAATTATTATGATTATAGCACCATCAATACTATCCGCTGATTTTGGTAAGTTAGCTGAGTCAGTGGCATTAGTTAAAGATGCTAAGTGGCTTCATGTTGATGTGATGGACGGGCATTTTGTACCGAATATTTCAATTGGACCAATTGTTGTTAAAGGATTAAGACCATATACTACACAAGTATTAGATACTCACTTAATGATTTCAGAACCAGGAAAATATATTCCTCAATTCGTAGAAGCTGGAAGTGATAGAATCACTTTTCATATTGAAACAGTTGAAGATGTTCCTGGAATAATTAAAATGATAAGAAAACTTGGTGCAAAAGTAGGTATTTCTATTAAACCTGCTACTCCAGTTAGCGATATTGCAAAATGGATTCCATTTATTGACCAGGTACTTGTTATGAGTGTTGAACCTGGATTTGGTGGACAAGAATTTATGATGAACAGTTCGCTTAAAATTATGGAGATTAGTGAATTACGAGAAAGCTTAAATAAAGATTTATTAATTGTTGTAGATGGTGGTATTAATAATATAACTGCTAAGTTCTGTAAAGAAGCAGGAGCTGATGTTCTTGTAGCTGGTTCGTATATATTTAATAGTGATAATCCTAAACAAAAAATGGATTCTTTAAGATGATAATTAAGATCTTCACAGGTCCTAATAATTATGATATATCCAGCTTATATAATAAGGAAGATAATGAATTTATAATTGGTGTTGATATCGGAGCTTTTTTACTAGCACAAAATAAAAACACAATCGACCTCTCAATAGGAGATTTCGATAGTGTTAATCAAGATCAATTTAATTTAATTAAGAAGTTTAGTAAAAAAATTAAGAAATTAGATGAGAAGAAAGATTATACTGATACTTATCTTGCATTACAAGTCGCATTATCAATGGATTATGATGAAATTGTAATATATGGTGGGACTGGTGGTAGGTTTGATCATGGGTTTGCTAATATGAACTTACTTAAACTTGGAAAAATATCAATTGTTTCTAATGATATTATGATGTATATGTTAGATCCTGGAAGTTTTGAAATAGAAAATAAATTTAAGTATATTTCATTATTCGCAATAGAAGATATAAAAGATTTAATACTTAAGGGATTTAAATATGATGTGAATAATATAGATTTAAGTACCGAAGACCCTTTATGTATTTCAAATGAAAATGAAGGAACTATTAGTTTTAAAGAAGGATTACTACTTGTAGTTCATCAAGATGAATAAAATGAAAAAAGCACTCAATTGAGTGCTTTTTCATTATAAGAAATGATCTTATTTAAATGTTTTCATAAAAAAAGTCGATTGTATCGACTTAACTTACAATTTAATTTATGCGCGTTTTACAAGTCCGCTTCTTAAGGCTCTAGCTGACACTAAAACTTTTTTTACGTTACCATCTTCGTCAATAATTCTAACTTTTTGAAGATTAGCTTTCCATCTTCTTTTAGTTGTGTGTAGTGAGTGAGATCTATTGTTTCCACTCATTCCTTTTTTTCCTGTTACTGCACATTCTCTAGGCATATTAAAACCCTCCATTCATGTTTCGAATTCAGCATATATAATTTTATCACATAATTTCTAAAAATCAAGTATTAAAACCATTTATTTTTAAAAAGCGTATATCTCTGTATTATGGGTTATAATCGCTATACTAAAATCGTATCTCTATATATTTTAAATATGCACTATAAAAACTCTAAAAAAAGTAGTTGTTTCAATTTGTTCAATTCTAATAAATTTGTGAATTCAGTCTTTATTTATGGTGAAGCAGAAGTAGAAACCCTTTAATTAAGGCAATATACTTTGATATTCAAAATATGAGTGAATATTCATATATATGGAGCCGTTTCCCGATAATTCCGTTATGTTTGCAATTACAAAATATGTATGTTAAAATAGTGAGAATCTTTATAAATATGAAAATAATAAAAATGTATATATATAATATATAAAACGGAGGAAACCAAATGAATACGACAGTAATTGATGGAAACTTATTGAAACTGTTAATAACTAATGGGACAATCGCTTTAAGAAATGATCATCAAAGAATTAACGAACTTAATGTATTCCCTGTACCAGATGGAGATACAGGAAGTAACATGCAATCAACAATGATGTCAGGAGTAAAAGCAATCGGGGGAATGAATGACGAAAGTATAGATAAAGTAGCTAAAGCACTATCTAGAGGATTGTTAATGGGAGCTAGAGGAAATAGTGGAGTTATATTATCACAATTATTTAGTGGATTTGCTAAAATCTTTAAAGATTTAGAAACAGCAACTACTGAACAATTTATTGAGGGATTAACAAGAGGAGTTAAACAAGCTTATGGGGCAGTAATTAACCCTGTAGAAGGAACAATATTAACTGTAGCTAGAGAAGCTGCTGAAGTTGCTACTAAGTATGTTAAAAAGGATTCTGATTTATTAGATGTCTTAAATGTATATAGTACTGAATCATGGGAATCTTTGGAAAGAACACCTGATTTACTTCCAGTGTTAAAAGAAGCTGGTGTTATTGATTCTGGTGCTGCTGGATTTATTGATATTATGGATGGGATGATTTTAGCACTTAGAGGTGAAATTTTAGAAGATTCTAAATTTAACACTGTAGCTTCAGTTCAACATGAAATTCACCCACTTAATGGAGAAACTGACTTTGGTTATTGTACAGAGTTTATTATCCAATTAGATAACGGAGATAAATTTAACAAAGATAAATTTGTTAAAAGAATTTCTCGTTTTGGAGATAGTTTAGTTGTTGTTAATGATGAAGAAATTTGTAAAGTACATATCCATACAAAAACTCCAGGGGACGTTTTAAACTTTGGACAACAATATGGTAACTTTGCAACATTAAAAATTGAAAATATGAGTTTACAACATTCTGAAACTTTACTTCATTCACATGAAGAAGGAGAAGATTGTGGTCATGAACATGCTGTTTATCATAGTGATTCTCGTAAATACGGAATTATTACTGTAGTAAACGGGCTTGGACTTAAAGGTATGTTTAAAGAAATGGGTGTTAACTGTATTATTGAAGGTGGACAAACAATGAACCCATCAACTGAAGATTTCATTAACGCAGTTGAATCATTAGAAGTAGATCATATAATTATTATTCCTAATAATGGAAATGTAATGTTAAGTGCACAAACTGCTGCTAAATATATTGAAAATAGATCAATAACTGTATTACCTGCTAAAACAATTGCTCAAGGTTATGCTTCACTTACAATGTTTGATGCTAATCAGGAATTAGCTGCAAACGTAAATGAAATGACAGATCTTATTAACAATGTTAAATCAGGAGAAGTTACTTATGCTGTTAGAGATACTGAATATAAAGGTATTAAAATTGCTAAAGATGAATTTATTGGAATCGCAAATGGTGAAATAGTTGTTTCTGAAGTTTCAAGAAAAGAGACTGTGAAACATTTATTTGATTCTTTACTTGATGAGAACAGTGAAATTATTACTGTAATGTACGGTCAAACTGTTGATGAAACTGAACTTGGTGAAGTAATGCTTTATTTAGAAGAACATTATTCTGAAGTAGAAGTTGAAACTATTGAAGGTAATCAAGATATTTATTCATACATTATAGCAGTTGAATAAAAATAGTAAGTAAAAGAGTATAGAAATATACTCTTTTTTTTTATATAATGGTAGTGAGGTGAAATTTATGAGCGACCTTCTAAGTATTAAAGGAATAGGACCTAAATTAAAAACAAAACTAAATCGTAATGATATTTACGATTGTTTTGATATTATTAATAGATTTCCTAGTCGCTATGAAGTTTATAGATTAACAACTTTAAAAGATGCACCCGAAGGATCACGTGTAACACTTGAAGGAAAAGTAGCTTCAAGTGCCATAGTTAATTATATAAGAAAGAACTTTAATAGACTATCTTTTGATTTAATGATTGAAGATCGTAATTTTAAAGTTGCGATATTTAATAGAGATTATTTAAGAAATGTCTTAACCGTGGGTGAAGATATAGTAGTCACAGGAAATATTGATAGAATTAAAAATACTTTTACAGCGACTACTTTGAAATTGAAGAAAAATTTTAAGAATGAGATTGAACCTATATATAATATAGATGGTGTAGGTGATGCACAGTTCCAAAAATTAGTTCAATTATCACTTAAGGAATATGGACATTTAATTAAAGATGAGTTACCAATTTCTTTAATTAAGAAATATCGATTAATTACTTATAGTGAATTATTGAATATAGTTCATAGCCCAGTTAGTTCTAAGGATTTAATTAAGATTGAGAGAAGAATTAAGTATGAAGAGTTATTTAAGTTTCAGATGAAGATGCAGTATCTTAAACTTAAGAACAAATCTAAGAAAAGCTTAATAAAAAAATATGATATCAACTTGGTAAAAGAGTTTATTAAATCATTACCTTTTGTATTAACAAGTGATCAAAAGAAAGCTACAAATGAGATTATAAAAGATATAAAATCTCCTTATGTAATGAATCGTTTACTTGAAGGAGATACTGGTAGTGGGAAAACTGTGGTAAGCGCAATAAGTATCTTAACTGTACTGTCAGCTGGATTCCAAGTAGCAATGATGGCTCCAACTGAAATACTAGCTAAACAACATTATGAAACATTTAAAGAATATTTTAAAAACTATGATTACAAGATTGTTTACTTGTCAGGGAAATTAACAAATAAAGAAAGATTTGATCGTTTAGAAATAATCGCAAATAATCCACAAACATTAATTATTGGAACTCATGCGTTATTTAGTAATGATGTTAGATATAATAATTTAGGATATGTAATAACTGATGAGCAACATCGTTTTGGTGTTAATCAAAGGAAGAAATTAAAAGAAAAAGGATTTAATCCTGATGTTTTATATATGACTGCAACTCCTATTCCTAGAACTCTTGCTATTAGTTTATTTGGAGATATGGATATTAGTATTATTAAAGAAAGACCTAAAAATAGAATTAAAGTTGATACTAAGTTATTTAAAAGTAGTGAAATGGATTTAATATATTTATTAATTGATGAACAACTTAAAAATAATCATCAAGTTTATGTAGTAACTCCTCTAATACTTGAAAGTGAAACACTTGATTTATCTAATGCCCAAAAAGTATATCGAGAGTTAAGTGATAAGTTTAGTGATTACTATGTAGGTATGTTACACTCTAAAATTAGTCAAGAAGATAAAGAACATGTAATGGATCTATTTAAGAAAAATGAAATTAATATATTAGTATCTACGACTGTAATAGAAGTTGGAGTTGATGTAGCCAACGCAACGTTAATGGTTGTGTTAAATAGCGATCGATTCGGATTATCTCAACTTCATCAATTACGTGGTAGAATTGGAAGAA
The DNA here is from genome assembly GCA_000753575.1 of Candidatus Izimoplasma sp. HR2. Classification (GTDB taxonomy): domain Bacteria; phylum Bacillota_I; class Bacilli_A; order Izemoplasmatales; family Izemoplasmataceae; genus JAFGXW01. Next base: position 21,947 of record JRFF01000024.1, on the reverse strand, counting down.
GTAATATCAAAAGCTATTGTTTACTTGTATATAACGATAGTAGTGAATCAAAAGGTAGACTTGAAATACTTGAAAAAACTGATGATGGATTTAAATTAAGTGAAGAAGATTTGAAGATAAGAGGTCCTGGAGATTTCTTTGGACTTAGACAGTCAGGAGAACTTAGATTTAGTAAAGCAAGTATTGTTGAAGATGCACATATCTTAGAAATAGCACGAGATGATGCATTAGAAATTTTAAGTAATAAAGATAGTTATAGAAATAATGAGTATCGATTATTATTCAATTATTTAAAAGGTGTGTTAAGAAAAGCAAATTTAGATTAAATATGATATAATTATAAATTGTAATGAGGTGGGAATATGCTAGAATTTTTACTTAAGTTAGAAATGAGTTTATGGATTGAAGAAACAAGAAATAATCAAGAATTTTTAGAAAGAATTCTCCATAAAGATTTCATGGAGTTTGGTAAGAGTGGCAAAGTATTTTATAAAAAGGATATCTTAGAAGATACATCTACTAAAATAAATGCAATTTTTCCTTTTGATAACTTAAATGTTAAAAATATTTCAGAAAAAACATATTTAATTACTTATGTTGCTTCGAATAAAGTTAACAATAAAACAATTAAAACAAACAGATCAAGTATCTGGATTGGTGATACTGATGTTATTCAAATGATTTTTCATCAAGGAACATTAGTTAAATAATAATAAGAGGTGATTTTATGATTAAAATAGCGATAGATGCAATGGGTGGAGATTACGCTCCTAAGGAACAAGTTGAAGGTGCTGTAATGGCAATTAAGAATATTGAAGATATTGAACTAACTCTATATGGAGATGAAGTAGAAATCAGAAAGTATTTAACTGATGAAACGAGAATAACTATTGTTCAAAGTGATGGTGTTATTTCAATGGGTGAAAAAGACCCTATAGCTCAAATTAGAGGAAACCGTAAAAGTTCTATGGCTCTTGCTTTATCAAGCGTTAGAAGCGGAGATAACAGTGCTATCGTAAGTTCTGGAGCTACACAGGCATTAATTGCTGGTGCTCATATTTTAGTGGGTAGACTTAAACAAATGAAAAGAACTGCTATTGCACCACTTATTCCTAGAACTGATGGTGGAACAACGATTCTTTTAGATGCTGGTGGTAATCTTGAGATTAAACCAGAATTTATGGTTCAACAAGCATATTTTGCACAAGTGTATAGTAAAGAAGTGCTTAATGTAGAAAATCCTAAATTAGGACTTTTAAATATTGGAACTGAACCTGGTAAAGGAAGACAACTTGATAAAGAAGTTTTTAAATTATTTACGGATAATGAAAAAATTAATTTTATTGGAAATATAGAATCAAAAGAAATATTATCTCCTCCTTGTGATATCTTAATTAGTGATGGATTTACTGCGAATATGGTAATGAAGACTATTGTAGGTACAGCAAAAGGTATGGGACAAATGTTAAAACAAGAATTAAAACAAGGTTTCTTTGGTAAATTAGGAATGCTTTTATCAGCTAGAAACTTAAAAAGATTTAAATATCGTTTAAATCCTGAAGAAATTGGTGGGGCAATGATATATGGTCTTAAAGGAGTAGTAGTAAAAGCTCAAGGTTCATCAACAAATGTAGGATTTTATAATGCAATAAAAGTAGCTGCGATTATTGTAAGAAAAGACGTCTTAAATAAAGTTAAAACAATACTCGAAAGTGATGTGTTATAAATGAATGAATTAGAAAAGTATTTTGATTTAGATTTCAATAATAAAAAGTTATTAGAAATCGCCTTAACACATTCATCATTTGCTAATGAAAATAATTGTGAAAGTAATGAAAGATTAGAATTTATTGGTGATGCAGTTTTGGATTTACTAATGGGTAAATACTTATATACAAAACATAAAGATTACCACGAAGGTGACTTAACTAAAAAACGTGCTAAGAATGTTTGTGAAAGTGCGTTAGTTGAATATGCAAAAGAATGTAATTTAAAGAAATATTTGCTTCTTGGTAAAGGTGAAGAAAAAAGCGGTGGTCGAAATCGTGTTGCTCTTCAAGCAGATGCTTTTGAAGCACTAATTGGTGCTGTTTATATTGATAAAGGGCTAGATGAGACATATAAGATATTTAATAAGGTTGTTTTACCTGTATCACTAGAAGATAGAGAAGAGAATTTTGTTGATTATAAATCGTATCTTCAAGAGTTAGTACAATCTGATAAAAGAACATTAGAATATAAAATAATCGCTGAGAAAGGACCTTCTCATGATAAGGAATTTACTACAAGAGTATACATGGATGAAATCTTAATGGGTGAAGGGCTCGGAAAAAGTAAAAAGATTGCTGAACAAAACGCTGCTGAAATGGCTCTTAAAAAGTTAGCGATGAGGTCAATAAAATTTTAAAGATTATTTGAAAATAATAATCTTTTTTAATATGATTTTATGATATAATTAAATTTCAAATGAGGTGAGGAAATGGATTTAGAAATAATGAAGGACTTGATCAAGAAAAATATAGTAGATTTTTCAGAGTTAGTATTAAATAATTACTATAAATTAGGGCTCAATGAAACTGATGCTGTAATTATTATAAAATTGAATTATTTACTTGGTGCAAATAAGACATATATATCACCAAAAGAGCTCTCTGAATCGTTATCTGTTTCAGCTCAAACTACCTCAAAAAGATTAAATTCTTTAATTGAAAGAGGTTTTATTAAGTTAAAACTTATTAAAACAAAAAATGGTAAACAAACTGAAAGCTTTAATTTAGATTTCTTAATTGAAAGAATACTTAAAAGTGATTATGAAGAAAAAGAAGTAGATAAAATAGAAAAAAACAAAACTTTAGAAGGTAGACTTGTAAAGTTATTTGAAGAAGAATTTAATAAACCTTTAAGTGTTTTAGATATTCAAACAATAACTAAATGGCTTAACGAAGATAAATACACTTATGAACAAATCGAAGATTCATTGTTTGAAGCACTTAGAAGTAGAAAACTTAATATAAAATACGTTGATGGTATATTACTTAAACAAGATAAAAGTACTCAACCTAAAAAGTATAAAAAAACTACTAACATTAAAGACTTGAAAAAGATATGGGAGTAATTAATGAAATATTAAGTGTGCTTGATGAAATGTATCCTAATGCTGAATGTGAATTAAATCATACAAATTCTTTTGAATTAATTGTTGCTGTTGCACTAAGTGCACAAACAACAGATAAATCAGTTAATATAATTACAAAAGGATTATTTAATAAATACTCATGTCCACAAGATTTTGTAGATGCTGATATAAAAGATATTGAACAAGACTTAAGAAGAATAGGTCTTTATAAAAATAAAGCTAAAAATCTTAAAAAAATGTCGGAGTTACTAATTACTAACTTTGATGGTAAAGTTCCTTCAAGTCAGGTAGAGTTAGAGTCTTTACCAGGAGTTGGTAGGAAAACAGCAAACGTTGTTTTAAGTGTTTGGTTTGATGTTCCTAGAATAGCTGTAGATACACATGTAGACCGTGTTTCTAAGAGATTAAAACTAGCATATAATACTGATTCTGTAAGACAAGTTGAAGAAAAATTGATGAGAAAGATTCCAAAAGATAAGTGGAGTAATACTCACCATAAAATGATCTTCTTTGGTAGATATCACTGTACTGCAAGAAAACCAAAATGTGATGGTTGTAAACTAAAAGAAGTATGTCGTTATCCAAATATTTAGAGGCGAAAGCCTCTTTTTCTATACATTAAGGGTGTCTATGTCATATTTGGCATTATATTTTAGAGAAAGAATACACATAATTATACTTTTTGATGTATATTGAACCAATTAATGATTGATTGTTCTAATAAGCATATAAGTTTGCTTTTAAATACTTTTTATCAGCAGTGCCCTCTATATCATTTTATAAAATTGTCATAAAATATTTACGAAAGGATGTGATCAAATTGAGTATATCCAGTTTGAAAAACAAAGTAAATAAAAGAGTTAAGAATAGCTCTAGAAATGATTTTCAAGATATCGGAGGATATATAAAAAAGAAGCGAAAAGAGTTGAATGTAACACAAGATATAGTATCGAGCGGGATATGTAGTGTTAGTTATTTATCTAAAATTGAAAATAACCAGATTGTGCCAAAAGAATTTTATATTAGAGAGATAATGGAGAAATTAGATGTAGATAAAGAGTTCTTTGAAAAGGATCTAAATGATTCATTATATTTAAGTAAAATGCTTCAAGGTATGTTTTATCTAGATGATGATTTAATTGAAAGTTCTTATAACGAGATTAAAGACATTAAACATAATTTAACCATTAATATCTGTAAATTAGCTTATTATATCTATTTTGGTAAAACTGATGATAATCAGTATGTAATGATGTTAGAGAACTTAGTTAACAACATGAATGACTTTGAGTTAAAAATCTATTTATTACTAGCATCACTTTATTATATTTCACTTGAAAAGTTTAAAATAACACTAGAGATATTACTAATTGGTAATAAGATTGATATTACTAATGATTCATTAACCGCAATGTACAGTGAATATACTTACCTTGTTAAACAAAGGTTATTGAAGAAAAACTGTTCAAGTGACGATTATGAAAGTGCTCAAGGAATATATAGTAGATTTCACAATATTAAAAGGAGTATAGTTTTAGCATTGTGGAAGTCTTATTATATATCAAATGAAAACCCAGATGGGGCCTTAGATTTATTAATAATGATGAAAACTAGTCTTTTAGATGAGTTTTCAAAAGACTTCTATTACTTAATAAAAGCTCAAGCACTTTATAAAACTAAATGTTTTAATGAAAGTATATTATGTCTTAATAATATTCGGGAAAATTCTACATTTTTTTATCAAAAAACAATACTACTTTATGAGATATGTTTAATTGAGAATGATACAGAAATGTGTAATTCAATTAATAATATATTAAAGAGTTATAAGCCAGATAAACATCAATTAAAATATAAAGTTTATTATCACTACCTGCTTGAACAACAAAAAGATAGCGTTAAAGAGTATTTAAGAGATATCGCAATTCCCTATTCAATAAAAATAAATGATTTTTATGGTCTTGAAAAGTATACTAATGAAATAATGGAAATTTGTATAATAAATTCTAGATATAAAGAGGCCATTCAACATTATAAAAGATGGCAAAAAGAAAAAAACAGAATATCAAAAGTCCTGTTTGAATAATAAAAAAGCCATTTCACTTTCGTGATATGGCTTTACTTTACTAATAAGCTTTAATAATTTTGTTTGCAAGTCCTAAATAATCAATTCCAATTTCTTCATCTGGTCCGAAAATTGAAAGTGTATTTTTAGGTTGTCCGATAGGAATAGTAGAAAGAACTTCAGTATTTAATTTCTTAGCAACTATTTCTCCTCCACCTTCTCCGAAAATTCTAAGTTTTTCGCCTGCGTGGTCTAAATAACTCATATTTTCAACTACACCAAGTAAATCATGTTTAAGTTGTTCAGCAGCAAATCCAGCTTTAACAGCAACATGTGATGCTGACTCATGAGGAGTAGTTATAATTAACATTTTACAATGAGGAATTAATGTTTGAATATCCATAGCTACATCTCCAGTTCCTGGAGGTAAGTCTACTAAGATATATTCAATTCCTTCATCCCATATAACATCATAGAAGAAGTGGTTTAACATCTTCCCAAGCATTGGTCCTCTCCACATAAGTGGTTTATCAGGAGCCATAAAGAACTCTGTAGATATAAGTTCAATACCGTCTTTATTAAATGGAATTATTTTTTCATTAGCAGCACCTTTTGGTGGAGTAATTTCCATATCTAAAATAGTAGGAATACTACTACCATAAATATCTGCGTCTATAATACCAACTTTTTTACCTAAAGTTTTAAATGCGTAAGCAAGGTTTGCAGTAACAGTAGATTTTCCTACTCCACCTTTTCCTGAAGCTACACCAATGTATTTAACATCTCTTTCTCGAGATAAAATACTATCACTTTTTTTAAGTAATTCAAATTCTGTTTTAATACCAGTAAAACCTAAATCTAATTTAACTAATTTTGCTAAAGCACGAGTTACATAATGCTTATGAGCGTCATCAACATTAACAAGCCCAATAATTACAGTAACTAGTCCTTTCATTACATCTATATCTAGATATTTTAGTCCGCCAGTTTCTTTAAATGATTTCTCAACTGATGGATCTATAAGATTTTCGATATGATCTCTTACTTCTTCTTTAGTATACATATTATCACCCACTATAAATTATATTATAAATCGTATTTTTTTCAATTAAAATGCATATAAATAACAGGATTAAATTCTTCTTTAAAAATATCTCTATCGGTAACTAAAGAATAGAGCATTGATACTTTTAATTCCGTATCTAAATACGGATGAATATTTTCTGTTACTTTTGAAATTAATGGTATAGCTAGGTCCTTTTTAACACTATTCAAATAAGACTTACCTATATCGTTCATTCCTAGTATTCTAATGTATGGAATTTCTATTGGATCTAAAAATTCTTTTTCAGTTTGGCATAAAATATGAATTAAACTTCTCTTAAGTTTAGAGTTAGTATATCTTCTTGAAATTATTTTTTCAATTAAGTCTTGAACTGAACTAAAATCTTTTACACTTTTTATTCTGTTTTCTAGTCCTTCATTAATACCAAAGATATTAAATATATCATTTTTTGAAGAGCTTAATATTTTGTATTTTAGATATTCATAATACATTTCTAGATCAATAATTTTTCTGTTTTTTAATAACTCATTAACAGAATCTGGTACAAAGTCAGAAATATCAGTATTTGTTTTTAATAGTTTTCTAATTGCACTAGCACTTTGAATTTTTGTACCTTCAATATAATCATCATGGTAATTGGTTTTTATTCTTTCAATTGTTTTAATTTTCATTTTAGAATTTAATGTTTTTACAGCATTTATATAATGTATTCCAAGTATATTATTAGGTTTGTTATAAAGTGTTGAATTACTTAACTCTTTAACAGCTAATGCACTACTTGTTGGATAGCTATTTCCTTCTTTTAAGAAAGTTTTAATTAATTTATTGTATTCTTTACTATTAATTATTTCACTTAACTTAAACAATTCTTCAACATTTCCTGATTCACTACCAAAATAAAGTTCATCTATACCTAAATAATTAAGCAAAGAAACAGAAGCACAAGCAAAAATATCAGCACTTTGAATAGTTAAAACGAATGGAAGTTCTATTACTAGATCTACCTCATTTAATAGTGCCATTTTAGTTCTTGTAAACTTATCAATCATTGCTGGTTCTCCACGTTGAGTCCAGTTACCAGACATCACAGCTACTAGGCAATCACATTTTGATTTTCTTCTAGTTTCTTTTATGTGATGAAGATGTCCGTTATGAAGCGGATTGTATTCTACTATTATTCCTGCTGTTTTCATATTATCACCAATTGTATTATACCTTAATGTTTGACATTTTTACATATAAAAAGTATAATTTAAATCGCTTGGAGGTGTTAATATGAAATGGACTATTCATGAGCTAATAAAGAAGCATACTACAAATAATAAATTTGAAGCTGTATTGGATTTTAGTAATGAAATCGTTAATACAGATATTTTAGCAATTTCAGAAGTGAACGTTAAAGGTGATTATGAAGTATTTGATAGTAGTGAGTTTGTTTTTAATATTGATATTAAGTGTACATTAGCTTTAGAATGTGCAATAACGCTTAAAGAGGTACCATTTGTAATTGATATTCAAGTTGAAGAAGTATTCTCTATAGAGGAAGATGAAGATTCTAATACTATTGAGGGAATAACTATTGACTTATTACCAATTATATGGTCTAATATTATATTGGAAATGCCTATGCGCGTTATAAGCGAAAATGCTTATGATAATTTCGAGTTAGATAACACGGAATTTGATGATGACGAGGTAGAAAATGCATTTTCAAATCTAAAGAACTACAAGAAATAGGAGATGACACATGGCCGTTCCAGCTAGAAGGACTTCTAAGACTGCTAAACGTAAACGTCGTACTCACTTCAAATTAAACGTACCAGGAATGGTAGTTTGTCCAAACTGTGGAGAAATGAAATTATCTCACAGAGTTTGTAAAGAGTGTGGAACTTACAACGGAAAAACTGTTTTAGTAGAAAAAGAAGAAGTAGACGTATAGTCTACGGAAAAGAAGCGCTGAAAACAGCGTTTTTCTTTTACAATTTTTTGAAAATATGTTATTATTTTAAAAGCAAAGGGTGATAGATATGTATAAACATATTTCAGTATTACTTCAAGAAAGTATTAAGTATTTAGATATTAAAAAAGATGGAGTTTATGTCGATTGTACCTTAGGTGGTGGTGGACATTCTTTTGAAATACTTAAGAATTTAGATAAAGGTCACCTTTACGCTTTTGATCAAGATGAATTCGCAATAAAAAAAGCTAGTGATAAACTAGATACTCTTAATAAGAATTATACGATTATTAAAAGTAACTTTGTAAATATTAAAGAGAAACTAAATAACTTAGGAATTGAAAAGGTTGATGGAGTTTTATATGACCTTGGTGTTTCTTCTTTTCAGTTTGATATTCCAGATAGAGGATTTAGTTATAAATACGATGCACCACTTGATATGAGAATGAATCAAAATCAGGAATTAACTGCGGAAGTAATTGTTAATGAATATAGTTATCATGATATTGTAAAGATTTTATATCGATATGGAGAAGAATCTTTTTCGAAACAAATAGCTAGAAATATTGAAAAGAAAAGACAAGAAAAAAGAATTGAAACAACATTTGATTTAGTTAAGATAATTAAATCAAGTTTACCTATGAAAGTTCTTAGTAAAAAAGGGCATCCTGCGAAGAAAACGTTTCAAGCATTAAGAATAGCTGTTAACGATGAACTTCGTGTTTTTGAAGATTCCTTAGAATCTGCACTAGATATGTTGAACCCAGGTGGAAGAGTTGTCGTTATAACTTTTCATTCTTTAGAAGATAGAATAGCAAAACATGTAATGAGAGAAAGAGTTACAATTGATTATCCTATTAATGTTCCTATTATGCCTGATATAAAACCAGAGTATGAATTATTACATCGAAAAGTTATTCTACCAAGCCCTGAAGAGCTTGTAAATAACAATAGAGCACATAGCGCAAAACTTCGTGCTATAAAAAAAATATAAAAAAATATAACATGTGTATTGACACATCTTTTTGTTTGTGATATTATACTTATGCTGACAAATTGCGAGTGTAGTTTAATGGTAGAACCCCAGCCTTCCAAGCTGATTATGAGAGTTCGATTCTCTTCACTCGCTCCATTTTTTTTATGTCGGAGAAATTAATCTCAATAATCGGGGATTTTTTTTATTTTTAGGGGTATTTCTTTATGTATAAAAAAAATAGAACAATATGCTCTATTTAAATATTATCTCTGATTTTATTTCAGCTACTTGACTAATAAGAGCTGATATACTACAGTATCTTTCAGCCATTGTCATTGATTTGATGATGGCTTTTTGTTTGCTTTCTTCTACACCTGTAATAGTTACTACGGTAGTTAAAGTTTCTAACATTGTTGGAACTAAATCTCTTTTTACTCCTACAACATCATATATTGCACTTTCAAATGTAACTTTCTTTTTAGCTGCTATTCCTTTAAATGTTGCGTGTAAACAAGACGCATATCCACCTAAGAATAATTCATAAGGTGCTAGACCATTACCTCTAAAACTTACTTCTGTTTTGCCGTTATCGCTTTCTAATAACCCATCATTACCGTTATCAAAAGACATTTTTATTTGATTTGCCATTAATATACCTCCTATTTATTTTCTATAGTATATCTTAGTTTACACTCTTGAATCAATTCAAGTGCATCAACTTTGTCATGGAAATCAAAAACTTCAACAATTTTGTTTCGTTGTAAGTCTTTATATGTTTTGAAAAAATGCTTAACTTCTCTTAATGTATGCTTTTGAACATCTTTTAATTCATTAATATGAGAAAATCTAGGATCACTATCCATTACTGCGATTATTTTGTGATCTTTTTCTCCGTTATCAACCATATCTAAATATCCAACAATTCTAGCATCAACTACACATCCAGGGAATGTTTTAGAACTTGCTAAAACTAATATATCTAAAGGGTCTCCATCAAGTGCTAATGTTTCTTCAATATATCCGTATTCTGCAGGGTAAGTCATTGGAGTATAAAGAACTCTATCTAACTTAATTCTATTTTTAACTTTATCAATTTCATACTTATTTTTTGTTCCCATTGGGATTTCAATTATTGCTTCGTATACTTTTTCCATATTTTACCAGCTTTCTTAATTTATTCTTTATTATTTTATATTAAAAGGCAAAACAAATCAAGACTATTTCCTTCAAATCCATTATAACACAAGCATTAAGATAAAAAAACATAGATATATAGCCGTAAATATGGTAAAATTATTTAAGAATTTAGGAGGTGAATAACATGGAAGAATTATACTTAGAAGAGATTAAAAATTTGTTTATAATCAAAGATGATAAAATATTAAAAGAGAAGATGCTTGAATATCATGATTATGAAGTAAGTGAAGCATTGCTTGTAATATCAATAGAAGAAAGATTAAGAGCATACAAAATTTTTAATTCTGAGGAATTAAGTAATTTTATTAGTTATATGGATGTTGAAGATGCTATAACTATATTTGATGATATGAAACCTAAAGATATTACTAGTGTTATTCAAGAACTAGATATTGATGACGCAGTAGACTTAATGCTCGCACTTCCTGAAGAAGAGAGAGCTGGATATTTAAAATTAATGGATGAAGAACATAGTTCTAAAATATCTGAGTTATTCCAATATAAAGAAGATACAGCAGGAGCTATTATGACAACTTCATATATTGAAGTTGATATAAATGATACTGTTGAACAAGCAATGAAAAAAATGATAGCACAAGCAGTAGAAGCTGAAACTATCAATGTAATATATATTACAAACGACTCTAATAAATTACTTGGACTTATGTCTCTAAGAGAAATGATTTTAGCACGTAAGGGACAAATGATTAAAGATGTAATGAATCAAAGAATTGTGAGTGTTAAAACATCTTTAGATCAAGAAGATGTTGCTGAAATATTTAAAGATTATGATTTTACAACTTTACCTGTAGTAGATCATTTAAATAGAATGTTAGGTATTATTACAATTGATGATATTATCGATGTAATTGAAGAAGAAGCAACTGAGGATTATTCAAGATTAGCAGCGATTAGTGATGTTGATATTGATATTGACACTGAGACAGTTTGGATGAGCGCAAAGAAAAGATTACCATGGCTCTTAATTTTAAGTGTGTTAGGTTTTGCGACTTCAACGATTATTGCTCAGTTTGAGAGTACAATCTCTGCTGTGCCGACAATAGCACTCTTTATGCCGATGATTTTAGGGATGGCCGGTAATACAGGTACACAATCTCTTGCAGTTACTGTAAGAGGGTTAAATAATAATGAATTTGATAGTAAATCAGATATTAGAAAACATTTATTAAGAGAAGTAGGAACAGGGTTATTAAACGGAGTTATTATCGGAATTATATTGTTCATTGTAACTTATCTATTTTTAGAACTAACTGGAAATGCTGATGCATTAAAAATTACTGAAGTAGTGAGTTTAAGTATCTTTGCTAGTTTAGCTGTAGCTACTTTATTTGGTGCTTTAATACCAATAGTAATAAATTCATTTAAAATAGATCCTGCAATAGCTAGTGGTCCATTTGTAACAATGATTATAGATATACTTGCTTTAAGTGTTTACTTTACTTTAGCAACAATCTTAATAATAAATACATTGTAAATAAAAAATACATCTTACGGGATGTATTTTTATTTAATTATTTTAGTCATTTTAATATGATCAATATCTGCTTCTTGGAATATTTCTCCTTCAGGGATATATCCTAAATGAAGATAAAAATCTTTCACATGAAGTTGAGCATTTAATTTTAATAATGGCATATTATTTTCTAAAGCATATGATTCTATTTTATTCATTATTAAAGTTGCGATACCTTGTTTTCTATATTCTTTTAATGTAGCTACTCTTCCTACTTTGTTTTTATAAAGTCTAGCAGCACCTACAGGAGTACTATTAATATACGCAGTGAATAAAATACTGACATCGTCAAGACCATCAAATTCTATTTCGTAATCTATCTCTTGTTCGACTACAAAAACAAGACCACGTACTAAGACATTATCAAGTATCTCTTTTTGAGTTTTAGCAATAACAATATTCATTTATATCACCTCTATAATAATTTTTGAAATTATTACAATTGTACCTACAATAGCACAATAGATACTAAAATATTTTAAATTACCTTTTCTAACCATTTTAAAGAACCATTTAACAGCTAAGTACGTTGTAATGATACTTACTAAGAAAGCACCAATATATCCAGCAATAAATGTATCTTCTGAACTTGATAAATCTAAGATACTTAATAAACTAGCAGCTAAACTTATAGGTATATATAGTAGGAAACTAAATTTCATTGTATCTTCAAATTTTATTTTTCTAGATAATCCACCTACCATAGTACTACCACTTCGTGATATACCTGGAATTAGTGCGAATACTTGGAAGATACCAATAATTAATGCATCAGTAAAAGTTAATTCTTCATTGGTATTAATAACCGCAGCTTTACCGACTAATCTTAGTGCTAACGCAGTTATAAGTAAACTTACGCCTACAACCCATAAGTTATCAGAAATAGTGTCAAACGTATCTTTGAAAATAAATCCGACAAGTCCTGCTGGAATTACTGCAATTATAAGCATAACTACATATAAGAAATCCTTTTTGTATTCAGCTTGTTTTTTAAAAATATAAAGAAACGTATTTTTAACTAAAGAAACGATATCTTTATAAAATATAATAATGATAGCTATTAAACTACCAGTATTAACAATAATTTCAAAATTTATTCCTTCAATACTAAGGTTGAATAACTCTTGAAAAATTACCAAATGTCCAGAACTGGATATTGGTAAAGGCTCTGTAAATCCTTGGATTATTCCAAGAAATATGTATTTAATTAATAATAATATATTGTCCATTCTAAATCACCCTATACATATTATATACTAATAATATTCCAAAATAAAATATATTATGTTAAAATGTATTAAAGAGGTGGATTTTATGGATGAATATCTAATTTACTTTGGGGTAGCATTACCTTTAATAGTTGTATTCTTTATAGTATTTAGAAGTAATAAAAAAATAGAAAAAATATCTATTGATTTAGATGAACTAGTAAAACTATTTAATAAAGAAGATATTGTTAATATTGAATTTATTAGAAATAAAATAGTTATTAGTTTTAAAGACATTTCCAATTTTAATGTAGAATTACTACATGGAACTTACGCTAAAGGAATTACTGTAGTTGGAGATAAAATCAAGTTTTATGTTTCTGATGAGATTGCTAAGAATGAGGAAGTTTTTAATTCAATAAAAAAATTTATTGAAAGGTAGTGATTTAATGGAAAAAGAATTTATAATAGCTAATGAAAAAGGACTACACGCTAGACCTGCAACATTATTAGTATCGATAGCTTCAAAGTTTGATTGTAATATTACAGTTACATATGATGGAGTTACAGTTGACTTAAAATCTATTATGAATGTTTTAAGCCTTGGCTTAAAACGGGGATCATTAATTACTATTAGAACTGACGGTGTAGATGAAGTAGCAGCTTTAAAAAAGATATCAGAAAATATTGTTAATTTTAACTTAAGATAAGAGTGGTGTTTATGAACGTTTTACTAACAAGCGAAGTATCTGGGTTTTTTAGTTTTTTAAACCCGATAATTGATTTACTACAAGATCTTGGGCATACTGGTCTTGCACTTTATACATTTTTTGAAGTTGTATTAATTATTCCCCCTATTGAAGTAATATATTATCCATTGATATTGCTTGATGTGGATAATTGGTACTTATATTTATTAAATGTAATATTTTTTAATGTAATAGCATCAGCTTTTGGTTATTATGTAGGTAAGAAAATAGGGTATCCAGTATTAAGATATTTTGCTAGTGAAGACATTTTAGAAAAAGCTCATAAATTATTTGAAAACTGGGGAATTCTAGCAGTAGCAATTGGTGCATTTGTTCCATTCATTCCGTATACAATTGTAGTATTTCTTGGTGGAATAACTAAAATGGATTTCAAAAAGTTTATGATTGCGGGATTCTTAGGAAGAGTCCCTAGATATATAATTGGAGGTTACTTAGTAGCATTTGTAGTACAGGGAATAGATTCAGCAGAATTAAATGAATACATGTTGATAGTTAGTATTGTCGGTATGTTGTTATTCATTATATATTATATTATGCAAGGGCTATATAATTTATATAAAAGACAGCGTGCAAATTAGATTAAAAATAAAAGCGCTAAAATTAGCGCTTTTATTTAAAATTTAATTAAATCATCGAGTTTCATATCATATTCTTGTTCAAATAATTTTTTAAAACTAGTAAACTTTTGAGGTTTATTCTCAATATATAGATGCATGAAACATTTTTTTGCGGCTTCCTTACCTTCTTCAAGTCTATCAAGATTTAAAAGAGATAGGGACTTATAGAATAAGAGATGTGATAATGCATTTGATGTTTCGTATCTTAAACAATAATCAATTCCTTTTTGTGAAATCTCAAGAACTTTATCATGATCTCCTTTTGTTCCTAAAGACATTGCTAATGATGAATAAACAGATGGTAATAATGAAGAATCACCTGAAGTAGAATAACTAAATGTTTTTGAAGTGAGTATTCTGTATAACAAATTCATCGCATCGTAATTTCCGACACTTGCAGAAATATTAACTATTCCTACTAGAGCACTAATTTCAACCATATTAAAAGAATCATTATTAGTACATACAGGATAATTAATTAAGTCGGAATACAAATTTAGTACATGTATATCACTTACCATTTTTAAACTATGTTGAATTTTAATCATACAGTAATCATAAAAAAGTTTATTATAAGATGAAACTAGAACATCTTGTTTTAGATTTTCTGAAAGAATTAAAGCTTCCTTAAATTCATTAGTTTTTATTAATTTATATATTTCCCATATTTTTTTATAATTTTCATTATGTTTTTTCCCAAATAATCCATAAATATCCGTAATACTAAACTTTAACTTATCAGCAAGCTGAACAAGTTTAGCATTTGGCATTGAAGTGTCTCCCCTTAAATAGCGTTTGTATTGACTTAGCGACATGATTCCGTCACACAGATCTTCCCTTGAGATATTTCTTTCTAGACGTAATCCGTCGATAAACAAACCGAATTCGCGAGCCTTGTTCTCCATTGGGGACCTCCTTTTTTTAATGTTGGGTCATATATGAACTTTTCAAATATTTTAATCATGTATATAATAATGACAAGGAGTTGATTTAATATGAAAAAAGCATTAGCAATATTAGCATTAGTAGCAATTATGATTTCTGGATTAGGTAGAAGTGGTATGATATCATATGCAACTTCATACGTTGGCTTAAAAGAAGCTTTACCTGCAGAAACAGATAATTAATCCGATAATCAATATATACAATATTAATTTTACTATATTTGATAATTAAATTAAAGTAATCAATTGAAAAAAAATAAATTTTAAAAAATAAGAGAGTTGTATAGAGTTTCTTACAGCTTTTATTATGGGAAAAATCATTTATAGGAGGAAAAGTAAATGACAAAAGTTCAAGAGTTAGAAATAGAATATGATGGAATGTTAGGTACTATTATTCAATACTCGTGTGATCCATATGTTGTAAGTTATCTAGATAAACTTAAAGATGCTATTTTAGATGAAGAAATTGATATGATTAAGATTATGATTTCTAAATTAAATGAATGGTACGAAGAAAACATAATAGATATAGAAACTAATAGATGGGTAGTAAACGTAGATTCTCATCATAAAACTCAAAGACTAATCAAAGAGTTCATGTACAAGTTTTAAATAACAATTTAAAAGAAAAAGTATAAGCTTTTTCTTTTTTTATAGTTCTGACATCTTCATATTAAAGTGTTTTTCAAATGCTTCTGTAATTTTTTTTGTTTTATGTTCTTTATCTTCAACAAATAATAATGCAAACATTTTTTTTATAGAGTGCATAGCCTCATCACTTCTATTTAAGTAATTTAGTGCTATTGCTTTATAGAATAATAAGTATACTAAAGAATTGTGTGTTTCATATTCTATACACCAATCTATACCTTTTTGAGCAATTACTATTGATTTTTCAAATTCTCCAAGCACGCCTAAGTTGCGGGAGACGATAGCGTAAGTACTCGGTAAATATGAGAGTAATATTGAATCAGTAGAAACATTATCGCTTTGTATTTTTTTATATAGATAATTAAGTATTCTGACATCATCGTATTTTTCGGATGAATAGCCAGAGATTTCAATAAATGCAACATATTCAACAAAAGTTATTATTTCATTACTAAGACAAGATGGATAGTCTATAAGTTTTTTAAGTTTTTCAGTAACCATTGACTTTGGCATTTTTTTAGTTCTTTTTAACAGTAGTAGCCTAATTAATTCATAAAATAATCTATTGTATTCATCATGAAAGTCACTAACTAAGATTTTATCTAGTAACTCTGATGCTTGTCTTAAGTTGTCTCTTAATATTTCATTATATATATTATTTAGTTTTGATATTTGCTCATTGTTTCTGCCTAAATACAATTTGTGGATATTAAAAAAATTCATTCCAAGTCTATCAATCAACTTAAAAAGTTTTTCATTATTCAAAGATGATTCACCATTGACATATCTTTGATATTGTCTAATTGATATTATCCCATTAATAAAGTCTTCTCGAGACATATTTCTTGATTTACGTAGATTATCAATAAATAGTCCAAAATCATTCAATATATTATTCATAGTAGTAGTCCCTTTCTAGTATTAACGTCTCTTTCTTCCTAATCCAACTCTATCCATTAATTTATATACTTTTTTAGAAGCTACTTGATTAGCTCTATCTCTACCTTTATCTAAGATATCATCAAGTTCTTTAGAGTTAATTAATTCTTTATATCTATCTTGAATAGGTTTTAGTTCTTGGTAAACTATTTCACCTAAATCTTCTTTGAATTCTTTATATCCGGTACCTTCGTATTTCTTTTCAATATCTTCAAAAGAAATATTAGTTATTACTGAGTATATTGTAAGAAGATTTGAAATTCCTGGTCTTTCAATTGGATCATACTTAATAGTACCGATAGAATCAGTCATTGCTGACTTGATTCTTTTTTTAATGATATTTTCAGAATCTAACATATCAATTCTTGATTTTTCATTTGGATCACTCTTACTCATTTTTGAAGTTGGGTCTATAAGACTTTGTATTTTAGCTCCGATTTCAGCTATAAGTGGTTCAGGAACAGTAAAGATATCATTGTATCTATTATTAACACGTACAGCTATATCTCTAGTTAATTCTAGATGTTGTTTTTGATCTCTTCCAACTGGTACGTAGTCTGGATCGTATAATAATATATCAGCAGCCATTAAAGTTGGGTATGAAAACAACCCTACAGTAACACCTTTTTCTTGTTTTTTTGCTTTATCTTTAAATTGTGTCATTCTTTCTAGTTCACCAATATATGCATTACATTGTAAAATATATTGAAGTTGAGAGTGAGCTGGAACTTCAGATTGAATAAATAGGTTTACTCTTTCTGGGTCTAATCCACAAGCAACATAAAGTGCGGCAAGTTCTTTGATTTTATTTCTTAGAAATTGCTTGTCTTTATGGATTGTTATTGCGTGTAAATCTGCTATAAATATAAAAAATTCATAGTCTGGCATTTTGTCTTGAAGTTTAACAAAGTTTTTTACACTTCCTAAGTATGTCCCTAAGTTAATACTTCCTGTAGGTTGAATTCCTGATAAGATTCTTTTCATTATTTTGTCCTCCTTGGTATAATAAAAAAACGTTCATCCTTACGTAAAGGACGAACGTTTATAATCCGTGGTACCACCTTAATTCTAGATTTCTCTAGCACTAATCCTTTTAACGCGGGAAGCGGGCAGTATTAATGCCACTCATAGATCCATTCATCTTAATAGTTATGTTTAGCTTTCACCATTCCTAAACTCGCTTTAATAACTTAATTAAAATTACTAATTCTATTCATCGTTTTAATTATGTTTATAATACAATAATTATTCTTTTAATGCAACCTCTAATTCGTCAAGTAAACTATTTAAACGATTTACTACAGCTAAGAATGGTTCTTTTGTAGTTAAATCAATCCCAGCTTTTTTAACTTGTTGAACTGGATAATCATCTCCACCTGATTTAAGAAGACTAATATGTTTTTCAATATTTTTAGGATCTTCCTTAACCATTTCATATAATTTTAGTGAAGCTGCAAAGCTTGTAGAGTATTGATATACATAGAATGGAGTATAGAATAAATGAGGTATATATGCCCAAACATATTCTTTCCCGTTTTCTTCTGTAATATCAATATCATAGAATTCTTTATATAAATCTATCATTATTTGTGATAATGATTCGTGTGTTATTGGAACACCTTGTTCAGCTAGTTCGTGAGCTTTTAACTCGTATGTAGCAAACAGTGTTTGACGGTAGAATGTACCCATTATATCATCAATAGATTGTTGTAATAATTGAATTTTATCTTCTCTAGTTGCATCTGAATTTTCAATGATATAATCAAGTAAATTATGTTCATTAAATGTTGAAGCAATTTCAGCTACAAATATTGTATAATTTTGTGTAGCTACTGGTTGAGCTTCCATACTAAACAAACTATGCATACTATGTCCTGCTTCATGTGCAAGTGTAAACACGCTATTTAGTGTATCATCAAAGTTAAGTAAGATAAATGGATGTTCATCAAGTGCACCCCATGAATAAGCTCCTGTTTGTTTTCCATCTTGTTCATATACATCAACAAATCCATCTTCTAAAGCTGAGTGAGCTTTATCTTGGAATTGTTTTGAGAATTTTTCGATTGATTTATAAAACATTTCTTTACCTTGTTCAAAAGTGAATTTTGTTTTACCACTTTCTAAGTTCATAAATCTATCATAAGTACGGTGCTTATCTAATCCTAAATAGTCTTTTCTAATTTTATAATATCTTTTGATTGGCTCTGTATTAGAACGAGCTACATCAACGAGATTTTGATAAACATCTAAAGGAATATTGTCAGTAAATAAATATGATTCTAAACTTGAAGTGTATTTTCTACTTTTCATTATAGAAATATCACGTTGCAAGATAGTGTTATATATTTGTGAATATGCATTTTTATGATCTTTATATTGACTAAATACAGCTTCAAAAATGATTTTTCTATCATTTGCAGAGTCTGAATCAGCTAATAAACTACGATAATTACCACTAGTTACTGTAATTGTAGAACCATCTTCTAAAGTAACGTCTTTATCAACTTTATCTGCAATTGATAATGCAGCATAAACTTCGCTACCTTGATCAGTTAATTGTGAAAAATTTGCTAGTAATGATTCAGATTTAGAATCTAGTATATGTTCTTGATTTCTAAATAATTTATGTAAAGTAAAACGAAATTCTTTTAACATATCGTTTTTAGCAATAAAACTATCTATTGTTTCCTTACCAATTGAAAGTAATTCTGGAGAATCAAAAGCAGTAACTTGAGCAAGTTTACTCATTAAAAATGCAACCTTTTGTACTCTTGCAGAGTTCTCAGTATTTTTTCTATCAAGATCAGAAGTTAATGCAGCATACTGGTACACTTTAAGAATTAAAACAGCTAATTCTTTTTGTATTTTATAGTATTTTATAAACTCATCATAATCGCTTAATTTACCTTCAAACACACTTAAAGAGTCAATCATTTCTTCTAGTTTTTTATAATCCTTTTCCCAGTCATTTAAAGTGGGATATAAAGTTGTTAAATTCCATTTCATATGTATTACCTCCTTGTAACCTTATATATTATACCATAAAATAAAAAAACGCAAAAGTAAACGCTATCATTTTCTTTAAAAGGGTTGAAAGTTATAAATAGTGTGTTATAATATAGTTGAGCAAAAAGCATTACTTAGAAAAATTATAAAGAGGTGATAAAGATGATTCAAATATATACAACACCAAGTTGTTCTTCGTGTAGAAAAGCAAAAAAATGGTTTGATGATCATCGAATTGAATATCGCGAAAAAAATATATTTAATATTAAACTTACAAGAGATGATATAGTATTGATGCTTAAAAACACTGAAAGTGGTTTTGACGACATCATTTCAACTAGATCAAAAGTATTTCAAGAAAAAAACCTAGATATAGAAGAAATGTCAATGAGAGATCTTACTAATTTTATCATTGAAAATCCAAGTGTATTAAGAAGACCTATTATTATTGAGGATACTAAAATGCAAGTTGGATATAATGAAGATGAAATTAGAACATTTATTCCTCGTAGATTACGCGAAATTATAATGTGTACAACTTGTGATAAAGGTCATGACTGTGACTATAAGAACGCATTAGATATCTATTTCAGAGAGTTAAGAGAAAGAGAAGAAAAAAGCTTACATAGTAATTAAAAGTTAACTTTTATAAAGAGTTAACTTTTTTCTTTTATATTTTATTATTGAAAACGTTTTTATAATACTCCTATCTGTTGTAATTTTTAATTAAAAACATTATAATATAGTTGAATTTAAAAAAATAGGAGGAATTATAAAATGGCTATAAAAGTTGCTATAAACGGATTCGGTCGTATTGGTCGTTTAGCGTTTAGAATTATGAATGAAAATCCAGATTTTGAAATCGTTGCATTAAATGACTTAACTGATGCAGAAACTCTTGCATATTTACTTAAATATGATACAGCTCAAGGTAGATACAAAAGTGATGATATCTCAGTAGATGGAGATTCAATTATTGTTGAAGGTAAACCTGTTAAAGTTTACGCACAAAGAGATCCTGAGCAATTACCATGGGGAGAACTAGGAGTTGAAGTTGTACTTGAATGTACTGGATTCTTCACTTCATTAGCTGGAGCAGAGAAACACATTACTGCTGGAGCTAAAAAAGTTGTAATTAGTGCACCTGCAAAAGGTGATATGAAAACAGTTGTTTACAATGTAAACCACAATATTTTAGATGGTAGTGAAACTGTAGTGAGTGGTGCTTCTTGTACTACAAACTGTTTAGCTCCAATCGCTCAAGTTTTAGATGAAGAATTTGGAATCGTTAAAGGGTTCATGACTACGGTTCATGCATATACTAACGATCAAAATACATTAGATGCTCCACATGCAAAAGGAATTAATGCAAGACGTGGTAGAGCAGCAGCTGGAAATATCGTACCTACAAGTACTGGTGCAGCTGTAGCAGTAGGTAAAGTATTACCTAACTTACTAGGAAAATTAGACGGATTTGCTTTACGTGTACCTGTATTAACTGGTTCATGTGTAGATTTAGTTGTTGAACTTGAAAAAGAAGTTACTGTTGAACAAGTTAACGCAGCTGTTAAAGCTCGTGCTAATGAATCAATGGGATATACTGAAGATCCAATCGTATCTAGTGATACAATCGGAATCGCATTTGGAACATTATTTGATTCTCAAATGACAAGAGTAATCACTGTTGATGGTAAACAAATGGTTAAAGTATTAACTTGGTACGATAATGAATATAGTTATACTGCTCAAATGGTTAGAACTATTGAGTTCTTAGCTAAAGGATTAAAAGGATAATTAACTAATTTAAATAAAGACTCACATGAAAGTATAACCTTAAAACAGACACAAAAAAGAAAAGAGTCATATTAGATGAGAATCTAG
>JRFF01000023.1 GCA_000753575.1 Candidatus Izimoplasma sp. HR2 | reverse complement strand
ACTGTATATGACATGATACCACCTCTTTGTGAATAATATATCATAATATATAGTTAAAATCATATTTTCACACATAATTCACACATAGGTATATAATATATTTTCATATGATGTTATTACTTTTCACATTTATGATAAAATAGTAAGGAGGTGTTTATATGGAAAAAATTATTAAAGAAATTATTGACTTTAGAGATAAAAGAGGATGGGACAATAGTGATAATCCTGAGAACCTTGCTAAATCAATTATAATTGAAGCTGCTGAACTTCTTGAAAACTATCAATGGGGGCCAGAACAGGCTGATATGATAAATGTAAAAGAAGAAATAGCTGATGTTTTAATATACTCAATTGCACTTGCTTATGATTTAGGATTTGATGTATCAGAAATCATTAGAGAAAAGTTAATAAAAAATGCTGTAAAATATCCTGAAAAATAACTTGATTTTTATATATTATTAGTATAAAATATATTTTGCGTATCCGGAGGGGTAGCGAAGAGGCTAAACGCGACAGACTGTAACTCTGTTCCTTAGGGTTCGGCGGTTCGAATCCGTCCCCCTCCACCATTTTTGGGCTATGGCCAAGTGGTTAAGGCACCGGACTTTGACTCCGGGATCGATAGTTCGAATCTATCTAGCCCAGCCATTCAATTGTTTTATAAAAAAAATAAGTTGAAAGTGGTTGACAATATTATCATTAAATAGTAGAATAATTAACGCACTATATTCTTTTTGGTGGGGGGCCTGTAGCTCAGTTGGTTAGAGCGCACGCCTGATAAGCGTGAGGTCGATGGTTCAACTCCATTCAGGCCCACCAAAAATGGGGCCTTAGCTCAGATGGGAGAGCGCCTGCCTTGCACGCAGGAGGTCAGCGGTTCGATCCCGCTAGGCTCCACCAATCAAGTTTTCATTGCAATTTTATACCCAGATTTCGGAGGATTAGCTCAGTTGGGAGAGCACTTGCCTTACAAGCAAGGGGTCACTGGTTCGAGCCCAGTATTCTCCACCACGCCGGAATAGCTCAGATGGTAGAGCAACTGACTTGTAATCAGTAGGTCACGGGTTCGACTCCTGTTTCCGGCACCATTAATTTTCAAGACCCGCTAGCTCAGTCGGTAGAGCATCTGACTTTTAATCAGAGGGTCAGAGGTTCGAATCCTCTGCGGGTCACCATTTATGCCTGGGTGGCGGAATTGGTAGACGCGTTGGACTTAAAATCCAATGATAGCAATATCGTGCCGGTTCGACTCCGGCCCTAGGTACCATTTATTTTTTTATTAACTAAGTTTCAAACTCAAAGACACAAGCAGGGGCCTTAGCTCAGCTGGGAGAGCGCCTGCCTTGCACGCAGGAGGTCAGCGGTTCGATCCCGCTAGGTTCCACCATGAGTGTCTTTATTTATATTTGGCGGTGTAGCTCAGCTGGCTAGAGCATTCGGTTCATACCCGAAAGGTCGTGGGTTCGACTCCCTCTGCCGCTACCAAGTTAGGACCCGTAGCTCAGCTGGTTAGAGCGTCCGGCTCATAACCGGTAGGTCGCAGGTTCGAGTCCTGCCGGGTCCACCATTAATTTTTCATTATCTATTCAGCTTATACGGAGGAATACCCAAGTCCGGCTGAAGGGATCAGTCTTGAAAACTGACAGGGCGTTTATAGCGCCGCGGGGGTTCGAATCCCTCTTCCTCCGCCATTATCTTTTGACAATCACATAGAGCGATTTTTGCTCATTAATATCGCGGGGTGGAGCAGTCTGGTAGCTCGTTGGGCTCATAACCCAAAGGTCGTAGGTTCAAATCCTTCCCCCGCAACCAAATGGTCCCGTGGTGTAGCGGTTAACATGCCTGACTGTCACTCAGGAGATCGCGAGTTCGATTCTCGTCGGGACCGCCATTTTAGGCTCGGTAGCTCAGTCGGTAGAGCAATGGATTGAAAATCCATGTGTCGGCGGTTCAATTCCGTCCCGAGCCACCATTTTATATAATAAAAAGACATCTAGCGATGTCTTTTTTTATTTCTTCTTAAAACCAGCATTAATAAGTGCTTGTTCTGCCTCTTTATGTGTAGAGTAATGAATTACTTTAGATTTACATAGTTCTTTAATTTTTTCAACTACATTGTTTTTAGGACCTTCAAACTTACTTGCAAGATAATCTATTTCATATTTTTCAGAACAGTTAAAAAATTTTCTATCATCAGACATATTATACCTCCACTATATTAGTTTATTTTATAAACTAACTATATCACATTTTAAAGTGTGTTTGAAGAGAAAAAGAAATACCTGATATTAATTAGTATAATTTATTGAGGTGATATAATGAAAAATGAAAGTTTCTTGTTTTTTAAAACTCCAGAAAGTTTCTATAAGTTTCTTGATTCTTTAGATATTTATAATAATTGGAAAATTACAAAGGGAACAATGAATTCTAGAGGAGAAAGTATTAGAAACAAAGGATATACAAAATTTTTAAGGGAAAGATTTAACAATAAGAAAATGTTTAGAAGAAGTGTTTCAATAAGTGAAATTGTTTCTTGGCTTGATAGTTTTGTTATTATGCGTAGATTCTTTAAAAAGCTACATTCATCAATTACAGTTGAAGAGTTTAATAATATTGAATTATATTGTGAGTATATGATAAAGATGTCAAAAAAAATGAGAATTGACTTTATACTAAAGTATAAGAATACTATTTTACTAATAGAATTTAGGATGGTAAATAATTTTACTAAAATCAAAAGCACATGGGATAAGAAAAAAGTTGAGTTGTTAGTATATAAAGAACTGTTAGAGAACTATATTCCAACTGAAACAAGAATATTAACTTTTGCATTTATAAGTCTTTTTGAATATGATGGAAGAAATATAGAAGATATTCAATTAAATTATAATAATAATCAGGTAGACTTCTTAGTTAAATATTTTACTGAGTTTGTAGTAAAAAAATATAAAAACAATGAAAAATAAAGATTTTTATTGAGATAGTATTTATGTTATACTTTTTACAAGAATAATTTTTACATATTAATAGTATGTTAAAAAGGGGTATCAAAAGAGAATGTTTATATTTTCTTTTGGTTTTTCTTTTGAATAAGGAATAAATTATTAATATTAGATTTTACTTTTTAAAGGAGGAATAATATGTTTGAAGTAGTACTAGATTGGGACATGATGAATTATTTTATATTAATTGGAGTTTTACTATTTGTAGGGAAAATAGTTAAAGAAAAATTACCATTTTTAAATAAAGTAATAATTCCAACTGCCTTAATTGCAGGATTTATAGGATTAATTCTATCTGAAGGTTTTATAGGATTAATTCC
This sequence comes from Candidatus Izimoplasma sp. HR2, assembly GCA_000753575.1. GTDB lineage: Bacteria > Bacillota_I > Bacilli_A > Izemoplasmatales > Izemoplasmataceae > JAFGXW01. The sequence goes on along the minus strand of JRFF01000023.1, from coordinate 21,235 downwards.
TTATGAACGAGGTGGAGTTTTGAAAGACATTGTTTACCACTCACTCGCAATTGGGTTTATAGCATTATCACTTAAAAGAGATACAAATAAGACGACTAAGAAAATTTGGTCTACAGGAATGATTATAGTTATTATATATTTATTACAAGCAATTATTGGAGCAGGTGTAGTTGTACTATTCTTTAAAGATATATTCTTAGGAGCAGGGTTGCTTCTACCATTAGGATTTGGACAAGGTCCAGGCCTCGCTACAAGTATTGGAGCAGGATATGCTGATGGTGTTGGTGTATTAATAGATGGTGCTGCACTTGGAGCTACAATAGCGTCAATAGGATTCCTTGTTGGTGGAGTTATAGGTGTAATTGCACTGAATTTCCTATCAAGGAAACATAATTTAAATGTTGATAAAATTCATAAAGAAAATTCTACAATAAAAGAAACTTTTGAATTTGAATCAATTAAAGAGTTACGAGTTTTTGATGCTCTTACTGCTCAAATTGCAATAATTTTTGTAATATACGGAGCAGTATATTTAACACTAGTATTTTTAGAAGGATTTTTACTTCCAATGCTAGGTGATCTTGGAGAAACATTTGCAGGTGTATTCCACGGATTTAATTTCTTAATTGGTATTCTTTATGCATTGTTATTTAAGAAAATTCTTGTATATTTTGATAGTAAAGGTAAAAATGTTAACTTCATGACTAATAACTATATTTTATCAAATATTAGTTCTATAGCATTTAACTTCTTAATTGCAGCTGCAGTTTTAACTATAACTATTGAATCAATTCAAAGATATTATTTATTTGTAATTATATTAGCAGTAACAGGTTCTTTATTTACTTTCTTATTGGTAAAATTTCTTGTTAAAAGAATATATGATGAGAAATATCAAGTACATTACTTCCTTGGAATGTTTGGTATGTTAACAGGAACAGCTTCAACAGGACTAGCATTACTAAAAGGAGTGGATTCAGACTTTACTTCACCAGTAGCAGAAGAAATGGTCTTAGGAAGTGGAACAGCTATTTCTATGGCACTACCATTATTTGCTCTTCTTATGTTCCCTGGTTTAGCAATTACATCAGGTAATAATTTCTATAATGTTTTAGTATTCTTAGTACCAGGTATCTATATGTTAATTCTTATAGGTGTTGTATTATTTATTAATAGAAAAAAGTAAAAAATATATAGAGGTAATTTTTAATTGCCTCTTTTTTATTTGTTTTTGGTTTATGTGAGTGATATAATAATTTATGAAATTAGTAAATTTTTTATCTATTTTAAGGAGGAAATTATGTCGTTTTATATTAAAGATATTAATGGTAAAAGAATTGCAACATTTGAATATTATCAGGGGACTCATGAATGTTCTGATTGTAATGAAATTATTATTAAAGCTGGATCATTAATGAGTAAACACGTTTTATGTTCGGATAAGTGGTATGATTGTAAATGGATAGAAGATGCGAGACAAAATGCAATAGAAAATAAAGTTGTTGAAGAATTTGATGATGATTACTATATACTATTAACCGATATGAATTGTGAATCTCCAAGAAAAGCCGTATCTGTCTTGTTAGGACACATACAAAATGATTCTTGGGATATTATGACAGATGAAGAAGGACATTCTCTTAGAGAAGTGTTCCGAAAATAAAAAAGGATAAAAATATCCTTTTTTATTTGTAAACATAAAACATTTTTAGACTTTGTATGTTAGAATATAAAGAGGTAATACTGAAACTAATGGATATGAGAAAGTATCCCATATATAAGGAGTGTTGAGATGGTAATTATACTGACAAATGATGATGGTATTGAATCTTCGAAATTAAAATATGCAAAAAAGATATTAAGTAAATATGGAACAGTTCATACTATCGCTCCCATGGCTGAGCAAAGCGCTAAAGGTATGTCATTAACAATAGGTGGATTTAACTTTGATAAAATTGATGAATTTAATTATAGTGTTGAAGGAACACCTGTAGATTGTATTAATTTCGCTTTGGGTGGACTTAAAATAAGACCTGATTTTATATTTTCAGGAGTGAATAACGGATATAATTTAGGATTTGATATTAAATATTCTGGTACTGTAGGAGCGTGTTTCCAAGGGCAGTATTTTGGGTTAAAAACTATAGCAGTATCAACAGATTATAAGGGAAGCCTAGTTTTAGAAAAAGAATTAGAGAAGACAATGGACTATATTATGGAGAATAATTTACTATCTAAGGATTATACATTAAATGTAAATTTTCCTCCTGAAAAAGATTTTGAATCAAAAGGTATAAAATTTACTGTACCATTTTATAGAGAGTACGATTATAAACCAAAGATGACAGAAAACAGATACGAACCTAATAGAAGATTAATTTGGGATGCGGTTTTACCTGAAGATTCAGATGGATATGCAATAAGACATGGATACACATCTATTTCTAAATTAGTAATTTGATAATCCACTACAGTAGGTTATCTTTTTATTTACTAAATCAGCAACTTGAATTTTAAAGCATTGTATGACAAAATATCAGTATAAGGAGTGGTATAATGAATAGTGATATATTTATTCAAAAAGGATTGAATGAGGAACAAATTAATGACTAAAAAATATTTTATAATTAGTGATATACATGGACATTATGATGAAATGATAAGAGACTTAAATATCCATAAATACAATCCAAATGATATTAATCACCATTTACTAGTTCTTGGAGATTTATTTGATAGAGGAACTCAATCAAAAGAAGTTTTAGAATATATGTATAATCTAAGATTAAAGAATAGAGTTACTATTATATTAGGTAATCATGATACCTTCTTAATACAATTTTTAGATGGTGAATATAAGAAATTATTATTCAATATGACTCACAATGGATTCAAAAGTACATTAGAAAGTTTAGTTGGAAGATCACTTACATTTGATGAAAATTGGAATGACATTAATTATGAAATTAAATCTAAGTATATCTATCTTTATAATTTTATATCTACTCAACATTTATATATAGAGATAGGAAAATATATTTTTGTTCATGGAGGAATAATATATAATAATGGAGATTGGAAAAATAACGAAGAAAGAGATTATACTTGGAGCAGAGAATCAAATCTTGAAAGAATTCCGGGTAAAATTGTAGTCTCTGGGCATGAAAGAGTATCAAAGATTAGATTTCCAAATATGAATCAAGAAGAACTTGTTTTGAAAAATCCTGATGCATTTAACATTTTGGAAATGGAAGGTAAAATACTTATAGATTCATACGTAGAAATCAGTAAAAAAATCAATGTATTAATACTAGAATTAGAAGGTGAAGATTAGAAAATATTCTTCACCTTTTTAATTTAAAATATATGCTTTAGCTCTATAAAGTGATAGCGATTACATCATACTGCCACTTTTACTTTGAGGTTTTAAAATAATTATGTTATTATGAAATTAATGAAGAAATAACTACAATAAGGAGTGAAGAATATTGAAGAAAATATTATCTGGAAATGAAGCGGTAGCTAGAGGAGTTTATGAAGCTTCTGTACATTTTGCTTCAGCATATCCAGGAACCCCAAGTACAGAAATATTACAAAATATTTCAACATATAAACATATATATGCAGAGTGGGCTCCAAACGAAAAAGTAGCGTTAGAAACTGCTATTGGAGCAAGCATTGCAGGAGGTAGAAGTTTTGCTGCAATGAAACACGTTGGAGTTAATGTAGCAGCTGATCCACTATTTACTTTTGCATATACTGGTGTTACAGGAGGTTGTGTTTTAGTAACAGCTGATGAACCAGGTATGCATTCTAGCCAAAATGAACAAGATAACAGAAATTATGCTAAATTTGCTAAGATACCAATGTTAGAACCATCAAATAGTCAAGAATCTAAAGATATGATTATTGATGCTTATGAGCTTAGTGAAAAGTATGATTCTGTAATCCTTTTTAGAATGACTACAAGAGTTTGCCATTCAAAGAGTTTAGTTGAATTAGGTGAAAAAAAAGAAGTAGAATTAATTCCTTATAAAAAGAACTTTGGAAAATACGTAGCAATTCCTGCTATAGGTAGAAAGTTAAGACATAAAGTTGAAGAAAGAATGAATATTTTAAAAGGATATTCTGAAACATCAAAATGGAATTATGAAATTGATAACAATTCTAAAATAGGAGTTATTTCATCAGGAATTGCATTCGAATATGCAAATGAAGCTTTTGGCGATACTGTTTCTTATCTTAAACTCGGATTCACAAATCCATTACCTGCAAATTTAATTTCAGATTTCTGTGATAAATATGAAAAGGTTTATATAATTGAAGAAAACGATCCTTATATTGAAGAATTCGCTAAAATGTTAGGGAAAAACGTTATTGGTAAAGAGTTATTTCCTTATTCTGGAGAAATGACACCAGATGTAATTAGAAGAGCTGCATTAAGCGAAAATTATAAAGGTGTTGAACTTAATGAAGAGTTATTTGTGGGAAGACCTCCTACATTTTGTACCGGATGTCCACATAGAGGATTCTTCTATGAATTAGGTAAAAAACGTAAAAAAATTATTGTTGCTGGAGATATTGGTTGTTATAGTCTAGCTGTAGGTGAACCTTATGATATGATGGATACATTAATTTGTATGGGCGCATCATTTAGTTCAGGACATGGTATGCAAAAAATAATGGAAATGAAAGAAGACGATGATAGAAGAATAGTTACAGTTATGGGAGATTCAACATTCTTCCATACAGGAATTAATTCCCTAATTAACACTGTCTATAATAAAGGTAATACTATAAATGTAATTTTAGATAATAGAATTACTGGTATGACAGGGCAACAAGATAATCCAGGAACCGGACTAAATTTAGCTCAAGAGACATCAACAATTATGGATATCGAGGGTATTGTAAGAGCTATTGGTATTAAAAATATAAGAAGAGTAAACCCTAATGATCTTCAAGAAACAAAAGATGCAATTAACTGGGCTTTAGAACTTCAAGAAACTTCAGTAATTATTACGGATTGGCCTTGTAAATTAAAGAAAAGATATAATGATGATGATTTTGCTAGATATGATAAAATGTGGCAAACAAAAGATAAAGTAATTGAAGATTTATGTACTGGTTGTAAAGTGTGTTTAAGAAGTGGATGTGCTTCATTGATATTTGAACCAAGCACTAAAAAAGTAAGCATAAATCCTAACACATGTGTAGGATGCGATGTATGTCTTCAAATTTGCCCTTACGACGCAATTGTAAAGGATGATAAATATGTCTAAATCAATAAAGGTTGTTGGCGTAGGAGGACAAGGAACTATCCTTTTAGCTAAAATATTAACTACTGTATTCGTTGAAGCGGGTTATGATGTTAAAATGTCTGAAATACATGGTATGAGCCAAAGAGGTGGGAGTGTATCAAGTGAAATTAGATATGGTGATAAAGTATACTCACCAGTAATTGAAAAAGGAGATGCTTCAATCTTAGTATCGTTAGAACAAATGGAAGCTGCTAGAAATGTTGATTATTTAAAAAAAGATGGAGTATTAATAGTAAATGATTATAAAATTCATTCTATGGTTACATTAAATGGTAATATTCCATATCCAGATACTATTTTAGAAGATCTAAGTAATAGAGTTAAGACTTATGTAATAGATGGAACAAATAAAGCAGTTGAACTAGGACTTGATAAAGTAATGAATATTATCATGTTAGGTGCTTTATCTAAAGTTATTGATTTAGATAATCTTAAATGGGAAGATGCAATAAGAGAAAATGTTAAACCTCAGTATGTAGATATAAACTTAAAAGCATTTAAAATTGGGCTTAACGAAGTAAAATAGTTATTTGAACCTCTTGAATAAAAGTAGATACATTTGTATCTACTTTTTATTATGAATATACGTAATAAAATGTTAAAATATATATAACAATATGTGAGGTGAGAAATAATGAAACTACAATATATACTGAAAATCGGAAATTACTTAGGGCTTATATTAGTTTCTTTTATTTTGACTACTAAACTTTTTTATGGATTAAATTCTAATATTCAATTAATTGGGACAATTTTGATAGTGTTAATAATGATAATTATTAGCTTTCTACTTAAAAAAGTTACTAACTCAATATTTAGACTTGGCTCATTTTACTTAATGGTAATTATTGCAACAGTAGCTTATACACCATATTTAGTAAGAATTGATACAATAGATACACCGCCTTTACTTGAAGAAAAAGCGTACTTTCCTCATGATGTAGGGCTTTATGTTGAAGGTAATGATTACAATGATCTTTTTGAAATGAAGATTAATGATGATGAAACAGAAATTATTTTTCTAACTTCTTCAGGAGTTATTGAATTATTTGATATTGTTAACGAAGAATTTTTTGTATTTGATCTTTATGAAAGTAGCTACGCTATTGATAAAAATGATAGAATTATAACTTATCATTTCTTTGAGGATAATATATTAGTTTCGGTCACTAAGGGAAATATATATGAACTAGTATTAATTGATATTAAAGACAAAAAGATAATAAATAATGTTGAAATATCTCTGAGAGTTGTTGAATTAATTGAGAATGAAATTTATATGACTGCGTCTGACACAGGGTACAAATTTACTCTTAATTCTGATTTAACAATGGTTCAAATGCAAGTATTTGATGAAGAAATAAGTTATGCTGCAAATGTTGAAGATGGATTTTTAGTAACCTACAAATATGAGAATGGATATTCTGATACGCTTATATATTCTGATACGTTTATAGAAACTGATGACAATTCTTTAGTAATCCAAAGTACAACTGTAAAACATAATGTTCAAGTATTATATGATAGTACAATAGTAATAAACACAAGCACTCCTAGTTATATGGAATTAGACTTCTTAGAGTTTGTTGAATATCTAGACATTAATTCTACTTTAGCAAGATATGACTTAGATTATGTTGGAAGTAATAATATTGTTGTTCAATCAGATTTTACAATCCAGACTGACGGAGAATACTATTATATATCTATGGGATGGCCTATGTATAAAGATATAATTTATATTAAGGAAGATGCGGGCAATATGGCTTATTATGATGATGTATTTTTCTATCAACAAGGAGAGGGTATTAGATATAATATGGGATTAGTTGTAACCAATGAAAATATTTACTTCTTATCTCATGATGGATTGTATTATCTCCAACATACAGAAGATTTTAAATCATACTCTTATATCTTTCCAAAATCACTGTTTTATGCCTCACTGTTTACACTTCCTTTATTTACTTTAGGTAAAGCTAAAGTAAGGGATAATAGCACTGATTTTAGATATAATAGAAGCAATTATGATACACATAAAATGGTTGATAAAAACAAAGCTAAAAAAAGAGAAAAATGGTAATTACTATAATGTAAAAACAAAGAGGATTTTTGTCCTCTTTTTTTTATTAAAACAGTTTGTTTGTAAGCGTTTGTATGATACTATATATTGTGGTAAGACACACTATATTTTTAAAGGAGTTAACTATGGAAAACATAAAAGTTGTAATATGGGGATTCGGGGCTATGGGTAAAGGAATGGCCGACATGCTTTTAACTAAAAAAGGAGTTGAAATCACAGGTGTTTGTGATCTTCATCCTGATTTGGTAAATAAGAGTATTTTTAATGTATTAGAAAGCAAAAAAGGAAATCATGAAGAAGTATTAGTTAGTGACAATATTGAAAATTTGTTAGATAATAGAAAGTGTGATGTTGTTTTACTTGCAACTGACTCATATACTAGCAAAGCATTTCCAAAAATGAAAATGATATTAGAAAAAGGAATTAACGTTATAAGTACAGCTGAAGAGATGGCTTATCCTAAGGCACAGGAACCAGAATTAACAATTAAATTAGACAAGATTGCTAAAGATAATGGAGTTACTGTACTTGGTACTGGAATAAATCCTGGATTTATTATGGATTTATTGGTTGTAGCATTATCTGGAGTTATGACTGATGTTGAACATATAGAAGCAAACAGAGTTAATAGTCTTAGTCCTTTTGGACCTGCGGTTATGGAGGAGCAAGGAGTAGGAATTACTGTAGATACATTTAATAAAGGTGTAAAAGATAATACACTTGCGGGTCATGTAGGATTTGCTGAAAGTGTATTAATGATAGCTGATGCTATTGGAGTTAAGTTAGATGGATTTGAACAACAAATGGCACCGATAGTAACTTCTATTGATCGTAAAAGTAAATATGGAGAAGCATTAAAAGGAAATGTTGCTGGTGTAAATATGACAGGGCAAGGTCTAGTTAACGGAAAAGTATTTATTGATATGAAACATCCTCAACAAATAGAACCAGAGCTGGAAGGAACACATACTGGTGATTATATAAATATTAAAGGAACACCAAATATTCATATGGCTATTACTCCAGAAATTGATGGAGGAATAGGTACTATTGCGATGTGTGTAAACATGATTCCTCATGTTTTAAATGCACGTCCAGGATTAAAAACAATGCTTGATTTACCAGTGCCAAGAGCAATACTTGGCGACATGACGGAGTTACTCGAAGACTAAATATTTTGAGGAGTGATTTTAATGGCAACTGAGAATAAGACTAAGAAACCCGCTTCAAAAACTACAAGTGTAAAGAAACCCGCTTCAAAAACTACAAGTGTAAAGAAACCAACTACGAAAAAGAAGACACCAGCAATAAAGAAAAACCCTGTTACTAAGAAAAAAAGTACTACGTCAACTAGTAAACCTAAGGTAAGTACGATTAAGAAAAAACCTGCACCAAAGAAAAAGAAACCAGAACCTAGAATGACTGAAGTACTTGAAAAAGTAATGAAAGACAGCTTAGTACAAAAAGATAAACCAATAAAAAGAAAAAAAGGTAAAGTCTTTTACCTTGTGTTCTCAATTATTTTTTATGCAGGAGCATTTTTCTATATTAATAATATTTTATATGATAATAAAAACCTTTTAGAAAGTGCTTTATTTGCATTTGCAGCACTATTTGTGGTTTTTGTATTATTGCAATTTAATGTGCATATGATATTTGTTAATTTCTTTAGATTGCCATTTAAATATTTATGGGATCAAACTAAAATGGAAATCAAAAAAGAAGTTGAACTAGATGAAAAAGCACATTCAAGTAAGTTTCCATTTAGAAGATATAAAGCATTATTTACTTTAACTATATATACAATAATAATATTATTATTGGTTGGTTCTCAAATTTATAATGGAATTATAGATGGAGATAAGGTTTTATTAATAATAACTCAGTCATCATTGACACTATTAGTATTTCTAATAATAGTATGTTCATGGCAATACTTATTTAATATTTTACCTGAAGTTTTAGATAAATCAATTGATGCTAAAAACGGCTTTATTCTAACGTTATCAGCAGCAGTAATGATAATATATTTAATATTCAATATATTTGACATAATATATTTGGCTGAGATGATGATATTTATCTTAATTATTGGATTTATAGCATTATTGGGTGTAAATCTAAATATGATTGTTGGAGAAATAAATATCTTTCAAAATTTAAAACAAAGACATTCAAAAACAGTAACAAGAGTTGTATTTATGATATTCTTTTCATTCCATTTGTATGTAATCTTATATGCTAGCGTTGTAGCATATTCAATTTATAGATGGGAACCAGAAACATATAATTTCTCATATGAAGTATATGAATACGAACAAGTCCCTGAATTATATGACGGAACCAATAATGTAATTCAAGAAGTGTATTATCCTACAGGAACAATATTAACTACTGTATACGATATTGATGGACGTGTTATAACTGAATACTTAAATGAAGATGGATATCCAATATCTCCTGTGTATGATATTACAGGAGCTAGAATTATGGAATATTATGATGTATTTAATCATCCATACAATCCTGATTGGAGTCCTGTATACGATGAAGCTGGGATGCCTGTGGATACATTCTATTTCAATGGAACTACTTTAGTAGGAGTTTCAGCAATGTCTAAAGGTCATGATTATGGAGACTTTTTGTATTATACAGTAGTTACTGTATCAACATTAGGCTATGGAGATATTACGCCATCTACTGAATATGGAATTGCTCAAGCATGGGGAGGATTCCTAAGTATTTATGGATTTACTTTCTTTGCATTGTCTATTAGTTTTGTGAGCAATATAGCTATAGAAGGCGCTACATCAACAAGGGAGGAAGATGAAAATGATTGATAAAGGTACTTATGTTCGGATTAGAAGAACATTACTAGATGCAAAAGAAAGATCTGATAACCTTCCTTCAGAAACCAAAAAAGTACCCTATAAAATGTGGGTAAAAGGATATTTGTTAAAGGAAGCTGATTTATTTGATATTGTTAAAATTAAAACTATTACTGGTAGAATTGAAACTGGTCGTTTAAAAGAGGTTGAACCTCCGTATAGACATTCCTATGGTGACTATGTTTCAGAAATACTAGTATTGAAAGATATCATTATTAACGATATGTATGGTGAAAATAATGAATAATACATATCAAGCGGTAATGAATAGAAGAAATGAAATAATGAAAAAATCTGTGGGAATTGATTATACAAAATATGAACAAACAGGTATAGGATTTGACTATGAATTAATGATGAATAGTCAAGGATATAACATTGATAAGATAAAACAAATTCAAAGTGAAAATATGGTTGGTAATACTCCACTTGTTGAACTAAAAAATATAACAGAGTATGCAAGAAAGTATACTAAAAAAGGCTATGGAGCGCGTATTTTCTTAAAAGATGAAGCTGCTAATATTAGTGGTTCTTTCAAAGCTAGAAGAGCTGCTCTTGCTGTTGATAAAGCTAAAGAATTAGGGTATAAAGGTGTAATTGCTGCAACTAGTGGTAACTATGGAGCTGCTGTAGCTGCATTAGCTGCAAAAGCAGGATTAAGATGTATTATTGTACAAGAAACATTTGATTCAAAAAATATATCTCAACCAGAAATATCAGAGAAAGCAAGAAAATGTGAAGCATTTGGGGCAGAAGTTATTCAATTATCTGTAGGACCAGAATTGTTTTATACTTTCTTAAAATTATTAGAAGAAACTAATTATTTTAATGCTTCTTTATATTCGCCTTATGGTATTATGGGAATTGAAACTTTAGGGCATGAAATTGCTGAAGAAGTTATGGAAAAAGCTGGGAAATATCCTGAGGCTGTTATTATTACAAATGCTGGTGGAGGAAACTTAACTGGAACAGCCAGAGGATTAAAAAATGCTGGAGCAATTAATACAAAAATAATTGGTGCAAGTGTAAATCTTTACGGTCTTCATATGGCATCAGACATAGATTTTAATAGAAAATCATTTACTACAGGACATACTGGTTTTGGGATACCATTTGCTACTTTTCCTGATAGATCAGATGTACCTAGAAGTGCAGCTAGACCATTAAGGTATATGGATAGATATGTAATGGTTAATCAAGGGAGTGTTTTCTTTATGACACAAGCTCTTGCATTACTAGAAGGTATGGAAAGAGGCCCTGCAGGAAACACTAGTTTAGCCGCTGCATTTAGCCTTGCACAAGAAATGAGAGAAGATGAAATTATAGTAGTTCAAGAAACAGAATATACTGGAGCTGGAAAGCATATTCAGCCTCAACTTTCATTTGCAAAAAGAAATAAAGTGAAGGTAATATTCGGGAACCCACTAGATGAAATACCAGGAAAAAACATAATTCTTCCAAAAAACGGAAGTTATCTAAAATATGAAGAAATAAGTATGGAAAATTTAAGAAAAAGTTATCTAAAAAAATATAAAAATATGAAATTATCCAAGGAAGATTACAAATTTTTAAGTGAAGAATTAAGAGTAGATATTAGTACAATAAAAGACATAATTTAATAGGAGGTAATCATGAAAGAAAGAAAAGATGATTACTTAGTAAGAAGAGAGCATCTAAAGAAACTAAGTGATTCGGAATTAAGAGCGTACTTTTTAGAATTGTCAGAAAAAATAGTTGATCCTTTATTAGAATTATCATATAAGAACACTACAAAATCTATCGAAAGAAGTGTTCTTTTAAGAATGGGATTTTCAAGTATAGATGCTAAAGCAATTGTAGATATATTAAACGAAAATAATCTTTTAAAAAAGGGTGCTGGTCACTCAGTATATATCCTGTCAAAAAATAAGAGTATGAGTTTAGAAAAAGCAGGGAAATTAATACAAAACGGCGACGAAATTGAATACTTATTGGAGTATTTTAAGTCTCATGAATAAGTTAAAACCTAACGAAAAGTTAGATGTCCATAAAATTCTAGAGGGTCTAGAAAACTATCATCCGAAACGCCGCGGATGGGTATGGAGAGATATAGCTCCACAGACAATTGGAGAGTTTACATATCAGCAAGCAAGTCCATCTTTGAAAAATTTCGTACCATTACCGAGCGCACGAAATATAGGAAATATTGATCCACAACCAGATGCAGTAATTACAACTGAAATTGCATCGGGTAGATTTGAAGATGATATAAGACGAATGAGAATGGCAGCTTATCATGGTGCCGATCATATAATGGTTATAAGAACTGCAGGACAGTCTCACTTTGATGGTCTTTTAGAAGGAACTCCACAAGGTATTGGAGGTATTCCGGTAACTAGAAAACAACTTAGAGCCCAGCGTAGAGCACTAGATATTATCGAGGAAGAGGTAGGTAGACCTATCAATTATCATTCGTATGTATCGGGTGTTGCAGGACCAGAAATAGCTGTTCTTTTTACTGAAGAAGGTGTTAGTGGAGCACATCAAGATCCACAATATAACATTTTATATAGAAATATAAATGCTATAAGAAGTATAGTTGATGCTGCAGAGAGTAAGATGATTATGGCTTATGCAGAGATGGCACAGATTGATGGTGCTCATAATGCAAATGCAACTGCAAGAGATGCTTGGAAGGTTATGCCAGAACTTTTAGTACAGCATATAATCAATTCAAAGTTTAGTGAAAAAATTGGTATAAAAAAAGGGAATATTTGTCTTTCAACAGTACCTCCAGCTGCATCTCCTACACCAGACCTAAAGTTGAATTTACCATATGCAGTAGCACTAAGAGAGTTTTTAAGTGACTATAAGATGAGAGCACAAATGAATACAAAATATATGGATTCATCAACAAGAGAAGCAACTGTTACCCATGTATTAAATCTGTTAGTTTCTAGATTAACAAGTGCAGATATTCAAAGTACAATAACACCAGATGAAGGAAGAAATGTACCTTGGCACATTTATAATATTGAAGCATTAGATACTGCTAAACAAGCAATGATTGGAATGGATGATTTATTATCTATGGTCAATCTCAATAATGATGGTTATTTACATGATAAAAAACGTGAAATTCAAGAACGTTCAATTTTAATGATGGAAGAAATTATCGAAATGGGAGGTTACTTCAAAGCTGTTGAAGCAGGTATGTTTGTTGATAGTGGTGAGTATCCTGAAAGAAATTCTGATGGTATTAGTAGAGATATAAATGGTGGAGTTGGAGCTAACACTGTTATTGAAAGAGATGATGACTATCTTGCTCCAGTAACTGCTCATTATGGATACAATAATGTAGAACAATATAATGAAGAATATATAGATAATCCTTCAAAATTAATTGATGGATGTACTTTCGAAAATCCTGAAATGATTAAGTTTATTGATGAGCTAGATGATACTGATAATGTATATTTAAGAATGGAAAAAACGGAAAAATATCGTACAGGTAAAATATTAAAACCTGAAGTTGAGTGGCTTGGAGACGGAACTGTTGTTGTAGATTTATTTTTCCCAACTTCTGAGAGAATAGCTGAAGCTGCAGCTATTGAAACTGGTAAGAAAATGAATCTTATCAATATAGAAGTAATACATAAAGAGATATTACATCCAAGCGAAGGTACTAGAATTCAAATAAAAGGTACATTCGATTTTGATATTGAAGTAGATAAACTGGTTCTCCCAGAAATAATTAAATCATATTCAGAAGATGAGGTAATTGATTTTATTAAAAAGAATCCTATCAGAGTAGTTGCAGGAACTGCAGGAAATGATGAGCATAGTGTTGGTATCAGAGAAGTTTTAGATATTAAGCATGGTGGAGTAGAAAAATATGGTATTAAGTATGAGTATCTTGGAACTAGCGTTCCTATTGAAAAGTTTGTAGATGCAGCTATTGAAACTAATTCAAGTGTTATAATGATGTCTACGATTATTTCTCATGATGATACTCATTATAAAAATATGAAAAAACTGCATAACTACGCTGTTGAAAAAGGTGTAAGAGATAAATTAATTTTAATTGCTGGAGGAACTCAAGTTACTCCAGAGATTGCAAGAAAAAGTAATATGGATCAAGGATTTGGTAGAGGAACTAAAGGCATACACATAACAAGTTTTATTATTGATAAGATGAGAGAAATGAAGAACCAATAATGCATATAGATGCACTAGTTGCAGAAATAGGATCTACCACTACTTTAGTAAATGCCTTTTCAGTAGATAATCAAAATCCAATGTTTTTAGGACGAGGTGTAGCGAACACTTCAGTTGATACAGATGTTAATATTGGGCTAAAATTAGCTATTTTAGATTTGTGTAAAAATATGGATGTTGATGAAATTACATATAGTGAAATGTTTGCATCAAGTAGTGCAGCAGGTGGATTACGAATGACAGTTCATGGGTTAGTATATGAGATGACAGTAAGAGCATCACAAGAAGCTGCGTTAAATGCTGGTGCAAATATCCATTTAGTAACTGCAAATAAAATAAATAAAGGTAATCTTGACGAAATTAAAGAAATAAATCCAAATATAATTTTAGTTGCAGGTGGAACAGACTATGGAGAGAAAGAAACTGCAATATTCAATATAGAAAGAATATTAGAACTTAACCTAAATATTCCAATAATTTATGCAGGAAATATTGAAAATCAAAAATCAATCAAAAAAATATTCGAAACAGCAAATAAAGGCAAATATTTAAAAATTGTAGAAAATGTCTATCCAAGAGTTGATCTTTTAAATATTTTGCCCTTAAGAAAAATAATATATGAAACTTTTGAGGAAAATATTATTCACGCTAAAGGAATGGAACGAATTTTCGAGATGGTAAATGAAAAAATAATGCCAACTCCCGGCAGTGTTATGGAATCAACGATGATTTTATACGAAAATATGGGAAATATTATGACAATTGATGTGGGTGGAGCTACAACAGATATTCACTCAATTGCAATACCGAGTGATGATTTTAAGATATTTCAAGAGGGAGAACCGCTTTCTAAGCGCACAGTTGAGGGAGATTTAGGAGTTTTTATTAATCATAAAAATGTTGTAAAATTATTCAAAAATAATGAGTTTTTTGAAAAAATAGGATTAAAAAATGAGAAAATTGAAGAAATATTCATAAATTACTCATATATTCCTCAAAATTCAATCCAAAAAAAAATCGTTTTGGAGCTAACTAAAAAATGTATGAACATTGCACTTAATCGACATGTTGGTGATACAAAAAGAGTTTTCACATCTTCAGGACAAAAAATTATTCCTCAAGGAAAAGATCTAACTCAAGTCGAGTCGGTAATACTAACTGGAGGAGCATTAATTAATTTAGACAATACAGAAAAGATTATAAATGATTATATACAAAAAAATCCAACTAAGCTACTTCCAAGAGAGGGAGTCAAAGTTTACAAGGATAATGATTATATTATGGCATCTGTTGGAGTTTTATCTTTAAAATATCCAAGTATTGCATACAAGTTATTGAAAAAGTCTTTTAGAATTGAGTGATATTATGTATCCTAAAATTGTTATTAATAAGAAAAAATTTAGACATAATTTAAAATATTTACTAGATATTTCACATAATAGAGGAATTTCTGTTATGGGAGTATCAAAAGTATTTTGTGCTGACCAAAATCTAATTGATATTCTAAATGAAGAGAATATTGACTATATTGCTGACTCAAGAATTGTTAACTTAGCTTCTATATTAACTGATAAACCTAAAGTCTTACTAAGGCTACCTTCAGTTAGTGCCGCAGAGGAAGTTATTATAAATTCTGATATTTCTTTAAATTCTGAGCTGTTAACGATTAAGGAACTTAATAGATTTTCTAAGAAACATGATTTGATTCATGGAATTATACTTATGATTGACTTAGGTGATTTACGTGAAGGATTATTTTATGATAAAGATGTTTTTAATATCATAAAGGATATCCTTTCTTTGAAGAATATCTCATTAAAAGGTATTGGAACTAATCTAACTTGTTATGGCGGTGTTATACCTACTCCAGAAATATTAACAAAGTTAGTTGAATATAAGACAAGAATTGAGACTATGTTTGATATATCGCTGGGGATTATTAGTGGAGGGAATTCTAGTAGCATCGAATTACTTCTTGATGATAAAATACCTTTCGGAATTAATAATTTGAGGCTAGGAGAGTCAATTGTTCTCGGTAGAGAAACTGCTTATGGTTCCTTTATTGATAACACTTACTCTGATGTATTTACGCTAGAAGCTGAAATAATTGAACTCAAGGATAAACCAAGTATTCCCATAGGACAAGTTGGGATGAATGCCTTTGGAAAAGTACCTGAATTTAAAGATAAAGGTAATATACTTAGAGCGATTCTATCTGTGGGCAAACAAGATGTAGATCACAATGAAATAATACCTTTTGATAATATTAATATCCTAGGTTCAAGTAGTGATCACATCATAGTAGATGTATCAAACTCTGAAAATTTATATGAAGTAGGGGACATTATAAAATTTAGATTGACTTATGCTTCTATATTGTCTTTAATGACGTCAAAATATGTGAGTAAACATTATGAATAGTATATATCGCAATACATATTCAGAAATTAATCTTAAAAATATATATAAGAATTATTTAAGTGTTAAAAAATGTATAAATACTAAAAATATAATTCCGGTAGTTAAAGCTAATGCTTATGGACATGGTGTAATTGATGTTGTTAGATATTTATTATCTAAAAATATTGACTACTATGCTGTTTCAACTCTTGAAGAAGCTATTGAATTAAGAAAAGAATTCGATAAAATAGATATTTTAGTAATGGGAATTGTTCAAAGAAAATATTTTGAGATTGCAGCTAAAAGTAATTTTGTAATTACTATCAGTAATTTCGATCAAATTGCAGATTTAGCCCTTCTAAAAACTACTTTAAAAGTTCATTTAAAAGTGGATTCAGGAATGAATCGACTTGGGTTTAAAAAAGACAAAGATATTTTGAATATATTTGACATATTAAGTAGTAATTCTATGATTATTATAGAAGGAATTTACACACATTTTTCAACTGCTGATAATAATTATGACTACTACAAATACCAATTAAGAAGATTTGAGCAAGTATTAAAGATGATACCATATAACTTTGATATGGTTCATGCATCAAATTCAAGTTCTTCGATAAAATATGAACAAGAGATACCTTTTACCACACATGTGAGACTTGGAATTAGTCTTTATGGATTGACGTTAGATTCAGATACCAAATTTTTAGAAAATACCTATAAATTGATAACACATGTATCTGAAATTAAACATCTTGATATTGGTGATAAAGTAGGTTACGGAGCCACTTATACCGCTAAACAAAAGGAAATAATTGGTGTACTTCCTATTGGATATGCAGATGGATTTATTCGAAAAAATCGTGATGGTGATGTTGAAATTAACGGGAAAAGATACCAAATAATTGGTACTATTTGTATGGACCAAATGTTTATAAAAATTGATGACAATATTTCTAAAAAGGATGATGTAATATTATTTGGAGGATTGATTTCAATTGATGAAGTTGCTACAAGATTAGATACAATAAATTATGAAATTATATGCCAAATTACGTACAGAGTTCCAAAAATATATTCAAAATAGAAAGAGTGATTTTATGAAAATTAATGTATTTTCTGAGATAGGAAAATTGAATTCGGTTTTACTTCATAGACCGGGAAAAGAATTAGAAAATTTAACTCCTGATTTACTTGAAAGATTACTATTTGATGATATTCCTTATCTTAAAGTAGCACAAGAGGAACATGATGCTTTTGCTGATGTTTTAAGAGAAAACGGGACAGAAGTATTATACATCAAAGATATGGTTATTGAAGCATTAAACCACCACCCTGAACAAATTAATAACTTTATTACTCAATTTGTTGAGGAATCTGGTATTCTTTCAAAATCGGTAAAGAGTGCTATTTATGAGCATCTTAAAAGTTTAAATATTGACCTTTTGGTTGATAAAATGATTGTTGGAATTAGATCAAATGAGGTTATAAGTAAAAACAAAGTTTCTATTATGGATATGTTAGAAGATGAGTATCCATTTTACACTGATCCAATGCCTAATATATTATTTCAAAGAGATCCTTTTGCTAGTATTGGGAATGGTGTAGCAATTAATAATATGTATACAGAGGCAAGACAAAGAGAGACTATCTTGAGTGAGTATATGTTTAAATATCATCCAAGATTTGAAAATGAGGAAATTCCCTTTTATATTAAACGTCATAACAGGTATAATAGTGAAGGTGGAGATATATTGGTATTAGACAAAAATACCTTAGCTATTGGGATATCTAAAAGAACAGATCCAAGAGCTATTGAAAAATTGGCTAAGAAGTTATTTAATGAGCATACTTCTTTTAACACAATATTAGCTTTTAATATTCCTAAAACAAGAGCATTTATGCATTTAGATACTGTTTTTACTCAAATAGATTATGGAATATTTACTATTCATCCAGGAATAATGAAGGATTTAACAATCTTTGAGTTAACTAAAGAAGATGCTTTAGTTAAGGTATCAAAAGTGGTTACTTCACTTGAAAATATATTAGAAAAACATTTAAAACGACCAATTAAATTAATTAATTGTGGCGGAGAAGACACTATTACTAGTGGTCGTGAACAATGGAATGATGGAGCAAACACTTTAGCGATTGCTCCGGGTAAAGTTATTGTATATTCACGTAATCATGTCACTAACGAGATATTAAGAGAAGCAGGTGTTACAGTACTTGAAATACCTTCAAGTGAATTATCTCGTGGGCGTGGTGGACCAAGATGTATGAGTATGCCGTTAGATAGAGAAGATATATAATATAATAGGAGGAAATTATGGATTTAAAAAACAGAAATTTTATCACTTTATTAGATTTTACACCTGAAGAAATCGACTATTTAATTGTATTATCTTCACGTTTAAAAAGTGAAAAATATGAGGGTATTCCTCATCGACATTTATCAGATAAAAATATAGTTTTATTATTTCAAAAAGATTCAACAAGAACACGTTGTGCATTTGAAGTTGGAGCCCTAGATTTAGGTATGGGAGTAACATTCTTAGGACCAAGTGGTTCACAAATGAATAAAAAAGAGTCAGTAAAAGATACAGCTAGAGTACTTGGTAGAATGTATGATGGAATTGAATTTAGAGGATATAAACAAGCTGATGTAGAAGCCTTAGCTAAGAATTCAGGTGTTCCTGTATGGAATGGATTAACTGATGTTTACCATCCTACCCAAATTCTTGCGGATTTTTTAACAATAAAAGAGTTATATGGATACCTTAAAGGAATTAAATTTACTTATGTTGGAGATTCAAGAAATAATATGGGTAACAGTTTGATGATAGGTTCAGCAAAAATGGGACTACACTTTACAGGTGTTGCACCCAAAGAGCTTTGGCCAGATCAAGAATTAATTGATACATGCTTAGAAATCGCCAAAGAAACTGGGGCAACAATTAATTTTACTGAAGATAAAATGATAGGTACTAAAGATGCAGATGTGATTTATACTGATGTATGGGTATCTATGGGTGAACCTAAAGAGGTTTGGGATGAAAGATTAGCTTTATTAAGCCCTTATCAAGTTGATATGGAAATGATTAATAATGCTAAACCATCTGTTGCTTTCCTACATTGTTTACCTGCATTTCATGATAAAGAAACTGAAGTTGGAAGACAAATTTCAGCTGAATATGGAGAAAAATATCCAAAAGTTAAAAATGGTGAAATGGAAGTTACAGATGAAGTAATAGAATCAAATAAAAGTTTTGTTTTTCAAGAAGCAGAAAATAGAATGCATACTATAAAAGCAGTAATGCTTGCAACGATGGGAGAAAATTATGAGTAGAATAGTAGTAAGTTTAGGTGGAAATGCCTTAGGGAAAAATCCACAAGAACAAAAAGAATTATTAAAACAAGTAGCGACACCTATAGTAGAATTAATTAAAGAAGGACATGAAGTTGTAATTGCACATGGAAACGGACCTCAAGTGGGAATGATTAACCTTTCATTTTCAGAATCAAGTTCTACTCCAGATATGCCATTTCCTGAATGTGGAGCAATGAGCCAAGGGTACATTGGTTATCATCTTCAAAATGCAATAGGAAATGAATTATCAAAACAAAATATTGATAAAGTAATTGCATCAATTGTTACTCAAGTAATAGTAGATGAAAATGATCCAGCATTTACTAGACCAACTAAGCCAATTGGAAGTTTTTATACAAAAGAAGAAGCTGAACAATTAGCTGATAAAATGGGTTACGATATGGTTGAAGACTCTGGTAGAGGTTATAGAAGAGTTGTACCTAGTCCACTACCAATCGATGTTAAAGAAAAAGCAGTTATTAAATCATTATTAGACGCACATCATATAGTTATCACTGTTGGTGGTGGAGGAATTCCTGTTGTAGTTAAAGGACATACTTTAGAAGGTGTTGCAGCAGTAATTGATAAAGATAATGCATCAGCAAAATTAGCTGAATTAATTGATGCAGACATCTTAGTAATTCTTACAGCAGTTGATAATGTATTTATCAATTTTGGTAAACCAAATGCTGAAGCTCTAGGTGAAATATCAATTAAAAGACTAGAACAATTAATTGAAGAAAAGCACTTTGCTGAAGGATCAATGCTACCTAAAATAAATGCTACAATGGCATTTGCTATGAATAATAAAATATCTGTTATTGCATCTCTTAATAATGCTAAAGAAGCATTTAATTTAAAAGCTGGAACAATAATAAGAGGATAGTAAACAAATAAAAAACTCCAAGATGAATTAGTTCCCTTAAAACGGACAGTTAATAAAAAAGAGTCATAAGAGCTTGCTCCCGAA
>JRFF01000022.1 GCA_000753575.1 Candidatus Izimoplasma sp. HR2 | reverse complement strand
TTCTTATTAACAAGTACTCCTACAATCCCAATTATACCAATAATAGTTGAAATAATAAATGCGGAATTAGGTTCATCTTGATTAAAAATATTTTGTAATAAAGTTAGAATAAGTGGACTTGAGAACTGTCCAAAGAATGAAAAACTAGACATTATAGCTAAAGCAAATGTTGCATCTTTTACTTTAGATTCAGTTGTTGAAAGTAGATATAAATTTGGTGATACTATTCCAAGACCAAATCCTATAATCAGCATTGCAAAGCCAATTGCATATATATTAGGTACTACCGCTGTTATATACATCCCAATAGTTATTAACGATAATCCCACTACTGGAGTTAATCCTTTTAATCTTCTTTTTACTTTTAAGAAGATTAGTCCAAAGATTAAAGAACCTAATGTTACTATCGCGATTAATATACCAGTTGTAAATGTAGTTCCTAAATTAACTTCATCTATATAAATACTTAGTACAGCAGGAATTGCATAAAACATCTGCATCATATAAAACATTCCAAATCCTAAAAGCCATACATTTTTACTAACCTCAACTTTAGTATCTGGTTTCTCTTTGATTTCTTGACTCGGCATATGAAATATAATCATATAGATAACTAATAGTCCTAAAAGATATATAAAGAACGGATATCTCCATGAATAAACAGATAAGAATCCAGCTACTACTAATGATATAATTCCACCTAAGTTATTAAATGATGTGGCGTAGCCCATCATTTCAGTTCTTTCTTCACCATTAAAGAAGTCAGCAATTAATCCTCTAGCTAAAGGTAGTAATAATCCAACACCAATTCCCATAACTGCTCTAAATACTAGTAATGTCCAAATTGAATTTGCAAATCCACCACTTACTCCACCTATTACATAAAGGATTGCTCCTGTGATTAATAATGTTTTCTTTTTAAAGATAAATACTAGTTTACCAGTAAGTAACGTGACAGGGATAATAAAGATAGCTGGTAAAGTAACAATCATTTTAATTAAAAGTTCATCAACATCATAAAAATGAGCTTGTATCGTAGAAAGAGCAGGCGAAATTGCAGCACTTGCCATAATTGTTAATAATGAAATACTTAGTATTGCTAGTTTACCTGATCTATTCATATGCTTTTCCTCTTTCATTATTTTGGTTATGTTCATTATATCATAAAAAAAGCACTCAGATGAGTGCTTTTAATTTATTATCTTTTTCTTTCTTTTGCTAATTGAATTGAAGTTTGTTTACCTTGGAATTTAACATTTTTCATTTTCTTCATTACTGAAGCTTCATGAATAGAGTCTGTTGAGAAGAATGCAAAGTTTTGTCTAACTGTTATATCTCTAATTTGAGAGTTTCTTAAGTTAGTTTTTTGTGCTACAAAGTTTGCGAATTTTTGAACAGTGATACCATCACTAATACCAATGTTTAAATGGAATCGTTTAATTCCTTTTCCACCTCTACTGTTATATCTATCTCTAGGTCCACGTTGACGAGAGCTTCTTGACGTATCTTCGTTAATATCTCCATCTATTTTTTTTGATGAATCATTTTTAGCTAATTTGCTTAATAACGCCGATACTACTTCTACTGGATCATTTGAGATTAATAATTCTTGTGCAAAATCTTTAAATGCAGTAGTGCTGTCTTCTTTAATTAATGTTGTAATTTCTTCAATTTCTTTTTCCTGTTTAACTGCCATAACTTTTTCCATTGTAGGAATATTTCTTTTTTTGATTGTTGATTTTGAAAACTTGATAATATCTTGAAGTCTTCTCATATCCTTTTTAGTTACAAAAGTAAATGAGAGTCCTTTAGCTCCAATTCTACCTGTTCTACCTATACGGTGAACGTAGTATTCAGCTTTTTCAGGAACATCAAAGTTAATTACAACTTCAACATTTTTAATGTCTAATCCACGTGCAGCAACATCAGTTGCAACTAAGATATCTAAGACACCTTTATGGAATTTGTTTAAAACATCAAGTCTTGTTGTTTGAGGTAAGTCACCATGAATCTTGTCGACATTATATCCTTTTGATATAAGTCTTTGAGTAACATCATCAACTTTTCTTTTTGTATTACAGAACACTAATGTAAGTTTTGAATTATAAATTGTAAGTAGTCTTCCTACTGCTTCAACTTTATTTGATTCACTTACGTTGTAATATGTTTGTGTAATATCTTTGTTTGATTCATCTCCACTAACTACTGAGATATGAATCGGGTTTTTCATATATCTTTTAGTAATATTTAGTATTGGTTTCGGCATTGTTGCTGAAAACATTACAGTTTGACGGTCTTGATTAGCTGCTCCAAGAATGGTTTCAATATCTTCTTTGAATCCCATCTTAAGCATTTCATCTGCTTCATCTAGTACTAAGAATTTTATATCGTGAAGTTTTATTAACTTACGATTAATATGATCGATTGTTCTACCAGGAGTACCTACTATGATTTGTGGTTTTTTCTTTAAACTGTGTATTTGATTGGAGATCGCTTCTCCACCGTAAACGGCTACAGTTTTTAATTTAGGTACATATTTTCCGATTTTGTCAATTTCTCTTTTTACTTGTACTGCTAACTCTCGCGTCGGGCATAAAATAATTGCCTGAATACTTTTGTTGTCGAAATCTATACCGTCTAATATTGGAAGTGCAAATGCTGCTGTTTTTCCCGTTCCTGTTTGGGAATGTCCAATAACATCGTTTCCTTCTTTTATTAGCGGAATTGTTTTTTCTTGAATTTCAGTGAAATTCTCGAATCCCATTTCCAGTAATGATTTCTCTATTTGTTTATTTTCGTATAACATAAATCCTCCTATACCACAAAACATCTAATGATACCACAGTGAGCACAAAAGTAAAGAACTAAATGCTTTATTATTTATAATTATTAAATATGAGTTTATTTTAAATTTTCAATAGTCTATAATTAAACTAGAAGGTGATAAAATGTTGAATAAAGAGAGGTTCCCATTTTTCAAACAAATAATGAAATTCTTGTTACTTTGGAACAACTTATTTTTAATGATCGCAGTACTAATTTTTTCATTTATTTTACTTAAATTTAATATATTAAGTGAAAATTCTACTAACTATACTTGGATATATAGTGCTTCAATGCAAACATTAGCTGCGTTAATTGCGTTACTTCCAATCTCATTTAGTTTTTACTTAAGAAAGGTAGAAGATCAAAAGAGTAAAGAGTTTGATAGTTATATCTTAAAAAAACTAGAAAAAGATGTATATTATGAAATGATGTTTGTAATTATTTTTAGTTTATTATCAATAATTATAAATCTAGGTGCTCTTTTCTTTGAGTTTTACTTTGTTTACGCTGTGCTAGCCACTTTATTCACATTACTAAGTGTTGAGTTTGTAGTAATATATATTTGGAGATTATTTGATCCCGATAGAATATTTGAAGTACTAAAAGAATTTGATACTAAGACAAAGAGTTCTTTAGAACCAAGTCAAACTGTAATTACACTTGATGGATTTATTACAAAATATTTAACATTAGAAACTTCAATTAAAGATTACTTGTCAAATGAAAATGATAATTCATTAGTAAATGAATTACCGTTATATGATATAGTAGATAATCTTTCAAAAGACTTCCCAGTCTTAGAACAATACTATAAAGACTTTAAAGAAATCATTTTCCATCGTAATAACTTAATTCATAACTACAATGAAGTAATTGTAGATTATAATAAGTATTTAAAAATAATTGAATTAACTAATCTATTTGATAAATACAATAATCAATTTATTAGTGAAAGAATATTCAGTAATGTATCACAAGTTAAGACTTTAATATCACAAGCCCTATCTGAATACTTAAGTGATTATCGTATTAAAGCTAAATCAGCTGACAAAATTCCAATTGAAAGTTATGAGGAAAATATCACAGCTTTATTAAAATCACACTTTACTAATGATTACTATGAAACACTTGATTATGATGTTAAAAGTGAAGCTGATTTTGAAGTAATTCAAAACAATTATTCTAATAGAAAACTTGTTGGTATAGACTTAAGAATGACTGATACCACTAGTTTTAAAAACCTTTGTAAAGCCAATCTAGGGAAACTAACTAAAAAATACTTATATGTATTCATTATTAATTATGATGTAATAGGTAATCAATTTGAAATAAACTATCAAACTAAAGATAAAAAAATTAAATATGATACAATTAGTTTATAATTTAAACACCACAAATTGTTGTGGTGTTTTTTTTAATCTACATTGTTTTTTAATGAGTTATAGATGTGCTATAATTATTTATGTGAAAAAACATAATAAAAGGAGATGAAAACTATGAAAAATACTAGTGCGATCATCTTAGCTGGGGGTAAATCCTCTAGAATGAAATTTAATAAGGAATATATAAAAATTAAAGAAAAATTTTTAGTTCATAAACAAATTAATGAACTAAAGAATTTTTTTGATGAAATTATTGTAGTTAGTGATAACTTAAACCATTATAAAGGATTAGACGTACATGTTGTACCTGATATCTTAAACGGTAATACTCCTTTAATAGGTTTACACGCAGGATTAACTCATTCAACAAATGAATATAGTTATGTTATTGCTTGTGATATGCCTTTTATTAACTTTGAATTTATTAAGTATTTAAAATCATTAATAGGTGAACATGATGCTTATGTATCTAAATATCATAACTATATAGAACCATTTAATGCTATATATAGTTCTAATATAGTTAATACTATTGAAGAGTTTATTAATACTGGGAATTATGGATTCCAAAAGATGGTTAGATTATTAAATACAAAATACATCCCAGAAAAAACAGTATCTTTTTACCAACAAGAATTTGATATGTTTAAAAACATAAATAATGAATCTGAATTATATAATGATTATAATAGTGTAACATCCAACTATCAAAACTTTGATGTAACTAAAGTTATAGGTGATGAATCATTTCATGTAACTGATAAAGTAATCACAGAATATCCAGTAAACATATATGTAAATAATCATCATTATTCAACAATGATGATTACTCCTGAGAATATAGAATTCTTAGTTATAGGAGCACTTCATAGTGAAATGATTATAAAAGATATTAATGAAATAATAGAATTTAGTTTAGACTTAGAAACTCACAGATGTGATGTTTTAATTAACCATGAGGTTAACTTTAAGAATTTTGAAAGATTAAATATCTTATCAAGTGCTTGTGGTAGTTCAAGTAAACCACAAATTGATGAATCTAAATTACCTATAGTAAATAATAATTACCAATTTAACTTAAAAACAATCTTTGAACAAGTATCAGTATTCAATAAAGAATCAGTCCTATTTAAAGAAACAGGTGGAGTTCACTCAGTTGAATTAGTATATAGTGATAAGAAGTTATTATTTGAAGATATTGGTAGACATAACGCAGTTGATAAAATAGTAGGATACTTACTTAAAAACCAAATAAAAAGAGATGATGTTTACATCATTACTAGTGGTAGAATATCATCTGATATATTATTAAAATCTGCGCTAATAAATATTGGGTTAGTAGTCTCAAGAAGCGCACCTACAAGCTTAGCTGTGAAACTCGCAGATAAACTTGGAATAACAATAATAGGTTTTGCTAGAGGTAATAAATTAAATATTTACACTCATTCAAAAAGAGTTATAAAGGATTAATAATGTTAGTTGCTAATAAGATGAATATAAAATTATATTTAAAGGATGTTAAT
Source organism: Candidatus Izimoplasma sp. HR2 (assembly GCA_000753575.1). Taxonomy (GTDB): domain Bacteria; phylum Bacillota_I; class Bacilli_A; order Izemoplasmatales; family Izemoplasmataceae; genus JAFGXW01. The sequence continues at coordinate 219,851 of JRFF01000022.1, read as the reverse complement.
AAGCTAACCATAGATAAGAACTTACTACTTTCTTTACTTAAGATATCTCATAATATGTTTGGATTTATTCCAAATGATGTTCAAGAAATTATTGAAAATAAAACAGGTTTATCACATTCATATATTGTAGGAGTATCATCTTTTTACGAAATGTTTCAAATGATTCCTACTGGTAAATATCAAATAGGTGTCTGTTCAGGAATTAACTGTGATGATTTTCATCATTATAGATTACTAGAAGAACTAGAACACGAACTAGGAATTAAAAAAGGACATACTACTGATGATAAACAGTTTACTATTATCCCACAACAATGTATTGGTAATTGCGCTAGCGCACCAAATGTAACTGTGAATAGTAAGATATATGAAAAAGCTACTAAAGAAGATATAAAAAGTATAGTAAACGAATATAAAGTGATATAAAAAAGAGGAAAAAATTCCTCTTTTTTTATTTATACTCCGCATTCAGTATCTATTAATTTTAAAATCTTTAATCCGTGATTTAAAACATCACCTAAAAACGATAAGTTTTCCTTCACTGCTTTTAAACTACCAGGAAGATTTATAATAAGTGTTCTATTTCTTATCCCTGAAACTCCTCTTGAAAGATAAGCTCTAGGAGTAACCTTATAGCTTTCAGCTCTAAGCATTTCACCAATACCTGGAACATCTCTATAAATTACTTCTTTTGTTGCTTCAGGAGTATTATCTCTCGGACTAAAACCTGTTCCTCCTGTACTTATTATTAAATCAACTTTCATTTCATCTGCATAATATATTAACTTATTTTTAATAGTATCAATATCATCAGTAATAATTACTTTTTCAATTACATTAAATTTCTTTTCTTGTAAGAACTCTCTAATGTATTCACCTGAAGTATCAACTCTTTCTCCTCTTGCTCCTTTATCACTACATACTACTACAGCTGCGTTAAATATCATATCTATCATCCTTTACTATTTTTTTAATTAACTATTACTATTTCATCACCAGGATAAATAATTCCTTCTTCAAGTACGATAGTAAAAATTCCTTCTTGAGGCATTACACATTTCCCAACAAGTTGTGAAATTGCACAACCTGTATGGCATTTTTTACCAATTTGAGTCATTTCTAGTAATACTTCTTTTCCGATTCTAAATTTAGTCCCAATAGGAAGAGTAAACAATTCAATTCCTTCAGTAGTTAAGTTTTCAGCGAAAGATCCCATAGGTAATTCTCCATTAGTCATTTCCATTCTAGCAAAGCTTTCAATCCCAAGCATACTAACTTGTCTATGCCAATCCCCTGCGTGAGCATCTCCTTCTATTCCGTGATCAAGTTTAAATGATGCTTGTTTCACAGCTTCCTTAATTACTCCTTTTGTTTTACTTGTATTTATTTGTAGTACTTTCGCCATTATTTTTCTCTCCTCTTGTATTCTCCGCTTTTACCACCGGATTTAGATATTAACATTATATCTTTTATTACTATACCTTTATCAATTGCCTTACACATATCATAAACAGTTAAAGCAGCAACACTAACTGAGGTTAATGCTTCCATCTCAATTCCTGTTTTACCAGTTAAAGCAATTGTCGCTTCTATATATAATTCACTCTTACTTACATCATGACTAAAACTAATATCTGCATGCGTTATTAATAACGGATGACACATAGGAATTAATTCTGATGTTTTTTTCGCAGCCATTATTCCTGCAACTTGAGCAACAGAAAGAACATCTCCTTTTTTCATTCCCCCAGTTAATATTCTTTCTAAAGTACTAGGTTCCATTACTACAGTACCTCTAGCTACAGCTTTTCTAAATGTATCTGATTTCAGAGTTACATCTACCATTTTTGCTCTACCTTCTTTATTTAAGTGAGTTAAATCCATAATTTATCCTCCTATCTTATTCATTGGTCTATCAGATCTATTATCTTTAGACTCATCAAGAGTATGACTTATTGGTTTCGCATGTATTGCTTCTCTTAATTTATTTAATAATGGTTCTCCTTGAATCTCTTTTATTAAGATTTCATTATTATTATGTAAACAAGGTTTTAAATGTCCGTCAGCTGTTAATCTAATTCTATTACAGTCACTACAGAATTTATGACTTATCGGATTAATAAATCCGATATATCCTTTATTACCTTCTACATTATAATATTCAGAAACACTATCTTTCCTAACAAACTTAAGTTCTTTATATCTTTTTAAGATTTCATCTTTACTAATATAGTATTTATCATAATCAAAGTTTAAATGCCCTACAGTCATTAACTCAATAAGTCTAATACTTATATCATACTTATTAGCTAACTCAATAAACCCAGGAATTTCTGAATCATTAAACCCTTTAAGTAAAACTGCGTTTACTTTAATTGGTTGTAGATCATGTTCAATTAATTCTTCAATTAATGAAATATAATCTAACGTTAATGAAGTATTTGATATAAACTTAAATTTCTCACTATCTAATGTATCTAAACTAAAGTTAACGCGTGATACTCCCGCATCTTTTAATTTCTTTACATTACCAACTAGTAAAATAGCATTAGTTGTAATAGTAATTTCTTTTATCCCTTTTACATCCTTAATCTTTCTAATAAGATCATATATCCCTTTTCTAAGTAAAGGTTCTCCCCCAGTAATACGGATTTTAGTAATCCCAATTTTCACAGATTCCTGAACCACATTAACAATCTCTTCGTCACGCATAATTTCATCATGTTCTTTTTTATCTTGAATACCATCAGGCATACAATAAAGACATCTTAAATTACATCTATCTGTGACAGATATTCTTAAGTAATCTATTTCTCTTTTAAATGCATCTTTCATACTTGCCACCTCTTTACTTTATTATTTCTCCAATATTATCAATTTCATACCCACCAAGCTTATCAAGTTCAAGCTTAAATTCAGTACTTTTTAACACTTTAATAAACTCATTAAAGATTGGAGTATCAATTATTTCTTTTAAAACTAAGAAATCATAATGTTCTTTTCCTATTTCTACTATATCTAACTTATTTAAATTAGCTACACTAACAATACCCATACCCAAGTCGAATCTAGGATCTTTAACTGAAGACGCCACTAACATATGTGTACTAAGTTCAAAATCATATCCAGTAATCTTAGTTCCATCAATCTTTTCTTTATTAAGCATATAATCAAGTAAGATTCTAGTCCCACTACCTCGCTGTCTATTCACAAAAGTAATATCATCTCTTAATAAATCATTTAAAGATTTAATATTTTTAGGATTACCTTTCTTAACCATTAGCCCTTGAATCCTTGAAACACCTCTAACTAAGGAATAATCACTGTTTAAATACTTATCTAGAATATTTTTATTATATGTACCATCATCATCTAAAACGTGTACAGGAGCAATATGGCATCCTTTTGATTTTATTGCCATAATTCCACCAAAACTACCAATATGTGAACTAGATAGATGATAATTACTATTACTCATTAAGTCATCAACCTTATCAAGTAAGATATCATGAGATCCAATTGATATTAAAGATTTTTCAATTTCTTTAATATCTTTAAGTAAATAAACTTCTACTATACTACCTGCGTTATATCCTTCTAAGTTCTTATCAATAATCATTATCCCATCAGCCTTAACAAGGCTCATGGTAACTCCTGCTCCTCTATCGAGTGGAGTTGCGATATATTCATTATTAATTACTCCAAGTTTCACTCTAATAAATTCATGATTCTTTAAAGATGAATAAATCTTTTTAGTAAGTTTAGCTTTAACAATCTTTTTAGCTGTTCCTTCTATATTTAAGAACATTCTAATTATAGGTTTAACTACTAAATCAAAAGCTATAAATGTAGAAACTGGATATCCTGGAATACCAATTACTGGAGTACTATTAATCTCTCCTATAATGGTTGGTTTACCTGGCTTTATACTAATACCGTGAACATGGACAATACCATTCTTCTCAATTATATTTTTAGCGTAATCTTTACTACCAGCACTACTTCCTGCGCCAATTAATACAAGGTCATATTTACTCGCTGCTTCTAGTATTGCATTTTCTAATAAACTAAATTCATCAACTACAACATCAAAGATAGTTGATACCGCACCTAGTAACTCTAATTCATTCTTCATAAAGAAAGAATTAGAATCAATTATCTTTCCTTTTTTTAAATCTTTAACATCTCTTACTATTTCATCACCTGTCGGTATAATAGCGACTTTGGGTTTCTTAATTACTTTAATCTCACCAATCCCAGCACTTAATAATGCCGAAATATCTACAGGGCGAATTAAATGATTCTTAGGAATAACCATATCTCCTTCAACTATATCTTCACCTATTGGTCTTATATCTTGATAAGGTCTAACACTTTTAATTAAAGAGATAGATCCATCATTATTATCATAAACATCTTCAATCATAACTACTGCGTCATATTTATCAGGTATTTCATTTCCTGTATTAATATATACAATATCTTCTTTATTAAGTATAACCGGAGTAGTTTCACTTGCTCCGTAAGTTAAACTTGCTTTTAAAGCAATTCCATCCATCGCCGAAGCACTGTAATATGGACTACTCACTTTTGCGTAAATTGCTTCTACTGTAATTCTATTTAAAGCATCCACTACACTAATTACTTCTTCTTTTAAAGCATGTTTCAAAACAAGCATTTTAATTATCGGACTGATATCTTTTAAATCAGTACTTTTTAAATACACATTACGTTTCATATTAGTCCCCCAATCTATATACTTTTACAATTGAATTAGTTAAATAGCCTTCACTAAATTCATCAATTATAATATATCCACTTGCTTCTTTTAAAGAATTAATCATTCCACTTTTTGCGAAAAGTGGAGTTGCGATAAACTCATTATTTATATTACTTATTCTAACTAATTGATACATTCTTCTACCAGAGGGTGAATGTACATTAGTATCTAATCTTGCTTCAAAATAAGGAATAGGTAATACATTGTCTAGATGATAAATCGTATTAACTATTTCATTAATAAATGTATTTAATACAAAGAACGCAGAAGTTGGTTGTCCAGGAAGACCAAAGAATAACTTATTGTTATATTTAGCTATAATACTAGGTTTACCTGGTTTAATACTAATCCCATGAACTAGTAATTCTGCCCCTATACTTTCTAAAATAGCCAGTGTATAATCTTTATCTCCAACACTACTTCCACCACTACTAAATATTACATCGCTATTTTCAAATCCTTTTAAAACAGCTTCTTTATATGCCTCAAAATCATCATTGATAATCAATGATTCATTTATTACTATATTTTTATTTTTTAGATGGTTACTAACAGTATACGTATTAATATCTCTGATTTCACCAATTAATAACTCTTCTTTATCTTTAACAATTTCATCACCAGTTGAAATTACTAAAGCAGTTAACTTTAGATAAACATTAATTTCTTTAATTCCAATTGCTTTTAAAGCTCCAATTACTAGAGGAGTTATTAATGTATTCTTTTTAACTATGACTTGTCCTTCTAAGATATCACTACCTTTTAATAAGACATTTTCATTTATCGAAACACTTTTATTAATTATTACTTCATCACCTAGTAATTCAGTATTTTCAATCATAACTGCGGCATTTGCCCCTTTAGGCAAATGACCTCCAGTAGGTACATAAACTGTAGTACTCTTAGTAACTGTATCGGTTGCTTCTTTACCCATCAATACTTCTCCTGTCAATTTTAAGATTGACGGAGTTGAAGACGTTGATAACTTAACACTATTAAAATCAACAGCATATCCATCAACAATACTTCTATTAAAATGAGGTACATCTTCTTTTGATATAATATTTTCAGCACTTACATAATTTAAAGCTTTACTTAGTAATATCTTTTTAGTTTTTAAATTATAATCACTAAAATTATCTCTAAGTAATTTAATTGTTTCATCAATTGATTTAACTAAGAACATTTTTACCTCCTACCTTGTATTCCACATCTTTTAAATCATCAACAAAAGATTTATTGTGGCTTACAATAATAAAAGTAATTTTACTTTTAAGTTTTTTAATTAATTGAGTTAATTCATTTATAGACTCTAAATCAAGATGAGTTGTTGGTTCATCTAGTAATACTATATCTGGATTAAAGATAATTGATCTAATTATCGATACTTTCATTTTTTCACCTGAAGATAATTTTAATGCATTATTTTCAAGCAAGTGTTCAATATCTAATAACTTAGCATATTCAATAATCTTATCATGATATAAACTAATATCTAATTTTCTAACTTTTAAAGGATATACAATATTACAGTATGCAGTTCTATTAAAGATAACTGGTTCCTGACTATTATAAGTAACGTTAGCATTAATCTTTAACGAACCTTCGTAATCTAAAAACGAAGCAAACACTCTTAGTAATGTTGTTTTACCTGCGCCATTACGGCCACTTATCACAGTAACTTTATTTTTCTCAAATCTAAAATCTTCAAAGATAAATTCTAAAGATTTCATTTTTACTTTCAAGTCTCTTATCTCAATCATAAAAATCACCTCTAAACCTTGCGAGTAAAGTATGTAGTAAGAACGCAATAGATAATAAAATGAATCCCATTGCGATAGACATTGAGTATTCACCCATACTATTATTTAAAGCAATATAAGTAGTCATTACTCTTGTATCACCTTTAATGTTTCCACCTACAAGCATTACTGCACCTACTTCACTTAAAGCTCTTGAGAACCCTAAGATAATACTCATAAATATAAATGGTTTAGTTTCAATTATTAAGAGAAATATTTTATCAATTTTAGAAGCACCTAAAGTTGTTGCTGTTTCTAAAATTTGTTTTTGAGTTTTCTCACTTGTGATAATAATATTTCCAATAATAATCGGTAAAACAAGAAGTGTTTGAGCTATATACATAGCTGATTTAGTAAATAGTAAATTCATTCCATCAAATGGTCCAGTAATTAATAATAAAACTACAAGTCCAAGTACTACTGGTGGTATTCCCATTAAAGTAAATACAATCTTTTTAGTAAACCTCTTTAATTTAAAATCAGAAATACTTATTAAGATTCCTAAGAAAGTACCAATTACTGCGGCAGTTAATGTAGCTAAAATTGATATAGCTAAAGACAGAAATATAATTGAATATATTTCTGGATCAAACGATATTAATAACTTAAATGCTTCAATAATACTTTCTAATATCATGCTATCACTCCGCGTTAGGATAAAACATCTGCATTTCACACATAATAAAATCAGCAATTAAATCCTGTGTATCACTTCTAAGAATCCAATCATAAAATAAATCAGCATTCTTGTCATCTCTATTATGTAAATCAGGTTTTACTTTTATAACTCCATATTGATTAAGTAATTCATTTACATCTTCATAAGCTACTTCTAATTCAAGATTATCTTCCATAGCACAAAAAGTAGCTATATCAGTTAAAGTATAGTATCCACTAAGAGATGTCATATTTAAAGTAGTTCCCATCCCTTGTCCTGTTTCTTTATACCAATCTCCAAATGTGGATACATCATATCCGAATAAATCCCATTGTTTTAATTCCTTCATATGAGTTCCTGAAGAATCACCACGAGAGTAAAAATCAAGTTCGTTATCATAGATGTATGCAAACGTTGCTTCAACACTTCCTAAATTTAAAGCGGTTGGACCAACTATTAAAAAATGATTAAACATAACATTACTTCTTTTTTCACCAAAACCTTCATTCATAAATATCATTTCACTGTCATAGTCATGAGTAAACAAAACATCTGCTTCTCCCATTCTTCCAAGTTCTAAAGCTGCACCAGTACCTAAAGCAACTACTTTTACTTTCACATCGTATTCTTCCTCGAAAAATGGAAGAATATACTCTAAGAAACCTGAGTTATCTAGAGACGTTGTAGTAACTAAAATTAGTTCTTCTTTGTTACATGAGCTTAAGAAAATGGTTAGTAGTAAAGTCATTAATAGTAATAGCTTTTTCATTATTTCACCTCAAAAAAAGACTTTTCACGCCAAAAAAGGAGTAAAAAGTCTATAATCCTTTCCAAACGTGGGAGGCACATAAATTTCTTTATATACCCATCGGCTTTGAAGTCATAGTTACCCTTAGACTTGTAAGCTCGGAATACTTTTATTAATTATATTATACCACATAAAAACGTTTTCTGACATTTCTTATTTATAATAATTAAGCTAAATTTTAATTGTAAAAGCGCTTACAATATATTATAATAAGGATAGACTAAAATAAAAATTAGGGAGGTTAAATAATGTTTGGATACATGGGTAAACTTCTAAGAATCAACTTAACAAATAACTCAATAAAAGTTGAAGACTTAGATTTAGAACTTGCAAAGAAATTTGTTGGAGGTCGAGGACTAGGAACTAAGATGCTTTACGATGAAATCGATCCTAAAATTGATGCTTTAAGTCCAGAGAATAAATTATTTTTTATAAATGGACCAATGAGTGGAACTCCTACCCCAACAGGTGGACGTTACATGGTTGTCACAAAATCACCTTTATCAGGAACAATTGCTTCATCAAACTCAGGAGGAACTTGGGGTGCACGTCTTAAGTATGCAGGGTATGATGGAATTATTGTTGAAGGTAAAGCTGATAAGCCTGTTTATATCACTGTTACTGAAGAAAATGTTGAAATTAATGATGCATTTGATTTATGGGGTAAAACAGTTGGAGAAACTACAGATATTTTACAAAAAGAAAAGAAAACTAATGTTTTAGCTATCGGACCTGCGGGAGAAAGATTAAGTAAAATAGCTGCTATTATGAATGATAAAGATAGAGCTGCAGGACGTAGTGGTGTTGGTGCAGTAATGGGAAGTAAAAACCTTAAAGCTATCGTAGTAACAGGAAACTTAAAAGTTAGTTTATTTGATGAAGAAGCTACTAAAGCTAACAACAAAGAAGCTACACAAAAACTTAAAGATAATCCAGTTACTGGTGAAGGGTTACCAGCTTACGGAACTGCAGTACTTGTTAACGTAATTAACGCAAACGGAATGTTCCCAACAAACAATTTCCAAGAAGGTGTATTTGATAATGCAGAAGAAATTTCAGGAGAAACTCTTGCTGAGAAATATTTAGTTAGAAAAGATCCTTGTCACAGATGTCCTATTGGATGTGGACGTTACACTAAAACTGATAAAGTTGAGGGTGGAGGTCCAGAATATGAAACTATCTGGGCATTTGGAGCAGATTGTGGAGTTAAAGATTTAGCTAAAATTATCGAAGCTAACTATTGGTGTAACCAATATGGTATCGATACTATTTCTGCTGGAGCTACTTTAGCTGCTGCAATGGAATTAAGTCAAATTGGTTTACTAGATCATGTAGATTTCGAAGGTCATAAACTCGAATTTGGTAACGATGACGCTATCGTTTATTGGACTAAGAAATTAGCTCTAAGAGAAGGATTCGGAGACGAAATGGCTGATGGATCTTACAGACTATGTGAAAAATATGGTCGTGCTGATTTATCAATGTCAGTTAAGAAACTAGAAATCCCAGCATACGACCCTCGTGGTGTGCAAGGACATGGATTAAACTATGCTACTTCTAACCGTGGTGGATGTCATGTTCGTGGATATATGATTAGCCCTGAAATCTTAGGTTTACCAGCTAAACTTGAAAGACAAGAACTTAAAGATAAACCTTTCTGGACTAAGACATTCCAAGATTTAACTGCATTTATTGATTCAACTGGTCTATGCTTATTTACATCATTTGCACTTGGTGCAGATGACTATGCTAAGATTTTTAATAGTATAGTAGGAACAAACTGGAATGGTGACGATGTACTTAAAGCCGGAGAAAGAATTTATAACATTGAAAAACAATTTAACATAGAAGCAGGAATTTTACCTGAAGAAGATACTCTACCTGAGAGATTCTTAAAAGTACCAATGCCTGCTGGTCCTACAGAAGGACATGTCCATCGCTTAAGCGAATTATTACCTGAATATTATGAATTAAGAGGTTGGGACAGTAAAGGTGCACCAACAAAAGAAAGATTAGAAGATTTAGGATTATAAATTTGAAAAGGAATGAATAGCAATATTCATTCCTTCTTAATATGATAAAAAAAATATATATAGAACTCACAAATAGATGTAATCTAACTTGTGATATGTGTTACAGGCATTCGTGGGATAATACCCTTGGTGATATGGACAAAGAAACAATCGATAAATTATATAATCAGATAGAGAAGCCTATCACCATGGTATTTGGTGGTATAGGAGAACCAACTGTTGCTAAGAATTTTGAATACGCAGTAGATAAATTTAAAGAATTTGATCTAGAAATTACTACAAACGGAATTATGAATGAAAAAAAACTCCTTTTAATATGTCAAAATTTTAAAAATGTTATAATAAGTGTAGATGGTACAGAAGCAGATTATTATGATATTAGGAAAACAGATTTTGAAAATGTGAAAAGAACTATTGAATACATCCATAATTACCGTAAGAAAAATGATAAAAAGTTACCAGAAATGGAATTCGCTTTTGTAATATCAAAAGTTAACAAAGAAGCAATATATAAAGTAATTGACTGCGCTAGTAGAAACAATGTTAAAAAAATATTAATGTCTCATCTACTTCCGCAAAATCTACATCAACAAAATGAAATATGTTATACAGAATATTATAATGAATTAGGACATGAATATGTTAAATTAGTTAATAAATATGCTTACTTTGGAATGAGGGTTGTAGTATCTTTTCCATTTATGGAAATTAAAACAGATAGAATATGTCACTTCGTAGAAAACGACTACACATATATTGACTATGCTGGTGAAGTTAGCCCTTGCTACCGATTTGCTAATACATATACTGAATGGGTTTTTGGAAGAGAAAAAACAGTCCTAAAACATTCGTTTGGGAATATCTTAAAAGATAGTATAAATGATATTTATGAAGGTAAAAAGTACAAGATATTTAGAGACTCAGTTTTACATGTAGATCATCCTAGTTGTGTTGATTGCGATTTACGTGATGGATGTAGTTATGTTGATGATACAGAGTTTGACTGCTTAGGTAATTCTCCTAGTTGTGGAGACTGTTTATGGAACAGAAATATAATAAGATGTACGTAGGTGATGTTGAAAATGATTACAGTGAAATTATATTCTGCAGTAAGAAAATATGGTGGGAAAGAAGTTCTTTTTGATCATAAAGATGGAATTACAGTTAGAGATATTGTTGAAGATTTAAAAATACCTCTAAAAGAGTTATCTATTATTATCTTAGATAATTTTGACAGCACTCCTGATATTATGTTAGATAGAATAATTAAAGATGGAGCATTACTTCATCTGTTTCCTCCAATGGCAGGAGGTTAAAATTATGAAATATAGTAGAAATATGGGAATAATGAACGATTTTGAACTTGAAAAGTTTAAAAAGACTAAAGCTTTAGTCGTAGGTGTAGGTGGCCTTGGTGGATACATTGCATCTAGTTTAGTTAGAATTGGGGTTAGCTCAATTACTATTGTTGATTTTGATAAGTTTGACGATTCAAATTTAAATCGTCAATTATTCGCAACTTCAAAAACAATTAACAAATCTAAAGTAGAAGTTGTTAAACAAGAACTATTAGATATTAATCCAGAGCTAAATATTACCGCGGTTAATTCAAAATTAGATGAATTATTTGATAAAACTTATTTTGAAGGAATAGATGTTGTATTTGATGCAGTTGATAATATAAAATCTAAAGTTTTAATAGAGAAATATTGTTCTATATTTAATATTCCACTTATTCATGGTGCTATAGCCGGATGGTACGGACAACTAGGTATAATAATGCCTGGTAGTAATATCTTAAGTGAATTGTATAAAGATAAAGAAAAAGGTATTGAATCTGTCCTAATGAGTCCTACTTTTACTCCTGGTATAGTAGCTAATATGATGATTAGTGAATTTGTAAAATTCATATTAAAAAAAGAAGCTCTAGTTAATCAAATTCTATATATAGATCTTCTTGATCATGAATATCGAATAATATATAAAAAATAAGCAAATCCAATTGGATTTGCTTTTTTATTTACTCTTCTTCACTAACGTAATCAGTAATAGTACATGCACCTGGATATTCATCATTTAAATAGTTCTCAACACTTGAGTCATGTAGATATGCTTGTTCTAAGATAGGTTCCATATCATCTTCACTTTGTTCTACATCATTAATGAAATATTGATATACTCCATCATCCTTAAAGACGAATTTGTATACATCATCATCTTTAGTACATACCGCGACTAAAGAACCTTCTGGAACTGTGAACTCATCCGGTGGAGCAAGTAATCTTTCTCTCCATCCACATCCAGAAAGCAATCCTATTATAAGTACTAAACTAAACGCAATTATTAATTTCTTCATTTTAACACCTCACTACATGCTTATAATTCATTATATCATTTACATTGCACTAAAAAAAGGCAAGAAATTCTTGCCTTTTAAAATTAATCTATTTGTAAAAATGTTAATGGAATTAATAATGCTAAATAGAATACTAAGATAGCTCCTAAAGCCAGTAATCCACCTATTGTAAGTGCTAAATATAGCGAGAAAATAATGGGGATAATTAATATTATATTAACTGCGTATACAAACCCGTATACTATTTTCTTAACTAAAGCTGTTTTACAGAAAGCTTCTAAAGCTATAACTATTATTGCACTAAGTCCTGGAACTAAGAATAAGAATGAAGCTCCACTTAATACAATACCAGTTAATAATGCTAATAGGATATTAATAAATCCACCAGCTATTAAAACTTCCTTTTTATATTCAATCATATATTTTTTATATAGATATCCTAGTCCTACAGCTATAAATAATAAAGTTAATAATGCAGGTAAATCACCATAGTTAGTTCTAACATAAGTTAACTCATATGGTACTTTAGAAATAAATGCTATAAATCCTCCTACAATTCTTCCAAGAATTGCAGCAACAACTAATGATCCTATTATTAAAGCTTTTGATTTACCAATTTTAAGTATTTGCACTTCTTTTTTCTTAATTAATACTACAGCCAGACCTAATAATGATACTAATGATAAAACATGAACGATAGTTCCAGTTAGTTCATTATAAGCTATAAATACATTAGGTAAGAAAGTAAAGAATACTTGATCACCTTCAGCATCAAAGTAATTTACATCACTATATTGTTCATTCAAAGCAAACTCTTCAACTAACGGCATTATTTGTACACCATAATGTTCAATACTTGATTGATTAATATTCGTAAAGTTATCAAGTGGAGTATGGTAATAATATAATCCGTTTAATACTGCAAAGTTTACTCCATTTTTATCTTGAGCTAAAAACTTAGTAAAGTCAGTTGAGTTTGGCATTACAGTATATACTGCAGTAGCTAAACTATAACTAACTGGTAACTCAGCATTTTTATAAAAATCAATTATCTTTTCATTACCCGTACTAGTCTCAAACATATAAACAGGTCCCTGTACGCCACGAGCTTCAATATTAATAACAAATCCAACATTATCTACAAATCCCTCTAATGCTGCCATTTGTGCTCCGTATAAACCTGTTTCTTCAGCATCAGTCATTAATATATAGATAGTATTTTCTAGATCTTTACCACCGTAAAGTCTAGCTACTTCTAACATTAACGCTATAGCATAACCATCATCAGCTGCTCCAAGTGAATTACCAAGTTCACCAGTTCTACCAATATGTCCTCTTGAATCATAATGTCCGATAAGTAAAATAGCTGTATCACTTTTACCAGGTATTACACCAAGTAAATTATGAATATCATAAGTTAATTCATCACTATCTTCACTATATAGTTCAACAAGACTTCTATCATAATCCATCTCAGTTACATTTTCAGCACCTAAGAATTCTTCTAACTTGTCTTTTAAATACAATCTAACATCTTCATGTGCATCTTCATCAAACACACTATGTGGTTCCTTAGCAATTTCTGCGATATATTCAATTGCAAATTTCGTATTAAATACATCTTCATCTTCAGTATTAGGAACTGGAGTAGATAATGCAAAGAAACTAATGATAATACTTATTGTTAAGATACTTATTAATCTAGTAAAATTTTTCATAAAATCTCCTTCATTTTGTTTGACTATCAAAATATTACCATATTATCCTCATTTTGTGTAGTTTTTCCGTACCAATTTCTTTTATATCTAGCATCTTTAAAATTACCTATTTTCTTAATCTTTTGTTCATTTAATAGACTTTTAATAACTTTTTTAATAGTTTCATGTGATATATCAGGCCATACGAGATGAATCTCTTTTCTTGAAATAGGATTCCAACTCTTCTTAATTGTTTCTTCAATTCTAATTTTCTTACTTTTCTTTTCATTATCTATAATTCTAAAACGGCTATTTAACTCGATATAACATGAATATAAAGATTCTAAAAAGTTCTGAATAAATGGATTGTAATCATTACTATTATCATCCCAATTTATTGAACATAATCTAATAGATTCATAATATTCAGATTTGTAGTTATAAATTTGTTTCTCAAATGAAACAAATTTACCAACATCATATTCATTTCTAAATAATAGTAGTGATGATAATAGTCTTGAAATTCTTCCGTTACCTTCATTAAATGGATGAATACAAAGAAAATCGAAAATTACGCAAGGTATTAATAATAGTCTTGGAATAGTACTATCTTCTATTGCTATCTTATATGCTTTAACTAGAGCTTCCATAGCTTCATTGGTATTTTGGTAACTTACGGGATTAAGGATAACTCTCCTAGTACCATCTTGTAAATTCTCAGTAAATATAACATCATTATCTTTATAAGATCCACCTGAATTTATTCCTGTGTGTACTAACAATGTTTTATGAAAATCTCTTATAATATATTCGTTAAATTGTAAGCTATCATAATTTGTGAAGATTTCATCTATTACATCACTATAACCTATTATTTTTTCCTCACCCTGATTAGCAGGATCTATGTCCTTATCTATAAGTGATTCAATTCTTCTATCAGTAGCAAAAATACCGTTAATAGCATTAGATGCTTTTACAGATTGTCTTTTTGAAATATTTTCTAGATTGCTAAATACTTTTGGATACATTTCACTATTAATTATTCCAACTGCTTGAATTTTTTCAATTGATACTAATAATGATAAAACATTATTAGATATACGATCAGATTTTAAAAATGAATAATCATAAACTTTCATATTTTCACTCCTTACTAGGTACATTTTACCATATTATACCTAGTAAAACAATAGTTTAGTATTTTTACTAGGTCTTTATAATTCTTTTATACCTAGTAAAATAAAAAGACTAGAATTTTCTAGTCTTTGATATTAAGTGATATTTTTAATAAATTAATCCATATAATCTTTAATTAAATACTATATTTAATCTATATAAGAATATAGTATGAAGAATTGCTACAAGAAATAAGATACTTCCAAATAAAATACTTTGGGAAAGAATAATACTCATACATATAACAAACCAGATTGTAATTACCGCAGTCCTTCTATCTTTATATGTTATACCTCTATATTTAGTATAGTTAGTGATAATAGGTCCAAATGTCTTATTATTCATTAACCAGTTATATAATCTGTCCGAACTATGCGTAAAGAAATAAGCAGCCATTATTAAGAATATTGTTGTAGGTAAGCCGGGTACCACTACTCCAATTGCTCCAATTGCTAGCATTATAGATCCTAATATAATATATATAATTCTTTTCATTTCTTCACCTCAAATCACAATATATTTTCTATATATACTATATCATTATTACTGTAATTAAAGGAGTTATATGCTTTTATCAAAAAAAAGAATACATCGTATGTATTCTTTTAAATTGTTTTTAAATACTTAGAAGTAACATGTATTGCTAAATGAACAGAGAATACTATAAATATACCCATCATTATATATCCTAAAATACGATAATGGTTATCTGGGCAAATATATCCTGAACAGAAGTAGTTTCTTGCAAGAAATTCTATGATTACATATAAAATAAAATATGATAAAAACATAAAAAGTTTTCCAACAAACAAAACTACTTTTTTGATTGTAGGCAAGTCTTCGTAGATATCTCTTATCTCTAGATAAAGGAAATTAATGACTAAATACATCACTAACCCAATACCTACAACAGGTAGGGAATATGATAGCATAAATAATATTGTATAATCGTATTTAAATGACATCCCTACATTGAAAATCATCATAAAAAATAGAACTGAAAGTACTGGATATAACAATATAGCTAGATAATCCAATAACTTTCGATTTGAAGTGTGATAATTTTTTATACTCATTGATTTGTGCAATACAAAAAAACCTAAAATAGGTATTAAAGACAGACCATATAAATATATATTAAATCCATCACCGAAACCTATATATTCATAAGTTTCCTTCAAAACCCATCCGATAAAAAATGTTGAAAAAATTGAAAAAAATATATAAATATATTTATTAATAATAAAATGTTCTTTACTAACCTTTAACATAACTCCCATATTAATTTCCCCTCCTAGAAAAATTCTATCTGTTTTTTATTCATTACTTGGTACCCCTACATAATCCTGAAAAATCATTATATTCACGGGTAACTCATAAAGTGTAATTTTACACCTTAGTGTAATTTTACACTTTATTTATCAGTATGTCAATACAATTAATAACAAAAATTAAATAGTATAATAAAAGCCGCATAAACGGCTTGAATATAGAAAAGATGCTATTACAAGATGCTTCACGGTAACTCCTTGTTACAGATGAATTGGTGCGGTCGATGAGATTTGAACTCACACATCCTAAGATACTACCCCCTCAAGGTAGCGCGTCTGCCGTTCCGCCACGACCGCATCTTAAATTATTATAACATTATAAGGTTAATTTGTTTATTAGTTTCCAAAAATAATTAATTTAATTATTTCTACTAATAGTCTTCACAAGTGTAGTAAAATTTGATACAATTGGGTCAGTCTAGGAGTGATAAATATGTTAGTAATGATTGGTGCAAGTGCAAGTGGTAAAACAGAAATAGCAAAAATACTAATTGAGAAGTACGGATTTAGTAAATTAGTTACTTATACAACACGTGATATGCGTGAAGGTGAGGTAAATGGAATTGATTATCATTTCATTTCTATTGAAGAGTTTGAAAAGAAGAAAAAGAAGAGAGAATTCTTAGAAACTGCACAATATCACAACACTTATTATGGTTCACCTAAAAAAGGCGCAGATGAAATGAAAGTCATCATTGTTGAGCCTAAAGGAGCTAACTCAATATTTAGAAAAAATCTTCCTAAGACAATATTTATCTATTTGGAAACAGACCAGCTTATAAGAAGAGTTAGAATGCTAAATAGAGGAGATAAACTAGAAAATGTTGAATCAAGATTTAAAGAAGATAAAAAACATTTTAGAAAATCTAGGTTTAAGCATCTAGATCACATTGTAAATACAAGTTCACATACCTTAGAGGAATTAGCAGAAAACATCTATCATTTGTACACTGAAGATATCAAAAACCAAAACTAATAGTTTTGGTTTTTTTATACAAGGGTGTTATAATGGTTTTATAATAAAACTAATGTTTCAAAAGGATGGTGCACGATGGAAACTTTGTTGACACTTGATAACTTTGCTTTTGTTTCTTTTTATGAAGTATTAACTGAAAGTATTATCTATAATATAGCATTACTATTAACCCTAGGTATAATTGGTGGTAAATTAGCTAATTTGGTTAAACTACCTAAAGTTACAGGATATATTATTATTGGTATAATCGCAGGACCTAGTGCCCTTCATTTACTGAGTTCAGAAGTTCTATATAGTTTTAAACCATTTAAAATCTTAGCTTTAGGTTTTATTGGTTTTAATATTGGAATGGAACTGAACTTTTCTAATTTAAAGAGTTCAGGTAGACATGTACTATTTATTACGTTTAGTCAGGCAATATTAACATTCCTTATGGTTATGTTTGCTGTAGTTTTATTTGTAGATGAGTATAAATGGACTTATGGACTTATTTTTGGAGCAATTGCTACAGTTACTACTCCTGCTCCGATACTTGCTTGTATTAAGAGTTATAACGTAAAAGGAAGACTATCTGATTTATTATGTCCTATGGTTGCACTTGATGATGCTATTGGTATTATGATTTTTGCATTTGTCTTACCTATCTCTGTTTACTTAGCTGGACATAGTGGAGAAGTAATAAGTGGAACTACTTTAATTATTGGACCTCTATTTGAAATTGGTTTTTCAATTCTAATAGGTAGTATAATTGGATTGATTTTAATATACGTTTTAGATCACTTTAAAAAAGGAGATAATGTTTCATTACTCTTAATAGTGGTTATTGGGATACTATTTGGAATTGCAATTGGATACGCAGTCGAGATTTCAGCTATTTTGTTACCATTAACTATAGGAGTATTAATAGCGAATGGTCTTGAAAGGGAATTTATGTTTAAGATTAAAGAAAATACTGACGCTATTATATTACCCTTATTACTTATATTTTTTACTTTATCTGGAGCTGAACTTAAAATTCATTTATTATGGCAAATAGGTGGGCTTGGTTTGATCTATATAGTTGTTAGATTAATAGCTAAATACTTAGCTACTAGTTTCTCATCAAAAATCATTGGTGAAAACGGTGATGTTGTAAAATATTTAGGAGTTGCTTTAATACCTCAAGGCGGGGTAGCAATTGATATGGCAATACTAGCTGAATTTAGATTTATACAGCTTGCCAATGAGACAAACAGTGCTTTAGCTGAAATTGGTTCTACTATCCTTACAGTTATTTTAGCAGCTACTGTTATTTATAAAATATTTGGTGAGATTATTGTTAAATGGGCATTTGATCAAGCACATGAAATACCTAAGCATGACCAGGATTATTTAGAACATCAACATGTTCTTTAGATAGTTGACAAGCAGTTCAATTTGAACTGCTTTTTTTGTTATTTAAAATCATTACAATTCTAGAATTGTTTGTATAGAAAGTAAGCGTTTTTATGTTATGATAGTAATAAGGAATTATTTTGTATATCAAAACACTTTGGAGGCATATTATGAATAAAAACATATTAGAAAAAATTAAAGTTGAAACACTAAAGGCTAATCCTGAATTAAATGAGCCACATAAGAACTTACATGAGAAAGAAGTTAGAGTAGTTCTTAAGAACTGTGACATTATTAATCCTGAAGATATTAACCATTATATTGCTAAAGATGGTTATTTTGCGATTAATCAGATTTTAACAGAAATGTCACAAGAAGATGTAATTAAAGTTATATCTGATTCTGGACTTCGTGGTCGTGGTGGGGGTGGATTCCCTACAGGTAGAAAATGGGACTTTGCTTATAAAAATGAAAATGATACGAAATATATAATATGTAATGCTGATGAAGGAGATCCAGGGGCATTTATGGATCGTTCAGTACTTGAAAAAGATCCACACAGTATTCTTGAAGGTATGATGATTGCGGGATACGCAATTGGAGCTGAAACTGGGTTTATTTATGTTAGAGCTGAGTACCCACTAGCAGCAGAAAGATTACAAAAAGCAATTGATGATGCACTTGAACTTAATATCTTAGGTGAAAATATCTTTGGTACTAAGTTTAATTTTAATATTGAAATTAGATTAGGTGCTGGAGCATTTGTTTGTGGTGAAGAAACAGCGTTAATTGCTTCAATAGAAGGAAATAGAGGTATGAGTAAGAATAAACCTCCTTATCCAGCAATTGAAGGATTATATGGTAAACCTACAATTATTAATAACGTTGAAACGTTAGCTAATATATCTCAAATAATATTAAAAGGTAGTAAATGGTTTAGATCATTTGGTACAGAAAAGTCTCCAGGAACTAAAGTATTTGCTTTAGCTGGTAAAATTAAAAATACTGGACTTATTGAAGTTCCTATGGGAATAACTTTAGGTGAAATTATTCATGATATCGGTCGTGGTGTTGGGAATAAGAGAAAATTTAAAGCAGTTCTTACTGGTGGACCTAGTGGTGGGTGTTTAACTGAAAAACATTTGGATCAAGAAGTTGATTTTGATACACTAGTAGCTCTTGGAAGTATGATGGGCTCAGGTGGAATGATTGTTTTAGATGATCATGACTGTATGGTTGATATCGCTAAATTCTATTTAGATTTTAGTGTAGATGAAAGTTGTGGTAAATGTACTCCTTGTAGAGAAGGTACTATCCAACTTTATAAATTATTAGAAAAAATCACTAATGGTGAAGGAACTTTGGCTCATTTAGATAAACTTAAAAAACTATCTAAAGCAGTTAAGAAAACTTCTTTATGTGGACTTGGTATGACAGCTCCAAATCCTATCTTATCAACATTAGAACATTTCTACGATGAGTATTTAGCTCATGTTACTCATAAAGTATGCCCAGCAAGTTCTTGTAGAGGGTTAATTGAAAAATACATAATCCAAGATAACTGTGTTGGATGTACAATATGTGCTAAAAGATGCCCTGTTCAGTGTATAACTGGCGAGAGAAAGGGTCTTCACGTTATTGATCAAGATGCTTGTATCCAATGTGGAGAATGTTTTGCATCATGTAATTTTGATGCAATAATTACTAAGTAGAGGTGACTACGATGAAGATGATAAATTTAAAAATAAACGATCAAGAAATATCTGTTGAAGCAGGTAAAAATATATTAGATTATTGTGTAGAACTTGGATTAGATATTCCAACATTTTGCCATGATGAAAGAATTAAACCTGAAGGTGCATGTAGAATGTGTGTTGTTGAAGTTAAAGGAATAAATAGACTACTAGCTAGTTGTGCTACTCCTGCAACTGATGGAATGGAAATTAAAACTCATTCACCTGAAGTTATGGAAGCTAGGAAAGATGTTCTTGAATTAACTTGGGCAAGTCATCCAAATGACTGCGTTGTATGTGATGCTAATGGAGATTGTAAACTTCAAGATTATTCATATGAATATAATTTAACTTCTATTCCTGAATATGATGGACATAAAAGAAACTTTAGTATTGATGATTCTAATAAATTCTTTTATATCGATCCTGAAAAATGTATTTTATGTGGTAAATGTGTTTATGTCTGTAAAGATCTTCAAGGTGTTGAAGCTTTAGGATTTAACAAACGTGGTCATGATACATTTATTTCATTCGCTTTTGATAATGGTATGGAACAATCAAATTGTGTTAGTTGTGGTAACTGTGTTAGTGTTTGTCCAACTGGTGCATTAATGGAAAAAAGTAATGTAATGTTTAGAAGTTGGGAAACTAAGAAAACTAGAACTACATGTCCTTACTGCGGTGTTGGTTGTCAATTTGATATCGTAACTAAAGGAGAACAAGTCGTTAGAATAGACCCGGCTCCTGGAACTCCTAATGAAGGATTATTATGTGTTAAAGGTAAGTTTGCTTATAAATTCATTAACCATAAAGGTAGATTAACTACACCTTTAATTAAAGAAAACGGTGAATTTAGAGAAGCTTCATGGGATGAAGCTTATGATTTAATTGCTAGTAAGTATACTGAATTAAACGATAAATACGGTGCAGCAACATTCGCAGGTCTTGCGAGTGCTAAATGTACTAATGAAGAAAACTATATGTTCCAAAAATTATTCCGTGCAGCAATTGGTACAAACAATGTAGATCACTGCGCTAGACTATGCCATGCTTCTACTGTTGCTGGGCTAGCTACTACTTTAGGTAGTGGTGCAATGACTAATAGTATCGCTGAAGTAAAAGATCATGATGTAATATTTGTTATTGGATCTAATACTACTGAAACTCATCCAGTTATTGGTTCATTTATGAAACAAGCAATTGCTAAAGGTTCTAAAATAATTGTTGCTGATCCTCGTGAAATTGAATTAGCTGAAGGTGCTGATGTATTCTTAAAAATATTACCTGGAACTAATGTACCTTTATTAAACGCAATGATGAAAGTAATTTATAATGAAAATCTTCATGATATTGATTATATTTCAGAAAGAACAGAAAACTTTGAAACTACTTTAGAAACAATACTAAACACTGATATTGAAGAAG
This sequence comes from Candidatus Izimoplasma sp. HR2, assembly GCA_000753575.1. Taxonomy (GTDB): domain Bacteria; phylum Bacillota_I; class Bacilli_A; order Izemoplasmatales; family Izemoplasmataceae; genus JAFGXW01. The sequence goes on along the minus strand of JRFF01000022.1, from coordinate 197,702 downwards.
CCGCAGAAATTTGTGGTATAGACGCAGAAGATATTAGAAAAGCAGCTAGAATTTATGCTGCTGGAAATAAAGCTGGAATATATTATGCTATGGGTATTACTCAACATTCACAAGGTACTAACAATGTTAAGAGTATAGCTAACTTAGCATTACTATGCGGTAATGTAGGAATTGAATCTGGTGGAATTAACCCACTACGTGGACAAAATAATGTTCAAGGTGCTTGTGATATGGGTGGATTACCTGATGTATTCCCTGGATATCAAAAAGTATTTAATGATGAAGCACGAGCTAAGTTTGAAAAAGCTTGGGGTGTTAAATTAGATAATAAAGTTGGATTAAGCTTACCTCATGTACTTGATGGTGCTTATGAAGACCAAATTAGATTCTTATATGTTATGGGTGAAAATCCTGTAGTAAGTGATCCAGATACTACACATGTTAAGAAATCATTAGGAAACTTAGACTTCTTAATAGTTCAAGACTTATTCATGACTGAAACTGCTGAAATGGCAGACGTGATTTTACCTGCTTCTTCATATGCAGAAAAAGAAGGAACGTTCACTAATACTGAAAGACGTGTTCAAATGATAAGACCAGCAATTAAACCTGTTGGTGATAGTAAAGCTGATTATATAATCATTCAAGAAATCATGAATAAAATAGGATACAATCAACCTATATTAACTCCAAGCGAAATTATGGACGAAGTTGCTACTCTAACTCCTATCTACGGAGGGGTTAGTTATGATAGAATACAAGAATTAGGATTACAATGGCCAGTTTTAGACCATAACCATCCTGGTACTAAGTACCTACACAAAGATAAGTTCGCACGTGGTCTAGGTCTATTTAGTGAAGTAGAATTCGCAGAAGCTAAAGAATTACCTGATGAAAACTTCCCAATAGTTCTTACTACAGGACGTGTATTATATCACTTCCATACAATTTCAATGACAGGAAAAAATGAAGAAATTAATGAGATAGTTCCTGAAAACTTTATTGAAATTAGTCCAAAAACGGCAGAAAGTTATAAACTTAAACACATGGATCACGCTAGTATTTCATCTAGACGTGGAACAACAAAAGCAGTTGTTCACGTAACTGATAAAATCGGAGACGGAGTTATGTTTATGCCATTCCATTTCGCTGATGGAGCAAATATGTTAACAAATACTGAATTAGACGCAACATGTAATATCCCTGAACTTAAAGTTTGCGCTGTTCAGATTGATGGAAAGTTATAGGTGAGTAAAATGAGTATATATGTATTAGAAGAACAATTAAATGAATTTAAAATTGAAGTTATAAACAAATACAGGGATACAAAAAGTCCTTTAATGCAAATCTTACAAGAATCACAAAAAAGATACGGTTGTGTTCCAGTAGAAGTTCAAGAATTTATTAGTAAAGAAATGAATATAACTACAGCTAAAATAAACGGTGTAGTATCATTTTATTCAATGTTTAGTTTAATACCAAGTGGTAGACATATCTTAGGTGTTTGTACAGGTACAGCATGTTATGTTAAAGGAGCTTCAAGATTAGTTGAAAGAGTTGAAGCTTTACTTGATACTGAGTATGGTTCTACAACTGAAGATGGATGTTTTACTTTAGCTCATACTAGATGTGTTGGAGATTGTGCTCAAGCTCCAGTAATTATGGTAAATGACGAATTTAATGGTAAAGTAACTAGCGATGATATTCCAAAGATAATTGCTAGACATCGTGGAAAGAATTGTAAAAAATAGTATTTAAAAAGCAAGAATCAATTGATTCTTGCTTTTTTTGTTATTTTTTAAGATATAAAGTTACTACATATCCAAATATAAATACTACCCAAGCAATGTACCATAAATTAAATACTAAACCTAGTATAAGAAATATACCAGCACATGCTGAGTACACCATATCTTCTTGTCTTTTTTCCTCTTTACTCGCTTCAGAATTAAAATTATAACCACCCATATCAAAACTAACGAATAATAACATAGCTACTGATAGTGCAGCTATACTCAATATTATAATTGTATAAGTGTTATAGTTTTCATATCCAAATATAAAGACTGAAATTGGTGAAAGAATTAGCAATACAATTGCTGATATCATAATCAACTTGTTTCTTTTTGATAAAACCTTTTTATATTCTCTTACAATGAGCTTCCCTTTTAGTATTTCATCAACAGTAATATCATAGAGTTTTGCGATTTCTAGTAACAATAGTGAATCAGGAAGATTCTCTCCTCTTTCCCATTTACTGACAGCTTGATATGATACTCCTAACTTTTCTGATAAGTCTGTTTGTGTATAATTGTTATCTTTACGTAATTTTGTAAGTAAATATGCAGTTTTATTTTCTAACATATTACCACCTCACTTTCATAATACAATACAATTAATATTATTTGTATAACTTTGTGGTTTAATTATCTAAACCTAAGGTTGAATTTTATTACTTCTTCTCTTTATTAAGAGAAATAACATACTCAACCTAAAAGTGAAATAAAAAAGCAAGAATCAATTGATTTTTGCTTTTAATTTACTTATAACTTCTTTTATATTAATAAAAGGTAAAGACATTATACTCCATAGAGACATATAGAATAAGAATGCTCCTGGAATTATATAGACAAATGGAATTGGTCTTTCTACTAATACTCCATTTATTTCTTTTTGATAAGTAATCCATGGTGCTGCTGATTCAAATAAGACATACACATCATTACCACTACCCCAAATACCCATATAATTTGGAAAATAGTTTCTTAAACCTACTTCTACAAAGAAGGCTGTTAAAGCCATATTATACATCGCCGCAAACATTAAAAGTAAGAACATATACCCCAAATGTTTAATACTAGGAACATGTAATTTCCATGCTATTAATAATAATGGAACTCCAACTAATATTACATGTGCAAAGAAGAATCTAATGGTGTTATAAGCAAATAGTGTATCACCTGCTATATTATTCGGATATAGAAGTGAAGAGAATGCAAATACAGCACCTAGATAATACATATAATCTTTTAATATCTTATTCTTAGATAACATAAAGAATGGATAAACTAAAGTTGAGAAACCACATAAATCAGTAAAAAATAATTCATACGTTTTTAAATCAGGTTCTAGCCAATATCTAGAAAAATGAATTACCCAAGCTAAAATTGTTAAGCTGAAAAGAAACCAATATTTAAAACTATTAGATCTGTTTTTAAAAGCATAGTATAATCCAATAATTAGTAAAGGCACTAATCCAGTATAAAATAAGTGATTTAAACTAAACATATCTAGCATAATATATCCCTCCAAGTCATAAATATTAAAATGCTTGTCTATATAATTATACTATAAATTTTTATAAAAAAATACATTCCTTTTTGGAATGCATTTTATTTAATCTTTATATAATTTTAAAACTTGTTCTTTAGCTTTTTCACTACCTAAGAAATTATCAAATGATCCTTCAAAAGTATAAGAACCTAAATCTCCAACTTCCACTACTTTATTAGTAACTGTATTTAATAGTCTATGATCGTGTGATATTAATAATAAAGAACCTTTATATTCTTTTAATCCTGTATTTACAGATGAAATTGATTCTAAGTCTAAATGGTTTGTAGGTTGATCCATTAATAATGTATTAACTTCAGATAACATTAACTTAGATAACATACAACGCATCTTCTCTCCACCAGATAGATACTGAACTTTTTTAAATACTTGATCACCACTAAATAACATTCTACCAAGAAATCCTCTAATATATGATTCATGAGGGTCTTTTGAATATTGTCTAAGCCAATCAATTAAAGATAGTTTTGGATCAATAAAGTAATCTGTATTATCAAGTGGTAATAAAGAGTGAGTTACAGTTTGTCCCCATTTAATTGTCCCAGTATCTGGTTCAACTTCACCTTCTAGTACTTTTAGTAATAATGTTTTAGTCAAATCATCTTTTCCTGTAATAGCTACTTTATCATCTCTACTAACAACAAACGATACATTCTCAAATATCTTTTTACCTTCAAATGAAGCTGATAAATTTTCTACTGCTAGTACATCTTTACCAAGATTTCGTTCTATATCAAATCCTACAAAAGGATATTTTCTTGATGAAGGTACTATTTCATCAAGATTAATTTTCTCTAAAGATTTTTTTCTTGAAGTTGCTTGAGAAGATTTTGAAGCATTAGCGCTAAATCTAGCTATAAATGCTTTTAATTCTTTAATTTTATCTTCTTTTTTCTTATTAGAAGCAAGCATTAATCTTTGAGCTAATTCTGATGACTGTTTCCAGAAATCATAGTTACCTGGATATAGCTTAACTGCATAATAATCTATATCAACCATATGAGTACATACTTTATTTAAGAAATGTCTATCATGTGATACTGTAATAACTGTCTTATCAAAATCTAGTAAGAAATTTTCAAGCCAATCAATTGCTTCAAAGTCAAGGTGGTTTGTAGGTTCATCTAGTAATAAAATGTCAGGATCACCAAATAATGCTTGAGCTAACAATATCTTAACTTTATCTTGCCCAATTACTTCACTCATCTTTTTATCGAAGTTATCACTATTTACTTTCAATCCATTTAATAACTTCTCAGCTTCAACTTCAGCATTCCATCCATCAAGTTCAGCAAACTCAATTTCAAGTTCGGCAGATTTCATTCCATCTTCATCAGTGAATGGATCTCTTGCATATAACTCTTCTTTTTCTTTCATTATGTCAAATAATCTTTTATGTCCCATAATAACAGTCTCAATAACACCAAAATCATCATATTCATAATGATCTTGTTTTAATACTGCCATTCTATTTCCTTTTTCAATAATTATGTCTCCTCTAGTAGACTCTTTATCTCCTGAAAGAATCTTTAAGAAAGTAGACTTACCGGACCCATTAGCCCCTATTACACCATAGCAATTACCTGGTATAAATTTAATATTTACATCTTCAAATATTTTCTTATCAGAAAATATTAAATCTAAATTTGATACTGTGATCATACTATCAACTCCTAGCCTTATAAATACTACCACAACAGTTAGAAAATTCCTACAAATTAGTTCTTTTTTTTACAAAAAAAAGGATAGAATTTCTATCCTTTGCTCTTTTTAAAATTAATAAATGGAATAGACATACCAAACCAAATAGGAAATGCGAATAAAATAGTACTTGGAAGCATATAGACAAACGGTATTGGTCTTTCAGTTAGAATACCATTAAATTCAGTTTCATACGTTGCCCAAGGTGCAAATATTAGTGCCACATCACTAAATACATCGTCATCATTACCCCAAACTCCCATATAATTTTCTAAATAGGGTTTAAGACCAGTTTCAAGAAAAAATGCTGAAAGTGCCATATTATAAACTGCACCCATTAACACAAATAGAAACATCCATCCTAAATTCTTAACGTTCGGTATATGTAATTTCCATGAAGCCAAAAGTATAGGAACCATTATAAGTATTAGATGTGCAAAGAAAAATCTAATTGAGTTAAATGCAAATATAGGATCTCCTTCTACTGTATATGGATAACCAAGTGATAAGAATGCGAAAAATCCTCCAACATAATACATATAATCTTTTGCAAGTTTTGATTTCGATAAAAATAAAAACGGGTAAAGCAATGTAGATAAACCACATAAATTAGTAAAAAATAGTTGGTAAGTTCTTAAATTATCAGAATAAATAATACGAGAAAAATGTACTAACCAAGCTAAAATTGTTAAAGAGAATAAAAACCAATACTTGAATTTATCTGATTTTGATTTAAAACCATGATGAACTACAACTATAATTAAAAATGCAGTTATTACCCATAAATAATGATTTATAGTAAATATATCTATCATAAAAATCATCCTATCTTATTGTATTTACATGTCTTTAGTAACTATTAAATTATAACATTTGAATTTTTACTAGTCAACTAAGTTTAAATAAGAACCACAAGTAGTACACGACATCCTACAAAGTTTAATTCTTATCTCCCATAAAAATAAAAAAAACAACACTTAATAGTATAAAGTGTTGTTTGATTTAATTATTTATTCTATTCGTCTTGTTGTTTTATTACTTCAACTTCAGTAACTTCATCTTGTTCTTCTGTTTCTTCTTCTTCAATTATTTCACGATGCATAGAAGCACTTACTACTACATCTTCCGGATCTTGAAGAACTTTTATACCTTCAGGCAATACGATATCTTTAACAAGAAGTGAATCGTTTTCTTCTAAGCTTGAAACATCTAATTCTAAATGAGATATCCCTTTACCTACCGCATACTCAATATCAAGTGTATTTAAGATTATATTTATATCTAATCCTTTTTTCTTAACTGCGTCAGCATTTAATAACTCTAAGTTTATATTTGAAACTAGAGTATCATCAAGAGATACTTTTAATAAGTCAAAATGAGTAACTTGATTATAGTTAAGATGAGAAGTATGTATATCTTTTATATAAACAAGATGTTTTTTACCTTCTAATTTAATTTCGAAAGTTTTCGATTTACCATTTTCTAAGTAACAATGAATGAATTCAGATCTTTGTGCTTTTACTGATTTTGAATCAATACCTTTTCCATAAAGAACACCTGGAATTTCTTGTAATGAAACAACTTTGCTTCCTTTTTTTGTACGTAATTTTATGTCCAATTTACTCCACTCCTTTTTATATTTATTACTTATTATACCATACTTATTATAATTCACATAATAGAGTATAATACTGCAAAAAAACGACCTAAAAGGTCGTTTATAGTATTGTTTTTATCCTCCACCAACAAAATGAGTAAAGACAACATCATCCCCATCATTAATAGGTTCATTAAATCTTGCTGGATGTACTACTTTATCAATATTAACAAAGACTACAGCTTGTTCAAAATCCTTTAAATCTAAATTAGGAAGTATTCCCTTTAATTCTGAGATTATTTCATTGATAGTTCCAGGTTTAACTTCAAAAGTATGTTGTTGATATTTACTTCTAAGTAAATGTAAAAATCTAACTGTTACCATAATATTACTTCCTTTCATCTTTATTATGTAATTATTATAGCATACATATTTAAAAATCTCGAGGTATCTACTTAGTCATTGACTTTGCTATCTCTTTTATTCTAGCAAATAACTTATTATAAACATCTTTAATTCTTTCTTCAGTTACATAGTTTATAACCTCATCAATATAAAACCATTTTACATCTGAGTTTTCATCTTCTTTAACAATTAGTTTTTCAAACTCATTTGCGATTAACAAGTATGTAGCATTTAAATGTAAGTGATCTCCTACAAATTTACCATTCTTTATATGATTTTCAACTTGTATAATATCTATCCCAATAATATCTTCATTATATATAGTTATATTGTTAACACCTGTTTCTTCTTTAGCTTCTTTAACTGCTACTTCTAGTAGATTAGGATTGCCATCGTTATGTCCACCAACCCAACCCCAAGAATTATATATATTATGATGGATAAACAAAACTTTATCCATCATTTTATTTACTACTATAGCTGATGATGTTATGTGAGCTACTAAGTTTGTTCTATTAAGACAATCTTTATTATTATTAATAAAACTTAATATTGCTTTTTTATCTATTACTTCTTGTTCACATTGTGGTAAATAACTCTTAAACTCTTCAAAATACATCTTCTCACCTACTTATATATAATTAGCTATTCAGCTGAATAACAAAATCTTGTTAAATCATTTAGATATGCTATAGCTGCTACTGTTGTTCCATAAAATATTACATCTTTTTCACTTAATAACTCATCTATTGTATCATTCACTACAGTTGATCCTGTTGCTACAATTAATTCACAATTTTCTATAATGTCTTCTGTAGCTCCGGGTCCTTCAACTACAGCATCATTAAATACTTTATTAAAGTTATCTTTATCTAAGTCTACTATTCTAATACTAAAACTTTTTGATAGTGCTTGAGCCATTCCTGGTTGTAACCCAATAAGTCCAATACTAGGATTACCATGATGTTCACCTATATAATTTACTAATTGATTTGCACATATTCCTAGTTCTTCATTCTTACAATGTATTGTTGCTCCAATTAATCCTAAATACTTTAAAACTGTATTCATCGTAGCAATAAGAATTGCACGTTCAAAATTATTAGTTAATTCTAAATCAAGAATATCTTTTAATTTACCTTTATAACTTCCTGGTTCATCTGTATAAGCTTGTCCTTTACTGTTTTTAAAAGTTGCTTCAATTAATACTTCTTTACCTTTTAATATAGGGTAATCATCTCTTTCAGGTTGCCCAACCGCTTGGTAAGGAGTTAATGTTTTAGCAGAGATAATTTCAATCTCTTCATTCATCAAATTATTTTCTAATAATATTTGAATAAACTTTTCTTTTGATTTATCTAATAAACTCATAATACACCTCGCTATTTAAATTTTTAAAATATTTATAGATACAAATCATTTTTCCATAATTATGTACAATAATATTTTAACATAAATATGTCAAAAAAGGCACCATCTTTCGATAGTACCACATTTTAATTTGGAGGTCCCGAGCGGATTTGAACCGCTGATCACGGAGTTGCAGTCCAACTAACCTAACACATGTTAAAAAAACGTGTGTTTTTTATTGTTTGTGTCGAGCTTATTAGTCGAGTCAGTCCTCACTAATAAGTTCGCCAGGTTCAATAAATTAAGGAGGACTGAAAATGATACAAAATAGAAAAGAAATTATATTAATACATCTCAATAAAGTAGATGATAATTGCTGTAAAAACTCTGATTTTCATAAACTAATTCAAATACTTAAATATGAAATCATTAATAGTATGAGTGAGAGAATCAATAAAGTAATTATGATTTATGAAGAGAGAACTATAATCTCTATAATTAATTTAATACTACGTGCAATAAAGTATTATCAGAATCAAAAAATTTTATTGTCAAATAGTCAAATCCTAGATTTACTAATTAAAGCAATTGTGAACTATGATCAAATAATAGAAACTGAATTAGTTTTAAATTCTCAACTACTAATTAAATCAACTAATCTTATTCTAGAGGTGAACTAATATGAAGACTGAAAAAATCACATTACTTATGTTAGCAATACTTATAGTAACTTTTACAATCGTAATTGATATATATGTATTTCATGAATTACAAGCTTTAGACAATCTAGCTGCGATTATGTTATTAATTTTAAATCTAGCTACTATGATCATGATATACATAATTAGTTTATTCTTTATGAAAAACAAAGTTAAAGTTACAGCTCATGAGTAAAATATACATTATTGCAAACACAATATTTATAATAGATATACTCATATGGACTCACTTATTATACAAAATTAGTGGAGGAAATATTTTTATATTACTTCCAAGTATTATTATTCTAATTATTTATATATTTTATTTCACAAAAGTAAAAACTAAACAAACTATTAAATAACTATTTCCTCCTCTCAGAGTCCATTTAAGTTACTTCCTGAATTACTTCACTTAATTGGACTCATAAGGAGTAAGAATAAGAAATGAGGTGCTTCCATGAGAACTCAAAAAAAGATAAAAATATTTAATGATAAAGAACAATTTATACTAAGAATGATTAAAGCTGAAGGAGTTTCAGAGGGAGCTTCTGAGTTTTTTATTGAAATACTAAAGCACTTTGAATTCTCTGAGTTCTTAATTAGCTCATCTAAAAAGCTAGCTATTCCATATGGTTGTAGTGAACGTACTATACAGAGATATATTAAAGAGCTTAGCAAGTCTTTCAACTATATACATGTTAAACCTCATTACAATAACGACAACCCTGATAAGCCGTATATTGAATACAATACTTATTCAAAAACTGATACTGCTTTAAAGCTTGAATCTAAAGCTGAAGGGTTTGCTCAAAGAGATGAAAACGTAAATTTCAAAGTTGGATTGTTTGAATGATAAAACTTATAAATAGACTATTTTGGAAAGTTATCGTAATTGCAATTCTACTCACTATACTATTTGTTATTTGGCAATACTCACTAGACAACTGGTCTTTGGATCAAGTTGCGGACTTCATGATTGAGCTTGTTATGTACGGACTACCAATACTACTATTCATCATTATTATTTACAAAACATTTATAGAGAGAATAGTACTGTGGTTCAATCGTAAAAAGTCAGCTGATGTAATAGTAAACAAACTTGCAAAGATTAATCAAATATCAGGCTCTGTAAGATCAGGAAAAGATTCCTCTACTGTTGGAGCTGCAATGATTGCAAGAGAGTACATACTTAAACGTGAAAGAAAAGAACTGTCGAAACTTGAACATGATCTTTATATATATGATTTTGAACTTATAAAAAAATGGCTTAATAAGAATGGTAAAAAATTCTTTGTGGCCAGTGAATATAGAATCAATCTAGTCTTTAGTGAAATGATAAAGGAAAATGATTGTTTTATAGCTGATTATTGGAAGAAGAAAATAGATCTAAAAGAGCACTTCCACAGTTGGAAATATAGAAAAGATAAATATACTCCTGACGTTGCTTTCCAAGATGGACTTACTCCAGGGGGATTACATTTTCTAGACATGTTAAAAAGATATACTATTTTATACATGTATCATCACTATGTACCAAACTTCATCATGAGTAATCAACCCATACTAGAATCATTTGAAATAATTAAAAAGTCAGGGAAAATCGAAAGACTATTTTCTAAGAAGTTGTCCCAGGACTACTTCAAGTTAAAAGAGGTAACAGCGATTCCATTCCCAAAACGTGGATTCATAATTGAAACTGAAACAGCAATCTTCTACTCAAACACTGATAAAACTGAAGGAGAGTATTTCAAAGATGAATCAGGTATAAGAGAATTTTATACTACAGCTGGGCATATCTTACGTGAGGAAGTATTTCTTTACGGAATCACACAAAGCGCAACAAGAACATTAAAAGCTCTTAGAGAATTATACCCAGGTTATCAGCACATATTTAAAATGAAATTTAGATCTACAGCTACATTTAGTAGATCAATAATTAAACTTAGATCACAATTAAAGAAATTCAGAATCTTTCTACTTGAATTTGAACGTTGGATCTACCGTAGTTCTAAAAATATTTACATAATACAAAAACTAGCTACAAGGAAAAATAATCGAAAAGCTAGAAAACTAAATACTATTGAGAAGAGTATCAAAGCAAAAATTAATCGCTTAAAATATAACGCTTCGAAACTTCCTGAAGATAAAACTTCAAGATATAAATTGCATTTAATTAGTACAAGGATCTTACTTCTAGAATTTAAACGTTGGATCTATCGAAGTTCTATAAAACTAAATGTTGTTGAGAAGCGATTCACAAGAAAAATATATCAAATAAAACATAAGATATCTAAGCTCTCTCAGAAAGACGCAACTAAGTGGAGTAAAGGTTACATTATCTTTTATAAAGGTATCTACGAGAATATTAAAGATGTTGGAAAGAGAGTTTCATTCCCTAAGTTTGGAGTAATTCTTGAAAACAATAGTGATGTTACTACTTATAGTACTTACGGCTTCAAACAAACTAACAAGATTGTTGATTGCTTCGGAAGATATGATACTCACTTCATGTATACAATTAGAGAAGCAAAAGAGATCCTCCAGAATATGCACTTCATGGACGTGCCTAATTGGGAAGGATTTAAAGTTAAGTTCGAAGATATTCAAGAAATGAACTACGCTACTTTTAATGCTTTAATGACAATTGTATTACAAAAAATGAAGGAAGAAGAAACAGAACTTAAAAAGCTGAAGAATAAAGAAAAGCAAAGAAAAGAATCTATGATTCCTCCTAGCTTTACAAATCTTAGTAATAAAGAACTATCTCATTTAGCTGTTGATTTCGGTATTGAGTTTAAGTCGTTACGTTATACTTTTATTTTTTACAAAAAAAGGTTGATTAAGAAGTTAGTAGCTCATGATCATAATCGTGGTAAGCTAAAAAAATTAACTTTAGACAAACTCAGAAGTATTGCAAGTGAAGATGATATTGAGTTCATGACTACAAAAGATATTGTTGAAAAATGGCAGGAACATATTAGTAAAAAATTAAATAGTAAATACAAACTATTTAAAAATGCAGGTAAAACATAAAACTATTTACTTAGAGTTTAAAATAAAAATTGAATGTGAATCATTCAAAGAAAAGGGGAATTATGAAATTATTAATTGGAGTTATCGCTGTTGTAATTTTAGTAGGCTTACTAGCTTATTTCTTAAATGCTGAAGGTATAACAACATCAACTGACGTACAAGCATTTAAAGATGGCTTTCAAGGTTACTGGGATTCATTTTGGAGTAAAGCATGGGAGTTTATTACAATATGAGAAATATATTAGAATCACAAAATAAAATAACTGAAGATATTACTTCAGTAAAGGAGATTTAAATGAAAAATATTAAACAATTTAGAAGCAAATTCTTAGTTTTATTATTAGTTTTAGCATTAACACTTACTATCACAGGTACTTCAAGCTCGTTTGCTTCTAGTATTGCTTTACCTGATGGTAAAAACTATATTGATTCTTCGGTTTGGACTATTCAATCAAATTATGTAGATTCAAATGAAAATATTTTCGTAAAAGCAAATACCGATTATACTTTGTCGATTCCACTTACAATTGGTACTAATGTAATGTTTGGAGAAGCATTTTTCCCTTATATAGTTATTAATGGTTTTGACGGTATTAACTATACTATATTTGACGAAATGATACAGTATGAAGAAGAATTTAGTGAATATACTGATCATACTGACATGTTTTCAATTACTTTTAACACTGGTGCTTATACTTTAATTAATATCGAAATTCAAAATGGTGATGATGTTTATTCAGAAGATATTACTCGTTGGCAACTTGAAGAAGGACTAGTTTCTACTGCTTATGAAGCTTACGACTCTCCTGATGCTGTTGATAATATTGCACCTATCATTAATGGTGGAACTGGAGTCTATTTAACAAATGTTAATGCCCCTGTTACTGTAGCTACTATACTTGCAGGTTTAAGTGCTACCGATGAAACAGACGGAGCAATAACTGTTGTAGTTCAAAGTGATCTATATACTGGAAATGAAGGAACTCTAGGAGATTATAACGTAGTATTTAGAGCTACCGATTTATCAGGTAACTATACTGAAGTGACTACTATTGTTAGAGTTGTTGATATTGATAGTCCTATTATTAGTTTAATTGGATTAACTCCTTTATATGTAGAATTCGGCACTACTTACAGTGAACCTGGAGCAACTGTTTCAGATAACTATGATTCAGGACTTACAGCTACAATTACTGGTACTGTAAATAACTCAGTACTTGCTACTTATACTATCAATTATAATGTTACAGACTCTTCAGGTAATACTGCTACTCAAGTTAGTAGAAGTGTAATCGTAAGAGACACTATTGCTCCTGTGCAAGCTTTAACTGGAGATAGTACTATTTATGTTGAGTTCGGAGATAACTACACAGAACTAGGTGCTACATGGACTGACGCTTATGATGTATCAGGTTCTTCAGTTATTAGTGGTAGTGTGAACGTTGGTATCTTAGGAACTTACACTGTAAATTACAATATTACTGATACAAACGGAAATGTAGCTACGACTATTTCAAGAACTATAATTGTTCGAGATACTACAGCACCAACGTTTACTGGTTCAACTAGCTACACATGGAATATTAGTTTATATAATAACTTAAATGACTTATTAGCTTTAATTACAGCTAGTGATTTATATAGTGGAGATTTAACTGCTTCAATAGTAGTTCAAAGTGATACATTCAGTGGGAACACTACTGTTTTAGGAACTTACACTGTTGTTCTTCGTGCTACTGATAGTACAGGCAATTATACTGATATGACTATTACTATTGATATTATTGATGATATAGCTCCAACATTTACTACTACTTTAACTCTATTAACTTTAGAATACGCAAATACAATGACTCAACAAGATTTAATCGATTATTTCAATAATTAATAAGGACGTGATTTTATGAAAAAACTTCTCTTAGTTTCTCTCTTTCTCTTAGCTTTTGTACTGCTACCAGTTAGCAGTACTCTAGCTTATTTCTCGGAAACAGACGCAGGAGTATATATTAACAATGTTGATGACCCTGTAACAGTCGAAGCGCTACAGTATGAACTTACTGTCTTTGATGATATTGACGGAGATTTAACACCTGAGATTTATATTGTATTAGATAATTACACTGGAAATGAAGGTGTTCTAGGAGATCACCTTGTAGTTTATGGAGTAACCGATTCAGGAGATAATGAAAGTACTTATGCGATCAAGATTCGCAACGTAGATATTAATGCACCTGAATTTGTTATTCAAGCTGAAAGTACTTTGAATATTCCTCAGTACTCATTGTTAGCTGCGAACCTTCCACAGATTAAAGCTATAGATTCATTCGAAGGAGATATTACTTCAGAGATTATTATTACTGGTCTTGAGCTTATCGATACTGAAATAGTTGCAGCTTACTCACTCCTTTATACAGTTAGTGATTCTTCAGGTAATCAGTACTCAGAGACTTTCACAGTAAACGTAGTAGACAGTACTGCGCCAATAATGAATGGACCTAGTGAAATAATTAAACGTTCTAACTATATTCTTGACGGACAATTCTACTTAGCTTATTTCTCAGCTACAGATGATCATGACGGAATTGTATCAAATAGAATTGAAGTAATTAGTGATGAGTACGTAGGAAATGCAAATAACCCTGGTACTTATGAAATTGTAATTTCAGTTGCTGATACTCAGGGGAATTATGTGAATCATACTCTTCATGTAAGAGTTGTTAAAGAAATGATTCCAAACTTAATTATCGATAACTACTATTGGGAAGTTCCTGATAATCATTTATTAACTGATGACGAGTTTATTGATACTCTGCAGTTTATTGGAGACTTACCAAACTATACATATGTGTTTACAACTACGTATGATAATTATTCAAACTTCTATAAAGTATTTAATACCTATCAAAAAAACTTCAGTCTTATATCTTCTACTGGTAATGAATATACTAGAGAGATTGTACTTGAAGTTGTTGAAAGTGAATTTAATATTATTGATGAAGAACCCGGGTTCTTAGAAGTGAATAGTAAAATTATTGTTGCAGGAGTATCTTCAGTTGCAATTCTTGGAGTTTTAATATTTGGATTCATTAAATCAAAAGGCATGTAAAAGATAGGAGAGATATAATGAAAAAGATGTATACATTATTAACACTTTTAGCGCTCTCCATGGCTTTTGTAAAAACATCACATGCAACTGAAGTTATTGACGACCCAAATAACCCTATACCTGATTATTGTAATGAGCCTATTGTTGAAGGTTCAACATATGATTATTCAGTATGTACTACTGATTCAAATACTTCAGTGGAAACTGTAACACCACCTGATTATTGTGCAACAGACTTTATTGGTCCGTTATCTTTAGATCAAATTGAAGCGTGTGTTACCTATTACTTAGCATACCCGCCCTCATCTGATACTTTATCTTTAGCTGATCAATCACAGTATACAAGAATAGAAAAGATTGACGGTATTTGGTACGGTGTAATTGATGTCTCAGATATACATGTAGAATCATCATACGTTGCTAAAGATTACTATGTATCAAGTGTAGGTATTTCATTTACTAGAGATACACAAGACCTAAAGCAAATTGAACTTGATTATACTACAGTTCAAAATTCATGTACTGGATATTTGATTTTTGATAATTATTGTATGGGTTCAAGAGAGGATTCATACTCTGATACTCTAGTCATAAGTAATACATCAAATGAAGATAATTGGTTAAGTCTTCTACAAGGAGACTACATACATGTAGGTGATGAATATGATTATATGTTATTACTTACTGGACCTGAAATGGAAAGCGTTACTGTAGTAAAATTTACATATGTATTAACAGATTTAGAAGTTGATGATCTAAGACTTGATATTCAGGAACAATATGAAATTGAAAAGGCTATAATTCTTAATAACCCTTTACTCACTGATGATGAAAAGTTTTTACTAGTCATTGCTTTAATGGAAGAGTACTTAGAATATGAAATTGATTATGGTGAGGAATTAACTTCTATATGTATAGGAGATCAATGTACTGCTATAAATGAAGATACAACAGGAGATTTACCAGGGTTTGATCCTACTGATCCATTTGCAAATATGCCTGATTGGGCTAGTGGAGCATTAGAGGCAACGATTAAAATAATCATTAGTGTTGTTGCAGCATTGTTTAGTGGAGTATTCATTACAGTTATAGCTTGGTTCATTGCTAAAAAAGTACTAGAAACTACAGGTTCAGTTGCAATTGGTACTACTAAAATAACTGTAGCTTCAAGTTCATGGTGGGCCAAGATATTTGGAACTGGTTTACTAGAAATTTTTCACACAATAAAGCTTGGATTCTTAGCACTTCCTATATGGGCCAAATTAATATTTATCATGATCATCATATCATCTACATCATTATTGTTTATTTAAAATTAAAAGTGATCCAAAAATAAGGATCACTTCATGGTTGATAGTTTAAGGTAAAACACCAGGAGTAATAACTCCATGGAGAACATGAGTTCAATTCTCATGAAGACCACCAATTACCAAGCGGAATGCAAACCACTAAAAAAACCGCTATATTACCAGGAACTCGAGAAACTTGTAATATAGGTCACGTGCAAATAGTTTGAAAGAATGCGTTGTATCGAATAGGGTAAGCAATCTTCCCACCTCGCAGTAAGTGACTAGCCTTGACGTAATTATTATAAAGAACAAAAAAATGCGAAGGAGAATTAGAAAAATGGATTATGGAGACATCTTAATACCTTTGCCAAGATTCCCTGAATATCATAGGTTTAATGAACCTTTATTCACACTTGAGAAACCAGTTTTTACAGAAGAGGAAGTTCAGTCCATGATAGATAAAGAAAACGCTGAGAAGCTATTTTGTTATAAATGTAATACTCATGTTAACCCTATTAGGAAACGTGGAGAAAGTATTTTATATTTTGATATTGAAGCCTTACCTATTATAGATGAATTATCTTATTGTCCTATATGTGAAGAGGAAGTTTATGATCGAGATTATGAAATGTTAGTTATCATGTCAAAGCTAACAGTTCTAAATAAAAGGGAGAGATTCCAAAATGATAAATAATGTTATCAAATTATTAAAGGAAATAATTTTAGTGAACCCAAACAAGAATAAAATTGTGTATTCAAAAAAAGCTTTAGAATCATTCTTTCATGGAAGCAACTATAACCCTTCAATTCAAAGTAGGATCAACGTAGAACTCAAAAATAGAAATGAAAATTTCAGATTAGAAAATAATGATGATTACTGTGTATTTATAAGTAGAAATTTGAGTTGCTAAATTATTGACCTATGTTCTATCGAAGAGACCAAGCACTACCTAACATGAACTTCTTTAGAACTTGATTTAACATCATAAAATGGCTAAAATTAGCCAAGCTCAATAATATCAAGAAATATACTTAAAATTGACCAATAACGAGACACGAGGTTATCACGTAATCGATTTAAATATACTTCAGGTCTTATATGACATGGAGAAACGAGGATATTATGACTAAAAAAAAAGAGAAGCACACCGTTCTACGGATATTACTTCTTCTTGTTCTTCCAGTTATTTTAACTGAAATTATCTTTCCTAGAGATATTACAGATAAAGTACTAGTAATCTATATACCAATATATTCATTTATTGAAATAATGATACAAGCCAGTTACAGGACAAAATAATTCCATATATTACATAGCAAATGAAATTCAGTCCCCCAAACAATACCATTGAATATTTTCCTCTTGCAGCATAATGATTCCATGAGTTAATAGCTGAATGAAATAATCCTGTAGCTCTCGTAGAATAATAACTCTGTCTAGCATACTCATAAGCAAGTTCATCAATAGCTGTTGCAAAAAATGAAAAAATAAACGCTGCACAAATTCTTTCAAATATTCCGTAACCTAGCAATTTAATTATCGGATTATAAAGTGTCAATCCAAAAACAACTAAAGCATACCACCGTTTAGCTATGAACCTTATAATTAAATACACTTCATTCTCAAATCCAGAATTTTTAGAAATATGAACACCACCTTATATATAACATTACTTCTTATCTTTATTTGCCATTTCAAGCAATTTCATAATTTCAGCAGCGCTCATCTTTTCAACCATTGGATTAATCATAGCTGCATAATCTTGAGTTGCAGTTATAGTCTTAGTTTCTCTTACTTCCTTAATATCAGTCTTCAAAGTTCTAGTTAATTCAATGTTTTTTTCGATTACTTCGTGAAGTTCTGATTTCTCTCTAGAAATCTTAATACTAAATGAAATTGAGATTACACCGGATAATGCTGCTATTGCTGACAAAATCATTGTTGCTAATTCCATACAATCACCCCTTCTTCAAAATAATTATTCGCAACTACAATTAAATGTTCTATTATGTAACCATTCATTTGTTTTTTTCCTTAAATTATTTGAAGACCAATTTCCGCTTAAACGACAAACTAATATCTTATCATCAGAATCCATAGCAGTTTCAATATATTTTCTAATTGTTGCAGCAGCATCAGAAGACTCAATCATCCAAACACTTTCTAAGCAATGTGAATAAGTCCCATAAGATTCTAGTTTTTCAAATAATTTTTTATAATCTTTATCTTTAATTAAGTCGTATGTTATTAAGAATACGCCCATATCATTCACCTCCTTTAAATAAATTATATCATCCTACATACATTATTCCAAAAAATACTATTCTTTCAAGCCTTAAATAAGCCAAATAATAAATGCATGCATTTATTATAATATTTCTAATTTGAAAATAATAGGACTGTTATGTCCGTTTTAAAAATAAATTAACAATTCCTATGAAAGGAGGATTCATATATGAGTACAGCTTACCAACCAATAGAGAAATCAACATTAAAGTATGTATCTTCTGAAGGAACTTATAAGAAAGTCAAAGTTGTAGCCATCCAGGGTGTAAATATACCTAACTCATTCAACATACCCTATGTACGTGGAGCTGTTGGACTTTTTAATGCAATCATCTCACGTATGATGTATTTTACTGAAAAGGATTCTAAAAAAAGAGCTCAAGAGAAGATCTATTTTCCTGCATGGCAAATTTCAAAAGTAATCAATCGTTGTGAATCCCAATCATATAATATAATTAGATCCCTGGAAAGAATCCTTGATATACATGTTACAAGAGCTCATGAGAAAGCTGGAGCTAATGTCTTCAGACTATCTCAAAGAACATACGAGTTCTTACACATCTTCACACCTGAAAAGTTAAATGATTTTATACGTAAATACAAAATTTCTCGTGAGGATCAATACGCACTGAAGCAATTATATAACTATCGAGTTATTAGACCTTCAGACGGAAACATGAATCAACAATTAACTCATGAGTTCTATACGTTCATGAAGAATAGGAAACATAAAGACTTTATACATTTCTGTTATCAAAACAATGTAACTCCTGAAGCTAGAATAGTAGAAATCGAAGCATACACAGACTTTCTTACTGATAAGCAAAAGGAACAACTAACTAAAATCAAACAGCTCTTAAAAGAGACTCCAGGGAAACTGAAGCACTACTTCCACTGGTTATTAATCAAAATACAACAATTTATTACGTTCACGAAAGATAAAGATAAGATTATTAGCGGTAAATCCGATTCAAAAAGCGCTGCCAACCAATCACAGGTTATCGATCGAAATAAAACTGAAGGGGAACAACGCAAGACTAATGAAGTAGCTCTTGCACATAAAAAAGACCCTGAAGGAATTACACACCAGGACATAGTACAAGTTGCTACATTCTGGAACATTATGTCAAAAGGTAGAGTAATGGATCCTATCAATACTCTAACCAACCATAAAATGGAATCGATCCATAACCTAGTGAAATCACATGGAAAGGAAGAAGTACTACAAGCTATCGCAAATACTGGTAACATGAATCATGCAGAACATATGGTATCATTGATCCAATTTAAGGACTTCATCCACGATAGTGAACATCCAAGTAGTAGATTTAATAAAGTACTGAAGCATACTGAACCTAGTCCAAAGTTATCAGCTGAAGAAAATCAAAGTAGAAGTAATAAAAAGCACATGTTCTACACTTTATCTAGTCCAGTAGCTCATGACAATGTACCAAACTTTAAAACTAAGGCTAAAGCTAAGGCATGGTTCAAGTCGAACCTAGACCATATGTAAGATAAATTAAGTCACTCTCAATGAGTGGCTCTTTCCCTTTAACCATAATGAATTGCACTCTCATGAGTGCTTTTTTAATGCCTATATGTATAATAGATTAGCGAATAGAAGCATAACAGGTTAAAATCAAGTGAAATAGGTTAGAGATAATAAGTAACTTATTAATATATATCGAAGATATATGTAACTAAAGTATTAACTCTTTCTAGGAATATCATAGGGTTGCAAGTATCTTATTTGTTATGGGTTCTTCGAATGATCATGAATGAGAACATTTCATAATCATGATATTGCTCCGAAATGTCTAGTTTATTGCGACATAGAATTTTGTATGTCGGCTCAGGCTTCTTGCGAAGCCTTGGACAAACGAAAGAGACGCACGAACGTGCGTCTCTTCTTCTTCTTTTTCTGTTATGTATTCCATACCGTTGGTATTCATTTCATGATTGATGTTTCAAGGTTTTATAACAGTTACCACAGCGACATGGTTTACCTAGCTGTCGTTAGCTAGTTTACTTACTCCTATAAATAGTTGCTTTTAGCTAGTATCAATTAAAGTTAATTTGTGATCCTAGTTAAAGATAAAAGAATAAGCCATGAATACATGACTTATTCTTTAGTTAAAGTTTGGTGCGGAGTTGAATGTAATTTACTAATTAAATTACAAATAAAGACTTATTGTCTATGATATTTTACTCAAATATATGATATAAAGACACTTCATTTTCATATACATCATATTCGATAAACGCATATGTATTATCTTCACCTATAATTAAAAATACTTCGGTACCATTTTCATTAATATCGGCTACACTTAGAGCATATAAAGTTGCCATTTCAAATTCATCACCTAGTTTATCTTGAATATCAAAAACCTTAATGCGAGGATCAATAATGAATGAATTTTTTGGTTCAGTTATATAAGTGATATCATATGCAGTCATTTCCTGAAGTTTGTCAAGTTCTGCTAGAACAACTTCTTGACTCGGGAATACATATTCATCAAGATATAGTATATCGAATCTTTTTGTCCTAGGTACAATAAACAGAGATAGTTTCCCGTCATTACTTAAAGCAAGGCTGCCTTCTGCATACTTAGTAAAAGCTGCATGTATCAATAAGTAATTCCAAGGCCGATATTCTTCGCCTCTAAATGCTAAATCAGTTACAACATCCTCCATATAAAAACTTTGCATGTCATAAATTTCTGAAATATTATAATCTTCCATGTAATCCTCTAAATTTACTTTTTCATACATTGTGTATCTAACACTGAAAAATAGAAAGTAACTTATCAAAGATATTGTAACTACGACACTAAATCCAATAATAAATTTTTTCATTTTATCAATTCCCTTTATCTTGATTTATGTTTTAGGTTCTATAGAAAAGCTATATGCTTGACTTACAGAATTACTAGAACTTTGAATATATACAAATGACCCTGCATTGTTTGATACTTTAGCAAATTTATCTCTTCGTACCAAGCCTGTGTTGTAGTAACTATATTCAACATATCCATAGCCTACAACAGTATGCATTGCAAGCATGCTTACCTTATATTCATAATATACTTCATCTATCCAAATTACACTACCATATGGTCCAGGTCTAGAATCAACATCTTCTTCAATTATTATTTCATTTAAATATGCATAAGCGGGCTCTGCTATCCCTCCTAATTGCATTAAAACAGGAGTGTTATTATTGATGCTATCTTTGTAATCTACCCATGTATTTGTTGCATCAAATGAGTTATTATAATAAGCAGTGTAAGAAGGATTTCCTATCATTACATCAATCACTACATCATACCCTACTGTATCATAGTAATCTCTCATAGCAGATAAAAAATTCGGATGACTTGTTCCAGGGTATATACTAAGTGGGCCCCAATTACTAGTATCCATTTGAACATATAGATACTCATATATATCTATAAAATTATCTTTTTGATTATATGCTTCCGGTTGTCTGTCATTAAAGAAAAAAGTTGATGTATAGTACTTATCTCCTGGTTCATAAATGACATCTGTTAATGATGAACTATCTGGATAATAATATTCATAAAAGACAATCAATGATAACCCAGATACTGTACTACAATTATTTTTATCACTAGAATAAGCAGATTCATTTGCTACATCAGTTTGGCTCATTGTAGGATACTGAAAATCTGTCACATTAATCGATGACGTAGTAGAGTAACTATACAACACTTCATCTCCTGTAGTGTAATATACAGTAACAAAAATAGGGTCTTTGGCTGCACCCATAATCAAACTAACTTCATTAGAGTTTAACCCATATTGATTTAGCAAATACTCATAATCATAATATGCTCCATTTGTTGAATCAAGAAGTATATCATTTTTAACTTCATAATATTGATTGTAACCATTATATATATTTTTATAGTCTTTATAAATATAAGGAGATGATTGCTCTAAATGAATCTCCTCCACTTCAATTCCTAGTTCAGTCTGATTTGTAATAATATAACCATGAATTAATTGATCGTTTTTAAGTTCAAACTCGTAAATGAATCCGTATGAATTCATAAACATATCATAAACTTTCTCTTTACTTAATTTTATTTGTTGAGTATCACAAATATCATAAGTATCACATATTGCCAAGTTTGCTGCATTTAATACTACTTCCTTCTCATTATCCCCTTTGTCTATTGATTTAGCAAAGACGCTAGATGAACTAGCTGAAAACATGATAATAAGCATGATAATAATTTTAATCTTTTTCATATTATTCTCCCTTGTTTTTTTTGAAGAACAACAAGATAAATTTTATGCCATAAAAAAAATATCCCCCTTAACTATACATTTGCATATATAATTTATATCTTACATAGTTCTCCCACAACTATTATAACTTAATAGTATCAATAATGCAAAGTCCATATATGAGCTAATAGTTCATTGACTTTTATAAATTGGAATCTTGGAATATTCTTTATTAAAATTCATGTATGCTATATATTTCTCTTTGATAACTAACTATTTGTTCATATGAAAAAATGGCATTCAAATATAGTTCTCCTTGAGCTTTCTCTGTAACTCTTAAGTATGCTGTAGATGTATTCTCATTAGTATTTAGCATGATTTTTTCAACAAGATTTAATTCAATTAACTTTCTAACTATTTGATGAAATTCTATCCCACATAAATTTGAGAAGTTGTGAAAGTATTTTAATTTTTCTCCATATTGATCTATCTTTGACATAATTGCAATTTCATAGAAAATTTTCTCTATATTATTCATCATCATATTACATCCTCCTTTAGAGTCAAATTATTCACTGTATGACTTAAAACAATTTTATTAATATGTTTAAGTGATTTGTCTATGATAACTTCAATAATTATCCATTTTTCTAATCTCTTGTCATATATTGCATATTCATTTTCTAATAAGCAGTACACCAAGCCATATTTATTTGAAGGATATATTGTTAATATACTTTTATTATGCAACCCTAATAAACTCTCTTTATATATGATTTCATAATCAAATATTATCGATAAAAAACGGTAAGCTACAGTTACACCTAAAAGGGACATTGGTACTGATCCTATTGAGATAATATATAGAGCATCAGAAAAAGAATCATATTGCAGTCCAAACCTAACTCCTAAAGCAACTGATATAAGAGATATATATAATAAGTATCTAAAAGAATTTGCGTATAACCTTATTAATAATGAATCTTCAACAGACTCTGATTTCATCTTCTTTAGTATACTCTTCAATTTAATATCAGGAAGTATCATACTCACTTTTGAAGAATAATATTTGCTTAAAAACATCATAGAGGATAACCCCAAAAGTGAAACTACTCCAATTACAGCTAACTCAATACTACTTTGTGTTTCTCCTTGAATAATTATCATATAACTAAATCCAAAAATCATGAATGATAACCAAACACCATAAATTATTGAGTATAATAAAATTTTAAATTTATAGTGTTTTCCTTCAAGAATATCTATCTCATCCAATGGTTTTAGAATTCCAAGTATATTAAATAACTCTTTATAGTTCAACATATAATTCCCCCTCTTTTATACTAATCTATTATAACTTAAAATATATAATTGTCCAAACTCTATAAAATATCCTCTATCATTTAGGTTAATTAATATATGTATGATAAAATTAGAATAGGCGTATCATTTATGATAGAGCCAAACAAAAGGGAGGTGGTTCTTTATGGAAGCTATTTTACAAGCTCTTATGAAGAAGGATGTGGGCCCCATAGTCTAATGTTTAGTCGTGGCTACCTCTCTTTATTTCTTAAATTAAGAAGCTAATAATATTAGCTTTTTTTTATGGTATTTCTACTTTTCATAAAAAAAGCAATCTACTAAGATTGCTCAATTTTATAATTTCCATATTTCCATACATATCCACCACTTGTCTTTTGAGTTCCTCTACAACAATTACCAATACCTGAGTAGGATACATTTGTATGTTGTGAAGCTTCAGTAATTGAACGGAAATTAGAAATAAATCTTCCATCTTTTGTCCACTGACTTACAGCTTTTAATCTATTATCAGTTTTAAATAAAGCTCCAAAAATCGTTAAAATAATCATAAGTACAATAACTAAATATAGCCAGCCCATTCTTAACCCTTCGATTTTCTAGGGTCATTTCCATAACTATCTTTTTGTCTTATTCGACCCTCTCTATTATGTATTACAAACTCCTCTTTATTTGCTTTAGCTTGGCTTCTACCAGAGTCTATCGCTTCTGCTTGAGTGTCAAATATACCGGAAGCTCTAGAAGCTCCACCTTTTTTCACTTGCCACTTATCTCCTTTTGGTGTTACATGTCTACTATTACTCATAAAATCACTCCTCCTCTATGTAGTTAATTATATCATTTTCATATTTTAGTGTCAAAAATTAAATAATCAAAAATTTAGATTTATGTTAAACGTAAAAAAAATAAGCCATAAATATATGACTTACTCTTTAGTTAGCATTGCTGTAGCTATATACTTTTTATCTTATTTCTTAACTTTTGGTCTCTTCGGAGCATTTGCTGGTTTACCAGGAGAAGTAACTATTGTTGATTGTCCTCTTGTTAATCCATCATTTACTCGACGTCTATCTCCTGAAGTAACTCTATCCCCTGAAACAACTCTAGTTTGTGTTCCACTTCTTGAACCATGTGTAATAATGCTTCTTCTATTTGACATCATTTTCTCCTTTCTCATCATTAGTGAATATCTCATATTTGATTTTAGATTCAAAATCATAATACGTGTATACTTTTTCTAACTTCTTAAAGTCTAATTTCTCATCATTTTCAACAAATACTTCTTTAAATTCCCATGGGAGAGAATATTTTGATATCATTCTACCTTTTGTAATTGGTTTATCCTCATGAAAAATTTTTACTGGAAAGCTATATGTTTTATTATCACCCTCAACTTTATACTCAGATGTTTTGGTAAAGTACTCTATATATGCATTGGATCCTAGTGATGTATTATTCATTTTCCCACTTATCAAACTAGCTAATAAGTATACTCCCAATGTCAATATTGAGGGAACAATTAGTAGTGAAGCTATAATTATAATTTCTTCATTAGTTATATACTCTAATATCTTCAAATTTTGAAGACTAGTTACTAATCCATCTTGATAGTCTATCTTGAATCTTACAATTAAAAAAACTAGTGAAAAGAAATATACAGTTACTGATGAGATGATCAAATCAATTGTTTGTGCTAAAACTTCCTGTTCTTTGGGAATTGTTTTCCTAAAGTACCTAAATAATTTTATATTGATTATACCTGGTATTAGATAAAATAAATACTCCATGTTATCTTCCTTCCTTTTTTAGAATCTCTTTTTTCGATTTCAAAAAACTTGTCCATTCTTATTTGATTGTCATGATTAAATACCTATACTTTACAAATTCTAGCAATTTATTCACTCCTTACTATTTATACTATTCTTTTTGATTACGCGATTTATATTTATGTAACCCTAATAAAATAATAACTCCGACAAAAATTCCAATTAGACCAAGAATTATTGAATTGTTTGCGCTTGTCAAGTTATCATTATTACTAGTTATCACACAATCACCAGTACATGCAGATGTCATTGTTTGCTCAGGAAAATAAAGTAAATTGTCTTCAAGATTACATGTTGCTATGTCATCATCATGAACTACTTCAAACTTATAACGATAGGTATTTCCCTCTATTAGATTTGTCTTTGTCAATTCATTACTTTCAATAATTACACCAGCTTCACTTTTAAAGTATGCTTTAATAGTTAAATAGTCTAAATTACTCTCTATATAAACATCTACTTCGTAATAAGAAAAATACGTGTCATTATAACAATATTTATTGCTAACTAAAATTGGTGCAAACATAGCAGGTCCATCATTAACTATAATTGGAATATCTTTGAACGTATGTTTTATCTTAGACATATAATCCCCCCCTCCTCTATTAATTATTATACACTATTCTTTTTAATTTCTTCTAGCTTCTTTTTAATATAGTCTATCTTCTCAACATTCTCTTTTACTTCTTTTACAGTTAAAGTTTTAGACATAATTCTACCTCCCTAAAGATAGTATCATGTATAAAGCTTCAGATGTTGATATGTCGTATATTAGAACACATTTTATACCCTCCAGTATTCGTTCACTTTTTCATATGTCATATATGGCATAGGAAAGATACAAATATTGTCATTTACATATAAAAACGGTCACAATAGTCCTTGTACTTCACAGCTCTTATTCTAAAATTTATAATTGAGTTGTATTAAATTACTTGGAAGGAGTGAGGGCATGAAGAAAAAACGCAAGGTAAGAATTGAGATTGTTGTTAAATTAATTCTTGAAAAAAAGACTAGGAAAAATTCCTAGTCTACTTTTTTACTAAATAAATTATTAATAACACTATTATTTTTGCTTTTCTTTATCTTTTTTAAATCTTGCTCCTTCATGTAATCTAGCTGAGAAATAATGAAGTTATATAGTGGTCTAATATACTCTTCACACTGTTCATGCTTTAAACTGTGTATGCCTTCACTAGATAACTTGTAAACAACATTTGTCATATCCTTTAGTTCTGGATCGAAAAATTCATGTTCTTCTTGTGCTAGTTTGAATTTATCCGCAAACTTATCTCCATAAGGGGTTTTATCTTTAAGGAAGTACATTATCATTTTTTCTAATAATCTTCTAATATAAAGCAAAGTATCAATAGAATATCCATGGGATATCATAACATGAATATCCCTGAAGTCTTTTTCAATTTTCATTTTCTCAAGTTGCTTTCTAAACCCAAAGTTTTCAAAGTTATCGATTTTATATAATTCAGGTGTTTGTCCAATCTTTCTAATCACTAAGTAACTGGTATCCTGTATATACGTCTCAAAATATATTTCATATTTATGAGTAGCTTTATGTAAACAAGTCATAGTGATAGACCCAATTGTTTTTAATTTTTCAATTCTATAATTAGAATTAATAAAAGTACCACCACTAACCTCTAACGCATGTCTTCCATTACTGAAATTATACTTATTTAACGCACCACCAATTGATGAAAAAGACATTTTTCTTTCACACTTAATACAATATACATCATATATATTTTCTCTCGATGCATTTAATAGTTCTGAAATCTTACGAAATGTTTCACCGTTAACTTTATAATTACTTCCATCAGGAATAATTTTAAACTTAAACTCTTTATACAATGGCGCATGTAGAAATTGAAACAAACTCATCTTGATCACTCTCCTTATACAATTTGATTTCTTCATTATTTTTTTCTTCTCCTAGATCTATTCGTTATCTCCAAGAGTTAATTTACATTCTTTAAAAATTACTTTACGCTGTAGTTTCATTAATTTCTTTTATCAAATCTAGCTACTAAAAACCCTATTAGTGCAATACCTACAATTACAATCCCTAAATATAATCCAGCTGTTTGGAAAGAAATAGTTTTTAAATCTCCAGTAGTATTTTCATTTACTGCAGTACAAGTTCCAGTACATGTAGAAGTTATTGGATATTCTGGTGTATATAGAACATTAGAATCTAAACTACAAGTACTAATAGAACTATCATAAATAACCTCAAATTGAAACCGATATGTATTTCCAGCTTTTAAATCCGCTTTAATAACTTGTTTATCATCAACTATTACTCCTGTATCAGTTTTGAAGTGTGAATTTAGTGTTAAGAAATCTAGATCTTTTTCAACATATACATCTATATCATAATATGTGAAAAACGACTCCTTATAACATGATTCATTACTAATAGATATTGGTGCTAAATATAGTGGTCCATTGTAATAACTTGGTTCAACAGAATCTAAATAGTACGTATGTGTATTATCCTTTTCCCCCATGATGTAATTCCTCCCAGTTATTTTCTAATTATTGCTTTCAGTAAATAATTTAATTAGTTTAACCAATTTTTTTTCTTCTCCCGGATCCATTGCTTCATCTCCAAGAGTTAAGTTATATTCTTTAATCATTTGTTCAATTCCTTTTATTTCTATTTTATTAGAAAAATCTACTTCAGCCTGAGTAGCTTTAACATTTGAATGCCCTAGTAAGTAATCAGTTGAAACATTGTAATAGTCAGAAAGTGTAATTAACATTTCATTACTAGGTTCACTTTTATCTAATTCATAACCTGCATATGTTGTTTGCCCAATTGATAGATCATGAGCTACAAAAGATTGAGATTTATTCAGCTCTTTTCTTAATTCTTTGAGTCGAGTTCCTAAGTATTTCATATAATCACCTCTATTTTATTATATCATTGTTAGCGAGTTAATTGCTAAAAATGTATTGACATGTTCGTGATAATCGCTTAATATTATAGTTATACGAGCGAGATGCTCGTTATTGGAGGACTGACAATGGATAAGAAAAAACTAACCAAAGCCAGTTATATATTGAAGCGAAACTTCATTTTAACTGGTTTTTATATATTATGGATTTAGATATTATATGTGCTGAGTATCTTAAGTACTCAAAGCATTTTAAAAGTTGGAATACATTTAAAAGATATGATACTCCACATCTAAATATCATTATTAACTTCATGATCACGAATGAATATAGTAATAGTGATAATCTTGATTACGATTCAATTTATGATTTCATTGACTATTCTAAACTCCGAGATAACACTAATAAAACAATTAACAAAAGAATTCAATTACTTAATAGAGCAATAACTTTCCAAGTAAAGCAAGGCAAATGCAAACCAACAATAATATCATCTTTTCCAAAATTAAAAGAACTTGACAAACGATTTGATATTGTTGATGAACAAACTATGAAAAGAGTTATTAATTTTTTGCTTGATAAGCCTGATACCTTCATGAACATTAGAAACAGAGTAATTCTATTCCTGTTTATTGACACTGGTGCAAGATTATCTGAAGTAACAAATATTAAAATTAAGAATATCAATTCACAAACAAACTCGATTCTTCTTGATCATACAAAAACTAAAAAAGAGCGAGTAGTACATTACTCAAATTATACAGCTAAACATTTGTATGAATATCTTTTGCTGCTTGATAGTAATCATAATCATTTACTTCGAAATAGTAGAACGAAATCACCAATGAATTACCTAGGTGTATTGAGAGTTCTACAGAAGATAAAATACGATCTAAAACTAGAACAGTTCTCATCACATATGATAAGACATAGTTATGGTACCTTAGCTTATAAAAGAAAAGTATCAGAACTATTCACTAATCACACTATGGGACATGCACGAATGGATATGACTAGAAGGTATACACACTACAACATAGAAGTTGATTCAGAGATATACCAGGAACTAGCTCCCATGGAATATTATATAAATAAAAAACAAGCATAAATCTAGGGCAACGGATTTTACACATGTGATATTCACGAGGTAATTTGTTGAAGATTTCTACTTATCAATTTAGTGTTTTAATCCCTTTAATACAGTGTTTAGGTTAGAAAAGATTGGAGGTCCCGAGCGGATTCGAACCGCTGGTCACGGAGTTGCAGTCCATTGCCTTAGCCACTTGGCTACGGGACCTTATGTTCCTTATATATTATAATAGTATTGTCATTTAAAATCAAGTATTTTAGATAGTATATTTCATAAATATAATTTCTTGTTTTTAATATAATATATATATAGTATAATATTAACATGACTTGAAAGGAGAGGTACTATGAATACTGAAATGATACTATCATTTATATCAAATATTTTACTATTAATGAGTTTAGCAGTAGTATATTCTATCTTTCCTTATGAATCAAGAATAAAAGAGATATATAAAAAAATTATAATGGGTTTTGTAGTAGCTATTATTGGAGTTACTATTATGTATAGACAGTTTGAATTAATGGATGGAGTCTTATTTGATGCCAGAGCAGTTGCTATTAGTGTCACTGCAATGTTTTTAGGTGTTATACCAACTCTTATTGGTGGATTAGCAATGATTGCTTACAGAATCTATTTAGGTGGGGTAGGGATGCTTACTGGAGTCCTATGGATAATCTTTGCAGCAACAATAGGACTTTTTTGGAGACACTTTAGACTTAAAAATCCAAAATTTCAAAAATATAACATTAGTTGGATTGAGCTATACTTAATCGGATTCTTTGTTCAAGTTGTGATGATACTACTACTATTAACATTACCAAATACACTACGTGATGAAGTGCTTAATGCAGTAGCATTTGCATTATTAATAGTATTCCCTTTAGGAAGTTTAATTATTTCTGAATTTATGCTTACTCAAAGATTTAGATTTTTTCAACATTTAAAAACTGTAAGTTCGGAAAAACAATATAAAAAATTGTTTTCTGCTAGCCAAGCAATGATATTTCTAATAGATCCAGAAAATGGTCATTTTGTAGATGTTAATGAGTCTGCAATGAAAAAATATAATTATACATTTAAAGAATTTACACAATTAAGTGTAATAGACGTTTCATTATTAAATCCGGCAGATTCAAAACAAGATGTAATTGACTCTCTTTCTAATGAACTTAATCATTACATGTCTAGACATATTACAAAAGACGGAGTTATTTTGGATGTTGAAGTCTACTCTGGATCAATGATAATAGATAATAAAGAATATGTACTATCAAGTGTTTTTGATGTTACTGAAAAGCTTGAAAAAGAACGTCAATTTAAAGATGTTGATAGTAAACTTCGCGCAACACTATTAAGTGTTGGTGAAGGAATTGTTGTTACTGATGATAATCATAAGATAACATTAATTAATGATAAGGCTTTAGAAATTCTAGGTGAAATAAAACGTCCTATAAATAAGAATATCTGTGATATTTTTAGAATATATTCAAATAAATCAAATGTATCTTTTAAAGAATTATTTCATAAAAGTATTGAGGATAACAAAATATTTCATAGTGATATTACTTACAGTTTATTAAGAAATGATAATGATGAAGAGATATATGTTGATTTCTCAATATCTCCAATTAATTTAGAAGGGAAAACTAATAGTGGAGCCATCTTAGTAATTAGAGATGAAACTATTGAAGAAGAGAGAAAAGAACAAATAAGATATATTTCACAACACGATTATTTAACTGAGTTATATAATAGATTCTATTTTGAGGAACAATTATCTAGACTTGATACAAAAAGACAACTTCCGCTAACTATTATAATGGGAGATGTAAATGGTCTTAAACTTCTTAATGATGCATTCAGTCATATAGAAGGAGATAAACTTCTTATTGAAATATCAAAAATACTTAAAAAGGGAATACGTCAAGAAGACATCCTTGCAAGATGGGGTGGAGACGAATTCGCAATACTTCTTCCACAAACATCTTTAGAGAACTCAAAAAAAGTATATTCAAGAATTAAAGACTTATGTAACAAATCAATGTATCAAACAATCACTCCAAGTATATCACTTGGATGCGCTACAAAAATATCTGAAGATGAACATGTAAATGATATAATAAAACTTGCCGAAGAAAGAATGTATCATGAGAAACTTCTAGAAGGGAAAGAAATGAGAAACGATCTTGTAAGAGCTCTTGAAAAAAGGCTTTTTGAACGTAGTGCTGATATAAGAATACATTCAGAAAACATGGTAAAATACGCAGATATTTTAGGTAATGAATTAGGAATAAATGAAGATGGCATAAAAGTACTAAAACAAACAGCCAGACTACATGATATAGGTCTTATTGCGCTAGACACAGCGATTTTAACAAAAATAGAACCACTTGATGAAAGAGAATGGGATAGAATTAGGTCACATTCTGAAATTGGAAGTAGGATAGTTCTATCAATTAATGAACTTCAACATATCTCAAAAGATATACTCCATCATCATGAACGATTTGATGGTACTGGATATCCTACAGGTCTTTCAGGAAATAGTATACCTTACTTCGCAAGAATTATATCAGTAATTGATGCTTATGATTCAATGACTACTGGTAGAATATATAAAGAAAAAATTTCACATAAAGAAGCAATAGAGGAAATAAAAAGATGTTCAGAAACACAATTTGACCCTGATATAGTCAAGACTTTCTTAAAAGCATTTAAAGGATAGATTTTCTATCCTTTTTTTTGTATAAAAAAAGTTAAGACAAATGTCCTAACAATTAGTTGTTAAATGGGTGTGATGTAACAAATGGCGGTAATTTTAACCTCAATTGCAACAAATGGCGGTCAATATATATAGCTTTTGAATATATTTTTTAGAATTGAGTTATATCTTTCAACTATATATATAATTCAATTAAAATTTTCATTGAATAGTTTTCACACAAATCAAAAAACGCCAGAAAATTATAATGCTAATTCATTCTGGTGTTTTTTGATTTTGTAATATTGTTCTACAAATATTTCATCAATATAATTCTAGTAAAATTTTCTCATACTCTGAAATGATACTATCAGGTATATTAGAGTATATTTCTTCAGTTAAAAGTTCATTACCTTCTCCTAAATATATCCCTATATAGTATTCTGATGAATCAGAATTAGTATACAAATTCATATGTTGGTTATCATTTTCAGTTTCAAATACTATATGCATTATCATTCTAAAACTATCTTTTTTACCTGTTGAACTAACATCACTTTTACCAATAAAATCAACTGAGAAGTTTATAAAATCAAGAACATCTTCGGCTGAGATTTCAACATAATTAGATTCATCTTCATTTTCAATATATATGAATACCTCACTGATAGTTGAAACATCTAAGTCAATTTCAATTGTTTGTTCTTTGTCAACACATCCTGATAAAAAGATTAATATCATAAGAATAGTTATAGTTTTGTATCTCATATTGATCTCCTCCTAATTAGTTTGGGTTCCTCTATACATAAATATCATACCATCGACATTATCTTGTGATATCCACTTTTCACCATGAGTAAGATTATCATAGATAACATATCCACTTGGTGACATATATGCAGAGTAATGACCAATAGCTAAAACTACATGATCAATTCCACCGCCATACTCTGCCTCATCAAGCCAAAGTAATGCTGGATTTCCAGAAGAAACTAAACTCGAAAAATCTGAAAACTCATTTGTAGCACTGCTACCATTAATATTAGCATAAACAGCATTAAAATCCCCGTGATTGTGTTCATCAAAATATTGATTCAATCCATGAATCAAGAATCCTAATTGAGTACCACAATTTTCAGCAACTCCATCAAAACAAGTATGCATAAATACACTTAATTCAACTACTAAATTTTCTACTGGTTGGGAAGAGTAAACATAATTAGAACCAACCCAATCACCTTGTGCGCTCATTGAGAACATTGGCCTATATACTCCATATGGGGTTCCTATATCATTACCTTCTAAAATATGCACTGCCACGATTATTCGGGACACATAGTCCCAACCTAAGGCATGAAAATAGCGACATGTAACTTATCTTATTGCTTTTATTATATCATTTATAATGTAAATTATGAATGATATTTTTATGTTTAAGTGTATCCATTTATTGTTCTGTATTCTACAGGTGTTAAGTAATCAAGTTTCCAAGCTGGTCTGTTGTTATTAAAGTAATTAATATATAACTCTATAGCTGTTTGAATATCGGTATACTCATTAATCTTTAAGTTGTGTTTTAACTCAGCTTTTATCCAGCCATTTAACGATTCTATTACTGGATTATCTGTAGGTGTTCCTGCTCTCGACATACTTCTTGTTATTGGGTATTCTTTGTGAGCTTTTTCAAACTTCTTGGATGCATATATAATTCCTTGATCACTATGTAAGATTGTATGTTTTTCCGAGTATCCTCTTACCTCTTTTATCCTTAAGAAATCTTTTAAACTTCTTAAATGATTCATGACTCCATTACAATGCTTATAGTTTGCTACATCTGATCCTACTATCTCATTATTATAAACATCCACATGATAGTTCCAATCATACTTCTTACCATTATGAGTAAGCATTGTAGTATCACTACATACTTTCTCAAATGGTCCATTAGTGGACCAATCTCCACCAATAATATTTTTGTACTTGTCTGATACTCCTTTTGGTCTTCTATAGGCTCTTCTCTTGGCTTTACTATAGATACCTAACTCTTTGAAACATTGGTACATTAAGTAGTATGACACGATCCATCCTGTATCTATTTTTATTTCTTTTCTAACTGATCGATATCCTTTCGTTGGATATATTTCGTGATAATTTTTTATTAATGATTTTAAGTAATCTTTTGTTTCTTGTTGCTGTGTCCTATTCCCTTTTCTTGTTAGCCATCTATAATATCCACTTCTTGAAATACCGATATATTCACACAACTCATTTATATAAAATTTAGCTCTAAATTTATGGACTAATGTATATTCGTAATTTAAGAGATCTTTTTTTTTAGATATTTTGCGTCTTCACTATTATATCCTCTTTTTAACCGCTCTATTTCAATCTTTAATAATAAGATTTCATGCTTTAATGCATCAACACTTTCTTCTTCCAAATCTGTCGGTATTTTATCTCTTATCTTTCTCTTGCTAACTAGTCCACTTATTCCTTCAGTTTCGTACTTGTGTACCCACTGTCTTTGTGCTTTTCTTGAAACTTTATAAGTTCTTTCTATTTCACGTTTACTTATATTTTCATTAAGGATCATCTTAACCATCTTCAACTTAAAGTCTACACTGTACTGATTTACCACGTTATCAACTCCTTTGTATTATTATACTACATTATTTCTGTTTGGGTGGGACTATGTGTCCCACTTTTTCATAGCAGTGCATCTCCTATAATGAATCTACAAACGTTGTAGAGTGTGCTAATAATTAAATAGCAAGTTCAATATGCTACCGTAATCTATTCTATATTCGATCATGATGTTTTAAAAGGGTCCACAGGGCCCGATTTTTTCATTGCAGTGCGATAAAATATATAACTCAGATAATTACGTGTCATAAAAACGCATGTATTCAAACTGCAACATAAAATTAAAACCTTGAAAATGACTTATAGAGCCATATTTAACTAATTACCGCCATGCAACTGAGGAAGTGCTTCATTTTTATAAATCAACTACAAAAAAAAAGACAATTTGAGGAAGATTTCCAAAAATTGTCTTTTATTTGTATATAATTACTATGGTTTACACTTTTTAACCGCTTAATAAAGTAAAAAGGCAGATATTAGTGCAAGCCATAGACTACATTACTAATGGTCGGGAAGACAGGATTTGAACCTGCGACCTCTTGGTCCCAAACCAAGCGCTCTACCAAGCTAAGCTACTTCCCGAAAATGTGGTACAAAAATTTATTTGGCGCGCCCAAGAGGAGTCGAACCCCTAACCTCTTGATCCGTAGTCAAACGCTCTATCCAATTGAGCTATGGGCGCATGATAATGGCGGTCCCGACGAGAATCGAACTCGCGATCTCCTGAGTGACAGTCAGGCATGTTAACCGCTACACCACGGGACCTTTTTTTTAAGCAGCAAATAGATTATATCACATTAAAAATCTTAAAGCAATATTTTTTTCGACCGTTATATATAATAACAAAATATTAGCATTAAAGCAAGTATTTTAAACTAAATTCATGGATTTATTTTATATTATTAGTTCTATCATTATTCTAGATATAAGAGTTTTTTTATAAAACTTGTATAACTAAATTGTATTTTAATATAACGCTAAATAAAGCTAATATAGTTTCTTTTTTGATTAAAATAAAAAGAACAAGATAATCTATATTATCTTGTTCTTTAACTATACTATATATTTCTATTCTTCAATTGATTTTGGTAGTATTAGATTTAATACTATCCCAGCGATTGCTGCTAAACTCATTCCAGTTAAACCAGAACCAGCTGATGCATCAAACACTATCTCTGCTCCACCAATACCAATCACTAACATTGATGAAACTATTATTAAATTTCTCATGTTATAAAGGTCTACTTTTGATTTAATTAATACTTTAACACCATTACCTGCGATAAGTCCATAAAGAATAATTGTCATTCCCCCAATTACTGCTGAAGGTATACTTCCAATAAATGCTTGTATATATCCAAAGAAGCCTAAACTAATTGCAAATATTGCAGCAAGTCCAGTAACATATACACTACCAACTCTAGTCATTGCTACTACTCCTGTATTTTCTCCATAAGTAGTATTTGCTGGTCCACCAATTGCTGCACTTACAAATGTCGCAATTCCATCACCCATAATTGTATTTTCTAATCCTGGATCATCCAAGAAGTTTTTACCAGTAACTTCACCTAGCACTGTATGGTCTCCAATATGTTCTGCGATAGTAACAAATGCTATAGGTGCAAACATTAATACTGCTGTGAAATCTAAACTGTAAGATCCTAAGAATGTAAAGTTAGGAACTTGTAAAAAACTATATCCATCGAACACTAAGCTTAAATCTACAACTCCAAGGATAACAGCTGTTATATATCCAACTACAACAGCTATTAAGAATGGTACAATTCTATAAAATCCTTTACCTTTTAAAGCTATTCCTACAACTGAAATAAATGTAATGAATGCTATAACAGGATTCTTCCAACTAGTTGCTAAATAAGCAAAATATGAATCACCTGAATTAGGTGCAAGACCTGCTTGTCCAATAGCTACAGGAGCTAAACTAAGCCCTATAATTATAATCATAGGTCCAATTACAACAGGTGGTAATAACCTCTTTAACCATTCGCTTCCAGTGTATCTAATTGTTGTGGCAACAGTTGCATATATCAATCCAACAACCATTAATCCTACATATGCACTACTAAATCCATTAGTTGCTCCAGCAACTGATATTGCTCCAATATAAGCAAAACTTGAACCTAAATAAACAGGTACTTTTCCTTTAGTACAAGCAATGTAAATTAATGTTCCTACTCCACTTGCAACAAGTGCAACACCAATATCTAAGCCAGTTAAAATTGGTACTAATACCGTTGCTCCAAACATTGCAAATACATGCTGTAAACTTAAAACAATCCATTGTGGTATACTACTAGGTTTTTCTTGAATTCCAATCAACAATTTCTCTTTCATTCTCTTTCTCCTCTTCATTTTATTTGCAAATAAAAAATCTAAGTCGAAAGACATAGATTAGGATTTTTATATATATTTATTTACGCCTCGCGTAAAAATAATCCTTACTAGTCTCTCTGGACTACCTTAAAGGTTTTCTAAATGAATATTAACACATGATTTATACTATTGTCAACATACAAATAAAAAAAGAGGAAAAATCCTCTTTTTATTTGATTATAATTCTCCTTGCCAAAGTCCGTGTAAATTACAAAATTCTCTAGCAAATACTTCTTTACCTTTTTTAACTTCAAATAAAGCTATAGGTTCATCTCCAGGGTTAAAGGCTTTAGTAGCAACCTTTTCTCCATCTACGTATAATTCAATATATTCAATGTAATGTACTTCTAACATAGGATGAATTGCTGGTTTACCTACTGTAACTCTATATCCATTTTTTAGTTCTTCAACGAAAGGTACGTGTTTTTCTTCATTCACATTTCCTGTTAATATTTCCACAATAACTCCTCCTTCTAATTTATACTTTAATTATATTCTAAGTTTATAAAAATATCAAATAAAATACTACACTTATACTATTTAAAATAGTATAATATTACCGAAGGAGAGTGATTATTATCATGAAACCAATAAGCACTAAAAATGCGCCTGCTGCTGTAGGACCATATTCACAAGCTGTACTAGTAAAAGATACACTTTATGTATCAGGACAAATACCATTTGTGCCCGAAACTATGACTTTAGTAAGTGACTCAATTAAAGATCAAACAAGACAATCATTAAATAATATTTTAGCTATCGTTGAAGAAGCTGGAATGAAAAAGGAAAATATCATCAAATGTGGCGTATTCAT
Source organism: Candidatus Izimoplasma sp. HR2 (assembly GCA_000753575.1). Classification (GTDB taxonomy): domain Bacteria; phylum Bacillota_I; class Bacilli_A; order Izemoplasmatales; family Izemoplasmataceae; genus JAFGXW01. The sequence goes on along the minus strand of JRFF01000022.1, from coordinate 158,909 downwards.
GCAAGATTTAGGTATGTTTAAAGATATGAATGAAGTTTATGCTGAATTCTTTGGCAACCATAAACCAGCAAGATTCGCGGTAGAAGTTAGAAGACTTCCACTTGATGTTTTAGTAGAAATTGATGCAATCGTTGTAAAATAAAAAGAGGAATTTTCCTCTTTTTTTATAACGACTTTATTCCAAACTTCTTCCTCATCAATTTAATAACAAATATTATACCAACTAATAAAATATAAAATCCTACATTTAATCCAACTCTAATTAATCCCTCAATAAAATCGAATGTAAAAATAGATACTATAATATTAATAAATATTACAAATCCTAATAAATATATTATAATTTCTATAAATACCTCACTAAAGTCCAATAATTTCTTTAATTTTGTTTTCTTTCCCCATTTCATACAATCACCTTCCAATATAATTATATCATAAATATTAAAAAAAGAGGAAAATTCCTCTTTTTTATTTCTCTTTAGTTTCTGCTTTTTTTGCGTCTTTTTCTTCTTGTCTCTTTCTCGTTGCTTCTGCTTTTTCAAGATCTCTTTGTTCTTTATCTTTAGCTCTATCTTTTGCATCATTTTTTTCTTGTTCAAGGATTTTAGCCTCTTGTAAAGCCATTTCTTCAGGGTTAAATGCTTTGTATTCTTCTACTATTGTTTTGATAAATCTGAAAAGGTACTCTCTAAAAATATACATTATATAAAACATATAAGCTGGCATAAATAACATAAATGGACCAAATACTACTAATGTTGTCCATGTCCATTTTGCTAAATTTCTCTTCTTACAATATCTCCATACAAATACATATATTAAGAAATAATAAAGTACTAATAATGCAATCGCAAATATTACCCAGATCCATTTACTAGAATCTACAAATACAGTTCTATTAAAAAAGGCTTGTAAATTCCCCACAGAAGTAATGTTTGTAACTGAAAAGTTTCCTCCGTTTTTTATAAAATCAAATAAACTTCTTACTAAATAAAATAATTGTTGTAAAAATAACAATGAAAATATAATAAATGCTGCAGTCTCATAAGGTCTTTTTGAAGACAATAACGAGTGTTTTTCTCTGTCTAAATCATCCTTAAATCCCATAATATCACCTCTATATTAAATATATCATATTCTGGTGTATTTATGAATACATAATTAAACAAATTTCCATAAAAAAATACTTATCAAATGATAAGTATAACGAATTTAAATGGTGACCCGTACGGGATTCGAACCCGTGAATGCATGCGTGAAAGGCATGTGAGTTAAGCCGCTTCTCCAACGGGCCAAGATAATGGCGCCCAATCTAGGACTCGAACCTAGGACCCCATGATTAACAGTCATGTGCTCTAACCAACTGAGCTAATTAGGCGTGTATTGGTTTGTTCAATTTTTATAATGAATGTTTGATTTTTATAAATAATAAAGAAAGAAGCCTGGCAACGTCCTACTCTCGCACAATGTACTACCATCGGCGCTAAAGTGCTTAACTGCTGTGTTCGGTATGGGAACAGGTGTGTCCACTTCGCCATAGTCACCAGACTATTCTTTCAAAACTAGATAATACTGTATTTTTAATAAAGTTAAGTCCTCGATCTATTAGTACAAGTCAGCTTCAAACCTCACGGCTCTTCCACATCTTGCCTATCAACCTCGTAGTCTACAAGGGATCTTACTTCAAATGAATGGGGAATCTCATCTTGAGGAGGGCTTCACGCTTAGATGCTTTCAGCGTTTATCCCATCCACACATAGCTACCCAGCTATGGGCCTGGCAGCCCAACTGGTGCACCAGAGGTGTGTCCAACCCGGTCCTCTCGTACTAAGGTCAGCTCCTCTCAAATTCCCAACGCCCACGACGGATAGGGACCGAACTGTCTCACGACGTTCTGAACCCAGCTCGCGTACCACTTTAATGGGCGAACAGCCCAACCCTTGGAACATGCTCCTGCTCCAGGATGTGATGAGCCGACATCGAGGTGCCAAACTCCTCCGTCGATGTGAACTCTTGGGAGGAATCAGCCTGTTATCCCCGGGGTAACTTTTATCCGTTGATTGCTGGCCCTTCCATACGGAACCAGCAGTTCATTAAGACCTACTTTCGTACCTGCTCGACATGTACGTCTTGCAGTCAAGCTTACTTATACCTTTACGCTCTTCGAATGATTTCCAACCATTCTGAGTAAACCTTTGTGCGCCTCCGTTACTCTTTGGGAGGCGACCGCCCCAGTCAAACTGTCTGCCAGACACTGTCCCCCCGGCTACACGCCGGTAGGTTAGATATTCAATGTGCGAAGGGTGGTATCCCAAAGTTGACTCCACCGAAACTAGCGTCCCGGCTTCAAAGTCTCCCACCTATTCTGTACATTACAAATCAAATATCAATATCAAGCTACAGTAAAGCTCCACGGGGTCTTTCCGTCCTGTCGCGGGTAACCGGCATCTTCACCGGTACTAAGATTTCATCGAGTCTCTTGTTGAGACAGTGCCCAAATCGTTACGCCTTTCGTGCGGGTCGGAACTTACCCGACAAGGAATTTCGCTACCTTAGGACCGTTATAGTTACGGCCGCCGTTCACTGGGGCTTCAATTCATACCTTCTCCGAAGATAAGTACTCCTCTTAACCTTCCAGCACTGGGCAGGCGTCACCCCATATACATCATCTTACGATTTAGCATAGAGCTGTGTTTTTGATAAACAGTCGCTTGGGCCTATTCTCTGCGGCTCTACATAGTAGAGCTCCCCTTATCCCGAAGTTACGGGGTCATTTTGCCGAGTTCCTTAACAAGAGTTATCTCGCGCGTCTTTAGATTCTCTCCTCGTCTACCTGTGTCGGTTTACGGTACTGGCACCATATAAATTAACCCTAGAAGCTTTTCTTGGAAGCATAGATTCACACAACTTACGTCGTCACGCCTCAGTCTTCACGCAATGCGGATTTACCTACATCACAACCTAAACGCTTAAACCAGATATATCCACTAACTGGCCCATGTTATCTTTCTCCGTCACTCCATCAGTTTAAATGGTGGTATGGGAATATCAACCCATTATCCATCGGCTACGCTTTTCAGCCTCACCTTAGGCCCAGACTAACCCAGAGCGGACGAACCTTCCTCTGGAAACCTTAGACTTTTGACGGTAGGGATTCTCACCCTACTTTTCATTACTCACACCGGCATTCTCACTTGTGATCGCTCCAATAGTCCTCTCGGTCTAACTTCACCGCAATCACAACGCTCACCTACCACTCGCATAAATGCGAATCCGCAGTTTCGGTACCATATTTAGCCCCGGTACATCTTCGGCGCAGAATCATTCGACTAGTGAGCTATTACGCACTCTTTAAAGGATGGCTGCTTCTGAGCCAACCTCCTAGTTGTCTAAACAACTCCACATCCTTTCCCACTTAATATGGATTTAGGGACCTTAACTGGCGGTCTGGGCTGTTTCCCTTTTGACCACGGACCTTATCACCCGTAGTCTGACTGCCGTGTATGTAAGTATGACATTCGGAGTTTGATTGATATCAGTATCCCGGGATGGGACCATCAACCATTCAGTGCTCTACCTTCATACCACTTAACCACGACGCTAGCCCTAAAGCTATTTCGGTGAGAACCAGCTATTTCTGGGTTCGATTGGAATTTCACCTCTAGCCACAAGTCATCCAAACATTTTTCAACATGTCCTGGTTCGGTCCTCCATTGGGTCTTACCCCAACTTCAACCTGCTCATGGCTAGCTCACCCAGTTTCGGGTCTATGACAACATACTAATTCGCCGGTTAAGACTCGCTTTCGCTTCGGCTCCACTCCTCAAAGTTTAACCTTGCATGTTACCATAACTCGCCGGTTCATTCTACAAAAGGCACGCTATCACCCATTAACGGGCTCTAACTTGTTGTAAGCACAAGGTTTCAGGATCTTTTCACTCCGCTTCCGCGGTTCTTTTCACCTTTCCCTCACGGTACTGGTTCACTATCGGTCAATTGGTAGTATTTAGCCTTACGAGATGGTCCTCGCATATTCCGACAAGATTACTCGTGTCTCGCCGTACTCTTCGTCTAACGGAGATTTCACAATTTCGTCTACAGGACTCTCACCTTCTATGGTGTGCTTTCCCACACACTTCGACTATCATGAAATTTTGTAACTCCAAAGTTAGAACTGGGCTGGTCCCTTTTCGCTCGCCGCTACTAAGAGAATCGCTGTTGCTTTCTTTTCCTACAGGTACTAAGATGTTTCAGTTCCCTGCGTATACCTACCTAATAAATTAGGTTACTAGTTCTTCAAACTAGTGGGTTCCCCCATTCGGAAACCTCGGGATCACTGCCTACTTACGGCTACCCCGAGAATATCGCTGTTCGTCGCGTCCTTCATCGGCTCCAATTGCCAAGGCATTCACCTTGCGCTCTTAATTTCTTAACTTTTTACAGTATTATCCACTTTTCAAAGACCTTCTTATTATTTTGAAAAAAAATAACAAGCAGTTGAAAGACTAAGTCTCTCAAAACCAAATAGAACAAAACAATTATGATGTTTAGGTAAAACTGGTGTTTCTCAATAATATCTTTCTCCCTAGAAAGGAGGTGATCCATCCCCACGTTCCCGTAGGGATACCTTGTTACGACTTTACCCCAATCATCTATCCTACCTTAGGATGCTCCCTCCAGTAAACTGGTTAGGCCACATACTTCGGGTATTACAAACTCTCGTGGTATGACGGGCGGTGTGTACAATCTCCGAGAACGTATTCACCGTGGTATTCTGACCCACGATTACTAGCGATTCCAACTTCACGAAGTCGAGTTGCAGACTTCGATCCGAACTGAGACCGGTTTTAAAAGGTTAGCTCCCCCTCGCGGGTTGGCAACTCTTTGTACCGGCCATTGTAGCACGTTTGTAGCCCAGGTCATAAGGGGCATGATGATTTGACGTCATCCCCACCTTCCTCCAGTTTATCACTGGCAGTCTCGATAGAGTCCTCAACTAAATGTTAGCAACTATCAATAGGGGTTGCGCTCGTTGCGGGACTTAACCCAACATCTCACGACACGAGCTGACGACAACCATGCACCACCTGTCATTCTTGCCCCGAAGGGAAACTCTATCTCTAGAGCGATCAAGAAGATGTCAAGACCTGGTAAGGTTCTTCGCGTATCTTCGAATTAAACAACATGCTCCACCGCTTGTGCGGAGACCCGTCAATTCCTTTGAGTTTCAACCTTGCGGTCGTACTCCCCAGGCGGAGAACTTAATGTGTTAACTTCAGCACTGGGTAACCCCAACACTTAGTTCTCATCGTTTACGGCGTGGACTACCAGGGTATCTAATCCTGTTTGCTCCCCACGCTTTCGTGCCTCAGTGTCAGTTCTGGTCCAGTTAGCCGCCTTCGCCACTGGTGTTCCTCAATATATCTACGCATTCCACCGCTACACATTGAATTCCACTAACCTCTGCCATACTCAATTCTGCCAGTTTCAAACCACCCTCCCCAGTTAAGCTGGGGGCTTTCAGGTTTGACTTAACAGAACACCTACGCACTCTTTACGCCCAATAATTCCGGATAACGCTCGCTCCCTACGTATTACCGCGGCTGCTGGCACGTAGTTAGCCGGAGCTTTCTGGTTAAGTACCGTCAGAGTAATCCCATTTCCTGGACTACTTGTTCTTCCTTAACAACAGAATTTTACGACCCGAAGGCCTTCATCATTCACGCGGCATTGCTCGGTCAGGCTTTCGCCCATTGCCGAAAATTCCCTACTGCTGCCTCCCGTAGGAGTCTGGGCCGTGTCTCAGTCCCAGTGTGGCTGTTCATCCTCTCAGACCAGCTAAGCATCGTCGCCTTGGTAGGCCGTTACCCTACCAACTAGCTAATGCTGCGCAAGACCATCCCTTAGTGGAGCTTGAAGGCTCCTTTAAATATTAGACCATGCGGCCTTATATCCTATCCAGTATTAGCTATCGTTTCCAATAGTTATCCTCGTCTTAGGGGCAGGTTTCTTACGTGTTCCTCACCCGTTCGCCACTAGATCCGAAGATCTCGTTCGACTTGCATGTATTAGGCATGCCGCCAGCGTTTATCCTGAGCCAGGATCAAACTCTCCATAATTTATGAATTGTTTTGATTCTTAACTTTATTTAAAGTTCCTAAACTCATTTTTTTTGTTTGTTCTATTCAGTTTTCAAAGACCTAATTTGGTCACACACTTCATTGTAGCGTGCGTATAATATTCTACTATATCTCGAATATTATGTCAACACTTTTACAAAACTTTTTTGTGTGTTTTTGGTGCTTCCTTTTCACAGTGTTTTCAACATATCGTTTTCGCACTGCAATAAAGAGTATATATAATTTGTTTCAAGTTGTCAACACTTTTGTTAAAAGTATTTTTCCACTTTATTATAAGTGGCTAACTACTCTTTTTAAAAGCATTTTTAAACGGTTCAAAAACCCTCAATGGATTTCCTGGACCGCAATTACAAGTATATAGAAATCAAGTCATATTGTCAACACTTTTGTTTCTTTTTTTCGATTTTTATTTCAAACTAATTTTTACCTTAAATATGGCATTAAAAAAGCCCCTAAATCAGGGGCCTCTATTTCTATATTATATAAGGGTTAAAATTTCGCTTGCAAGTACTAACTCTTTTTCACCTTTTAAGCGATCAGTAAACTCTACTTTTAAGTCCTTAGCATCTTTACCAACAACAACTCTAAATGGAATACCGATTAAATCAGCATCTTTAAACTTACTTCCAGCTCTTTCAGCTCTATCATCAATAAGTACTTCTATACCGCTTGATTTAAGACTCTCATAGATTTCATAAGCTAATTTATATTGATCTTCATCTTTTAAGTTAATTGGTACTATATGTACTTTAAATGGCGCAATCTCTTTTGGCCATACAATACCATCTTCATTTGAATGTTGTTCAACACTAGCCATTAATGTTCTACTAATCCCTAGACCATAACAACCCATAATCATTGGTTGAGGTTTCCCATCACGTCCTGCGAACTTACCATTCATTGATTCACTGTATTTTGTCCCTAGCTTAAAGATGTTTCCAACTTCAATACCTTTTGCTGTATGGATAGTCCCATCGCATACAGGGCATTTATCACCACTATTTAATAAACTGTGTTCTTGGTTAGCTGCGTAGTCACATTTATCACAATATGTGATGGTATCTTCTCCTACTTCACTCATAACCATAAACTCATCAGCTTCATCTCCACCAATTTGTCCAACATCACTACTTACTATTTTAGTATCTAGTCCACATCTCTTAAAGATATCAATATACGCTTTAGTAAATAATTTATACCATCTTTCTAAATCTTCTTCTGTTTCACTAAATGTATAAGCATCTTTCATTATAAACTCTCTACCACGCATTAATCCAAATCTAGGTCTCATTTCATCTCTAAATTTAGTTTGGATTTGATAAAGCGCTAAAGGAAGCTTTTTATAAGAACTAACATAGTCTCTAACAACTTGTGTAATTACTTCTTCATGAGTTGGCCCTAAACAGAAATCTCTATCTTTACGATCAGTTAATCTCATTAACTCAGGTCCATATTTGTCCCATCTTCCTGATTCATCCCATAAATCTTTAGGTTGAAGTGCAGGCATTAATAATTCACTAGCTCCGATTTTATCCAATTCTTGTCTAATAATCTCTTCGATTTTCTTAATAACTTTATATCCCAGAGGTAAATAAGTATAAATTCCAGCCGCAACTTGTTTGATAATTCCAGCTCTACTCATTAATTTATGACTTTTTACGTCTGCATCTTTTGGTGCCTCTTTTAAAGTTGGCACAAATAATAAACTTTGTTTCATCTTCTCACCTCTATTTTAGATTAAATAATCTTAATATATCATTAAACGTAATATAAACAAACAATCCCATAAGCATTAAATACATCGCATAATGAAGCGTATTTTCAATCTTCTTATTAGGTTTCTTAGTAGTTATCGCTTCATACCCTAAAAAGACTAATCTACCTCCATCAAGCGCAGGGATAGGTAATAAATTGATTACACCAAGGTTAACACTTAATAAAGCAACCCAGCTAAGTAAAGAAAGTAATCCTCCACTTAATGCATTAGATGTAATTGTATAAATTCCAACAGGACCAGCTAAATCGCTAACTCCTACATTTTCATTTCCAAATAATAAACCTAAAGTACTAAATATCATTCCTGCTGCATCTTTAGTATTAGTAAATGAGTAAGTAAAACTCTTTAAGAAGTTAAACTCATATATAGGACTAATTCCAATAAAGTTTTCAACAGCAAGTACTCCACTATATTCTAATACTTCTTTATCATGTGGAGCAATAGTTAAAGTTTCAACACTACCATCTCTAAGAACAGTAAATGTCATAACCTCACCATATATATTAGCACTAACTAATTGTGTAACATCAAACCAACTAATAACTTCAATACCGTCAATGGTCAATATTTTATCTCCACCAACAAAGCCAGCTTTATAAGCAATAGACTCTTCGTTAATTTCATCAATAATTAACTCGTTAATTACATCTTCATCTGATCTAAATCCTAAGCTATAAAATATTAGCACTGGAGTTATAGCTACTGTATCAGTATCTCCATCTCTTAATATCTCAAACTGAATTAATCTATCAGCGACGTTACTATCAATTTCACTAGAAATCTCATCCCAATCACTCACAGGTTCACCGTCAATTGATATTATTTTATCTCCTTCTTCTAATATTCCGTAAGAGGGATAACCATCTCCAATACTACCAAGTACTGTGCTATCCATCACAGGGAATCCCATGAATAAGTTAATAAATATAAATACAAATACTGCAAGCACGAAATTCATAAAAGGACCAGCAAATATCGCAAGGAACCTTTCAGTCTTAGTTTTTGATTCAAAACTTCTTTCATGTGGTGCAATTTGTAATTCTCTTTTTTTATAAACATAAAAAGCATTTCTTTTTACTGTATAGTCATTGATGAATAAAGGTTCATTATTTTCTCCCTTTAGATCAACTTTAGTTACAGTAACCTTTTCATATTGATCATATCTTTCATCTTCATGGTCAAGAACAATTTTTTCAACATTGTTAAAGTCATCAAATATAAGTCTAACTTGTTTACCAACTTTAACAATCTCATCTTCAACTTCTTCACCTGCCATCATCACATACCCACCAATGGGGATTGCTCTAATAGTATATAGAGTTTCTTTTCCTCTTTTAGACCATAATATAGGTCCCATTCCTAAACTAAACTCATGACATAATATATTCGCTCTTTTCGCCATAATAAAATGTCCAAGTTCATGTATTAAGATTACTAACCCTAATACAAATATAAATACAATAATACTAAATATAACACTCATAATCATCACGTCCTCTAACTATATTTACGGAAAACATAGTCTTTAACCACTAGGTCTCTTTCTATTATCTTATCAAGGTTTACAGTAAAATCATTATCAAATACATTTAAACATTCTTCAACAATATCTTCTATCTCTAAAAACTTAATTTTTCCATTTAAAAACAAACTAACACAAGCTTCATTCGCAGCATTCAAAGTAGTAGGATTAAGCCCTTTACTTCTCCCTGCATCAATCGCCATCTTAAGAAGTGGATATCTCTTTAAAGATAACTCTTCAAAGTGAAGTGATCCTAGTTTTATAAGATCTAAACTTTCACCTTTATATTCAGTTCTTTCAGGATAATTTAAAGCATAGTTTATAGGAACTCTCATATCCGGGTTTCCTAAATGAGCAATAATACTCGTATCTTTAAATTCAACTAAAGAATGAACAACACTTTCTTTATGTAAAACAGTTTCAATATTATCATAATCAACATCAAATAAATAATGAGCTTCAATAACTTCAAACCCTTTATTCATCATAGTAGCTGAATCAATTGTAATCTTAGCACCCATTTTCCAATTAGGATGGTCTAAAGCATCATTTACAGTAACATTTCTTAACTCATCTCTACTTAAATCTCTAAAACTTCCTCCTGAAGCAGTAATAATAATTCTTTTTATAGTACTATTATCTTCACCATTTAAACATTGCATAATCGCAGAATGTTCACTATCCACAGGAATTAATCTAACATTATTTTCAATAAGTAATTCTTTAATAATCTCTCCACCAATAACTAATGTTTCTTTATTAGCTAAAGCAATATTTCTTTTTTTCTTAATCGCTTCAATAGTGGGTTCAAGTCCAGCACTACCAACTAAAGCGTTAACTACTAAATCTTCACTATTTACACCATAAGTCGCAGCTTTTATTAATCCAGCTTTACCATACCCAAATTCAATAGAAGGATATAATACTTTTAACTTTTCAATATATTCAAGTTTACCCATAGATACAAATAAGGGGTTAAACTCCTCAATAATATCAATCATTTTATTTAAATTGTGATTAGCACTAACACTTACGATGTTAAACTTATTATTATTCCTAACTATATCTAAAGTTTGAACACCAATACTACCAGTCGCACCTAGTAAATACAAATTCATAGTAAACCAACTACTTTACTAATTAAAACTAAAGTAATTCCCGCAAATATCGCTGAATCAAATCGATCCATCACTCCACCATGACCTGGGAATATTTGACTAAAATCTTTAATTCCAAACCCTCTTTTAAGTTTAGAAGCAATTAAATCTCCTATTTGTCCAATTATTGATATAAAGATAATTAATAAAATGCTAGTCCAAATATTCAAACTAATTTCACCAACAACACTAATATCTAATAAATATAAGTATAAAAGAGTTAATAATAAAGCGGCTACAGTTCCACCAATAGCTCCTTCAATTGATTTTTTAGGACTAATCTTAATAGCTAACCTATGTTTACCATAGTTAATTCCAACTATATAAGCAAATACATCAGTAAAAATTGTAATCATAAATAAGAATCCAATATTATAAATATCAATATTACTAAGCCAGCTTATAGCTGCAAACCCAATAGCAGGATATAAAACACTAGCAAAAACTCTACCAAAATCTTCAGCATTAAAATCTTCTTTAAATATTAAAGAAAGACCAGAGCTAAAAACAATAAATAATAACAATACAAATACATATTCTAAATCTAATGTTCCTTTTAAATAATATGCAACACTAAAGAATACAGCTAAACTAAACATCAATTCAATAAGTAACATTCCATTAATTTTAAATTCATCAGCTTTATACATCTTAAATAACTCATAAGTTGCTCCCATACTAAGCATTGCTAAAACAATATCTAAAAGTAATCCTCCAATTAATACTGCAGGAACAAGAGTAATAAGTAAAAAAATCGCTGTTATAACTCTTACTTTCATTATTTTTTCTCCTTTAGTCCACCATAAGTACGGTTTCTTTTTTGATAATCATCAATTGCAATTAACAATTGTTTATTATTAAACTCAGGCCATAACTTCTTAGTAAAATACAATTCACTATAAGCTAACTGCCACAATAAGAAATTACTAATTCTTTGTTCACCTGAAGTTCTAATTAATAAATCAAGTTTTGGTAAATCTTTAGTATATAAATGATTACTAAATAACTCTTCGTTAATGTCATCTAACTCAAGTTTACCATCTTTATACAACTTACTTATCTGTTTTGTAGCTTCTAACATCTCTGTATAACTACCATAATCAAAGCAGACATTTAAAATAAGTCCAGTTCTATCTTTTGTTTTCTCTTCAATTTTATTTAATAACTCAATATTATCTTTACTAAATCTATCTCTTCTCCCAGAAAAGATAACCTTAATATCATATTCTTTGAAGTTTCCTTTATAAGATTTTTCAAATTCAAGTGGTAATTTCATTAAATAATCCACTTCTTCTTTAGGTCTACTCCAGTTTTCTGTACTAAACGCATAAACACTTAATACTTTTATACCTAATTTACTACAATTAATCGCAGTCTTTTTCAGGTTTTCAGCTCCAACTTTATGTCCAAAAGTTCGAGGTAATTTTCTCTTTTTAGCCCAACGTCCATTACCATCTAATATAATCGCAATATGACTTGGTATATTATTACTTTTAACTCTTTTTTCTAAATTCATAATTCCACCTCCACAGGCATTATACTATTATACTATAAAACAGCACTTATTTCTATATAAAAAAGACTACTTTCGTAGTCTTTATATATGCATTATGTCAATTTCTTTTGCTTTAATTAGTTCATCAATCTGATTTGTGTAATTATTAGTTAACTCTTGAATATCTTCATGATATCCTTTTGAATCATCTTCACTGATTTCATGACTTTTTTCCATTTTCTTAATGGCATCATTTCCATCTCTTCTTGAATTTCTAACATAAACTTTATACTCTTCACCTAACTTATGAATATCCTTAACTAATCCTTTTCTTGTTTCTTGAGTAAGAGCAGGTAAAACAATTCTTAATTGAGTTCCTTCGTTACTAGGATTAAGTCCTAAGTTAGCAGCATTAATTGCTTTTTCAATCGCACCTAAAATGCTTCTATCATAAGGTTTAACTATTAATTGAGCAGGTTCAGGTACACTAATATTACCTATTTGTGATAAAGGAGTTAAAGCCCCGTAATACTCTACTTTAACATCATCTAACACTCTTGGGTTAGCACGTCCAGTTCTAACTTTTGCTAGTTCTTTACTTAATGCATCAAGTCTATGTTCCATTGCTTCTTCTGTTTCTAAAAGTACCATATCAGGCATAATTTTTCCTCCTTTTAATTTATATGAGTTCCTATTTTTTCACCACTAGCAACTCTTTTAATATTACCTTTTACATTCATATCGAATACGATAATATCAATTCCATTATCTTTACAAAGTGCAGCAGCTGTTGAATCCATTACCATTAAGTTCTTTTCAAGTACTTGATGATGAGTTAAATTATCAAATTTCACAGCATCATTATTAGTTCTTGGGTCTTTGTTATATACCCCATCAGTCCCATTTTTAGCCATTAATATAACTTTAGCACCAATTTCTGCGGCTCTTAAAGCACTTGTTGTATCAGTTGAGAAGTAAGGATTACCTGTACCTCCACCAAATATAACAATAATATCTTTGTCTAAATTGCTAATAGCTTTTCTTCTAATATAAGGTTCAGCAACTTGTGGAATATTAAGTGAAGTCATAGTTCTAGTTTCTAAACCTAGTTCTTCAAGAGCATTTTGAAGTGCAAGAGCATTCATAATAGTAGCAATCATACCCATATAATCAGCACTACTTCTCTCCATACCCATTTCCGCAGCCATTTTACCTCTCCAAATATTACCGCCACCAACAATAATTCCAATTTCTAAATTCCCTAAATCATATGCAGCTTTAATTTCTTTTGCAACTTCCCTTACTTTTAGTGGATCGATTGCTTTATCATTATCTTTACCACTTAAAGCTTCCCCGCTGAGTTTAATTATTATACGTTTTTTCATTGACATATAAATCTCCTCCTCTTATAAATATAGGACACAAAAAAGTGTCCTATTTTTTAAAAATATTTATTTACCAACTACGCTTGCAACTTCACTTGCAAAATCTTCAACTCTTTTTTCAATTCCTGTACCAACTTCAACGCGTAAGAAAGATACAATTTTACTGTTGTTTTCTTTCATAAATTTGTCAACAGTCAAATCAGGATTTTTAACGAACGGTTGATTTACTAAGCAAATTTCTTTTAAATATTTATTAAGTCTACCAACTACCATTTTCTCAACGATATTAGCAGGTTTACCTTCATTTAATGCTTCTTTTGTAAGTATTTCTCTTTCGTGATTAATAACTTCTTCACTAATATCTGTTTGATCTAAATATGTAGGATTAATTGCAGCAACATGCATTGCAATATCTTTAGCTAAATCAGCATTCCCATCTTCAAGAACTACTAATGTAACAATTCTACCACCCATATGTTTGTAAGCTCCAAATACTTCATTTCCAGAAACTGTATGTTTACTTACGTTTCTAAGTGAGAATTTTTCACCAATTTTAGCAGTAGCATCAATTAATACTCTTTCAATATTTCTACCATCAACATCAATTTTTAATGCTTCTTCAGTATTAGTAGCATCGCTATCTAATATTGCGTTTGCAAGAGTATCAAGTAAAGCCAAGAACTCTTTATTTTTAGCAACAAAATCAGTTTCACTATTTAATTCTAGTATAACTGCTTCATTACCTTTAACTAATACATTACATAATCCTTCAGCAGCGATTCTATCTGCTTTTTTAGCTGCTTTAGAAATTCCTTTTTCTCTAAGCCAATCAATTGCTTGATCAATATCTCCAGCTGTTTCAACAAGGGCATTTTTACAGTCCATCATTCCAGCTCCGGTTTTGTCTCTAAGTTGTTTTACTAAGCTTGCACTTATTTTCATAATTGTTTCCTCCTAATAATTCTTTTCCAAAGAATATAATATCATATATTTGTTTATTATTCAATCTATAATCTAATTTATACTTCTTAAAAAAAGAGCCCTAAAGCTCTTTTTAGTATTATTTTAAAGCTTGAATTAATTCTGCTTTTTTAAGTTTTGAATATCCTGAAATGCCTTTGTCTTTACAAAGAGCTTTCAGTTGAGCAACTGTCATTTTAGAAATGTCATTGCTAACTTTTGCCGTTGTTTTTTCTACTTTTACAGGAGCTACTTTAGCTTCTACTTTTACTACAGCCTTAGGTGCAACTTTTACAGGTGCAGCTTTAACTGGAGCTTTAGTTTCTACTTTAGGTGCTACTGCAGTAGGTTTAGCTACTACTTTAGTTTCTTGTCTTTTTTGGTTGAATGGTTTTTTCTCACTTGCAACATAAGGTTTTTTCTCACCAGCTACGTAAGGTTTTTTCTCACCAGCTACATAAGGTTTTTTCTCACCAGCTACATAAGGTTTTCTCTCACCAGCTACATAAGGTTTTTTCTCACCAGCTACGTAAGGTTTCTTAACATAAGGTTTTTTGTCCCAAGGTTTTTTAACGTAAGGTTTTCTGTTATTTCTGTTATATTCTTTACGTTCAGGACTTGCTTGATATTTTGATTCAGGTTCATTAACTTCTCCACCAGCTGCTACAATCATCGCATTAGCTAATTTACCAACAATTAGTTTTACTGATCTTATTGCATCATCATTCGCTGGAATGATTACGTCAACTAAATCAGGATCACAGTTTGTATCAACAATTCCAAATACAGGTATATGTAATTTTCTTGCTTCTAAAACTGCATTTTTTTCTTTCATTGGATCTACAACAAAAATTGCTTCAGGTAAAGTTTTCATATCTTTAATTCCACCTAAGAATTTTTCAAGTTTTGCCAATTCTTTGTTTAATCCGATTACTTCTTTTTTAGGTAAACGAGTAAACGTACCATCTTTTTCCATTCTTGTAATGTCATGAAGTCTTCTGATTGATTTTCTAATTGTTTTAAAGTTTGTTAATGTTCCACCAAGCCATCTTTGTGCTACATAATATTGTCCAGTTCTAATTGATTCTTCCTTAACAACATCTTGTGCTTGTTTTTTTGTACCTACAAATAAGATTTTTCCACCATTTTTTCCAATTTCAAGTAACTTTGCATAAGCTTCATCGATTAATCCTACAGTTTTTTGTAAGTCGATGATGTGAATTCCACCACGAGAAGTATAAATATACTTGTCCATTTTAGGATTCCAACGACGAGTTTGATGTCCAAAGTGTACACCAGCCTCTAATAACTGTTTCATTGATATTACAGCCATTTTAATTCCTCCTTCTGATTTTGCCTCCACTAACTGTCTTTGTAAATTACCACCACTTGTGCCAAGTAGCTCAGGGCCATTTACTCTAGTTGTGTGTGTATTTTTACGGCTTAATTATTCTACCAAAAAACGTATAATTAAGCAAGGTTTTTGTTAATCTTTTTAAAAGAATTTTATATATAATATAGAAAACAAGTCCAAACGGACTTGTTTTGTTTATTTGTAACTCTTAGTTGCTACTAAATTTTTAGTTATGACTACCTCATTCATCAGATTATATAACGGTTTATAAATCCATAAAACTGTAAGTAATCCAGTTGTTGCCATAATAATTTCAAATGGTATATCAGCAACTAAATATGGCCATAATTCATTAATTCCCAACTGCATCATTCTAAACGGAATGAACATCCATCCATAGACAAATCCAAATACGAACGCGAATAATGCCAACTTAACTTCATTAGTAGTCCTTCTCATTATAGTATGATAACTAATAGGTATTAAATACCAAGCAAGCATCATTGGTACAAGATAGAAAGGATTTAAACCTCCCATATATAAACTATCAAGTAGTACATAACCAGTAATTAATATAATACTTTCCTTAAAACTATACACACTCACAAATACTATTATAAGTAATACAGTTAATTGAACGTTTGGCAAAAATACAAGCAATTGTTCTTGCGTAAAAAGTATAGCTATTGATAAAGAAATCATCATCATTTTTTTAGTATCCATTTAGTTATCACCTCCAACTGTTTTATATTCAAATACAAATACATCTCCATCATTTAGAACGATATTATCGATACCGAGTAATGAATATTCATTATTCTTATAAATGGCTATATAGCTATTTATCCAATCTGTTTCAACGTCATCAATTTTCATTAAAACTCTACTAGTAAATAGAATTTTTTCACATTCAGAACTTAATTGATAAGATGAATTTGCACAACCAACTTCAAAGTTTTGATCTAGTAAATCAAATAAAGTATCTTCACTTGTAAAATCAAATTCTTTACTTGAAACAATATCTCCTATTTCATCAATAACTGTAATTGTAATTGTGCCTTCTACATCTGATTTATTAAAGTATGAAAGAGCTAAAAAACTACTCGCAAGAAATACTAAAGCTGCGACTGATATTATAACTTTTTTCATACTCTCACTTCCTTCTTTTTTTAATTAAAATCGAATGGATTTACTTCACTATAAGTATTCGCATAAACTTGATAACTTACAAGTGCTAAAAATGCTTGAGGAGTACTAAACATTAAATCCTCATCTAAATCATCAGTTTTTATATAATCAAATGATCCTGTATCAGTACCAAATTCTAATAGTCTAAAAATTAAGTTATTAGTTCCTTTAGTATAATCTGTTCCAGTAGGATCAATTCCATTAGCTACTAATCCTAAAATAACTTGACTCATTGAAGATGCATTTTCAGTTCCAGGATAAGTTGTATCACCCCAAACAACATCTCTAGTAACTAATCCACCACTATCTAATTGGCTAGTACTAATCCAAGTTGTATAATCACTTATTAATGTTCCAATATCACTATAATTACTTAGTGCAACAATACTAATTCCACCAGCATCTAATCCTAAATCAAATGGAGTAGTTGTATTTAAATCAGCTAATGCAGCAGTTACAAATGTACTATAATCTACACTAGTAGTTATACTATCCATTGCGAGTAATCCATACGCAGTTTGTCCATATCCACCAGGTACTACTATTGCATTAAGTTCAGTAATTAACTCTGTGCTGTCAACTCCAACTGCGTTTAATTTCATAATAGCTTTAAAGTAATCTGCAGTAGTAACTAAAGTACTATCATCTACTAAAGTTTCCACTTCACTTACAGTTACATATTCACTTGTAATTCCAAGTAAATTAAGGGCTAGTAATACATTGTAATCAACAGATTCACTATTCACATAATCACTTGCGTGATTTTCTAAGAATAACTGTATTACATCATCAACACCTTGTTGTAATGTATCCCACCATAATACTTCAAATCCAAATACATCACCATCTTCATATGTAGCTAATTCAACGCCAACCATTGAAGAAACTCCGTTTTTACTAAAGCTAATATAAGCCCCAGTTTTAGGAATCAAATTATTAATTGAAGTAATATACTTCCCATAATCTGTCTCGTTATATCCCACAGTTAAACTATCATCTAATAGATCAAATAATGTTCCATCAAATTCGTCATCATATCCAACTGTTTCACTACTAAATTCACCGTATTCATCAGTTAAAGTAAAAGTAATAATATTATCAAATAACTGAGCTTGTAATGAAGTAATCTCTGCTTCTAATACTTCTATTTCTGCTTCTAATGCTGTGTTTGTAACTACATACGTACCTAATTCTGAATTGATATCTAATATCTCTTGATTCAATTCCTCGATTCTTACTTCTAAATCATCAACCTCAGTACATCCTACCAAAGTAAATGCCATAACAAAAATTGCTGCCATAGAGAATAGTTTTTTCATGTTTTAAGCCTCCTATATTTTATTTTTGTAATAAAAAAACCATCCTCCCGGATGATTACTTACGTACTATATAACTTAATAAAATATAAAAAGTTAAAAAGACGTACCTACTCATAACCCAGGAGTATTACTATTCTTAGAGTCTTAGGTAGGTCTACCGGCTCGACTTCATCCTACTATGCACCTTCCCGCTAAGAAGCAGTGGTATTTGCAGTTCGTCCGTCATACGGTTGCTGGGACAGCTTGAGCTTTAATCTCAATTCCCTGTTATGTCTTTCGACACCTAATATCTACTATAATTCTAGCCCCATATTAGGGCTTTTGTCAACTACTTTAATTATTATTTTCCAGTACTACCAAATCCACCATTCCTAATACTAGTAACTTCATCTTCAAAAGGACTAATTAAATACTTTTGAAAAATTCCTTGAGCTACTCTTTCACCTTTTTGTAAAAACACTTTTTTAGTTCCAAAATTATGTAAAGTAACAGAAACTGCTCCATCATTTTCTTCATTCCCAAAATAATCTTTATCAATAATTCCAACATTATTTGGAATAGTTAGACTATAATTTCTAGGTAAACTACTTCTTGGATACATCTTAAATACTTCATCATCCATCATAAAAACTTTAATACCAGTAATTCCCGCTTTTATTTCACCAGGACCTATTTCCATATCTTCAATAATAGCTATATCATATCCAGCACTATGTAATGTGCTTCTCTTAGGTAATTCAAAATCTAAATCTTCAAATCCTTTTGCTTTTCTAAAACCTCTCATGGCGTCATCTCCTTAAGTAACTTTAACACATAAAGTTCTCTTTCTGTCCAATGATACTCACTACCACTGTCATACTTAATTTGATTTAACTCAATAGCCTCATCAATTGAAACCCACTTAGGTACAAACTTAAGTTTTTGTTCATATATATCTAAATCTTGATCATATTCATCATCAAAAACCTCGCAAAAATAATAATATGAACGTAAAAAGAAATATTTTCTCATGTCATATATATCATTATAAATTTGATCAACATATCCTAAACTCTCATTAATACTATTAATTTGTTTCCCAACTTCTTCCATTACTTCTCTTCTTAATGCTGTTTCTCTTCCTTCTAAATCCTTAACTCCACCACCAGGAAATTTATACTCTTTAGACTCTTCACTAAAGACTAATAATATCATTCCTTTTTTTAATATGATTGCTCTAACAGCGTCTCTATAAATAATTGGTTGATGACCTAGTAACTTACTACGTTTATCAAATATTTTCAATAATTTCATTTGCCTATCACCACTATTAACTGAGTCGCAGAATCAAACCCATACTTTCTAATATAATTTTTAATCTTATCAGCTTTTTTACGAAAATATTCTCTTTTCTCAGATCCTTCAACTCTTTCTTGTACACGATCTATTGTCTCAAATAACCATTCTATTTCTTTAGGAGTAATCTCTTCTTTATCAGTTACAACAAACTCCCATACATCTTTAATATCTAAACTGCTTTTTTCTGTTAAATGATTTAAAATTTCTTTATCAGTAAAAGTCTCATAATGAACTGAACCGCGTTCTCTATCTATTTCAGCCGCATAATGATGCATTTTTAAATGACTCTTTTGTTTTTTAGTTAAATTATTACTTCTCATTTCACAAAATAGTAATACACCTCCAGGAGCGAGTACTCTTTCCATCTCCTTTAAGGTTGCACTAATATCATCTAGATGATGAAGACTATTTGATAAAGATATAATATCAAAACTATTATCTTCGAAATCCATCTTTAAAGCATCCATCTTCATGAATTTAATTCTCTCATCATTAAACCCCGACTTACACACTTTAATAGCACCCGAAAGTAAATCAATTCCAACAACACTTTTAAATCCATCATCAAGAGAAGTTAAAATTCTTATGAAGTTCCCATTCCCAGTTCCAATATCTAAAATTCTCGTATCTTCAAAACTCTTCATTAATCTTCTTAGTTTTCGCATAAGGGGTATCATCCTTTTGTGTACATACTAAATTTATTATAGCATATAAACACCCATCAAAAAAGTATGTTTTAAAAATAATGTATGCGTTTACACTAAATGCTTTAAAATATCTCTACTTAGCCCCAAAACTTGTATATAAAAAGATGTTAGAGCACTTACATTAAGTGCCTTCTAACATCTTATTTTTCATTATTCGCCAACAGCAAATTTGAGTTCTGCGATTACCGCAACTTTTCCATCCACATAAGCTTTACAACTACCATATCCAATAGGTCCTCTTTGTTTAGTAATTTCAATTTCTAATCTAATAGTATCCCCAGGAATTATTTTACGTTTGAATTTACATTTATCAATCCCCGCAAAATAAGCTATTTTACCTTTGTTTTCAGGTAATGATAAAATACATACTGCCCCTGTTTGAGCTAACGCTTCTACTACTAATACACCAGGCATTACATGTTCCTGTGGAAAATGTCCCATGAACTGCATTTCATTAGCTGTAACATTTTTAATTGCTACACAACTATGCCCAGGATCTAATTCAATTACTTTATCAATTAATAAAAACGGATATCTATGAGGAATAATTTCTTGTATTTGATTACTATTTAATAACATAATTTACTACCCCCTAAATTTCTTAAATGCAACTGTAGCATTATGCCCACCAAATCCAAGGCTATTACTAATAGCTACATTTACAACTTTTTCTTTACCTTTACCAATAGTATAATCTAAATCCAATGCTTCATCAAATTCTTTACTATTAATTGTAGGCGGTACAAAATCATCTCTTGTAGCTAAGATACAAAATATAGATTCAATAGCACCACTAGCTCCAAGTAAATGTCCAGTCATACTCTTAGTACTAGAAACACTTAAATTATAAGCATGTTCATTAAATGCTTTTTTAATAGCTAATGTTTCTGTTTTATCATTTAAAGGAGTCGAAGTACCATGTGCATTAATATAATCCACATCAGTAAACTCTATCCCTGCATCTCTTACAGCAACTTCCATACATTTTCTAGCTCCAGTTGCTTCTGGATCAGGACCAGTAATATGATAAGCATCGCATGTAGCTCCATAACCAATCATTTCTGCATATATTTTAGCACCACGTGCTTTAGCATGTTCATATTCTTCTAAAATAATAGTTCCAGCACCTTCACCCATTACAAATCCACTTCTGTTTTTATCAAATGGGATACTAGCATAATTTTTATCATTACTTTTATTTAAAGCCATCATTACATCAAATCCACCAATACCAAGTGGAATAACACTCGCTTCAGTTCCACCAGTTAACGCTAGCTCTAAATAACCATCTCTAATAGCTCTAAATGCCTCTCCTATCGAGTTAGCAGCACTAGCACAAGCAGTAACACTTGATAACGCAGGCCCTGTTATACCGTATTCTATAGCTAAATTACCAGCAACTATATTAATTATAGCACTAGGTATAAAGAAAGGACTAAGTCTATCATATCCTCTAGCTTTAGCTTTATCTTCTTGACTCGCAATTGTTTCAAGCCCACCAATTCCACTTCCGTAATAAACACCCATTCTATCTTTATCAATATTACTCATATCTAATTCAGAATCAATCATCGCTTCTTTAGAAGCAATCATTCCATACTGAACAAATTTATCTAACCTTTTTACTTGCTTTCTACCAAAAAACTCAATAAAATCATAACCTTTAACTTCACCAGCAATTTTAACATTAGTTAAATCAGTATCATAACCTGTAATTAAATCAATACCATTTTTCCCAGCCTTTGCAGCATTCCAAGAATCTTCTACATTATTACCAAGTGGCGTAATCGCTCCAAGCCCAGTAACTACAACTCTACGTTTCATTTACATTCCTCCTGTAAAATTAAGTTCTAATTTACAATCCCTAATAATTTCATTAACAATATTTTCAACATAATCTAGCTTATCAATTAAATAAGCTTTAGCACCAGTAAATATTAATCCATCAATATCTCCAGCACTACTATTACCAAGTTGTTCAGTAATACAATAAGGTATTCCAACCTTCTTACATGTTTTTAAACAATCAACACAATAACTTACTTTTAAATTCTCTTTTTCAAGTTTCTTAGTTAAAAAGTTTTTAATAGCTCTACCAGGAAGCCCTGCAGGGCTACTTACTCTAACAATATCACTTTCTTTAGAATTTACAATCATCATTTTGTAATCTAAACTAGCATCACACTCATGACTAGCAATAAATCTTGTAGATATTTGAACACCATCAGCACCAACATTTAACATTCTAGCCATATCAGCACCATCATGAACTCCACCACCTGCAATTACAGGGATAGTGATTCCAAATTTTTCTTCATATACTTTAACAATTTCTTTAGTTTCTTTAACTATATCTTCAAGCGACATTACATTACCGCTTTCCATATCTTCTTTACTAAACCCTAAATGTCCCCCAGCTAAAGGACCCTCACAAACTACAAATTCAGGCATGTAATTATATCTTCTATCCCAGCTTCTAAGTAGGATTTTCGCAGCTCTAGCACTACTTACAATGAATGCACCTTTAACACTAGAATCTTCAAGATACTCAGGCAAATCTAAAGGAAGTCCAGCTCCACTAACAATAAAATCAATATCTTGAGTAGCTAAGAAACTAGCGTACTCACCATAATGATTAATCGCATGCATTAGATTAACACCTAAAATACCATCAGGGTTAACTGCTCTTATTTTATCAATTTCAATTTTTAATTCCTTAAAATTTTCTCCAATTGGATCTTTTCTAAAATTCTTTCTTAAAAACCCAACTTGAGCTGCACTAATAGTAGCTATAATACCACTATCAATACAAGCATTCGCAAGTTTACTTAAACTAATCCTAATACCCATACCACCTTGGATAATTGGAAACTGAACCGTCTTACCATTAATAGTAAGAGGTTTCAAATTCATTAAATCATTCCACCGTTCACACTAATAACTTGCCCAGTAATATAACTAGCCTTTTCACTAGCTAAGAATAATACTGTATTCGCAATATCAGTTGAAGTTCCAAATCTTTGAAGTGGTATTTGTTTTGTATAATTTTCTTTTACATCATCAGGTAAACCATCTGTCATCTTAGTTTGAATAAATCCAGGAGCAATAGCATTAGCTGTCACACCACGTGCACCAAACTCTTTAGCTAAAGTTTTTGTAAGCCCAATAATCCCAGCTTTACTCGCAACATAATTAGCTTGACCAGCATTACCCATAATACCAACAACACTTGCTATATTGATGATTTTACCAGATCTATTTTTTAACATATGTCTTGTCACATGTTTACACATATTCCAAGTCCCTTTTAAATTAACGTTAATTACACTATCGAATTCTTCTTCACTCATTCTCATCATTAAATTATCTCTAGTGATTCCAGAGTTATTAACTAAAATATCCACTTTCCCAAAAGTATTAATTGCGCTATCAATAATTAATTTTGATTCATCAAACTTACTAACATCACCCTTAACAATCATCCCTTTACCACCAAGATTTTCAACATGGTTTAGAAGATCAAAAGCCAAGTTTTCATCAAATAAATAATTAATAACTACATTAGCACCTTTCATAGCGAACTGAATACAAATCTCTTTACCAATTCCTATATTTCCACCAGTTACAACTACTGTTTTTCCTTTAAATGAACTCATTTTACTCCTCCTTTAAGAAATCTAATAATTTGTTTAAGCTTAATGTGTCTTCCACATTATATATATCAAGTTTACGATTAATCTTTTTTACAAAACTACATAATGTTTTCTTAGGACCAACTTCAATAAACGTAGTTACTCCTTGATCAATTAGTTTCTCAATCATTTGATAAAACATTACACTATTAGTTATTTGAGATACCATAGTGTTTTTAAGATCACCCTGATATAAATCACCAGTTGTATTAACTAATAACTTCTTACTTGGTACACCTAAATCTACACTACTTAAGTACTCACTGAACTTAGTACTAGCTTCCATCATTAAGTCAGTATGAAAAGGTCCACTTGTGTTTAAAGTGATTGCTCTTTTCGCACCATTTTCTAATGCTTTTTCATTAACTTCTAGAACTGCTTTTTCTTGACCACTAATTACTAATTGTCCATAAGTATTGTAATTTGCAATCTTTACATACCCATCAACACTGTCAATTATATCTAATAGTACATCTGTTTCCATACCTAGAATCGCACTCATTAATCCACTAGTTTTCGAAGCTGCATCATTCATAAACAATCCTCTTTTTTCAAGGATTTTTAACCCAGTTTCAAAATCAAATACATCATTATAATAAAGTGCACCATATTCACCAAGTGATAATCCTACAGCATACTCAGATTCAACACCTTTTTCTTTTAACACTTCAAGTATTGCAACATACAATGTAAACATCGCAACTTGAGTATATAAAGTATCATTAAGCATTTCTTCATTATTAAACATAATATCTTTAATACTATACCCAAGTATTTGATCAGCATTATCAAATACTTTTTTAGCTACATCATAGTTATTATATAAATCTTGTCCCATACCTAAGTACTGAGAACCTTGTCCTGAAAACATTAAAACACTTTTCATTTATAAAGTACCTTTATTAACTCTACTAGGTTCAAAGATATCTTCTAGTATTGCTCTAATACTTCTAATCTCTTTAACTAATCCAGCGCTTTGTCCTGCCATAATGCTTCCATTTATCATATCACCATTAAAGACAGCTTTACTTAAAGATCCTAAAGTTAATATTTCCATTTCTTCTAAACTGATTTCAGGGTTCTTAGCTAACTCTAAATATTTTCTAGACATTTTATTTTTAATAACACGTACAGGTGCTCCAGTTCCTCTACCAGTAACTACAGTATCAGTATCTTTAGCACGTACAATTCTATTCTTATAGTTTTCATGAATAGGACACTCATGACTTGCGAGTAAGACTGTTCCAATTTGAACTCCTCTTGCACCAAGTACAAATGCTGCATCAAGTCCACGTGAATCAGCAATACCACCAGCAGCAATTACTGGAATATCAATTGCATCACAAACTTGAGGAACAAGCGTAAATGTAGTAATCTCACCAATATGCCCTCCAGCTTCAGTACCTTCAACTATAATTGCATCAGCACCAGTTCTAGATAATCTCTTAGCTAAAGCTACACTTGGAACGATAGGAATAACAATCATTCCAGCATTTTTCCATTTTTCCATATAAATACCAGGGTTACCAGCACCCGTAGTTATAACTTTAATACCTTCTTCAATAACCATATCACTAATAGCTTCCGCGTGTGGACTTAGTAACATAATATTTACTCCAAAAGGTTTATTTGTTAAAGCTTTAGTTTTTCTAATTTCATCTCTTACTCTATCAACATCCCAACCACCTGCGCCAATAATTCCCAGTCCACCAGCGTTACTAACAGCTGATGCTAAAACATGAGTAGAAATATTAGCCATACCACCTTGTATAATTGGGTATTCTACATTTAGTAAATCACGTAAGTCTTTCATAATAATCCCCCTATAACTCAATAAGCGCTCCACCCCAAGTTAAACCTCCACCGAAGGCAACTGTGATGAACTTATCTCCTTTTTTAAGTACATTAGTTTTAATAGCTTCATCAATTGCTAGTGGCACACTAGCAGAACTAGTATTACCGTATTTATGAATGTTTAAAAACATCTTATCCATTCCAAATTTTAAATCTTTCGCAGCTTTAGAAATAATTCTTTCATTAGCTTGATGAGCAACCATATAATCTAAATCATCTAAAGTAATATTATTTCTATCAAGTAACTCATTCACAGTTTTAGGTAAAATTCTAGTCGCAAACTTAAATACCTCTGCGCCTTTCATATGAATATGATCTTGTTTGCTAACTTCATTAACTTCAGGATCCTTAATTTTGATATTCTTTGATATTAATAAATCATCAACATCTCCCCTAGATCCACAAATAATATCTTGAATTTTATTTTCTTCACTTTTACTAACAATCATAGCTCCTGCTGCATCTCCAAATAATACACAAGTATTACGGTCTCTCCAGTCAGTTAATCTAGTTAAAGTTTCAGCTCCAACAACAAGAGCATTATTATAAGCACCACTTTTAATCATCTTATCAGCTACATTTAAAGCATAAATAAAACCACTACAAGCAGCATTAATATCAAACGTCATTATCTCTTTTAATCCAAGTCTTGCTTGAAGTAAATTACTTACTCCAGGAAAATAATTATCAGGAGTAACGGTAGCTACTACTACTAAATCAATATCATCCTTATTAATTCCTGCGTCTTCAATAGCTTTAATACTCGCTTCATAAGCTAAATCAGTAGTACCTTCTTCAGTTACTATATGTCTTTCTTTAATCCCGGTACGAGATTGAATCCATTCATCACTTGTTTCTACATATCTTTTTAAATCTTCATTAGTCAGTACTTTAGAAGGAACATAGCTCCCAGTACCCATTATTTTAGTATATATCATTTTTATCACCTTTCAGGTTGTCATAGTTGAATCGTTGGAAGAAACCGAAATCACGGTACTTCTTGATTCTTTTATCCCTAAGTTCAATCCCAGTAAATCTTTTTAATTTATGCAATTCTTCTAAAATTGCTTGTTTAGTATTTTTAAATGTTTCAATTTTATTAAAATGAGCTCCTCCAAGAGGTTCTTTAACAACTCTATCAATTACTCCATACTCCTCTAAGTCAAAACTAGTTAACTTCATAACTTCTGCAGCTTCTTTAGCACGAGTTGAATCTTTCCATAAAATAGTTGCGTATCCTTCAGGACTTAAAATAGAATAAATTGAGTTTTCAAGCATTAGTACAGTATTAGCTATACCAAGAGCTAAAGCTCCACCACTTCCACCTTCACCTACTATAACTGCGATAACTGGTACAGTTAAAGCACTCATCTCAAGTAAATTACGAGCAATTGCTTCTCCTTGTCCTCTTTCTTCCGCAGCTAATCCCGGATAAGCACCCGGAGTATCAATTAAAGTAATGATTGGTCTTCTAAATTTTTCTGCTTGTTTCATTAATCTTAATGCCTTACGATATCCTTCAGGATGAGGCATAGAGAAATTTCTTTCCAAGTTTTCTTCTAATGTTTTCCCTTTTTGTTGGGCAATAATAGTAACTACATTACCACTAATATTACCTATACCTGCAATAATTGATTTGTCATCTCTAAATAATCTATCACCGTGAAGTTCAATAAAACTATCACACATATAATTAATAAATTCTAAAGATGTTGGTCTTAATTGGTGACGAGCTAGTAACACTCTATCCCAAGCAGTTAAATTAGTCATTGATTCATCTTTATAATTTTGAATCTCAATTTTTAACTTGTTAATTAATTCTTCATTACCAAGTTCAGAAATTTTACTTTCTAACTCTCTTACTTTTCTTTCTTTAGCTAATATATCCATTATTGATACCTCCTATGAAATAATAGAAGTTTACCTAGAGTATCTTTAAGTTCAAATCTAGGCACTACCTTATCAACAAATCCCTTTTCTTCCAAGAACTCAGCTCTTTGGAATCCTTCAGGTAATTTTTGATTAATAGTTTGTTCAATTACACGTGGTCCAGCAAATCCAATTAACGCATTAGGTTCAGCTAAAATAATATCACCAAGTGTTGCAAAACTAGCAGTAACTCCACCTGTAGTAGGATGAGTTAATACACTAATATATAAATACCCTTGTTCAGCATGTTTCCATACTGCAGCACTAGTTTTAGCCATTTGCATTAAACTAAATATACCTTCTTGCATTCTAGCTCCACCTGATGCAGTAAAAATAATTATTGGTAATTTTTTATAAATTGCATACTCAAAACTTTTAGCAACTTTCTCACCAACAACACTACCCATACTACCCATTAAGAAATAACTATCCATAACACCAATTACAGATGGCATTCCATTTATTTCACAATATCCATAAATATATGCTTCATCTAAATTAGTTTTTTCTTTGTATTCAGTAACTTTTTCTTCATACCCATCTTGAAATAGTGGATTTAAAGTAATATACCCATGTCCTTTTTCAACAAAAGTACCACTATCAACTGTAATCTTAATTCTATCTACAGCTCGAACTCTAAAATGTTCACCACAGTTTTTACAGATAAATCCGTTCTCAACTGTCGCTTTCATATTTACAGCTTCTTTACAAGTAGGACACTTTTCATATAACCCTTTAGGTACATCCATTTTAACGTTAGATATTTGACTTTTTGTTCTGTGATTTTTGAATTTATTTTGAGAATTCTTACGATCTTTAAATGCTTTAACTAAATCATTCATTATTCATCATACTCCAGTAAACTATCAATTTTCATACCAATAAATCCAGTATCAAATTCACCTTTAACATAATCAGCATTATTCAAAATCATATAACAAAAGTCTTGATTAGTAGTTACTCCACCAATCACTAATTCTTCTAACGTTGCTTTCATTTTATTAATAGCGTCAATTCTATTTTCACCATGAACAATAACTTTACCCATCATTGAATCATAAAATGGTGGTATAGAATATCCTGTATAAATAAAACTATCAAATCTAATTCCGTTACCTGAAGGTACATGAAGTAAATCTATCTTACCAGGATTAGGTCTAAACCCATGTTTAGGATCTTCAGCATTAATTCTAACTTCAATACTATGTCCTTTTAATACAATATCTTCCTGAGTAAAACTTAACTCTTTACCAGCAGAAACTTTAATTTGTTCTTTAATAATATCTATACCAGTAACCATTTCAGTTACTGGATGTTCAACTTGAATTCTTGTATTCATTTCAATAAAATAGAAATCATCTCCACTTAATAAGAATTCAATAGTACCTGCATTTTCATAATTTACACTTTTACTAGCAAGTATCGCAGCATCACCCATTCTTTTACGTAAGTCTTCACTTATTAAACTAGGTGCTTCTTCTAATACTTTCTGGTTTCTTCTTTGGATTGAACAATCTCTTTCTCCAAGATGAACAACATTACCATACTTATCAGCCATAATTTGGAATTCAATATGTTTAGTATTTATAACATATTTTTCTAAATACATTGTCCCATCACCAAAAGCATTTATTGCTTCACTTTTTGCAGTTTCAAATGCATTATCAAACTCATCCATAATATTAGCAACACGCATTCCACGTCCACCACCACCAGCACTAGCCTTAATTAAAATAGGAAAACCAATCTCTAAAGCGATACTTCTAGCGTCATCTAATGATTTAACAGCTCCATTACTTCCAGGAACTACAGGAACACCTGCTTTAATCATTATTTCGCGTGCTTTAGATTTATTTCCCATTTGGTCAATTACATTACCACTAGGTCCGATGAATCTGAGTCCGCACTCTTGACAAAGATTAGCGAAATCACTATTTTCACTTAAAAACCCGAACCCAGGGTGTATTGCTTCAGCACCTTTACTTATAGCTGCTGTAACAATATTCTCCATATTCAAATATGATTCATTACTTTTTGCGCCACCAACACAAACTGCGTCATCCGCAATTTGTACATGTAAGCTATCTTTATCTGCTACAGAATAAATAGCAACAGTTTCGATACCCATTTGTTTACAAGCCCTGATAATTCTTACTGCTATTTCTCCCCTATTTGCGATTAAAACTTTTTGGAACATTATTCCTTAATTTCCATCACAATTTGATCAAATTCAACCATAGTAGCATCTTTAACATTAATACTAACTACAGTTCCATTAACAGGAGAAGTAATTTCATTCATTACTTTCATTGCTTCAACAATAAACAATACATCTCCTACATTAACTTTTTGATTTACTTTAGCAAAAACTTCACTATCAGGAGATGGTGCTTGGTAGAAAGTCCCCACAAGTGGTGACCTAACTAACGTATTTTCATTTACTTCTTCTTCCTTAACACTATGCCCCTGTTCTTTCACTGTAGTTGTCTCAGTAAAAGAACCAACAGGAGCAAAAGAAGGAGAAGAAACAAATTTACTGTTTTCCTTTTCTAATAAAATAGAAAATTCATTATCTTTTATCTCTAACTTATGAATTTTAGAATCCTCAAATTCTTTCATAAGATTTTTTATTTGTCTTAAGTCCATGTTTTACCCTCCAACACTTTGACTCTCAAATTATTTTTTTTAAAAAAAACAAGTAAAGATTTTCATGTGAAAATCTTTACTTCTCACCTTCAATAAACGATACAATTTGTTGTACTGTTTCAAAAGCTTGTGCTGCTTCATCACTTACTTTAATTTCAAATTCATCTTCAATAGCCATAATTAGTTCTACAGCGTCTAATGAATCTGCACCAAGATCATCAGAAATACTTGCTGCTAATGTTACTTCACTAGCTTCTACTCCTAATTCATCAACGATAATTTGTTGTACTTTTTCAAAAATCATAGTAATGCCTCCTTTATTTATATATATAATTCTTCTTATTTTACCTTTTAATGTAATACTTGTCAAATTATTTTGAAGTTCAAAACTTCAATATCATTTTCATATTTATCACGCCTCATACGTAAAATGAGGACGTATGCGTATATACACATACAAAACCACTATTATTTTAAGTAAATCACCTAATAGATAAGGTGAGAAAGTGGCTAAAGTAGTAAGGAAACTGGTGTTAAGTAAATATGATATGTATGAAGCTCCAAACATATAAATCACTACATTTCCAAGTACTAAAACTAGAAAAATATACCAAATTTTCTTATTTAGAAAGTTTATATTTTTCATAAATCCTACTAAATACGCACTAAAAATAAACCCAATTATAAATCCACCGCTACCACCAGTAATTACACCAAGTCCGCTCCTGAAATTAGAAAATACTGGTAACCCAATAATTCCCATAAATACATACACAATCATACTTAAACTTCCAAGTCTTGGCCCAAGTAATAATGCTGCCATAAATACAAAAATTGTTTGTAACGAAACAGCTGGCAAATCTCCTAATGGAATTGAGACTCCTGCTGTCGCAGCCATCATTGCTGGAAATAAAGCAACGAGACTCATTTCTCTAACACTTAACCTCTTCATTTTCAGTAAAACTCCTTCAAGCTAATTTCATTATAAGCAACTCTATGTTCACTTACTTCATTCTTAATAATTATTGTTCCATCTTTTTCTATATTACTTATTATGTATTCTTCATCATGATAAGAAATTTTTTTATTAATTACCATAGAGTAACTTAAATACATATTAAATACTTCATTAAAGTCCATATTCAAAATCTCATTATAATTCCTAACAAACTCATCTAAAACATTTTCTATATTTATATCCTTCTTTGTTAATAATTTAATAGATGTTGCTTTTTTTGATAATTCATCAAATTTAATTTGGTTAACGTTTATCCCAATACCGATAATCATATAATCTAATTTGGTAGATCCTAAACTCTCAATTAATATCCCAGATATTTTTTTACCCGCAACAAGACAGTCATTTGGATACTTAATTGATGCTTCAATATCAAATACCTTCAAGCTCCTAACAATAGACAAAGAAGATACTACTATATACTTGAATATACTCTGTCTATCAACATCATCTTTTAAGATAATACTAAAGTAAAGGTTACCAACTTTACTAACCCAAACATTATCTCTTCTACCTCTACCTAAAATCTGTGATTTTGCTACAATAATTGTTCCGTGTTCTAAGTTAGAAACATTCATTTTTACAAAGTCATTAGTAGATTCAAGTTCATCAAATATCTTAATACTGTTACCTATCAAATTAATCACCACCAAACTAACATAAAATTATAATACAAAACATTACTTTGAATGTCAAATGAAACGATATTCATACAAAGGGTTACACCCTTTATCTAGCCTGTAATCATTTTAAAAAATAAAAATAAAAAAGCCCGATTCGGGCTTTTTATAAATTTCCTGCTTTCGAATCTTTGACGCTTTTCTTTAACTCTTTTTCAGCAAGAGCAAAATCTACATTACGTCTTTTGTTTTCTCTAATTCTTTCTTCTCTAACTGTATTTAAATGTTCCATTGCGCTCACTTTATTCATACCAACGTGTGCTTCTTGAGCAATAACGTTACAGATATTACTTTGGAACTCAACAACACCATTTAAAACTACAGTATATAATTCTTTTTCACCTCTTACGATTTTTACATATCCTGTATCAATCGTACTAATAATTGGTATATGGTTTTTCATAATAGCGAATTCACCATTCATTTTAGAAGTAACGACTACATAATCAACTTCTTCATTATATAGTTCTCCACGGGGTGTAACAACACTAATTTTCATAATAACTCCCCCTATTTCAATGTTTCTGCTTTTGCAAGTACATCTTCGATACTACCAACAAGACGGAATGCATCTTCAGGTAAATGGTCGTATTTTCCTTCTAATATTTCTTTGAATCCTTTAACAGTTTCAGCAACTGGTACGTAAGTACCTTTTTGTCCAGTAAATTGTTCTGCTACATGGAAGTTTTGAGATAAGAATAATCTTATTCTTCTAGCTCTATGCACTACTAATTTATCATCTTCACTTAACTCATCCATACCTAAGATAGCAATGATATCTAATAACTCATTATATCTTTGAATCGTTCTTTGAACTTCACGAGCAATATCGTAATGTTCTTGTCCAACTATTTCAGGTGCTAACGCACGTGAAGTTGAAGCTAGTGGATCCACTGCTGGATAAATACCTTCCTCACTAATTTTACGTGAAAGGTTTGTAGTAGCATCAAGATGTGTAAATGTTGTAGCTGGTGCAGGGTCAGTATAATCATCTGCTGGTACATATACAGCTTGAATCGAAGTAATTGAACCATCTTTAGTAGATGTAATTCTCTCTTGTAATTTACCCATTTCTGTAGCTAGAGTTGGTTGATAACCTACGGCACTTGGCATACGTCCAAGAAGCGCAGATACTTCAGATCCTGCTTGAGTAAAACGGAATATATTATCAATAAATAATAATACATCTTGATGTTCTTCATCTCTAAAATATTCAGCCATAGTAAGACCAGTTAATCCTACTCTCATTCTTGCTCCAGGTGGTTCATTCATTTGTCCGAACACCATTGCAGTTTTCTTAATAACACCAGACTCAGTCATTTCATGGTATAAGTCATTACCCTCACGAGTACGTTCACCTACACCTGCAAATACTGATATTCCACCGTGTTCTTGTGCGATATTGTTAATTAACTCTTGAATTAATACAGTTTTACCAACTCCGGCACCACCAAATAATCCAATCTTACCACCTTTAATATAAGGAGCAAGTAAGTCAACTACTTTAATTCCTGTTTCAAGTATTTCAATTTCACTAGATAATTCATCAAGCTTAGGTGCAGGGCGATGAATTGGACTTCTTAAAGTATCTTTAGGAACCGGATCATAACCATCAATTTCTTCACCTAATACATTGAAGATACGTCCTAAAGTAACAGGACCAACAGGTACAGCTATTGCAGAACCTGTATCAATAACTTCCATCCCTCTTACAACACCATCAGTTGAATCCATAGCGATTGTACGAACAATGTTATTTCCTAAATGTAATGATACCTCTAGTGTTAATTTAATTGGAACACCATTATTATTTTCAGCTGCAACGTTACAAGTTAAAGCGTGGTTAATCTCTGGTAAAGCTTCGTCAAAAGCCACGTCAATAACAGGACCCATTACCTGAACTATTCTACCTTTATTCATAATTTCCTCCTTTAGTTAACTGCGTTAGCTCCGCCTATAATATCAGTTAACTCAATCGTGATTGCAGCTTGTCTAGCACGGTTGTAATGAAGTTGAAGTGTATGAATAACATCTTCTGCATTATCAGTTGCACTTTTCATTGCTGTCATTCTTGAAGCATGCTCACTCGCTTTAGCTTCAAGAATCATCCCATATAATGTATTTTCAACATACATAGGTAATAAATTGTCAATTATTACTTGAGGACTAGGTTCAAAATTATAGATTAATTTTAAATCATTTTCTTCCTCTTCTTTATTTTCTTTTACTTTTATATGCCCATTAGTAATAGGCAATATTTGTTGATGTTCTACTATTTGAGTAATTGTATTTACAAAGTGATTATAGAACACAACAATACTATCGATATTCCCATTTAAGAAATCATTAGTAAATTTATCAATTACAGTTTTAAAATCAATGAATTGAATATCATCTCTAACATTAATGATGTCATCATTTAAAGTTTTATAATTCATTCTTTTAGCAAAACTGTATGCTTTATATCCAATTGTAGCAACTAAAAATTCATCATTTGATTGATGATTCTCTTTTACAAATGCAGTAAAAGCTTTGAAAACACTAGAGTTATAAGGTCCAGCTAATCCTTTATCGCTAGTTACAAGAACATAACAAACAACTTGTTTTTCTCTTTCAACTAACATTGGATGACTAAGTGCATCATCACTATCTAAAAGATTATCTATCATCTCACGTAATTTATATATAAGTGGTCTATAACTTTTAATAATGCCTTCGGCTTTTTTAAGCTTTGACGCACTAACCATGTGCATCGCTTTTGTAATTTGAGCAGTTTTTTTAGTAGCTGTAATACGTGATTTAATCTCTCTCATTGAAGCCATTTATAACACCACCTTATACAAATACTTTTTTAAACCTAGAAATTACTTCTTTAACTTGTTCAACATTAGGTAATCCTTTTGTTTTACTAACTTCAGAAAGTAATTTACTTCCTGCTTCATCACGAACAAAGAATTCATGAAGTTCAGTTTCAAATCTTAATATATCCGGTAATTTAATGTCATCTAATAATCCATTTGTTAGAGCAAATATACTAACAACTTGTTTTTCAACGTCCATTGTAGCATGAAGCCCTTGCTTTAATATTTCAACTGTTCTCTTACCACGTTCAAGACGTGCTTTAGTAGCATCATCTAAGTCTGAACCAAATTGAGTAAATGCTTCTAACTCACGGTAAGCAGCTAAATCTAAACGAAGAGTTCCTGATACTTTTTTAATAGCTTTAATTTGTGCACTACCACCAACACGTGATACAGAAAGCCCAGCGTTTATCGCAGGTCTAACACCACTGTGGAATAAATCACTTTGTAAGAAGATTTGTCCATCAGTAATACTTATAACGTTTGTTGGGATATAAGCACTAATATCTCCAGCTTGAGTTTCAATGATAGGTAAGGCAGTAATACTACCTCCACCAAGTTCATCATTTAACTTCGCAGCTCTTTCAAGTAATCTTGAATGTAAATAGAATACATCTCCAGGATATGCTTCTCTTCCTGGTGGTCTTCTAAGTAATAAACTTAACTCACGATATGCGATCGCATGTTTTGTTAAATCATCATATACTACTAAAACATCTTTACCAGCAAACATAAATTCTTCACCAATTGTAACTCCAGTATAAGGAGCTAAGTAAAGTAATGGACTAGGTTCACTAGCTGATGCACTTACGATTATAGAATAATCCATTGCACCATGTTGTTTCAATGTTTCAAAGATTGAAGCAACAGTAGATTCTTTTTGTCCGATAGCTACATAAATACATATAACATCTTTACCTTTTTGGTTAATAATTGTATCAATAGTAATAGCTGTTTTACCAGTTTGTCTATCCCCGATAATAAGCTCACGTTGTCCTCTACCAATCGGTACTAAAGCATCAAGTACTTTAATTCCTGTTTGTAAAGGTTGGTTTACTGATTTACGGCTCATAACACCTGTAGCTTTTCTTTCAACAGGTCTAGTTTTTTTAGAATCTATTTTACCCATTCCGTCAATTGCTTGACCTAATGGATTAACAACACGTCCAATTAATTCTTCACCTACAGGAACTTCTAAAATACGTCCAGTAGTTTTAACAATGTCGCCTTCTTTAATTGCAGTAGTTTCATCTAAAAGAATCGCTCCTACATGATCTGTTTCTAAGTTTAATACTAATCCATAAACATCGTTAGGGAATAATAATAACTCTCCACTCATTGCATTATCTAATCCATGAACTAAAGCAATACCATCT
Organism: Candidatus Izimoplasma sp. HR2; assembly: GCA_000753575.1. Classification (GTDB taxonomy): domain Bacteria; phylum Bacillota_I; class Bacilli_A; order Izemoplasmatales; family Izemoplasmataceae; genus JAFGXW01. The sequence continues at coordinate 122,511 of JRFF01000022.1, read as the reverse complement.
CCAACACTAATAACAGTCCCAATATTCTCTGTCTTAATATCTTTTTCGTATTTCTTTATTTGTTCTTTGATTAAAGAGCTGATTTCAACAGGATTAATTTTACTCATACTCTCACCTCGACTATTTCGTTAAATTAGCTTTTAATGTTTGTAGATAGTTATTGATAGTGTCATCTAATATCATACCTTCGTATTCAATTCTAAGTCCACCAGCAATACTGCTATCAACAATATTCTTAAGCTCAATTTTACGATTATGTTTTTTCTTTAAATTAGTTTTTAAATCTTTTTTCTGTTCAGTGTTTAATTCTTTTTTAGAATAAACCCAAACCTTCATAATATTATTTTGTCTATCAACAATTTTTTTAAATTCAATTAAAGATTCCTCTAATAATTCAATTCTAAAATTATCAATCATAACAAAAATAAAGTTTTTTAATAAATTATTAGTTAAAGCTTTTTCAATAACTACCTTTTTATCTTTTTTAGATATTTTAGGGTGATTAAGAAATTTATAGATTTCATCATCTATAGCGTTATTAAACATATCAAAATCAACTAAAGTTTCATCAATTTGACCTTCTTCAAGCGCTATACCAAATAAAGCCTCAGCATACTGAAGGGCAACGTAACCCATTAACTAGCTACTCCTTTAGTAACTTCACTAATAAGTTCCTTATGTTTACTTGCATCAATTTCTTTCTTAATAACCTTCTCAGCCATTAAAACTGCTACACTAACAATTTCTTCATTCAAATTGCTTCTAGCTTTTTCAATTTCACTATCAATTTCTTTTTGAGCGTTACTTATAACGATTCTAGCCTCTTTTTTAGCTTTCTTAACAATATCAGTACGTTCTAACTCTCCGCGGTCTTTAGCGTCATCTATAACACCTTTAGCGCTTAAACGTATTTCAGTTAATTCAAGTTCAGCTTTCTCTTTAGTAGAGATAGCTTCTAAATTAGCAACTTTAGCATCTTCATATTCACTTGCCATAAATTCTTTTCTTTTTTCTAAATATTCTGTGATATTATTCCAAAAGAAATATTTAACAATAAGAAAAAGTAGTATTGTTGATAATATTTGGATAGCCATTTCTGTAAGGCTAACCCCAATTGATTCTAATACGAAATCCGATAACGAATTAGCAAAATCTTCCATAGTTTTGCCTCCTTATAATACTATTTTCTTATGCTACAAAGATTAATAAAATTGCTACTAATAAACCGTAAAGACCAGTTGTTTCTGCTAATGCTTGACCTGTAATCATTACTGTTCTAATATCTGAAACTGCTTCTGGTTGTCTACCAATTGCTTCTACTGCTTTACCAGCTGCATAACCTTGCCCAATTCCAGGACCTATTCCTGTTAATACTGCAATACCTGCACCTAAGAATGCCATACCTTGAGCAAAAAATTCTGTGTATTGAAAAATTTCTGTCATAATGTGTTTCCTCCTATTATTTATCTTTTTATTTTTTAATAAACTAATTATATATATAAACTGATTTCTCAGTAAATAACTTAATCTTCTACTGCCATACTTAAGAATATTGTTAATAACATAAAGTATACATATGCTTGAACAAGTCCAAAGAATATATCGAATATTGCATGGATAAATACTCCAATACCAACACCGATGAATCTAACAACTCCTCCAGCAACGTCACCTAATAATCCACTAAATAAATCAACCATAGCATCAGCCGCAATATCCACAGCTCCAAATACCATTAATGCCATAATACCACCACTAAGTAAGTTACCAAATAAACGTAATCCCATTGCGAATGGAGTTGACATCTCACCTACTAAGTTAATTACTAAGAACGCAGGATGTGGTTCTGCAAGATCTTTCATTCTTTGTTTTGGTGATTTAATAAACAAAGCCGAGAATTGAATACTTAAGAAAGCAAGTAAACTAAATCCAAGCGCTACTGATATATTTGAAAGTGGTGCTGTAAATCCAATTAATGATGCTGTATTCGCAAAAGCTAAAAATAATAATATTGTCATTAAATAAGGTGCGAATTTTCTCCAATGTACTTTAAAGAATCCCTTTAACATATCATTAATACCATCAACAAAATTAACTGTCATTAAAGTTATTCCTGATGGAACATCACTTAGTTCCATTTTTTTAACTTTAAGTCCAATCATTGTAGTTGTAATCATTAAAAATGATGTAATTATCAAAGAACCTTTAAGTCCAGAAGATAATCCTATATATCCATCAAGCACTGCTGTAAATGCTTCATTTATAGATGTAATAATCTCACTCATGTAACTTCACCTCGTTTTTCAAAAAATATTAATATATAAAATACAATCTTAAACGTAAATAAACCAATCATAGTTCCAATTAATTCTAATGAATCAAGAACCCCAGCAATAACTAATATAAGAGCATAAAAGAACATTCTAAAAGCATAATTTTTAACTGCTAACTTTTGTGCTACTTCTTTATTGGTAGTTTGAACTATAATTTTAGAATTCTTATAAAGCATACTCATTGTCATTAATCCAGTTATACTTCCTAGAATAAATGAAATTCCCCAAGCTTGACTTACCAAAACCCATAAAAGAATTCCAACTACAAAAGTAACAACCCAGACAACAGGAAAAGCTTTAAAAAATGTATCTTTACTTTCCATCTTTATCCTCCAGTTTATTTACTCTAACAACCAAGTAAATAAGACCACTAAATATACCACCTAGTGATAATAAAACTTTAAATAATATATTAGTATTAAATAACTCATCAAGAAAATATCCAAGTCCAAATCCAATACCAATAATTACTAATATACTAAACAAAAAACTACTAACAAGAGAATAAGCTTTCCAAGCATTTTTTTGTTTTTCATCCATTATTTTGTTCCAAATAATCTATCTCCACAGTCACCAAGACCAGGAACGATATATCCAACTTCATTTAATTTTTCATCCATCGCAGCTAAATAGATATCAACATCAGGATGATCTAGATTTAATCTAGCAACACCTTCAGGACAACCAACAAGACCAACAAATCTAATATCTTTAGCCCCTCTTTTTTTAACATTAGTAATTGCAGCACTAGCACTACCACCAGTTGCAAGCATTGGATCTACTACCAATACTTTCCCATCAATTATCTCAGTAGGAAACTTAGCGTAATACTCCACAGGTTCTAATGTTTCTTCATCTCTATACATCCCAATATGTCCAACTTTAGCTGTAGGAATAATCATTTGTATTCCATCAACCATTCCAAGTCCAGCTCTTAGTATAGGAACGATAACAACGTCTCTATCAAGAACTTTACAAGTTGTTGATGTAATCGGAGTTACAACCTCAACTTTTTTAGTTGGTAAATCCCTCGTAATTTCAAAAGCCATTAATCCTGCAATCTCGTTTACATTTTCCCTAAATGATTTCGTGTTAGTATCGGCATTTCTAATAATTGCCATTTTATGATCTATAAGGGGATGGTCCAATATTACTACTTTACCCATAAGTTATTCTCCTTTATAGTTATTTATTTTCTTAACTCTTCTAATGTGTCTATCTTCATTAGAAAATTCAGTTCCTATCCAAATATCTACAATTTGTAATGCAAGTTCAATACTAATAATTCTTCCACCCATTGCGAGTATATTAGAATCATTATGAAGTCTAGTAGCCTCAGCTGTGAATAAGTCATGAACTAAAGCAGCTCTAATACCTTCTACTTTATTAGCCATAACACTCATCCCAATTCCAGTACCACAAATTAAGATTCCACGGTCATATTCTTTTTTACTTACTCCAGTTGCTACTTTAACTGCAAAGTCATTATAATCAACACTATCACTACTATAAGTTCCAAAGTCAACAACTTCAAATCCGTTATCTTTTAAATGTTTAAAAATTACTTCTTTATGATCAAATCCTCCATGATCAGCACCTATTGCTATTTTCATGATAAATCATCTCCTTTATTAGTCTTAAATAGAATTACTTCGCATATATACTATACACATTATAACAAAACATATTGATAATACAATACCATTACGCTAAATAATATAAGTTCATAATATATAATATAATATTTACTATATATATATCTATATATACGCGATTTTTATAAATAACCTTACAAATAAAAAAACAGGCTAACCTCTAGCCTATTTCAATTTTTCCCTGTCTTAAAACCTTATTGTTCACACAGTCATAAACTGTTGAACTAATTGATGACAAATCTTTACCTTTTACAATGTAATCTACACTATCTAAAAAAGCTAATGTTTCTTCAAACTTTAATACTGCTGGTTCAGTAGAAATATTCAAACTTGTAACAGCCATTGGACCATACTTTTCTAAGATTTCCAAAGCTATTTTATCGTTAGGAATTCTAACTCCAACCGTATTAAATCCTGAAGTAATTGAATCACTTATAATACTAGTCTTATTAAAAATTAAAGTTAAAGCACCTGGCCAGTACTTATCAGCTAAATGACTATTTAATTCAAAATCTTTAACTAAATTTTTTACTTGTTCATTACTTGCACACAGTACAGCTAAAGGCTTTTTATCTTCTCTTTTTTTAATTTCATATATTTTTTTAATTCCATTTTCACTATCTATTAAACAACCAATACCATAAACAGTATCAGTTTCAAATACTATAACTTCATCTTTCAAATTAATTTTCAATAAATCTTTAACATCAATTATCATCTAATCACCATAAATATTATAACATATTTGCAAAAAGATAATAGAAATTTTTTACATGTGATATAATGCTCCTATGAGGTGATTAATTATGTTAAAAACATTCATTAGATATTACAAAAACCATCAACTTCTGTTCTATTTAGATTTGCTCGCTGCAACAATTATGAGCGGCTTAAATCTGCTATTCCCAGTAATTACATCAAGCTTTATTGATGACTATATACCAAACGATAAACTTGATTTAATAATGATTTGGGGAGCAATACTTGTAGGACTCTATTTTATAAGAATGGGTTGTAACTTCTTTGTTAACTATTACGGACACGTAATGGGAACAAGAATTGAAAGAGATATGCGTATCGACTTATTCAAGAAAATTCAAACATTAGATAGTGATTATTTTGATGATCATAAAACTGGATCTATCATGACTTACATCGTAGGACATTTAAGAGATATATCTGAAATGGCTCATCATACTCCAGAAAATATATTTGTTTCAACAATTATGATTATTGGTAGTTTTTCAATTTTGATATTTATTCATGTACAGTTTACTTTGATCGTATTTGTATTCTTAGTATTCTTAGTGTTCTTTAGTGCATTAAGAAGAAAGAAAATGATGAATGCATCACGTAAAACAAGAGCTACTCATGAAGAAATAAATAGTGAAGTAGAAAACTCAATAGGTGGAATAAGATTAACTAAAGCTTTCACTAATGAAGATTTTGAAATCCAAAAATTCAGTAGAGTAACATATCGTTATCAAGATAGCTACAACGAGTTTTATAAACAAATGGGTATCTTCAGTGCCGGAACTAATCTACTAATAGATTTAATCTATGTTGTTGTATTAGTATTTGGTGGATACTTCATTATTGAAGGTCAAATTACACCAGGTGAATACGTCGCTTACTTTATGTTTATAGCTTATTTGATTCAACCAATAAGAACTTTAATTGGTACTATCGAACAAGTTCAAAAAGGTTGGAGTGGATACGAGAAATTTCATAAAATTATTACAATGAAACCAAAAATTACTTCTCCAAAAGATCCATTATTCCTAAACGGTACCGCAGGTAAAATAGAATTCAAAAATGTAAACTTCCAATATGAAACATCACGTGAAGATGTACTACATAATTTTAATGTAGTTATTGAACCGGGTAAAAAGATAGCTTTAGTTGGTGAAACTGGGGTAGGTAAAAGTACTATATCTAAACTGATACCTAGATTCTATGATGTTAATACTGGTGAAATTCTAATTGATGATAAAAACGTAAAAGACTTCGATATATATTCTTTAAGATCTCACATAGGACATGTTCAACAAGACGTTTATATCTTCTATGGAAGTATCAAAGATAACATTCTTTATGGAGCCCCTGAAGCTACATTTGAACGAGTAATTGACGCAGCTAAAAAAGCTAACATTCATAATTTCATAATGTCATTACCTGAACAATATGAAACACTAGTTGGAGAACGTGGAGTTAAGTTGTCAGGAGGACAAAAACAACGTGTAAGTATTGCACGTGTATTCTTAAAAAATCCACCTGTATTAATTCTTGATGAAGCAACTTCAAGTTTAGATAACGTCACAGAAAAACTTATTCAAAAAGCATTAGATGAACTAAGCGAAGGTAGAACTACGTTAGTAATAGCTCATAGATTATCAACAATTTCTAATTCTGATGAAATTCTTGTTCTAACTGAAACTGGAATTAATGAAAGAGGAACACATAAAGAGTTGATTGCACAAGATGGATATTACTCAAAACTATATAACGCAAGCCTTGAAATATAAAAAACAACGAAATTCGTTGTTTTTTTTATATTTCTAATTTGAATTGCTTGTTAATAACATCTGCGACAGGTTTATATGTAGTTCTATGAATATCTAATACTCCATATTTATTTAATGCTGCAACATGTTGTTTAGTAGGATATCCTTTATGTTTTTCAAATCCATATTCAGGATATTTTTTACTCATTTTCACCATATAATTATCTCTTTCAACTTTAGCAATAATTGATGCTGCAGCTATAGTTGCACTTTTAGAGTCTCCCTTAATAATACTTTCAAAAGGGATTCCTAGTTCTTTAAGTGGCATTGCATCACTCAAGACAAAACTAGGTAAAGGATTAAGTCCTTTAATAGCCTCTATCATTGCTTTCTTAGATGCTTGATAAATATTTATCTTATCAATTTCTTTTGGATAAATATATACAATTTTATAAGCTAAAGCATTCTCTTTTATCTGAATATCTAAAGCATTTCGTTTCTTTTCAGTAAGTTTCTTAGAATCATCTAGCCCTTCAATAATTATATCAGGGTTTAATATAACTGCAGCTGCAACAACAGGCCCTGCCAAAGGTCCTCTACCTACTTCATCACATCCAGCTATATATAAATGTCCTTTATCTAAAAGCTCTTTTTCAAAACTATACATGTTCACTAACTCTATCTAGTATAATCTTTCCAAATTTTTGATGTCTGAAATCGTATAAGAATAAATCATTTACTCTATCATAATCAATTACTTTACCCGGTAACAAACACCCACGTTTTATTCCGATATTATCATATATTTCAATAATATTTTCGATATCAACTTCTATATTGTATCTTTCTTCAAATTTTCTTAAATAAAACTTATTCAAAAACTTAAATCCATAAATAACAATTTCGTCAATTGGTAATATATCATCTTTAATAGCTCCAGTTAATGCAAGTCTATATGCAACATCTTCGTCATCAAACTTAGGCCATAAAATACCAGGAGTATCTAAAAGTTCTAAATCTTGACCAACTCTAATATACTGAGTCTTTTTAGTAACTCCAGGTCTATCCTGAGCAACTAGCTTTTTCTTTTTAGCTAAACTATTTATTAAAGTAGATTTACCAACATTAGGAATACCTAAAATCATTGTTCTTATAGGTCTTTCTTTTCTACCCTTAGCTTTTTCTCTTTCCACTACATCAACCATCATAGTTCTAAGAAGAGGTAAAATCTTATCTACACCTTTACCAGATAACGCATTTATCTTTAAAGTTTTAAATCCTTTATCTTCAAAATATTTAACCCATTTATTTAATTCAACTTGATCAGACAAATCAGCTTTATTCAATAAAATAATTCTTGGCTTACGTTCAGTAAGTTGCTGAATAACAGGGTTCTGTGAAGAAAATGGTATTCTTGCGTCTAATAATTCCAACACAACATCTACCATTTTGGTTTTTTCTTTTATTTCCTTTTTAGTTTTGGCCATATGACCAGGATACCATTGAATTTGTTTCATATTAACACCTCTATAAATCTTAATTTCTCAAAAAATTATTAAACTTAAATATCACTTTACCAAACAGCTGTTCAGTACTTACATAACCTAATGAAGTTGATCTTGAATCATCACTTACACTACGATTATCTCCTAATACAAAGTATTCTCCTTCAGGAACATCAAACACACAATAATTTGAATCTCCCACTCTACATACCGTTTCACTATTAATTGACCCATTTTCATCTTTTAAGAAGTCTTGGTTAATTATTTCACCATTAACATATACAACTCCTTGATCTAAAGTAACTGTATCTCCAGGCAATCCTATTATTCTTTTTATCCAATAACTTCCACTTGGAGCTTTAAGAATAACAACATCATATCTTTCATATTCAACATTTAAATGCCAAAATAATATATCCTCACCATCATAGTAATTTGGTTCCATACTAGCTCCATCAATAAAAGATGGAGAGACAAAGAATACATTAGATAACGTAATAATTAACATAAATACAGGAACAATACTTAGTAGGTCGTATACATCTAATAATCCTTTATGTACTTTATATATTTTTTCATCATTATAACTGGCTTTAGTTCTATATGTAAACACTAAAATTATTACTGATACAAAGATAGTCATAAAAATTAGGAATAAGAATAAATCTGATTTTAATACAACATCAAAATCATCATGTTTATCTGTAAGAGATGTAATAAACACAAGAATAGAGCTAACAAAAACAACCTTGATTTTTCTAATCATTTTACCTTTAATTCTTAAAGTTTGATCAGTATAATCTGTCTCTATTATTTCTTCTTCTATAATATTAGTTTCTTCTACAACTTCATCTTCTTCTAATTCATTAATCATATAGGCCACCTACTTACGTGAAAGTAATTCATCCAGTTCTGTCTCAGTTACTAATACACTTCTAGCTTTAGATCCTACATTATCAGAAACTATACCCATTTCAGAAAGCATCTCAACTATTTTTTGTGCACGATTAAATCCAACTCTAAATTCTTTGCTTATTTTATTAATTGAAGCTTCTTTTTTCATAACAACATATCTTGCAACTTCAGCAAATAATTCATCATATTGAGATGAAGATGCTGCTTTATTCACAAGTTTTTCTTGATCAAAGAAATACTCATTTGATCTTTGTCTTCTAATAAACTCATTAACATTTTGAATTTCTATATCAGAAATATAAGCTCCTTGTACACGTATTTGTGGTTTTCCACTTTCAGCAAAAAGCATATCTCCTCTACCAAGTAACTTATCTGCCCCAGCACTATCAATAATAGTCATAGAATCAATATAACTAGAAACCATAAAAGCAATTCTTGTAGGTATATTTGATTTAATTGTACCTTTAACAACATCAGTTGAAGGTCTTTGTGTAGCAATAATTAAATGAATACCACAAGCTCTAGCTTTTTGAGTTAATCTCATGATAGAAGATTCAACACTTGATGACGCAATCATCATCAAGTCAGCTAACTCATCCACAACAATAACGATATACGGCATAATTTCAAGTAATCCTTCTCGGTTTACTTTATCATTATAAGATACTATATCCTTTACTCTTTCATTACTGAAAGTAACAAATCTACTTTCCATCTCTTCTACTGCCCACTTTAATCCCGCTGTTGCTATTTTTGCATCAGTTATAACAGGAGTTAATAGATGTGGTAATTCATTATATGCTGATAACTCAACCATCTTAGGATCAATCAACATTAATTTTAAATGGTCCGGAGAATATTTAAATAGTAAACTCATAAGAATTGTATTAATACATACACTTTTACCACTACCTGTAGCTCCAGCTACAAGTCCATGAGGCATTTTAACTATTGATGTATAAACACCTTTACCATCTATATCTAATCCTATTGCAACATTAAGTGCATCATTAGAATTAATAAATTTATCTTGATTAACAATATCTATAAAATGAACAATCTCAGCTACCTCATTAGGAACCTCAATCCCTACAGTACTTTTACCAGGGATAGGAGCTTCTATTCTAATTTCTTTCGCAGCTAAAGCCATTTTAATATTATCACTAATACTAGTTATCTTTCTCACATTTACTCCACTATCTAAAATAATCTCATATCTAGTTACAGTAGGACCTTTTGTATGTGTATAAACATGAGCACCAACACTCATATCTTTAAATGTTTTATTTAATGATTCAATTTGTTTATTGATCCATTCCCCACTATCACTAGGCTTTTTAACTGGTTTAGTTAATAGTGAAAATGGTGGTAAACGATATTCTTTATTAAACTTATTCATTGAAACTTTTTCTACTCTTTTCACTTCTTTTTTAACTGGCTTAACTTCGGGTTTATTATCAAAGAAATCACTAATACTAGTTTTACTTTTATTACTTACTTCTTTATAATCATCTTCAATAACTTCTGTTGGTTTTGTTTCTTCAATTCTTTCTTCAAACTTATCATAGCTTTCATACTTCGGAGTTTCTTTATTTCTACCGTTTTGTTTTTCCATTGCTTCTTCTAAATTATTACCACTAATTAAATCAAACTCAGGATATTCACTACCATATTTTCTTTTCATATCCTCTTTAGTTAATTTCTTTTTAGTTCTAAAAGAATCAAGTTGTCTATCTAAATCCCCAGTTCTTGAATAAGGAGTTGGAATTACAACTTCATCTTTAACCTTAGTTCCAAAAATAGGTGATACAAATCTGTTTGCTTTATATCCAGATTTTTCTTCTTTAGTTTTTATTTGTGGCACAACAAAAGGAACTGTATCGTCAGTTCTATTTGTAACAGCTTCAACACTTCTTTTTTTCTTGAAAAACATCCAACCACTCCTCGTTATTTTATAGCCTTAGTGATAAAATCTTTAACTTGTATATACGACTTTCTTCTTTTATCTACAAATCTATCTATTTCATCACCTTTATAATAAATTAAGAAACTTGGAATTCCAAATATATTTAAATGTTTAGATAACTCTATATCCATATCTCTATTTACTGAAAAGAATTTATAATCAACAAAATCTTTTTCTAATTTCGGTAAAACAATCTTCATTGCAAAACAATCAGGACACCATCTAGTATACCAATAAATTATTACTTTATCATTATTTTCAATAAGTTCATAATATTCTTTTAAACTTTTAATTTTATTCAATTTCTTCTTCCACTCCTTCTTCTAACAGTGAAAGCATCTCTTGTTCTACTACATTTAACTCCACAGGTACATCAAATAGTTTTTTACTATACACTTTAGTAGTTTCTTCTCCAACTACTCCAATAACAACTAAACATACTTTTCTAGTCATTACATCAACACTTGTATTAATAACTAACTTTCTAAACCAGAATACAGGATTAACTACATTAATTGCTGCAGCACCATATTTAACAATCTTACCAACTTTGTATTTCTTCGCTGCTTTAATTAATTTATTTTGTTCAATAGCTTTTTTCTTATCATACATACTCATAATCTTAGTTATTTGTAAGTTCTTTGTATTCTTTAAAATCGGTTTATCTAAAATATCATCTAACCTATTAGTAATGTAATGATTTAAGTTAAGTAATTCGTTAACACTTAACTCAAGCATTGGATACTTAGATTCCGGAAAGAAATACTTAGAAATCTCTTCTACAAGCTCATAACTCAATTCGAATGTTAATTTCGCAACATTTTGGTTACCAAGTTTCTTATTTCTTTTAAACTTTTTTTGTTTATCTATAATCATGACTTTTAATTCTTCTTCATTAACGTCAATATTAGGACGTTTTATGTCGTCAATATTTATATTTTTACCCCTGACTAAAAAATAGACATAAATTGCAGCAAATGCAATCATACCTGTAGCCATACCTACAAAGAAATTAATAAATCCGCCAAAAGATATTTCAAACATCAATACCCTCTCCTAACTTAATAAATATTATAACATATTTAATATATATATTGTGAATATATTATGTATGATATATAATATAACGAGGTGATTATATGAAAAAATACTTAATATCTCTCGATTTAGATGGTACTTTACTTTACGATTGGGAAACATTACCAAAACCTACGATAGATTATTTACTAAATATTAAAAAACAAGGTCATGAATTTGTCATAGCTACAGGAAGACCATTTAGAAGTTCTGAGGAATATCATAAACTTCTAGAACTAGATACACCTATCATTAATTACAACGGTGGACTAGTTACTTCTAAACATGATCCTAATTTTACAGAATATAGTTTAACTATTGACAGAAAATGTGTATTAGATATTTTCGATAAAACAAAACAATATATTGAAAATGCATTTGGAGAAGTTAAGGACGATGTATACTTACTCCATGATACTGAAGAAATTAGACCTTTACTCCATTTATTTAATGGTGCAAAACTGTTTGTTGGAGAATTCAAAGATACACTTAGAAATGATACAAACGGCTTTATTATAATTGCAAATAAAGGACAAGGAAAATATATAGAAGATTTTGTAAATGAAAACTATAAAGGACAAGTCCTTTGTAGAAACTGGGGAAATGAATACAGCTATATAATAGAACTTTATACTCCTGAAACAAATAAAGGTAGAGGGCTTAAATATGTTGCAGATTACCTAGGATTTAAAAAAGAAGATATCATTGCATTTGGAGATGGACATAACGACATCGAAATGATTGAATATGCTGGGCTCGGAGTAGTAATGAAAAATGGACATGAAGAATTAAAAGAAGTCGCAGACATCATACTAGATTATACAAATAAAGAAGATGGATTAGTTAAGTTTTTAAAAGAGTATCTAAAATAAAAGTATTGAACAAAATTGTTCAATACTTTTTAATTTAACTTCATAATATTCTTGTAAAAATCATCAATAATAATCTCTGGATTAATACTAATTATATCTTTAAGTAATAACGAAATAGTCATTTCCTTAAACGGTTTAATTAAAACCATAATTGCTGTTTCACCATCTGCAAATTTAATTCCTTTTTTCACTTTTTTTCTACCTTGTTGTTCGTGTAAAGATATACTCTTAATAGTTGATATTTCCATTGTTGATTTGATAAAAGAAAATGAATTTTCTCTTAATAATAATATTCCTTTATCTAGTACTATTCTTTTGTTAAACACATATATAGCTCCAAATATTGGAACTAATATAAATGTACTAAGATAATATAACCAATCTCCACTAATACCAATAAAACTATTAAAGAAGTACTTATCGACATTTGTTATTATCACAAGAAATACACTTGTAATAATGAAGCCCATAACTACTCCCATAATTACGGAGTAAATTACTTTTGTTAAATAGATTTTTTTATTTATCATAATTTCCTCCTATATATCATTAATATCTAAATCTTTTTTTATTTTTACCTTTACCTTTTTTCTTAGTTGGCGTTCCACTCATAGCTTTCATTGCGCTAGCTGAATTCATTTGAGATGAATCCATTGATCCCATTTTTTTCATCATAGATTTTTGTTGATCTAGTGATTGTATTAATCTATTTACTTCAGAAACACTTCTACCAGAACCACTAGCTACACGTCTACGTCTAGAACTACTTTGAGCAATAAGCTTTGTATTCTTTCTTTCTTTTTTAGTCATTGATCCGATTATAGCTTCAACATATACTAATTGCTTATCATCAACATTAGCACCTTTCATAGCTTTACCCATACCTGGAATCATCTTCATTACTCCACCAAGAGAACCCATTTTTTTAATCATTTTTAATTGTTTTATAAAATCATTATAGTTGAATTTACCAGACATCATTTTTTCCATCATGCCCATCATATCATCTTCATCTAAATTTTCAGTTACTTTATCAACTAAAGTTAATACATCACCCATACCAAGAATTCTAGATGCCATTCTTTCAGGATGGAATACTTCAAGTTGGTCTAATTTTTCACCCATACCCATAAACTTAATAGGGATATTAGTAATTTCTCTTAAACTAAGTGCAGCTCCACCTCTAGTGTCACCATCTAACTTGGTAAGTATAGCTCCCGTAATATTTAATGTCTCATTAAAATTACTAGCTACATTCACTGCGTCTTGTCCTGTCATTGCATCTAAAGTAAGTAATATTTCTTGAGGACTTAATACTTCTTTAATATCTACTAACTCATTCATCATATTTTCATCAATATGAAGCCTACCAGCAGTATCAGCAATTATTAAATTAAAACTATTTTCTTTCGCATATTCTAATGCCTTTTTAGCGATACTTTGTGGTTTTTGTAATATACCTAACTCAAAAACAGGAATTGATAACTGTTCACCAATTGTTTTTAATTGTTCAATAGCTGCAGGTCTATAAATATCAAGTGCAACTAATAATGGCTTTAAATTATTACTCTTACGTAAATGCATCGCAAGTTTACCAGCAGTCGTAGTTTTACCTGCTCCTTGTAAACCAACCATCATAATACTCGTAACACCCATTAAGTTAAGAGTTAAAGGCTCAGCTTTATCTCCCATTATTTTCTTTAATTGTTCATGTACAATCTTAACAACTTGTTGTCCAGGGTTTAATCCTTTTAAGATTTTTTCACCCATAGCTTGTTCTTTAACTTCTTTAGTAAAAGATTTTACTACTTTAAAGTTAACGTCTGCCTCTAATAAAGACAAACGTACTTCTCTCATCATTTCTTCAATATCATTCTCAGTTAAGCGACCTTTTCCAGTAACTCTTCTTAAAGACATTTGAAGACGATCTGATAAATTATCAAACGCCATAATATCACTCTACCTTTTTAAGTTCAGTAAGTAGTCCTATAACTTCTTCATCTTTACTTACATCAATTAATTTATTTATTATATTTTTTCTTTCTTTACCTAATCTTTTTAAGTTTAATTTCTCCTCAAAATCATTAAGTTTATTAACAGTTTTTTTAAGTTGATCATGTATTGCATTTCTACTAACATTCATATTTTCACTAATCTCAGTAATAGAAAAATTATCAAAATAATAACTTTCAAAATATTCTTTTTGCTTATCAGTCAAAAGGGCTTGGTATAGGTCGTAAAGCTCAATGATTCCTAAAGCTTTTTCTAAGATATCCATTAAAAAATACCTAGGAACATCCCGTAGATGTACTCCTCTATATCAAAATGTTCTAAATCATCAATTTTTTCACCAAGACCTACATATTTAATTGGAATATCTAGTTCATCTTTAATAGCAAGAACTATTCCACCTTTTGCTGTTCCATCTAACTTAGTTAAAACAATACCAGTAATCTTAGTTACCTCATTAAATATCTTAGCTTGAGATAATCCATTTTGCCCAGTAGTTGCATCAACTACAAGTAAAGTTTCATGAGGTGCTCCATCAATCTCTCTACCAATTACTTTATTAATTTTTTCTAGTTCTTTCATTAAATTAACTTTATTTTGTAATCTACCTGCAGTGTCACACAAAATAATATCAATACTATTTTCTTTAGCATAACTAATAGCATCATACATTACACTTGAAGGATCACTACCCTCAGCTTTAGCATAAAAATCAGCTCCAACTCTATTACTCCATATCTTTAACTGTTCAATAGCTCCTGCTCTAAATGTATCACCAGCAACCATTAATACTTTTTTACCTTTTTTTATATATTCATGTGCTACTTTACTAATAGTAGTTGTTTTACCTGCACCATTTACTCCTACAAATAATACAACGTTAATTCTACCATCTACAATATCAAGATTAGAACTAACTATGTCTTCTTTTACATATAACTTAAACATTTCTTCAACTATTAACTCTTTTAAATCATTAGTTGAAGTAATATTATCCACTCTAACTTTTTCTCTTAAATGATCTACAAACTTCACTACAGTATCAACACCAATATCAGCCATAATAAAAATTTCTTCTAATTCATCAAAGAGTTCATCCACTATTAAAGAAGAAGAATCTAATAAAGTTTTTAGGTTACTAAAAACATTATCTCGAGTCTTACTCATTCCAATTTTATACTTTTGCGCATTTTTTCTTTTCTCTTTTGAGCTAAATAGATTGTTAAAAAAACCCATAATACCACTTCTTCTTTCCTATAAAATCACAAAATATTATAACACAATTATCAAAAATCTACCATAAATATATAAAAAAATCCCTATTAAAAGGGAAAATCCGCCTCTCGGCGGATTAAGGAAGGGGATGTGCGAATAATAAATTATTCGCCATGCTATGTAAGGGATAAGTTGCGACGTTATGTCGCAAGTTAAATATAACATATTTTATGAACTTTTGTCAATAAAAAAACCTAAAAAACTATTATATTATTTGATAGTTCAACTATCGGGGTGGGTCGCTACATTTAGCCATCAGCGGTAAATCTATCAGGACTGACCACTAACATCTCTAGGTAAAAAAAGGACACAATTACATTGCGTCATTTTTTTCTATTTTGTCACCTTGTTTATATCCACACTTTTTAGTTTCTTGACAAATAACTCCACCCTTGTTGTCGTCTATTAATAAACTACCACAATTAGGGCATTTTTCACCTGTCGGTTTACCAAATAACATGTTTTTACAACTTGGGAAATTATCACAAGCATAAAATGTCTTACCTTTATTTCTTCCACTCTTAGCGAGTCTCTCTACAATTTCACCTTTTCCACATTTAGTACATTTAACTCCAGTAGAAACAGTTTTAGGTTTTTCAAACTCTTTAGCCTTTATATGTTTACACGTTGGATAATTACTACATGCTTCAAATGAACCGTATCTTGAAGTTCTAAATACCATAGGAGATCCACATTTTGGACAATCTTCACCAGTAAATTTCGGTTGGACTTTATCCATATTTTTATTCGCGTTATCAACCATTGGTATAAATGATTTATAGAATTTAGATATTATTTCAAATTGTTCTTGTTCACCAAGAGAGATTTCATCAAGTACTTTTTCCATTCTTGCTGTATAATCTACACTTATTATTTGTCCAAAGAATTCATCTAATTTTTCAATAGTTAATGTTCCTTGCTCGGTTGGTGTAAACTTTTTTTCTTTAACACTAACATATTTTCTAGTTTTTAAAGTTGTAATAGTTTGAGAATAGGTAGAAGGTCTCCCAATTCCTAAATCTTCCATTTCTTTAATTAATCTAGCTTCACTAAATCTTGCAGGAGGTTTAGTGAAATGTTGAGTTTTATGAACTTCAGTTGGTACAATTGTAGATTTTTCATCTAAATTAGGAAGCTCACTTAAATCTAATTTCTCATATTTACCATACATTTTTAAATATCCATCAAATACTAAATCTTGTGCACTAGCTTTAAACACTGATTTATTATTAGTTAATTCAATTGTTTTAGTACTAATAACAGCTGGTTTCATTAATGAAGCCAATGTTCTTTCAAAAATAAACTTATATAAATTATATTCATCTTTAGTTAAGAATCTCTTAACCTTAGATGGTGTATTAAAGACGTTAGTTGGTCTAACAGCCTCATGTGCATCTTGCACGTTAGGTTTCTTCTTAGCAACTTTTGCTTTACCAACGTAATCAGCACCAAATAAGTTATTCAAATATTTAATTGCTGGAGCAACAAAAGTATTACTTATTCTAGTAGAATCAGTACGCATATATGTAATAAGACCTACTGTTTCACTTTCTAAATCAATACCTTCATATAGTTTTTGAGCAATTAACATTGTTTTACGAGAACTAAAGTTTAACTTCATTGAAGCTTCTTGTTGAAGTGATGAAGTAGTAAATGGTAACTTAGCATCTCTATTTCTATTTTTAGTATCAATACTTGAAACTAAAAACTCTTTATCAAGTGTTTTTAATAAGTCATCAGTTTCTTGTTCGTTCTTTAATACTACATTTTTATTATTAAATTTCACTAAGTCTGCAGTAAATCCAGGGAATTCTGCTTTAACTTTCCAAAATTCATCTTCTTTAAATGCTTCAATTTCTTTTTCTCTATCTACAATAATTTTCAAAGTAGCACTTTGAACACGTCCTGCAGATTTAGACTTTATTTTGTTTTGAAGTAACTTAGATAACTTAAATCCAATAATACGGTCCAAAATCCTTCTAGTTTCTTGACTTGATACTAAATCTAAATCAATATCCCTAGGATCTTCAAAAGCTTTTATAACAGCACTCTTAGTTATTTCATTAAAGATAACTCTCTTGTATGGTCTCCCATTTATTTTAAGAACTTCCTTTAAATGCCAACTAATTGCTTCTCCTTCCCTATCAGGGTCGGTAGCTAAATATATTTCAAGAACACCGTCTAATGCATCCTTTAATTCTTTAACAACTTTTTTCTTTTCCTTAATAATTTCGTACTTAGGCGTAAAGTCATTTTCAATATCAAGCCCTAGTCCACCAACACCACTAATAGACAAATCTCTAATATGTCCTTTAGATGATAATACGATATATTCTTCACCTAAATACTGTTCAATGGTTTTTGATTTACTTGGTGACTCAACAATTACCAATTTAGTTTTCATTGTTCCGCCTCCTCTTTTCTATATATTATATACACACTGTTTTCTACTCTGTCAAGTGTCATACTTCATTATATATATACATATATATAACATTTTTTTCTTTTATTTTTTAATTACAAACGTCATTCTATCTTTACCTTGCATATCTTTTTTCTGTATAATTTCAACATCATGAAGATTCTTTTTAATGATTTTTTTAATTTGTTTTGCCTTATTATATGCATGTTCAAATGCAATAATATATTTATCATTAAGAATACTTTCAGCATTCCTTATAATCTCTTTATAAAAATCAAGTCCGTCTTCTCCACCAAATAATGCAACTCTAGGCTCGTTATCAATTACTAAATCTTCTACATACTCTTCATTTGGAATATATGGAGGATTTGATACTAAAATATCAAACTTCATACCTTTAAGAGGTTCTAACATATCCCCCTCAATAAAAGTAACATTACCTTTTAGTTTTCTATTATTTATCTTAGCAACTCGTAACGCATCAACAGAAATATCAGTTGCAGTTAATGTCATATTATTTTCCTCTATGTCTAATGTAACAGCTAAACAACCTGATCCAGTCCCAACATCCACAACACTAACTTCTGTAGAACCAAATACTTCATCATAATACATTAAGACATTTGCTACTAATTCTTCAGTTTCAAATCTAGGAATTAATACATCACCATTAACAATGAATTTATGTCCATAAAATTCTTCATATCCAATAATATGTTGAACCGGAATATTCTTAGCTATATAACGATCTACTCCATACAAAAAGTTTTGATAAATTTCTGTAGGGATTTCTTCATCCATCGATAAAAGTAAATTAGAACTGTTCATTTTAGAAAAATGTAACATTAATAATTTAACTCCTGAATCCTCTTTTGAATTATCAATTGCATATTGTTCATTTATTTTTAATACTTCTCTATATGTCGGCATATTGCACCACCTTATTAAGACATTGAAAGAAGAGCATTAGCTCTTCTTAAAATTTTATGACTTACCTTCTAATATACGTTTTGTTTCTTCTCCAATAAGAGCTTCAATTATTGGATCTAATTTACCTTCCATAACACGATCAAGTTGTAAAATACTATATCCAATTCTATGATCAGTTACTCTGTTTTGAGGGTAATTATATGTTCTAATTTTATCACTACGATCTCCCGTACCTATTTTACTTCTACGTTCGATTCCTTCTTTTTCTTCTCGTTCTCGAACTATTTTATCATATAATCTAGTTTTTAAGATTCTAAGTGCTGTTGCTTTATTACTATGTTGACTTTTACCATCTTGACAAGTAACAACAAGCCCAGTAGGTACATGTAGTACTCTTACAGCACTATCAGTTGTATTTACACTTTGCCCTCCAGCACCACTAGATCTATAAGTATCAATTCTTACATCACCCATATTTAATTCAACTTCCACATCTTCAACTTCAGGAAGAACTAAAACAGTAGCTGTACTAGTATGAACTCTACCTTGTGATTCAGTTGCCGGAACTCTTTGAACTCTATGAGCACCTGATTCATATTTTAATTGTGCATAAACAGAATCACCAGATACGCTAAATTCTACTTTACTAAATCCACCAGCACCACTATCTTCTAAGTTGCTAATTTCAATCTTCCAGTTTTTAGTTTCAGCATATTTACTATACATTCTAAATAAGTCACCAGCAAAGATGTTAGCTTCACTTCCACCAGCTGCCCCTCTAATCTCAACAAGAACATTTTTCTCATCATTAGGATCTTTAGGAATTAATAGTACATGTAACTTATCTTCAATTTGAGGAATTAATGGTTTCAATTCTTCAAGCTCCATTTTAGCCATTTCAACTATTTCAGGATCTGAATCATGAGACATTTCTTTTAATTCTTCAATGCTTTCAAGAGTTTGATTATACTCAGCAAAAAGCAAAACAACAGGTTCTAAACCTTTAAGTTCTTTTGATAATTCAGTTAGTCTACTAATGTCTCTTGAAATATCAGGATCCATTAAAAGATTATTAATTTCATCATATCTATCTTTAATTCTACTTAATCTATCTATCATATATATCACTCCGGACTATATTATATTACATCAACTTCATTTTTTCAACTATGAAGATGCTTTGAGTAGTTTTATCTTTCTTAAATACAGCAAAAACCAAACAGTAAGTACAGTACCTTTAATAATACTTGATATCGAAACTGCCCACCAAATACCATAAACTCCTAAAGACACAGCTATTAACATTCCTAAAGGAATTCTAATAATATTACCAATAAATCCTACACCTGAAGGAATATGTGTTTTACCAAGACCGTTAAATGCCCCAGCAGTACCAAGCTCAATAATCATAAATAACTGTGAAATACTTAATATTTCTAAATACCTTTTACCAATAACTATAGTATTAGGATCATGTAAAAAGATACCAATCATTTGTTCAGCAAAAACAAACATTACTACATTAACTAAAATTCCATAAGGAACTAATAATTTTAAAGCGGTAATATATCCCTCTTTAATACGATCCATTTTCCCAGCTCCATAGTTTTGTCCAACAAAACTAGCTAAGGCTACCTGGAACCCAGAAGCTATCATCCAAGCTAATGCCTCTATTTGAGAACCAAGTCTTTGAATTGCCATATAATCTTCATGGTAAGAAGTAACCATTCTACCTATAATAATAGCGATAGTTGTAAACAACATACTTTGTATTCCTACAGGAATACCAATTTTAGCAATTTCTTTAATTTTATCCCAATCAAAATACTTAACAAGTCTAATTCTAAAAGGTCTAAACTTAGATGAATATAATACTATATAAATTAACAAGATAAATGATTGAGCAATTACAGTTGCAATAGCTGCCCCTCTAACTCCCATACCAAGTCCATTTAATGTCATTCCAAATATATTTACTTCTTCTAATATAAATAAAGGGTCTAAAATAATATTTAATACAAGTCCACTTGAAGTGATAAGGAATGTATTAATAGTTTTACCAAGTCCATCGTTAACTCCATTAAATAAATGAACCATAAACATCGAAGTAACAAACATTGACATTATTTTTAAATATTCAGTTGAATAATTTACAACATTAATTGAATCACTATTAAATATAGAAATATACAAATCTGCCCCAAAGTATCCTATAACAGAATATATTGCAGCTAATACCAGCATGAATACTATCCCATTATTCCCGATTCTTTTAATATCTTCCATATCATTTCTTCCAGCTGCTTGACTAACTTTTACACTAGTACCAATCTTAACAAGTAAAATAAGTCCAAATCCAAACCAAGTATAGAACCCAGCAATTCCTACTGCAGCTATAGCTTCCTCTGGATCAAGTCCCATCGTATATACTTTACCAACCCAAAACATATCAGTTAAGTTATAAGACATTTGAACAATACTAGTTAATAATGTAGGTATTGCAACTATTAGTAATTTCTGTAAAATACTACCCGTTGTAAGGTCTATTTTCTTCTTCATTTATATCACCTTGTTTTCAATAAAATATTATATCACTACTAAACTAAAAAAACTATCTATTTGTTCTAAAAAGAAAAACCTTAAATCAATAAGGTTTTTAATCTTCATCATATATCATTTTAATTAAAGGGAAAGGCTCTAAAGCTCTTTCAAATATTCCTTGAACATACGATATTAAAATACCATAATTTACAATTGGAATTCCTTTATCTTTCACTTCATTAATCCTATGCATCATTTCAGTTTTAGTTAACATACAAGCTCCACAATGAATAACCAACTTAACATCACTCATATCTTTAGGAAATGTATACCCTGAACTATATCTAAAGTTAAAATCTTTCCCAGTATGTTGACGTAGCCATCTTGGTATTTTAACTGTACCTATATCATCACTTTGACGATGATGAGTACATCCCTCACTAACTAAAATAACATCTCCACTTTCTAAACTTTCAATAGCTTTAGCTCCCCTTACTAACTCTTCTAAATCACCTTTATTTCTCGCAAATAATATCGAGAAAGAAGTAAGCATAACATCTTTAGGAGTGTCTGCAGATACTTTTAAAAATACTTGAGAATCAGTAATAACAAGTTTAGGTTTAGTATTTAATTTTGCTAATGTATCCCTTAGTTCATGTTCCTTAACAACAATACTAATTGCATCACTTTCTAAAACATCTCTTATAGTTTGTTGTTGAGGAAGTATTAATCTTCCTTTAGGCGCAGCCTTGTCTATAGGAGTTACAAGAACTACTATATCTAAAGGTTTTAATAAATCCCCTACAACCCTAAACTTTTCTTCTTCTATTTTCAATGTACTACCTATAACTTCTTTAATTTCTTCTATTCCTTTTTTAGATTCAGAACTTACTTTATATACCTTATCTTTTTTAAACATCTTAAAGAAATTATCATCACTATGAAGATCAATCTTATTAGCTACAAGTAAATAAGGTTTTTTTCTTTTTTTAAACTCTTTAATTAATTCATATTCATAAGTAAAATCATCAACATCATTTATATCAAAAAGAATAATACCAATATCAGTTTTGTTAATTACATCATAAGTTCTTTGTACCCTCATATCACCTAAAATTGTTCCTTTATCATCAATACCTGCGGTATCAATTAAGACACAAGGACCAAGAGGTAATATTTCTATTGATTTAAACACTGGATCTGTTGTAGTTCCTTTAAAGTCAGACACTAGACTAATCTTTTGATTAGTTAAAGCATTTATAAAACTAGATTTACCTACATTTCTTTTTCCAAAAATTCCAATATGAGTTCTATTAGATCTAGGAGTTTTATTCATACTCATCTTAACTACCTCCTTTAATAACACCAGGCTTAGTAATATTGTATGGTTCTAACAAGTCATCAATATCTTCTTTAGTAAATAATTTTTCTTTTACTAAAACTTCTTTAATCCCAATTTTCTTACTTTGAGCTATCTTCACAATCTCACTTGCTCTATCATACCCAATAATTGATATTAAAGGAGTAATTAAAGAAGCTGATTTTTCTAAGTTTTCTAAACATCTTTCCTTATTTACTGACAAAGTTTTAATACATTTTTCATTAAATTTATCTACTGTTTTACTTAATAAAGTTAATGATTCAAGTAATGTTTCACCAATCATTGGAACAAACGGATTTAACTCTAAACTCCCGCTTGAAACAAGGTTAGTAATCAACATATCATTTGTTATAACTTTATTCGCATTTTGAATAACCATTTCAAGTATCACAGGATTAACTTTACCAGGCATTATTGATGAACCAACCTGATTATCATGTAGTACTATTTCACCAATTCCACCATGTGGTCCTGAAGATAAAAATCTTAAATCATTACTTATTTTTATTAAAGTAGAAGCTGCTACTTTTAGTAGCGACGATACCTCATTAAAACTATCTAAATTTTGAGTATTATCAATTAAAGATTCAGCACGAGATAATCCAATATTAGTACTATCTTGAAGTAAAGTAGTCATCATAAACGTATACTTAAGAGGAGCGTTTAATCCTGTTCCTATAGCTGTTCCTCCAATATTGATTGTTCTTAATCTTTCTTCAACTTTATAAATTCTCCATCTATCACGTGACACTGTTTCAGAGTAAGCTCCAAACATTTGTCCAGCAAGTATAGGTAGTGCATCCATATACTCAGTTCTAGCTAATTTTAAGACACTTCCATATTCACTTTCTTTAACTTGAAAAGCCTTTTGAAGAGATGCGTATGAATTAGCTAAATTTCTAATTTCTTTTATACACGAAATCTTTACTGCAGTAGGAAAAGCATCATTAGTTGATTGATGTAAATTGACATGGTTTATTGGATGAATATAATCATATTCACCTAATTTTTTACCAAGTATTTCTAAACTAATATTAGCAATTACTTCGTTAACATTCATATTAGTAGAAGTTCCAGCTCCACCTTGATATTTATTAACAACAAAAGAACTATCAAACTCATGATTTAATATCATATTACATGCTTTAACAATAGCTTCTCCAATTACTTTATCAAGAGATTTAAGTTTCATATTAGCAATTGCAGCTTGTTTCTTAATATTCACAAGCTCATATACAATTCTTAAATCAACAAATTCATAACTTACATCAAAATTATCAAGAGATCTATAAGTAGAAATACCATAATATATATTGTCGTTTAGTTCAATCTCACCTAAAAAATCTTTTTCAGTTCTCATTATTTTTCCCCCTTTAGAAAAATAAATCTCTTTCCCCATTAACAATTCTTTCAATGTTTTCTTTTAATTTACCTTTAACAGTTTGATTCTTAATATTCTCAGCATGTTCATAAACAAATTCAAGCCCAATAGCCATCATTTCCTTATCACCGTAATCCATAATATACTCAGCTAAAGTCATAATAGCGTTAGGCTCACAAATCTGCCCTATCTTACCACTTTTAGCTAACTTCATAAATCTATCCCCTGTACGTCCCTTACGATAACAGGCAGTACAATAAGACGGTATATATCCAGACTTAATCAAGTCTTTATTAACTTCCATTACACTTCGTTCATCAGATAACTCAAATTGATCAGGAGCATCTTCCTCCTCTATTTCATCATGATATCCACCAACATCAGTTTTACTTCCAGCACTTACTTGAGAAACACCATGATCAATTAACTCTTCTCTTATTTCTTTTGTTTCTCTAGTTGATAAAATAATACCTACATAAGGAACCGCAAGTCTAATTACAGTAACAATTCTTTTAAACTCTTCATCAGTTACGATATGAGGATAATCTTCTAAACTCATACCTTCAGCTTTTTTAAGTCTTGGTACACTAATTGTATGGAACCCACATCCGTATTTCTCTTCTAAATATTCATTATGAATAATTAAAGATAATACTTCAAACTTATAGTTAGCAAGTCCAAATAACACTCCACCACCAACATCTTCAACACCAGCTTCAAAAGCTCTATCAAATGAGTTTAAATGATAATTATAATTCCCTTTTATACTAGATGGATGCATTTCTCTAAATGCATCTACATCATAAGTTTCTTGGAATAAAATATAAGTTCCAATACCTATCTCATGTAACTTTCTTAAGTCTTCAATAGAAGCCGCAGCTATATTTACATTAATCCTTCTAATTGAGCTATTATCATAAATAGTTTTAATAGATTCTAATACATATTCAATAGGAGTTTCCTTAGGAGATTCACCTACCTCTAGCGCTAATCTCTTATGTCCAAGTCTTTCTAACTGCATTGCTTGTTCTTTGATTTCGTCTTGAGTTAATTTCTTTCTTAGGAATTTATTATCTCTTCTAAATCCACAATATTTACAATTATTAACACAGTAATTTGAAATATATAACGGTGCAAAAATAACTACTCTATCCCCATATATTTCTTGTTTAATTTGCCCAGCAATATTGTATATTTGATGAACTTGTTTTTCTTCATAAGCACTCATCAACATTGATATTTCTAAGTGACTTAATTTAATTCTTTTACTAGCTTTTTTTAAAATATTTTGTATTTCTTCATGCGTGGGATGTTCTCCAGCTTTTATTATTTTGTTTATATATTCTTTATCTATCATTTTTCTTCATTCCTTTCAAAATCGATATAATCTCCAACACCTAAATCTATTTCGTGTCCTACTCCAACAATTCTCGCTTCAATACAATTTCTACATTGATCACTCGCATCAGTTATACAAATTTTGTTTTGATATATTTCATACTTAGCTCTATTTTCAGTTGGACTAATATTAGGCATCATTACGTTTGCCCCAGATTTTAAAGCCTTTTCTCGACCTATTGCATGTAAACTACCAAGCGCAGTTGTCGCTGGTAGTAAAGCTTTAGGTAACGTTAATCTAGCCATCGCAACCATTACTAAAGTCTCTTCTAAAGTTCCAGATTCATTTCCTTTTAATTCAGTATCTTCATGACACAAATATGGTCCAATTCCTATCATTTCAGGTCCTAATTCTCTTAAGTAAATTAAGTCTTCTACCAAATCTTCATTCGTTTGTGTAGGTAACCCCACCATAAACCCTGCTCCAACTTGATACCCAATCTCTTTTAGATTAGATAAACATTTTCTCCTATTATCAAAACTCATAAAACTAGGATGAACATGTTCATACAATCTTCTTGAAGCTGTCTCATGCCTTAGTAAATATCTATCTGCACCAGCATCATATAATTTTTGATAAGATTCACGTGATCTTTCTCCAAGTGATAATGTAATTCTCACATCAGAAAACTTATCTTTAATAAACCCTAACATCTCAATAATTAACTTATCAGAATAATAAGAATCTTCTCCACTTTGAATTACAAATGTTCTATATCCAAGATCGTATCCAATTTGACAACACTTAACTATCTCTTCAATTGTCAATCTATATCTTTCAACACCTTGGGCTTTATAGTTAATCCCACAGTATTTACAACCCATCTTACAATAATTAGATATCTCAATAAGCCCACGTAAATATACTCTATTTTGATAATGAATATGTTTCACTTCATAAGCCCTCTTATATAAATGTCCTGTCTCTCTAGCTGTGATATTATTTAAAACATACAAAAATTCATCTCTTTCAAGATTAGTGTTTTTAGCTAATTTATCAATTAAATCTATAACCTTATCTGACACTCTAGCGCTATTCTTACAATTACCATTTAATTTATCAAATATAGTCTTCATATATTTCACTCCTAGTCCGATTTTATTATATATATAATAACAAAAAAAGTTCGTAACCTAGGTTACGAACTCTATATTTATTTTTTATTTTTTCAAATTACTTAATCAAGATCTAAATCTTCATCTACAGCACTACCATGAAGATTTTCAAAATAACTACACGGCTTGTTGAATGAAAGTCTAAATCCGTCTGTATTAGTGGCTCCCTGACGGTTTTTAGAAATATAGATATCAACTTGATTTGGTCTATCTGTTGTTTTTGGATTATAGTAATCATCACGGTATAAGAAAAGGATAATATCCGCATCTTGCTCAATTGATCCAGAGTCTCTTAAATCCGCCATAACAGGTTTACGATCATCTCTTCTTTCAACATTTCTTGAAAGCTGAGATAAAGCAATAACTGGTATCTTCATTTCACGTGCCATTTCTTTTAAAGTTCTTGAAATTTCTGAAACTTCTTGAACCCTATTAACACCTGGGTTAGAACCACTTAATAATTGAAGATAATCTACTACTACTAAGTCTAATCTTTTTTCTTGTTTTAACTTACGACATTTTTGTCTTAAGTCATTTATTTTTACAGTACCTGAGTCATCGAATACAATATTAAGTTTTGATAAAATCTCTTGAGCAAAACTTAACTGTCTCCATTCGGTATTTGATAAATGCCCTGTACGTATTTTATTACCATGAACACGTGATTCAGCTGCAAGCATCCTACTTACTAACTGATCACTACCCATTTCTAAACTAAAGAATGCTACATAAGGTTTATCTTTCATCTTGGCTACATTAGTAGCTATATTAAGAGCAAATGCTGATTTCCCCATTGAAGGTCTTGCTGCTATAATCATTAGCTCTGAAGGTTGAAGTCCTAATATATACTCATTCAATACTTCAAACCCAGTATCAAGTCCTGTAATTTTACCTTGATTATCTTTAGTACTTTCAGTTTTACTAATAACTTGTTCAGCAACTTCACCAATTCTTACAAAGTCTGTAGTTCTTCTTTCTTTTGCAATATCAAAAATGATTTTTTCAGAACTATCCACAAAATCAATAGCATTATCTGTTTCAAAACCTTTTTCAATGATAACTCTACAAGCCTCCATAATTCTTCGGGTAATCGATTTATCTTTAACAATGTTTATATAGTTAACTAAGTTAACAATCGACGGTACATAGTTAATTAGCCCTAAAATATAGTCGATTCCACCTGCATCATTAAGTAAATCTTTAGAATCTAGTTTATTTGATAAAGTTGTATAGTCGATATCTATGTCGTCTTGAAATAACTCTATCATAGCGGCAAAGATAACTTTATGTTGATTTTTGTAAAAATCATCTAAATTTAATTTATCAACCAAAGTTTTCATTGCACCTTGGTCTACAAATACACTTCCTAGTACTGATTGTTCAGCTTCTATATTATGGGGAGTTATTCTATCCATAGTACCCTCCTATTCTTCTACAACTAATACTTCAATTTTAGCTGTGACATCTTTATGTAATTTAACATCAATTTTATAACTACCTAATGTAGATATGTTTTCTTTTAATTGAATTTTTCTTTTATCAATTTCAAATCCGTTTTGTTTTTTAAATTCTGTAGTAATATGTTTAGAATTTATTTTCCCAAATAATTTCCCGTTTTCACCTATCTTAACGTAAACTTTTACAGGTAAACCTTCAATTTTTTCTTTTAATTTTTTCATCTCATCAAGTAATTGTTTTTCTTTTTCTTCCTTTTTAGCTTTTTCACTTTCAATCGATTGAAGGTTTTCAGTTGTTGCTTCTATAGCATTCTTACTAGTTAATAAGTAGTTACCATATCCAGCCGCTACATCAATAACTTCACCTTTTTTACCTCGACCTTTAACATCTTTAATTAATATAATTTTCATTGGTTTTTCCTCCTGTACAGCTTCGTTTAATAAATCAATTAGATCTAATCTAACCTCTGCGATATCATTAGTTGTGATTTGCGCTCCTGCATTATTCAAATGTCCACCACCACTAAATTTTTCCATAAGAACTTGAACATTAAATCCCTCTAAACTACGAGCACTAATTCCGACTTTACCTTCTTCAAAATATCCAATAGCAAATGAAGCTACTGTGTCATCTATTTCTAACAGCAAATCCGCAACTTTTGCAAGTAAATTTCTACTTGTAGCAATGTCACTAGGAACAATAACAATCGAGAATTTACGGTGTATAACTTCCGCAAGTGATAATAATTGTGATTTAAGTTTTATTTCACTTAATCCTTCACGAAGTATTGTCTTAACTTTAAATGTATCTGCTCCAAATTTTCTTAATATAGCAGCCGCTTCAAATGTTCTAGCTCCTGTTCTATAAATAAAGTTATTCGTATCAACCATCATACCAGAAAGCATAACTGTAGCTTCAAACTGATTTAACTCAACATCTTTACTAGCTAAATCAATCATCTCAGTAACAAGTTCAACACTACTAGATGCATATGGTTCTATATGAGAAATCAATGCATTTGGAATTGCATCAGATAACTTTCTATGATGATCAATAATAACTAAGTCTTTAGTTTTATTTATCATTTTCTCTTCTAATGTTTGTCCATAAGAATGGTGATCTACTAATATAAGTAAATCTTCTCTATTAATCATGTCTAGAGCTTGACTTGGTGATACTATCGCACCTAAGAAACCAATATATTCATATTCAATAAGTTGAAGAATCTTCTTAACAGTTTTATCTAAATCTTCTCTATCTAAAATAATAAATGATTCTTTATTAAATGTTTGTGCTAATTTTAATAACCCCATCGAAGCACCTATTGCATCAGTGTCAGGATGAACATGCGGCATTATAAATACACGATTATTTTCATCAAACAAACGTTCAAGTCTTTGAATATTTATTCTAGTAGTAATTCTTGTTCTTTTCTCAGCAGTATTAGTATTACCACCATAATATCTAAGATCTTCACCCTCAATATTAACAACAATTTGATCTCCACCTCTTGAAAGAGCCAAATCAAGTGCTTCTTGAGCAATATCTCCTAATTTATCTAGTTTAATATTAGTACAAGCGAATCCACTACTAAGTGTAACCATTAAATCAATATCTCTTGATATTTCAGCAATGTTATCCAAAATTTTAAATTCATCTTCAATTAATTCTAATAAGTTTTCTTTATTCATAAAGACAATTAATTTGGCATTTGTTAACGGAACAATATAAAATCCAAATTCATCTGCCCAAGTTTCAAGTACACCTAAGTATCTACCTTGAATATAACTTCTCTCAGATACATCTAAAACACTGATTGCATCATCTAAGTTATCTAAATTTATAATACCGATAACATCAGTATTTGCTTCATATTTTCTTCTCATTTCTTCACGTTCAGAAACAGTAGTTAAATATAATACTCTATTTTCGATATCAAAAATGATTTCATATTCATTAGTATAAATTTTAACAACCAGAACACTTTCAGGATGATTTCTTGATAAATTCTCAAAAATCTCTTTCGATAATGTTTCTAAGTTTCTTTTAACAAGAACATTATCAAAAATATCCTTAGCAAAGTTATTTGCCCACCTTACAACAAAAAACTCGTCATAAAGTACAATACCCATAGGCATTTCCGCTATAACTTTCTTCTCAGCTATATCTTTTCGTTCAACTACATCTTGAGTATCTTTTAATTTTCTTGATAACCAAACAATCTTTTGATTTTTTCTGTTGAAGAAAAAAAGCTGAAAATATAGATTAAATAATCCAATTGAAAGTATAACTGAAAAAACCATCACAAAAGTAGTATTCTCTTGGAATATTAAGAACATAACTAGTATTAATAAAATAGAACTTGGTACCAAAACTTTAAAAAGTGTTTTCATATAATCACCTCGTTTTGTCTAAACAATTATAACATATTAGTATTTATTATACAAAAAAATTAAAATATATAATATATATTTTAATAAAAAAAGACTCATTTCTGAGTCTTTGTATTATTATGGTTAAATTTACTCTTTGATGAATGGTAATAAAGACATATGACGTGCACGTTTAATCGCTACACTAAGCTCTGCTTGGTATCTTGATTTAGTACCCGTAACACGTTTAGGTAAGATTTTACCTCTATCACTAATAAATCTTTTAAGTAATTCAACATCTTTGTAATCTATATATGTAACTTTGTTATCAGTGAAATAACATCTTTTTTTACGTTTTTTACGAAAATTTCCTGGTCTTGCCATGGTATATTCCTCCTTTTTAGAATGGTAAATCGTCTTCAGCTACATCAATTGTAGGAGTAGACTCTTTTTTTGTATTGTTATTATTTTTTTGGTAGTTATTGTTTTGTTGATAGTCTTGTCTATAGTTGTCATTATAACCGCTATTGTCTTGTTGTTGACTTTTAGGTTCTAAAAACTGGACGCTATCTCCAATAACTTCTGTAGTGTATTTTCTGATTCCATCTTTGTCGTCGTATGAACCAGTTTGAATTCTACCCTCAACTCCGATTAAACTTCCTTTTCTTACGAATTTAGCTAAATTCTCTGCTTGCTTTCTCCACACAACACATTGGATGAAGTCAGCTTCTCTTTCACCAGATGGTCCTGCGAAAGTACGATTTACAGCTAGTGTAAATTTCGAAACAGGAATATTACTTGAAGTATATCTTAGTTCAGGATCTTTAGTTAAACGGCCTACTAATACTACTCGATTAATCATAAAATCACTCCCTTATCTTTCGTTTTTCAATATTAAATAACGAATAATTGTTTCTTTAATTCTAACAATACGGTCGAATTCAATTCTAGCTTCATCATTTGATAACACGTCTATTACAACGTAATATCCTTTTTTATGTTTTTCAATTTCATAAGCTAAATCTTTCATTCCCCATTCGTTTACATTAGTAACTTCTGCACCACGAGATGTAAAGATAGCGTTTAATTCTTCAATTAAAGCTTTTCTGTCATCTTCTAGTACAGTAGGACGAATGATGTACATAATTTCGTATCTTCTCATTTTTTCTACCTCCTCTTGGTCTATTGGCTGCCTTGCAGCAAGGATGAGTTCAAAACTCACGCTGAATAATTATATCACAGTTGGTTTTCCTTGTAAACTAATAAATATATATAATATATATAATTCATTAAAGGATCAGTTAATGTAGTTCACATTGTTTTATATGCAACATATATATACAATATTTACTTCATATTTTCATAATGTTAAACTTTAATTGAGGTGGTAAGATGAAAAAAATATTGGTCCTTTTATTCATTTTTGAAGTAGTCATTTTGCTAGTAGATTTCCTAATCTAGTAATGCGTCTTACCAATGTAAAAAAAAAGTGGTGTAATTTCACCACTTTTTTTATCTATTTAAATAACTCTTTTCTAATTAAATTCAAAGCATAAATGGTTGCTCTAGTTCTTACCATTTCTCGGTTACCATTAAATATCTTTTTAAATGTTTTTGTAACTCCGTTATGAGTAAGTCCAAAGTAAGTTAAACCAATAGGTTTATCTGGTGTATCACCAGTTGGACCAGCTATTCCTGTTATAGAAATTGCTATATCAGCAAGGGTCTCTTTTGCTAGTCCTATAGCCATTTCATTAGCCACTTCATTACTTACTGCACCATATTTTATTAAAGAATCCTGTAAAACATTTAGATACTTACTTTTTGCTTCATAGCTATAAGTAATAAATCCTTCTTTAAAGATTTCAGATGATCCACTTACCTTAGTAATCATATGTGCAAGTTGTCCTGCAGTACAACTTTCTGCTGTAGAAATAACCATCTTTTCATCTATTAATTTTTGAACAATAATTCCTTCTAATGTGTCATCCAAATCACCATATATAAACTCACTAAATTTACTATAAAAATCATTCATTGTTTCTTCTAATTTTTCTTTATTTGACGAAGTAAATACATACTTAATTTCTCCTATACTTGCATAAGGTGCAACATTAACTAAAGGATGTTTATCATAGAATCCTGTTAAAGCTTTTTCAATAGTTGATTCACCTATTCCAACAAGTTTAAATCCTTTTGAATATAACTTAATATCTAGTTCTTTTTTAAGATATTTAATTAACTCTTCAAGCATTGGTATCATTTCATGTGGTGGACCCGGGAATAAGACTATTGTTTTATTATCAGCCTTAAAGATAACTCCTGGGGCAGTTCCAAGTTCATTATTTATTATTATAGAATTTTTAGGAAAATATGCTTGTTTATCATTTGTATCTTCCATTTTTACTTTTATTCTTCCAAAGTAGTCTTTTATATCTTTTAAGATATTTTTATCTAAATATGTTTCAACTTTAAAATAATCAATTACTGTCTCTCTAGTAATATCATCAACTGTTGGACCAAGTCCACCAGTGAATATTATTAAATCTGAATCACAAAAATCAAGAATACTATAATATTCTTCTTTTATATCATCAATTACGATAGAACGATTTACATCAATTCCTATCTCATTCAATCTTCTTGAAATAGTAGCTAAATTAGTATTAATTGTTTTTCCTGTAAGAACTTCTTTTCCTACTGTAATAATTGCTGTTTTCATCATCTTCACCTCTTATATAATCTTTGCAGTTCCTCCAACCCAAACAGTATTTATCATTCTATTTTGGATTTGTAATTTTGTAATAATTTCTGAAGGCTTATTCATACTGTATCCTTGTCTTAAAATAAACTCAGATTTACTTGGATTAACATATTTATTTAAATAGCAACCAAGCGCTCCATTACTTGTTCCTGTAGCACTCTCTTCATTGATTCCAACGATAGGTGCAAAGTTTCTGCCGTATGCATCAGCTTTATCTTTTGTAACAGAGAAAACATGGATTCCAATTACATCGTATTTCTTTGAAAGTTTAATAATTTCTTCAAAATTTGGAGTAAGATTATTAAGCTTTTTTACTGAGTTAATTGGTAAAAATATTTCTCTCATACCAGTTGATAGAATTACTATTGGTAACTCATGATTAATGTAGTCATCGTTATAAAAACAATTATTAAATTCTATTGCTTCAATAACCTGTCCGTATACAGGAGAATTTTGTTCCATAAATACAATATCTTCTTTTACATCTAATTTTAATATTCCGGCTTTAGTTT
Source organism: Candidatus Izimoplasma sp. HR2 (assembly GCA_000753575.1). Taxonomy (GTDB): domain Bacteria; phylum Bacillota_I; class Bacilli_A; order Izemoplasmatales; family Izemoplasmataceae; genus JAFGXW01. The sequence continues at coordinate 88,124 of JRFF01000022.1, read as the reverse complement.
CCTGAGTATATATCCCTGGACTAATAATTTCTTTATCTCTCAATAAATTAAATGTGGCAATAGTAGCATGCCCACATAATGATACTTCATTTGCAGGTGTAAAGAATCTAACTTTATAGTCAGCAACATTACTATTAGATACAAACGCAGTTTCAGAAAAGCCAACTTCTTTGGCGATCTTTAACATTTCTTTATCTTTTAATGAATCAGCGTCTAATACTACTCCAGCTTCATTTCCACCATAATCTTCTTTTGGGAAAGAACTAAGCTTATAAACAGTTAAATCCATATAATCACCTCAGTAGTTTATTTTACCATATCAATAAAAAAAAAGCACTACATCTGTAGTGCCTATTATACATTAAATCTAAAATGCATTACATCGCCATCTTGAACGATATATTCTTTTCCTTCTAAACGAGCTTTACCAGCTTCTTTAGCACCTTGCTCTCCACCAAATTTAATTAAATCTTCATATTTAATAGTTTCAGCACGGATAAATCCTTTTTGAAAATCAGTATGAATAATTCCAGCACATGCAGGAGCTTTCATTCCTTTTCTGAAAGTCCAAGCTCTAACTTCTTGAGGACCAGCAGTAAAGTAAGTTTCAAGACCAAGTAAATCATAGCTTCTAACGATAAGTTTTTCTAGTCCAGAAACGTTAATTCCTAGTTCTTCTAAAAACATTTCTTTTTCATCATCATCTAGCTCACCAAGTTCAGCTTCAATCTTAGCACTAATAACAACAACTTCACTATGTTCATTTTTAGCAAACTCTTTTATCATCTTTACATATTCATTATTACTATAATCATTAATTTCATCTTCAATTATATTAGCTACGTATAACATAGGTTTTAATGTTAAGAAGTTAAAATTCTTAATTACAGCAAATTCAGTATCAGCAAATTTCATAGTTCTAATTGGTCTATTATCCATTAAATGTTCATGGATTGTTTTAAGTATGTTATATTCATAAACTGAGTCCTGGTCAACTCTTAATTGTGCCTTTTTCTCAATCTTAGGAAGTCTCTTTTCAACTACTTCTAAATCAGCAAAAATTAATTCTAAATTAATAGTTTCAATATCTCTAATAGGGTCAATATCCCCATCTACATGAGTAACATTTTCATCATCAAAAGCACGAACAACTTGAACAATTGCATCAACTTCTCTAATATGACTTAAAAATTTGTTTCCAAGTCCTTCACCTTTAGAAGCCCCTTTAACAATTCCAGCAATATCAGTAAATTCAAAAATTGTAGGAATAGTCTTTTTCGGTTTTACAAGCTCAGTTAATTTATCTAGTCTTTCATCTGGTACTTCCACAACTCCCACATTTGGATCAATAGTCGCAAATGGATAATTAGCAGCAAGTGCACCAGCTTTTGTTATTGCATTAAATAGTGTTGATTTACCAACGTTAGGTAACCCAACAATTCCAGCAGTTAAACCCATATTATCATCTCCTTAGGCCTAAACTATTTTACTTTATTTCAGGGATTTTTTCAAGTTAAAAAGCAAATAGTTTCTATTTCTTAATCTTAATAGATATTACATAATCATTAAAATCTATTTTATTGGCTTTATCATTATGAAAATACGTATATTCAAAATCGAAATATTCCAATCCAACAGTGAAGTTCGATATAGCTATCCCGATGTCTAATGCCTGAATATCATATGGAAATGAATCACTTGGATATCTTTGTGTTCTTTTTAAATAAAAGTGAATTATATCATTATCAAGGTACGCTCTCCATGGTTGCTTATTAGATGCGCTTGGACCTTTTCTTACAAGATCTAAACACTGCATTATTGGATTCTCAAAGGTATCGTTTAATGGCTCTAAAGTATTGTAGTCTTTAAACATTTCATCAAATATTTTTCTATTATCTGACTCTGCACTATTTCTTACAAACCTTTCAATCATTGTTCTCTTAAGAGCTCTAAATCCTACAGGACTTATCGCAGGAATTATTTCATTTTCTTTAAGTTTTTTCTCAAAATCTTTTCTTTTAAATGTTCCACCAATCCAACATGTATCATATTCCTCTTTTGTTAATTCAAGAATTACTCTCTCAAAAATATACCCATAATCTACTAAGGATTTAAGTTCATTTTCACAAATGCCTCCAATAAATCCAGGAACATGTCTAAGCACTCCATAAGTCCCAACTTTTCTACTTTCTGGACTTTTCGAATCATTTAATCTAAAGTTAAATTTAAATACATGGTCAAATGGTCCTTTAATAGATTTATACTCTTCTAATATTGCTTCTATTTTTTGAATATCTTTTCCTGATAATTGTTGTTTATTAAATGTCCTAGTACTTACTCTACTTAAAATGGCATCTCTCAAAATAATCACCTCTATAAATATTTTAACACTTATACACTTTTTTAAAAAAAGATAGGCAAAAAAAAAGAGGATTTCTCCTCTTTAATCATCTGGATGTGTACCTAAAACAACTTCGTCTGATATTTTTTCTACTCCATCTCTTACATATTTAATAGTAACATTTTCTCCTACTGAGCTGTTTAGAATTGCTTCTTTTAAATCATTAAAATTTAGTATTTCTAAAAACTCTGTCATATCAGCATTCATATATCCGATTATTACATCACCATCAAGTAATCCCGCAGCTTCTGCAGCTCCACCGGCTTGTATATTAATACAAACCCCATATTCAAGTCCACATGTATTTGATAATGCGTTAGTTGATACACCAAGGTATGGTCTAGTAATTATTCCATCATCTTCTAAATCTGCTACAATTCTTCTAACTGTATTAGACGGAATTGCAAATCCTATTCCAGTTACAGAGTCATCAACAATCTTCATATTATTTATTCCTATTAATTCACCTTCTAGATTCAACAATGCTCCACCGCTATTTCCTGGGCTTATTGCTGCATCATGTTGAATTAATGTTGCGCTAAAATCTCCATAATCAACATATCTAGTAGTACCACTAATGATTCCCATAGTAACTGTCCCGTAATACTCAAATCCAAGAGGATTCCCAATTGCGAAAACAAACTGTCCTAATTCAAGTTGATATGAATCAGCCATTTCTATTACTGCGAAATCTTGGTCTGATTCAAAAGTTAACACTGATAAATCAGTTGTAATATCATATCCAACTAATTCTACATTCTCAGTTATCTCAAATAGTAATCCATTCTTCTCATATACAATCTTTAAAGAAAATGCTTCATAATATACTTCAGTTAATTCACTATCTATGTTTTCAAGTTGTGAATGAACTACTACATGTGCATTAGTTACAACATAGTATTTATTCCCATCTAACTTATAGATAACTCCTGATCCTGTTCCTGAACTAATTCCAGAAATTGCTGTAATCCCAATTACCCCAGATTTTGAAGTTTCAGCCATTTGAGTAATTGCATTCTCAAATGATGAAAGATCATAACTAGTTGTAACCTCAGCCTCGGGTATTAAACTCTCTATTAACTCAGTTAATTCATCTTCTGTATATGTAGTCCCACTATTGAAAGCTGAACATCCACTTAATAATAGACTTAAAGAAATTATTAGTACTATCAATATTTTTCTCATTTATTTCATCTCCTTGATGTTGAATAATTTATATGCGTTATTAGCTGTAGTTTTAGCTATACTAGTATAAGACACATCCCTTAATCTAGCTATTTCTTCAGCTACTAATTTTACTCGAGCTGGCTCATTTGTTTTACCTCTAAAAGGATGTGGAGAAAGATAAGGTGCATCAGTTTCAATTAGTAATTTATCTATAGGAACTATTTTAGCTACTTCTTTAGGAACACGTCCATTTAAGAAAGTCACAGGTCCTCCTAAAGATATATGAAATCCTAATTTTAAAAATTCTTTTGCCATTTCAGGACTACCTGAATAACAATGCATTATTCCTTTTAGATTTTTATATTCACTAAGTACATTGTACGTAGCTTCACTTGCATCTCTCATATGTATAATTAAAGGCTTATCAAATTCTATTGATAACTCTATTTGTTTTCTAAACACTTCAATTTGTTTATCCACATATTCTTTATCCCAATAAAAATCTAATCCGCATTCACCTATCCCTACAACTTTTTCATGTTTAAGCTGTTTTGAAAGAATTTCATAGTCGCGAGGTTTAACGTGTCTTGCGTCAGTAGGATGATATCCAACTGTGGCATAGATAAAAGGATACTTTTCCGCAAGCTCTATAGCTCTTAAGTTTGTTTCATGATCAAAGCCAACTACGATCATTAATTCAACCCCAGCTTCGTGTGCTCTAGATATAACTTGTGGTAAATTATCTTTGTATTTTTTCGAATTTAAATGTACATGAGTATCTACTAACATATTATCACCTATCTTATTATATCAAAATTATATAACTTTGTTATGAAAATTATGTGAAAAATGCATAAAAAAAAGAGACCGAAGTCTCTTTAATTAAAAGATTTAGTAATTATTTTAAAATTTCAGCAACGATTCCAGCACCAACTGTACGTCCACCCTCACGGATAGAGAATTTAGTACCTTGTTCTAATGCGATTGGATGAATTAATTCAACAACCATTTCAACATCGTCACCAGGCATAACCATTTCTACACCTGCAGGTAATTCAACAACACCAGTAACATCAGTAGTTCTGAAGTAGAACTGAGGTCTATAGTTACTGAAGAATGGAGTATGACGTCCACCCTCTTCTTTAGAAAGTACGTATACTTGTCCTTTGAAGTTTGTATGTGGAGTAACTGATTTAGGTTTAGCTAATACTTGTCCACGTTGTACGTCGTCTCTTGAAACACCACGTAATAATGCACCAATATTATCTCCAGCTTCAGCACGGTCTAATAATTTACGGAACATTTCAACACCTGTACATACAGATTGTATAGTATCTTTGATTCCGATAATTTCAACTGGTTCTCCAACTTTGATAGTTCCTCTGTCAACACGTCCTGTAGCAACTGTTCCACGTCCAGTAATACTGAATACGTCTTCAACAGGCATTAAGAATGGTTTGTCAGTTTCACGAACTGGAGTATCGAAGTATGTATCAACAGCTTCCATTAATTCCATAACACCGTCTTCATATTTTTCTTCTCCGTTTAATGCACCAAGTGCAGATCCCATAATTACAGGAATATCGTCTCCAGGGAAATCATATTCGTCTAATAATTCACGAATTTCCATTTCAACTAATTCTAATAATTCGTCATCATCAACTGCATCTACTTTATTCATAAATACGATTAATTTAGGTACACCAACTTGACGAGATAATAAGATATGTTCTCTAGTTTGAGGCATAGGTCCGTCAGTAGCACTAACAACGATGATTCCACCGTCCATTTGTGCAGCTCCAGTGATCATGTTTTTAACGTAATCGGCATGTCCTGGGCAGTCAACATGAGCGTAATGACGAGCTTCAGTTTCATATTCAACATGTGAAGTGTTGATTGTGATTCCTCTTTCTCTTTCTTCAGGTGCGTTATCGATAGAAGCAAAGTCAGCAGCTTGAGTAGCTCCTACTCCTCTTTTTGCTAATACAGTTGCAATTGCAGCTGTTAATGTAGTTTTACCATGGTCTACATGACCAATAGTTCCTATATTCATATGCGGTTTATTTCTAATAAATTTTTCTTTTGCCATTATTAATTTTCCTCCTTAATAATTTTCTCTTATAGTTTTATATTTTCCAACAATATTTTATCGCATTATTCAGTATAATGCAAGTTTTTCAGTCAATTATCCGTTTCGTTTTTTAACTACTTCTTCAGCTATTGACTTAGGACATGCTTCATAATGCGAGAATTGCATTGTATAATTTCCACGTCCTTGAGTGTTTGATCTTAAGCTTGTAGCATAACCAAACATTTCAGCTAGAGGTACTTTAGAAGTTATTTGTTGAGCATTTCCACGTTGAGTTTGTCCTTCAATTCTACCACGACGACTTGTAATATCCCCAATAACATTACCTAGGTAATCATCAGGTACAATAACGTCTACTAACATTAATGGTTCTAATAAAATAGCTTTACATTGTTCAGCCGCTTTTTTAAGCGCCATTCCAGCTGCAACTTTAAACGCCATTTCATTCGAATCTACATCATGATAAGATCCATCATATAATGTAGCTTTTAAATCGATAATTGGATAACCAGCAAGTATACCACTGTCCATTGATTCAGCTAAACCTTTACCAACAACTGGGATATATTCACGAGGTACTGTTCCACCAACGATTTTATCTGCGAATTCAAATCCTTTACCTGGGTTTGGTTCAAATCTAATCCAAACATGTCCATATTGTCCACGTCCACCAGATTGTCTAACGAATTTTCCTTCAATTTCTGCTTCTTGAGTAATTGTTTCTCTATAAGAAACTTGAGGTGCTCCTACACTTGCTCCTACTTTGAATTCACGTTTCATTCTATCAACGATAATATCAAGGTGTAATTCACCCATACCAGCAATAATAGTTTGTCCTGTTTCTTCATCAGTATATGTTCTAAATGTTGGATCCTCTTCTGCAAGTTTGTTTAATGCTATACCCATTTTATCTTGATCTTGTTTACTATTTGGTTCAATAGCAACACTGATAACTGGTTCTGGGAATACCATTTTTTCTAAGATAATATAATCTTTGTCTCCACAAAGAGTATCCCCTGTAGTAGTGTTTTTAAGTCCGATAGCTGCTGCGATATCTCCAGAGTATACATGTTCAATTTCTACTCTTGAGTTTGCATGCATTTGAAGTATTCTACCAATTCTCTCTCTATTATCTTTAGAAGCATTTTTTACATATGATCCTTTTGATAATTGTCCTGAGTAAACTCTAAAGAATGTAAGTTTTCCAACAAATGGATCTGTCATTACTTTAAATGCTAATGCACTAAATCTTCCAGCGTCATCTGCTGGTAATGTAATTTCTTCACCTTTTTTATTAGTACCAATAACAGCTGCAACTTCTAACGGACTTGGTAAGTACGCTATAACTGCATCTAACATTAGTTTTACACCTTTGTTTTTGAAAGCTGAACCACATAATACCGGGAAGAATTTAACTTCTAATGTAGCTTTACGAACAGTCGCTTTAAGCATATCAGCTGGAACTTCTTCTCCTTCTAAGTAAAGCATCATGATGTCTTCGTTAAAATCTGCCATTGCTTCAATTAGTTCAACTCTTTTTTCTTCTACAAGTTCTTTTAAATTTTCAGGAATATCAATTACTACAGCTTCTTCATTAGCTTCACCATCGAAATGGTAAGCTATCATATCAACTAAGTCAATTATTCCGTCAAAATCGTCTTCAGCACCAATAGGCCATTGAATAGCAGCAACATGTGCTCCTAATCTATCTTTCATTGATTGTACGCTGAATGCGAAGTCTGCACCCATTTTATCCATTTTATTAACGAATACAATTCTAGGTACTTTATATTCAGTAGCTTGTCTCCAAACTGTTTCAGTTTGAGGTTCAACTCCTGCTTGTGCATCTAATAATGCCACACTACCGTCTAATACGCGTAGTGATCTTGATACTTCTACTGTAAAGTCTACGTGTCCTGGAGTATCAATAATGTTAATTCTATGGTCATTCCAATGCGCTGTAGTAGCTGCTGATGTTATTGTAATCCCACGTTCTTGCTCTTGAGCCATCCAGTCCATTTGTGAAGCACCATCGTGCGTTTCACCAATTTTATGGATTCTTCCTGTGTGATACAAAACACGCTCAGTCGCAGTAGTTTTACCTGCATCAATATGAGCCATAATACCAATATTACGAGTCATATTTAGTGAGTATTCACGTGCCATTTTGATATCTCCTTTCTACCAACGATAGTGAGCGAATGCTTTATTAGCTTCAGCCATTCTATGAATATCTTCTTTTTTCTTAACAGAAGCTCCATTTCCTTGGCTTGCATCAATAATTTCTTTTGCTAATCTATCTTCCATAGTCTTTTCATTTCTTAATCTTGCATATAATGTTAACCATCTAAGTCCTAGAGTATATTTTCTCTCTGGTCTTACTTCAACAGGTACTTGATAGTTTTGTCCACCAATTCTTCTTGATTTAACTTCAAATGTAGGCATGATATTATTTAAAGCTTCCTCAAAAACCTCTATAGGTGGTTGGTTTGTTATTTCTTCTACTTTTTTGAACGCTCCGTATAAAATACCTTGAGCAGTTCCTTTTTTACCATCCAACATGATATTGTTGATTAGTTTAGTAACTAATTTTGAATTATACATTGGATCAGCCAATACTTCTCTTTTTGCTATATGACCTTTACGAGGCATAATTAATTCCTCCTCTCGAATTTTTAATTTTTTTTAAATTATATTATGCTTTCTTTGCACCGTATTTAGAACGGCTTTGTTTTCTTCCTTCTACTCCTGTAGTATCTAATGTACCACGGATGATATGATATCTAACTCCTGGTAAGTCTTTAACACGACCACCACGAATTAACACAACACTATGTTCTTGTAGTTTGTGTCCAATACCAGGTATATATGCTGTTACTTCAATTCCGTTAGATAATCTAACACGAGCGTACTTACGTAAAGCTGAGTTAGGTTTCTTAGGTGTCATTGTAGCAACACGTGTACAAACACCACGTTTTTGCGGACTTTTTGTATCAGTCATGATCTTTTTGATTGAATTATATCCAACATTTAAGTGACGTGATTTTGATTTTGTAACTTTAGATTTTCTACCTTTTCTTACTAATTGATTGATTGTAGGCATTTATGGGTTTCCTCCTCTCATAATAGGTTCCACACTACCAGGTGGTTCACTTTTGTCATAAATATAGAGGTTTATGCCATAAACCCCGTGTATTTAATCTCAAATTGCATACCTATTATATAACACACATGCAGGCGTGTCAATAATTATGTTATCTTTTTTTAAAATACTTATTATAGGTTAAATTAATCCACTATGTAAGCCATCTTAAATATTGTATTTAAATAAAAAACAGCTACAAATTGTAGCTGTTTTATTAATTAAAATTCGAAATTATCTAATGCGTATGGATTTTCTTCTTCAATTACTTCAGGTTCTGGTTTATCATATGCAAAATATGTATCTTTTAGAATACCAGTACCAGCAGGAATTAATCCACCGATAATTACATTTTCTTTTAAGCCTCTTAAATAATCTACTTTACCTCTAATTGCAGCATCTGTAAGTATTCTAGTAGTTTCCTGGAATGATGCAGCACTTAAGAATGATTCACTACGTAAACTTGCTCTAGTAATACCAAGTAATACTGGTCTACCAACAGCTGGTTTCCCACCGCTAAGTAGTACTTCCTTATTCGCAGCTTTAAATTCTCTTATAGATTTTTGAGCTCCTGGTAAGATTGTTGTATCTCCTTCAATATAAACATTGATTTTTCTCATCATTTGATGAACAATAACTTCAATGTGTTTATCTGAAATCTCAATACCTTGAGCACGGTAAACTTTTTGAACTTCTTTAATTAAGTATTGTTGAACTGTATCAGCATCTGTAGCTTTTAGTAATTGCTTAGGATCAATAGATCCATCAGTAATTTTTTGTCCAGAGAATACATCATCGTTTTCTTCAACCATTAGTGTAACATTACTATTAGTCTCATAAACGTGTTGTTCAAATCCGTTTTCTACAGTAACTTTATATCTTTCCTCAACTATTTCAATATCAGAAACAGTACCATCAATCTCACTAATTACTGCTTTTCCTTTAGGCGTTCTTGCTTCAAATAACTCTTGGATACGTGGAAGCCCTTGAGTGATATCTGATCCAGCTACCCCACCTGTATGGAAAGTACGCATTGTTAACTGAGTTCCTGGTTCACCAATTGATTGAGCTGCGATTATACCAACCGCTTCTCCAACTTCAACTAAGTCTCCAGTTGATAAGTTTTGTCCGTAACATTTTTTACAAACACCTGAGTTAGAATCACAAGTTAATACACTTCTAATTCTAAGTTCATCGATACCTGCTTCAACGATATGTCTCGCTTTTTCATCATCGATATACTCATCTTTAGTAATTAATACTTCCCCAGTCTCAGGATGAAGAATAGTTTCAGAACTAAAACGTCCAATTAATCTATCTAAGAATGGAACAATTTCTTTTCCATCATCATGTAATATTGCTCTAATTGTAGTTCCTTTATCAGTATGACAGTCTTCTTCAGTAATAACTAAGTCTTGTGAAACATCTACTAAACGTCTTGTTAAGTACCCTGAATCGGCTGTTTTTAAGGCAGTATCGGTAGAACCTTTACGAGCCCCATGAGTAGAGATAAAGAACTCACTCATTGTAAGACCTTCAATAAATGAAGATTTTACAGGTAACTCAATGATTGATTTGATTCCAGCTTTAATGTTATAAGCTTTATTTAATCCTTCACGTTTTGTATTGGCCATTGATCCACGAATACCAGCTAACTGTGTAAAGTTTGATGCGTTCCCTCTGGCTCCAGAGTCACTCATCATAAAGATGTGGTTATCGCTAGTTAATTCTTTCATTAATCCAGCTTGGATTTTGTTTTTAACTAATGCCCACTCTTTTACTACTAATTTATATCTTTCATAATCAGTTAAAAGTCCCATTTGATATTGAAGAGTTAATTTTTCAACAATTTTTTCAGTCTTTTTAACTTCTTTAGCTTTACCTGAATAAACTTTTACATCTGATGCTGAAACTGTAATTCCAGCTAATGTAGAATATTTAAACCCTAAGTTTTTAAGTTTATCTAACATTTTTGAAGTTTCATTTATTTTGAATACTATAAATACTTCAGAAATGATTTGTGATAAGAAACCTTTTTTAAATGGTCCTACAATTGGTTGGTTTTTGATATATTCTCTAATATTAACACCTTTAGGTACAAAGTATTGAGAAGGAGTAATATATCTTTCTTCACCAGTTATAGGGTCTTTTTGTTTTTGAAGATTTGTAAGAGTTGGTTCATTTAAGTAAGCAAAACTTCTTGGTAAGATTTCATTAAAAGTTAATTTACCATAAGTTGTAATTAAGTAACCATTTCTTTGTTCTTCAGTAAGTGGTGCATTACCTAATGCACTACCTCTTAAAGCTATTCTAGTATGTAAAGTAATGATTTTATTTTCATAAGCAATAGTTGCTTCATCATAATCACCAAATACTTTACCTTCACCAGGTAATCCTGCTTCTTCCATTGTAAGGTAATAGTTACCTAATACCATATCCTGTGATGGTGTAACAATTGGTTTACCATCTTTAGGATTTAAAATGTTGTTTGATGCAAGCATTAATACACGTGCTTCAGCTTGAGCTTCTTCACTAAGTGGAACATGTACTGCCATTTGATCCCCATCGAAATCGGCATTAAATGCAGTTGTTACTAGTGGGTGAAGTCTAATTGCTTTTCCTTCTACTAATACTGGTTCAAATGCTTGAATACCAAGTCTATGTAGTGTAGGTGCACGATTTAATAATACTGGATGCTCTCTAATAACATCTTCTAGTACATCCCAGATTCTATCATCAGTAAGCATTTCAATCATACGTTTAGCACTTCTAATATTTGAAGCAATATCTCTTTCAATTAACTCTCTAATAACGAAAGGTTTGAATAGAGTAACTGCCATTTCTCTTGGAAGTCCACATTGGTACATTTCTAAGTCTGGACCTACTACGATAACTGAACGTCCTGAATAATCAACACGTTTACCAAGTAAGTTTTGTCTGAATCTACCTTGTTTACCACGTAATAAATCACTTAAAGATTTTAATGGTCTGTTTTTCTCAACTACTACTTTTCTACCACGTTTAGAGTTATCAATTAAAGCATCAACTGCTTCTTGTAACATACGCTTTTCATTTTTAGTAATTAAGTGAGGAGCACTTTGTTCAAATTGTCTTTTTAAACGGTTATTTCTGTTTAAAATACGACGATATAAATCATTTAAGTCAGTTGTAGCGAAACGTCCACCATCTAACTGAACCATTGGACGAAGTTCTGGAGGTATTACAGGTAATACATCTAAAACCATCCATTCAGGTAAGTTATCTGAATTAACAAATGCTTCTACTACTTCTAATCTTTTAATGATTTTTTCTCTTTTTTGTTTTGAAGCTGTTGGTAAATCTTTTCTTAAGTTAAGTGATTCTTTTTTAAGATCTAATTTTCTAAGTAATACTTTAACTGCTTCAGCACCAGTTAAGGCTTTAAAACGCGTTCCATATTCCATATACTTTTTAGAATAATCTGCTTCACTTAATATTTGTTTGAAGTGTAAATCTGTATCTCCAGCATCAATTACGATATATGAAGCAAGATATACAACTTCTTCTAAATCTTTAGATTTAATTGCAAGTAAAGTAGCGAGTCTTGAAGGACTATTTCTTAAATACCAAGTATGAACAACAGGAGCAGCTAATTCGATGTGTCCCATTCTTTCTCTTCTTACTTTACTTTCGGTAATTTCTACACCACATACAGCACATTTCTTTCCTGTATGTGAACTTCTTTTTGATTTGTTACTACATGCACATTGATAATCTTTTGTCGGTCCGAAGATAACTTCGCAAAATAATCCATCTTTTTCTGGTTTTAAAGTACGATAATTTATTGTTTCGTGTTTTTTAACTTCACCAAACGACCAACCTCTGATTTCCTCAGGAGATGCTAATCTAATTTTATAATGTGAAAATCTTTGACTCATAAAATCACCCTACTTTCTAAGATTGGAATCCATATTTTGAAATATAGTCTTCTGAATCTTCATTTACTAAACTTTTATTTGCTTCATTAACACCAGTTTTTTTGTTGATTAACTCAACATAAATACCGATTGATTGTAATTCTCTTGTTAATACTCTAAATGATTCTGGTAAGCTTGGTTCAGGAATACTTTTCCCATCAACTATTGCTCTAAACACTTTGTTTCTTCCGATAATATCATCAGATTTAACAGTTAACATTTCTTGTAATGCGTACGCAGCACCATAAGCTTCTAATGCCCATACTTCCATTTCTCCGAAACGTTGTCCACCATTTTGAGCTTTACCACCCATTGGTTGTTGTGTTACTAATGTGTAAGGACCAACTGATCTAGCGTGTAATTTGTCATCAACCATATGGTCTAATTTAATCATATACATTACTCCAACAGAAATTCTGTTGTCATATGCTTCACCAGTTCTACCTGAATAAAGTACTTGTTTACCATCATCAGCCATTCCAGCTTCTTTCATAATAGTAGCTAAATCCTTACTACTACAACCATCAAATACAGGAGTAGCAACATGAACACCTAATTCCTTAGATGCCATACCTAAATGCAATTCTAGTACTTGTCCAATATTCATACGTGAAGGTACTCCAAGTGGGTTTAACATGATATCGATAGGAGTTCCATCTTCCATGTATGGCATATCTTCAATTGGTAATATTTTAGAGATAACCCCTTTATTACCATGACGACCAGCCATTTTGTCACCTTCATTAATTTTACGTTTTTGAACTATATAAATTCTAACTACTTCGTTTACACCAGGAGATAACTCATCTCCGTTAGCTCTACTAAAGTATTTAACACTTCGAACGATTCCCCCACCACCGTGAGGTACTCTTAAACTAGTGTCTCTTACTTCACGTGATTTCTCACCAAAGATAGCTAGTAATAATTTATCTTCTGGAGTTGGATCTGTTTGTCCTTTAGGAGTAACTTTACCAACTAAGATGTCACCTTCAAATACTTCAGCACCAGGAATAATAATTCCTTTATCATCTAAGTATTTTCTACCGTCATCTCCAACATTTGGAATTTCTCTTGTGATTTCTTCTTTTCCAAGTTTTGTATCTCTTGCTTCAATTTCAGATTTTTCAATATGAATTGAAGTATAAACATCTTCTTTTACTAATCTTTCACTCATAATAATTGCATCTTCATAGTTGTAACCATTCCACGTCATAAATCCAACAACAACATTACGTCCAAGTGCCATTTCACCTTGATCCATTGAAGGACCATCTGTAATTATGTCACTAGCTTTAATCTTGTCACCAATTTTTACAATTGGAGATTGGTTAATACAAGTTCCTTGATTAGATCTTTGGAATTTAGGTAAATCATAAATATCCATTGTTCCATTTTTTTGTTTAACTTTAATTACATCACCATCAACATATTCAACAACACCAGAGTTCTCTGCGATAATACAAGACCCTGAATCATGTGCTGCTTTATACTCAATACCTGTTGCAACATATGCAGCTTCAGGGATTAATAGTGGAATTGCTTGACGTTGCATGTTTGCACCCATTAAAGCACGGTTTGCATCATCATGCTCTAAGAATGGAATACATGCAGTTGAAATAGAAACGATCTGTTTAGGAGATACGTCCATTAATTCAACTTTTTGACGAGGATACATTTTTGTTTCCCCTCTATTTCTAGCAACTACAGATTCATGAACAATGTGTTTTTTGTTGTCAACAACAATATTACCCTGTCCAATTATATATTTTTCTTCTTCATCTGCTGATAAATAAACGATTTCATCAGAAACTTGCGCTATACCATCTTCAAGTTTATTAACTTTTAGATAAGGAGTTTCCATAAATCCATATTTATTAACTCTAACATATGAAGCTAAACTATTGATTAAACCAATATTTTGTCCCTCAGGAGTTTCAATAGGACAAATACGTCCATAATGACTATGATGAACGTCACGTACTTCGAATCCAGCACGGTCCCTAGTTAAACCACCAGGTCCAAGAGCTGAGATACGACGTTTATGTGTTAACTCATCAAGAGGGTTAGTTTGAGCCATGAATTGTGATAACTGGCTACTACCAAAGAACTCTTTAATTGATGAAGTTAAAGGTCTAATATTAATTAAGTTTTGTGGAGTAATTTCATCAGGTTCTTTTGTAGACATACGATCCTTAACGTTTTTCTCCATTTTTGTAAGACCAATTCTAAATTGATTCTTAAGTAATTCACCAATTAATCTAAGGCGTCTATTACCAAGGTGATCAATATCATCTAGTGATCCTACTCTATTAAATAGATTCAAGTAGTAAGAAATTGATGCAATAATATCTGAAGGTACAATATGTACTTTATCTTCAAATGTATTATTACCAATAATTTTTACTTGAATTTCATTATCTTGTGCATCTTTTGTAAGTACTTCAATGATTTGAACTTCTGCTAACTCGAAATTGATATTTTCATTTTCAAGAACTGCATCAAATCCTTCTTTTAATTCTTTTACAAATGCTTTACCTAATTCCTCAGTTAACATTTTGTCAGTTTTACCAAGAGATTTTAAGTAACCTTTATAATATTGTTTTCCTGTTTTAAACTCTTGAGTTCTAATATCTTCAAGTAATTCATCATCTGATAAATAATCAAATAATTTTACATCATTAACTTCAGCAGTTCTAAAGATATCAACAATTAATTTAAAGTCATACTCAAGTTCATAAGCTCCAACACCCGGAATCTTATGAGTGAACAAATGACGGTAATCTTTTAATACTTCAATAGTTTGATCAGTAATCACAGTATCTTGTTCGAATATTACTTCCCCAGTTTCAGGATCTACTAAATCATAAGCAAATTTTTTCCCATGAATACGGTTAAGTACATCAAGTTTTTTATTTATTTTATAACGACCAACTTCAGCTAAATCATATCTTTTCGCATCAAATAAACGGCTAATTAAGAACGATTTCGCTCCTTCTTCAGTCGCTGTTTCACCTTGACGTAATTTAGAATAAACTTCTTTAATTGCGTCAACTGAATTAGTTGTAGGGTCTTTACTAAGTGTTAATTCCAAGAAGTTTGAAACACCATACATTTCTAAAATTTGTTGGTTACTAGAAAAACCTAACGCTCTAAGAAGAGTAGTTAAGGTAATTTTTTTACTACGATCTAATTTAACAAACAATACATCTTTAGATCCGATTTCGTACTCTAGCCAAGCTCCACGTGTTGGGATAACTTGTCCTAAGAATTTACTACGAAGTGTTTTCTTATCAATGTTTTCACTAAAGAAAACTCCCGCACTTCTTACGATCTGTGAAACGATAACACGCTCACTACCGTTAATTACGAACGAACCATTAGGCGACATAATTGGGAAATCACCCATAAAGATTTTTTGTTGTTTTATTTCTCCGGTATCGACATTAACTAACTTTACATTTACACGTAAAGGTTTCGAATAAGTCATATCTTTTTCCATGGATTGCTTAATATTGTATTTAGGCTCTCCAAATTCATATCCTTCAAAATAAAGTTCTATATTTTCTGTAAAGTTTTGGATAGGAGAAATATCTCTAAATAATTCTGCTAGTCCTTTTTGAATAAACCAGTCAAACGACTCAGTTTGAACCTTAATCAGGTTTGGTAATTCGACGTTAGTCTTAACTTTCGAGTAGTTTCGTCTCTCTCTTTGTTTACCATATTTTACTAATTTGTAACTCACAAACTTCACCCCATTTTTATTGTTAAAACAGTGTTAGAAACACAAAAAACCGCATGTTTCGGCAATTTAATATAATACCATAATACTGTCAAATAGTCAATTGATTTTGCACTTTATTACATAAAATCCTTTATTCTTTCCTAAAACCTCAATATTTCTATATATAGTCTTTAGGAATTTAATAGCTGATTCTGCACCATGTTTCTTATTAATTACAATGCATAAGGCACCTTCATCATTTAGAAACTTTGCTGCTTCACTAAAAAACTTATAAATTAATTCCTTCCCAGTCCTAATTGGAGGGTTAGTTATTATAAGATCATACTTATTGTTAATATTTTCAAATCCATTGCTCTTAAACACATTTGCTTTGGTATTATTTAACTTAACATTATGAATAGAAAGATCGATTGCCCTTTGATTAATATCTACCATATCAACTTCAACATCATACCTTTTATTCATATAAACTCCAATAGTTCCATAGCCACAACCTAAATCTAAAACCGTCTTAACTGAGCCATCAACTTCTAAGTATTTAAGTAATACTTCAGTTCCTCTATCAAGATGATTTTTAGAAAATACACCAACATCAGTTTTGAATTTTAAAGGTGTATTATTAACACTAAAAGCAATCACTTGTGGATTGCTTTTCAGTGTATTATTATCTTCTGAAAAATAGTGAGTCATCACACCATCTCCAATTTTTTTTGTTGTTGTGTAAATAGTCAAAAACCTGAGTTTACACTCAGGTTGATTTTAACTTGGTAATTATTTAATCGTAACTGCTGCTCCAGCTTCTTCTAACATTTCTTTGATAGCTTTTGCTTCTTCAGGTGTAATATTTTCTTTAACTGCTGTAGGAGCAGCATCAACTACACCTTTAGCTTCTTTTAATCCTAAACCAGTTAATTCTCTAACTACTTTAATTACTGCGATTTTTTTAGGTCCTGGAGCTTCTAAAATTACAGAAACTTCAGTTGGAGCTGCGTCTACTGCTGCTGGAGCTGCTGCTGCAACTGCACTTGGATCAACACCAAATTCTTCTTTCATCATATCTACTAATTCTTTTAATTCTAATAAAGTTTTTTCTTTAAAACTTTCAATTATCTCAGCGTTTGTTAATTTTGCCATTGTTATTTCCTCCTAATATTATTATGCTTCTTCAGTTACTTCAGTAACTTCAGCAGCTTCTTCTGTTTGTGGTGCTTCTAAATTTTTCATATGTAAGTCTAATGCGATTGCAACTTCTTTAATTGGTGTTAATAATCCTGCAGCGATCATTGTTAATAATACATCTCTTGTAGGAATTGTAGCGATTGTTTGGATTTTTACATTATCCATATATTCACCATCAACTACACCAACTTTTAATTCTAAAGCACTGTTTTCTTTAGCAAATTCAAAAACCGTTTTTGCTGCTGAAACACTATCTTCATAACTAAATGCTACTGCATTCGGACCAAGTAAAGCTTCTTTTATTTCACCGTAACCAGCAGCTTCTGCTGCTCTTTTAGTAATGTTGTTTTTGATTACTTTTAATTCACATCCAGCTTCTCTAAGCTCAACTCTTAATTTAGTAACCTGTTCAACTGTTAATCCACTATAGTTTACTATAACGAAACTATTCGTATTTTGCATTTTTTCAGCTAATGCATTAACTTCAACTTGTTTGTTAGCGATTGCTTTTTTTGACACTCTTCCACCTCCGAAACTTATTCAATCAAAATAAAAACCTCTTCAGTCATAGACAAAAGAGGATATATTATATCATTTCTTCTATCTCGTTAGGATATTAAGCATATTAGCACCTAAGTCTTGGACATAAAGTTCTTATTCAATTTTATTTTTAAATCTTTAATTAAATTGTGTCTGGATCAATTTTGATACCAGGACCCATTGTAGATGCGATTGCAAGATTTTCTACAAATACACCTTTAACAGTTGCTGGTCTTAATTTTACAAGTGTAGTATAAATAGTGTTTAAGTTTTCAGATAGCTTTTCAGCACTGAAAGAAACTTTACCAATTGTTAAGTTGATATTTCCTACTTTGTCTACTCTGTATTCTACTTTACCAGCTTTAATTTCGTTAACTGCTCTTGTTACATCCATAGTAACTGTTCCAGTTTTAGGATTAGGCATTAAACCTTTTGGTCCTAATGTACGACCAAGTTTTCCAACTTGAGCCATCATATCTGGTGTTGCTACTACTGTATCAAAATCTGCCCAACCTTTAAGTACTTTTTCGACTAATTCTGCGTCTCCAACGTAGTCAGCTCCTGCTGCTTCAGCTTCTTTTGCTTTGTCACCTTTAGCAAAAACTAAAACTTTTTTAGTTTTTCCTGTACCATGTGGTAAAACCACTGCACCACGTAAGTTTTGTTCAGCTTTACGTGGATCTAAGTTAAGACGAATTGCGAATTCTACTGATGCATCAAATTTTTCAAATGATACCTTTTTAAGTAAGTCTATAGCTTCACTTGCTGTGTAAAATTTTAATACATCAACTTGTGCAGCTGCAGCTAAGAATTTTTTTCCTTTTTTTGCCATAATTAATTACCTCCTAAATGTGGTATAACGGAATTTCCTCCCACAATTAGCTGTATATAAACAACTAAGTGCTTTAGTCTTCTATTAATATTCCCATGTTTCTTGCAGATCCTGCAATAATTTTCATTGCTGCTTCAACGTCATTTGCGTTTAAGTCAGGCATTTTTGTTTCTGCTATCACTCTTAATTGTTCTTTAGTAATAGTTGCAACTTTTTCTTTTAAAGAATTACTTGCTCCTTTGCTGATTCCAGCTGCTTTTTTTAATAAGTCACTTGCTGGTGGAGTTTTAGTAATAAACGTAAAACTTCTGTCATCATAAACTGTAATAACTACTGGAATTACAGATCCCATTTTATCCTTAGTAAGCGCATTGAATTTTGTACAAAATTCTTGAATGTTTACACCTGCTTGTCCAAGTGCTGGTCCTACTGGTGGAGCTGGGTTAGCTTTTCCTGCTTGTATTTGCAGTTTAACTTGAGTCTTAATTTCTTTAGCCACGAAAGACACCTCCTTTTTTTCGTGATGTGGTAATCAGATTTTTGCAAATCCTCCCACTCATAAAAATAGCATGGCATATTGCATGCCAAGCTATTATACTATATTAATAATAGTGATGTCAAGAAAATTATCTTTATACTTTCTCGATATCTTCGAAGCCTAATTCTACAGGTGTTTGTCTACCAAACATATCTACAAGAACAGTCACTTCTAACTTATCATTATCTATTGAATCAACAGCACCTATTTGATCACGGAATGGTCCAGTGATAACACGTACTTTCTCTCCAATTTCAACATCTAATTTTGGTGCTTCCATTAATCCACATTTTTTCAGTATTGGATTAATTTCTTCTGGTGGTAACGGAACTGGTTTAGTTCCCCCTCCACTTGATCCAAGGAATCCTGTAACTCCAGGTGTATTACGAACAACAAACCATGAGTCATCAGTTACATCCATTTCTAAGAATACATACCCAGGGAAAATTTTAACCATTTTCTCTTTTGTAGTACCATCAGCTTTTTTCTCAATTTTCAATTCTTCAGGAATCATTACTTGATAAATAAGATCTTCCATTTGCATTGATTCAATACGACGTTCTAGGTTTAATTTAACAGAGTTTTCAAATCCAGAATATGTTTGAACAACATACCATCTTCTACCGTCCATTAGTATTAATTACCTAACTCGTTAATCCAACCAAATAATGGTCTTAATCCAAAATCGATTAGCACAAAGAAAAACGCAACAAGGAAAATAAATCCAAATACTCTTAACGAGTGATTAACAATGACGTTTTTAGTTGGCCAAGATACTTTTTTCATCTCTGAAAAACTTGGAACGTAGAATGGCCATACAGATAATAAGAATGCTGTAGCTCCAATCATAATTACAAAAATTGAAAAAATCATTATTTTTGTTGATGTGTTAAAAATCCATAAATCTGTATATCTAATTTCTAGAACTGATCCTTCAATTAAATAAACTCCAAGAATTAATACAATTGTTCCTAATACTCCTAAAAGTAATTTCTCAACTGGATATTCTTTTTGGATGATTTCAATAATTTTATTTTTCTTAACTTCTACTACTTTTTTAGCCATAATTATTCTCTCCTATTTGCTTTCTTTATGTATGGTATGAGTACCACATCTTTTACAGAATTTTTTTATCTGCATTCTCTCTTTGTTTTCCTTATTTTTATATACGTTATAGTTTCGTGATAAACAAACTTCGCATATTAGTATAATTTTCTCTCTCATATTACTCAACTCCTATTGCAAATATATAATTTATCAAAAATCGATATCTTTGTCAAGTTAAGTCTCAAAATGCTTTCGAATTTTTTTCTTAGCACGATGAAGTGAATTATAGATTACCTTGTCAGCTAAGCCGTAAGTATCATGTATGTACGAGATACTATAATTATTTAACTCTCTTAAAGTATATACTAAGTTTTCAGTATTTGTAAGTATTTTTGTAATTTCTTTTTTTACCAAATCAAAATATTCACTATGATGAACAGTATTATGATTATTCTCAAAAATATATTTCTCATTTTTTCTAAATATCTCACTTCTTCTTACTCTTTTTGTAACAATTGTAATGAACTTTCTTTCCAAATTTTGTTCAAAATATCTAGTGAAAGTTTTCGAGTATTTTTCATCAAAACGTTCAAGTGATTTAAATAAAACCATCAAACTTTCTTGATACATATCATCATAATCATAGTACAGGTTAAACTTATATATTTTTTTAGAAATTAGAGGTTTGTACTTCTCAAACAATAACTCAAGTGCTTCATTATTTCCCTCTCTTATTTGAGAAATAATTTCATAATCGTTATGTTTGTAATAAGTCAAATCCTCACCCTCTTTTATTATAAATTTCGTAAATTATTAATGCGGCAGATACGCTTGCATTTAAACTGTTTACATGTCCGCTCATAGGTATTTTAACCATATAGTCGCAATTTTCTTTAACTAATCTAGTAATACCTTTCCCTTCATTACCAATTACAACACATAAATTGGTATTAACATCGATATCATGAATTGTTTGAGTTGTATCCATATCTGTCCCGGCAACCCAGAATCCATTATCTTTTAATTTTTTAATTGTTTGATTTAAATTTGTCACTTCAATAACATCAACATATTCTATTGCTCCAGTAGATACTTTTGCGACAGTAGCGTTTAATTTAACGCTTCTATTTTTAGGTATAATAACTGCATCCACTTTAAAGGCATCAGAACTTCTTAAAATTGCTCCTAAATTATGTGGATCTTCAATTGAATCTAACATAATAAATAATTTATTGTGATCACCTTTTTTAATTGCATCTTCTAGACTAGTATATTTATAATCTTCAACTAAAGCACCTATCCCTTGATTATGGCTAGGTAGTAGCTTATTAAGATTAAATTTATCATATTCTTTTACTTTTATATTTTTAGAATTTGCTAACTCTAAAATATCAATATTTGATCCTTTTAAATAATATAACTCATATATTTTATGATCTGCTTTGATGGCTTCTAATACAGTATTTTTACCAGTAATTATTGTTGCCATATTATCACATCCTTTTTCTTAATTTATTTTACCACAAAATAACATTACTTCCTATTGAAAAATTTTGAAAATTATTGCTCTAAATACCTTTTAAGTTTATAATGTTTATTAGAGGTGATTATATTGGATAAAGCTCAAGTAGAAAGATTATTAAATGCCAATTTGACAAAGACAATGGGTTGTACAGATATAGGTGTAGTAGGGTATATTGCCTCAATAGGTGCGTACATTTTGAGAAATAAGAAAATTAAATCTGTTAAACTCGTAATGAGTGAAGAACTTTACAAAAATAGCGTTAATGTTGGAGTTCCAGGTTTAAAAAAAAGCGGACTAGATAAAGCACTTGCTTTAGGATTATTACTTAAAAATCCTAATAAGCAATTAAGTGTTTTTGAAAGTGTAACAAATGATGATATTGAAAAGATTGAATCATTACTAAATGATATTGAAGTTGATATTAGTTATGAAAAGTATATTCATACAGTATTATATGAAGAATTAACTATTACTTCTCACGAAGGAGATAGTGCAACAATTATAATTAAGGATGCTTATGATAATGTTGAAAGTGTAATTAGAAACGGTGAAAAACTTGAAGACTTTGAAAAAGTAGCTTTAATTGGTAGAGTTAATAAATATAACATTGAAAGTTATGATGAAATACTCGATTTTGTTAAAAATGGAGATTTCTCTGGACTTGACTATTTATTTCACACAGCTGATCTCCAATATGAAAGTGCTAGAGATGAAATTAAGCTTGAAGGTGGAAACTACTTAGTTGAAGATCTAAGAGATGCCCAAAAAGATTGTTTGTATGACCTTTCAAACTTCTTAAGAAAACATATAACTGTTCCTTCAAGAAAGAGAATGACAGGTGATATTTACACTGTTTATGGAGTTGCTGGTAGTGGGAACTTAGGTATAGGAACTTTAATTACTCCAATGTTCTTAGCTCATGCTCTTAAACTGAGTGAAAACGAAAAACAAAAATTAATAGTTTTATCTTTTTTAACAAGTGTATATGTTAAACAAGAGATGAATATTGTTACTGTATTATGTGGTACAGGACACGCAACTGGGTGTAGCGCAGCTGCAGTTACTGCTTATATTCAAGAAGGAACTGGAAACCAAATAAAAGAATCTATCAATTTATACTTATCAACATCAATGGGATTTGTATGTGATGGTGCTAAGGTATCGTGTACATATAAAGTATCGTTTGCTGCAATGAATGGAATGATTTCTGCTAAAATGGTAATTGATGGAAATCATGTTTGTGATGGAACAGGATTAAATAAAGTAGATGTAGATAAAACAATTAAGAACTTAGGAAAACTTAATAATGAGATTCTTAATTCAGCAAATAAAGGAATTATCGATTTAATATAAAAACGCGAAGAAATTCGCGTTTCTTATATTTCATATATTTTCCATATCATTATGCTATAATACACTTGAAAAGAGTTGATACTATGAAAAAAATATATTTAATATTACTTGCATTAACTTTAGTTATAACACTTAGTGCTTGTGATAATACAGATTCAAGAGAAAACACTTGGAATATCAATGATGGCTACAGTATTGATCAATATGTTGGTGATACCTTAATTGATTTATCATATGTTATTGCCCTTGATGATGATTCTAACGATATAACTTCTTTTATTGAAATAGAAGGTAGTTATAATCTTAGTTCTATTGGAGTATATAATTTAACTCTTTTTGTTTATGATGATGTAGGAACTTATAGTTCCGTTGATATTATTTTGAATATTTTAGAATTAACATGTGAAATGGATGATACACAAGATAAATGTTTGATTAATGTGGAGAGTATCTCGTTTACATCTACTTCACTATTATTAGATAGTGTTTATGTCGGAGATTTTATTAATCTAGATTGGTCTATCTTACCGATTGATGCGGGAAATATGGAAACTTCTATTACATCAAGTAATGAAGATGTTGCTACAGTTACTAATTCTGGATTTGTATTTGGGATTAGTGAAGGTACTGCTATAATCACAATTACAACTATAGATGGAGATTTTGAAATAGTAAAAACTATAACTGTTACAGAAAAAACTTGTGAACAAGATCCACTTCAAGAAAAATGTGTTGCTGCATATTTATCAGACCAATCAAGGATAGTCACATTATCTGATGAAAATGTAAGTGGAACTGATTATACAGAAGTATATATGAACAATAAAATATACTATCAAATTTATGTTAGAACATATGCTGATAGTGATGAAAATAATGTAGGAGATATTCAAGGAATCATTGATAACTTAGATTATATTAAAAGTTTAGGTGTTGGTGGAATATGGTTAATGCCAATAATGGAATCAAGATCAAATCACGGATATGAGATTGACGATTACTATGAAATAGATAGCCAATATGGAACTATGCAAGATTTTAAAGATCTGGTAATTGCTGCTGAATTAATTGGGATAGATATAATAATAGACTTAGTGGTCAATCACATGGGAGCTCATAATGATATATTTCAAGATGTTCTAAGAAATGGAGTAAATAGTGATTATTATGATTGGTTTACATGGATAGATAGTAGTGATTCCAGATATGGAACTAAAGGTTCTTGGGGACAAACAATTTGGTATACACCTTCAGGAAGAAACTGGTTGCAAAAAACATCTTTAACAGTTCATTCATCACTAGATGGAATGTATTACGCCGCATATTTTTCTGACTATATGCCTGATTTAAACTTCCAAAATCAAGCAGTTATTGATTATATTTACGATGTTGGAACATGGTGGATTGAAGAAACTGGAGTAGCTGGATTTAGAATGGATGCAATCATGCATATTTTTGGAGAAAATGAATATTTAGGTGTTACAAATAATACACAAGCAAATATTGATTTCCTAACCGGATTTAATACTAATTGTGAAATTAGTGATCCAGATGTTTATATTGTCGGGGAAGCTTGGTCATGGTATGGAGAATATGCAAAATACTATGAATCTGGTATTACAGCTTTTAACTTTGATGCTAGTTATAGAATAGTTGATGCAATAAATGGAACACTTGGATGGAGTTATTCGGCTTCATTACAAGAGATTTATACTGAAATAGAAAAATATACTACAGACTATATAGACGCACCATTCTTGAGAAATCATGATCAAGATAGAATCTCTACCGTTTTTAGTGATGACGCTAGAGAGCTCAGAATGGCAGCTGAAGCAGTTCTATTTTTACCAGGTAATCCATACATTTATTATGGGGATGAAGTCGGAATGCTGGGAACTAGAACGTATATGATTTGGGGAGACTATTATGATATCATTACTACTAACGTTGAGGATTACGGTGTTGATACTGTTAGTGAACAGCTTGCAGATCCTAATTCTTTACTAAATTCTTATATAGATATAGGAGATGCTAGAACGAATAGTCTTGCTTTAATGTATGGTGATTTTATTCCTTATACAAGCACAGGACTTGATGGGTATTATCGTGTATTTGAAAATGGTGTTGATAAAGAATTGGTTGTTGTTATTCATAATTTTAGTTCAGTAACTTATAGAGAAATACCAAGTGAATTTACTAGTTACGAGATACTCTATAGTTCATATGAAAATAACTACGGAGGAATTTCTCCTAAAGGAACAATTGTTCTTAAATTGCCATTTGATTTATTAGATGATTTAACAAATTAAAAAGTGTAGTCAATTTGACTA
This sequence comes from Candidatus Izimoplasma sp. HR2, assembly GCA_000753575.1. Classification (GTDB taxonomy): domain Bacteria; phylum Bacillota_I; class Bacilli_A; order Izemoplasmatales; family Izemoplasmataceae; genus JAFGXW01. The sequence continues at coordinate 62,283 of JRFF01000022.1, read as the reverse complement.
CACTCTTTTTTTATTCTCCTGTAATACCAGATTTATCAATACTTTCAATAAAGAATCTTTGAATAATTCCGTACATAATTACAAGTGGCATAATAGATAACATCGTTCCTGCGAACGCTTTTGCTTCTGTAAAGTCGACATTAACAAAGTCACTATTTACAGAGTAATCGGCGGCACTACCCCAGGCGGCCTGAAGCCCTTGGAGTAACATAGGAATTGTTTTAATGTTACCACCTAAATAAATATTAGTTAAGAACATTTCATTCCAGTTAACAGCAAACCCGTACGTTAATGAAATAACAAATGCAGGTACTGCCATTGGTAACGCTATTCTAAAGAATATACTTATTGTATTAGCTCCATCAATGTATGCCGATTCTTCTATTTGTTGAGGCATCATTTTAAAGAACTGATAGAATATAAGGATAAAGAATGTAGCTTGTAATCCTTGTCCGAAGAACGAAGGTACCCATAAAGCAAACATTGTTCCCTTTATTCCAATTGTATTATATAACATACTTCTAGGCATGAATAATAATGTTTTAGGTAATACATATACAAGTAACATAAGCATCATAATTACACCCTTACCTTTAAACTTAAATCTAGCAAGACCGTAACCAATAATTGCGCTACTAAATACTGTAACTATTGTTGTAGTACCAGCTACATAAACACTATCTACATAACTTTTTGGTAAGATCATAAATATAATAACGATAAATGTACTAACATAAAATAATCTTTTCTTATTCTCAGTGTATAATCCTCCAAATAAGACAACTAAAGGAATAATACCTATAATAACTAATAATTTTCTTAATTCTACAAGATATGGAGTTGCTGTTGCATCAATTAATTCTTTATGTAATAAAACATTAATAACTGTTTTATAATAAGATTCATTTAAAGCAAGTCCATTAATTGCGAAAACATAGTTTCGATAATAAATACTTGAAGGTATCCATAAAATAGTACTATCTACTAAATCAGTATTTGACATTAAACTGATCATAAACATGTAGAATAATGGATAAACAAATACAAATGCAAATGTAATAGATAAGAAGTAAATAGCTATTTTGAATAACAATCCGTTTCCATTACCGTTACCTATCATATGTTTTTTCCATGTTGGTAACTTATTTCTTATATCTCTTTTAAACTCAGCATATTTTTTCATATATTACACCCTCCCCTTTTTATTAGATTTATCTCGGGTGAGCATAAATAATAATGCAATTATTACCATTTGAACCGAAGCATACACTAAAGCCATTGCTGATGCATATCCTTCTTTTTGAGATGGCTCATTACGAGCAATAAATATCATACTATTAATTGGGTTCCCATCAAAGTTAGCTAGGAATACAACTATAAAGATAATTGATACACTTATAGCTGGATAAATCGCTGGTAAAACAATCTTCCAGAAGATACTCCAACTATTCGCTCCATCAATTGAAGCCGCTTCATATAAGCTTTTATCAACCTTTTGAAGCATAGCTAAGAAGATTAGGATAGGTACACCACAGTACCACAAAATCTCAATTAATATTTCAAATAATCCAATAAATAATCCTAAAGCAAATGTCGGAATTACAGTGTTAAGAACATCAAGGACAAAGAAACTAAGTTGAATATCCATTCCACCATAATCACTCATATTTTCAAGTAATGCTCCATTCAAAATAATTATCGGTAAGAAGAAAATCATTCTAAAGATTCCTTTACCTCTAATATCTTGATTTAACAACATTGCGATAATAATTGATAACGCAATAATTACTGGACTGTATAACAATACTCTAACAATAAAGTTTTGAAGTTCTATTACGAAATCAATATCTACAAGTAAAACTCTATGGAAGTTATCAAGCCCTACCCATTTATAGGTAAAATCTAATTGATATTGATTAACAATATTAAAACTCATATAAATTACTTTACCAAACGGATATAATACTAATCCAATGAATCCTAAAATCCAAGGAGATATAAATAAATACCCAGTTATAGCTCTTTTTTCTACGAAAGTAGCATTATGCCATTTTCTTTTTACACTACCATCAAGAATCTTATAAATCCAGAATATAAGAAATGCGAATGTAACATAATATAACACCAATCTTACAATACTAATCTTATCTGACATATAACCTTTTTTAAGCAAACTTGCTAATAAAATAATCTTACTCCAAATATACTTAAATACTTTTTCAATTTTTTCTATCAACTTATTCATGATATCACCTCATATCCTTCAGCAGGGAGAATATAATCTCCTACTGTAATGGCGAAATCATTATAATTAAGAACAATTTTTACTCCATTATCATACTCAACAAGAACAACACCAGAAGCAATAAACGTATGATCTATCATTTCACTACCGATTGTACTAGTAAGACCTTCGTTAATGAATCTAAAATAGTTTCCTATTCTTCTAGATAAAACATCATATTCACTTATATAAACATTACTTGAATTAGTTGATTTTAAATCATATGTAGATCCCCCAGTTAAGACATAACTTGGGTATACTCCATATTCAACTAGTCTTAATAAAGATGTGGATTCATCACTTATAAAGTTCAAGTATGGTGAATACATATCCACGTATCCCCCAATAACTAACTGTAAGAATGGAATTGAAGCCATAGTAAAACTAAAATCAGATGATGAAATCGGTGTATCATAGTACTCATTTACATATTTATAAAGATAAGCATCAGGTAAATAAATATTAGTCATAATATCTTTTTCTTCAAAATAACTAAGAGCTAAGGCAATTTCATCCATATTTTTATTACTATAAACAACACCATCTTTATAATTGGTAAATATAGCTTTATCGAATCCAGCTAAGCTGATTCCTTCAATACCATATTCACTTAAATCTTCATAATCATCTTTCGCAAACTGTTCATAGTATCTAGTACTAGTTACATAATGTGCATAAAACATCCATGATAATTCAATATAATAAATTTCACGTTTACTCAAAGTTTGAGCGTGAGCTTTAGAATAAGATTCATAATTTCTTACATAATCACTAAAATAACTAAATTCAATATTATTTTCATCAAAGAAATCAATCATTTTTTCAAAGTCTTTACTTCCACCTAAACTTCTAATCACATCAAATCTATAAGAGTCATCTCTCATATCAAATGTTTTTAATGAAGTTATTAAATTTTGATAACCATCTTCTTGCATTGTAGCTAATATCTCAGTTACTTCATTATATGTAGTAATAGTCTGTGATTTACTAGACAAGATACCCATAGTAATTTCAGAACCAATGAAATCCACTTTCGTTGGTGTTTCATTGTAATCAGTTCTTCTCTCTTCACCTAATAATCCATTATCTAATAAGTAATCTTGATATGACTTAGCCATACCAACATAATCAGCTTGATTTCCGCTTAAGAACACATATCTTTGTACTAACTCGTATTCATTAGGATCATCTTGGAAAGCTATCCTATATTGGTCCTCATTAGAACGTGATTGATATTGCTCATAAGATTCACGATATCTATAACTAAAATAAGTAGTATAGTAATCATTAATCAATCCAGTTGATTTAAATTTAATTTGTGAATAATTAGCCCCAGACTCACTAATTACATAAAATCCTGTATTACCAACATCATGAACCATTCCAAATAGAGGCATAGTAACACGTGATATTGGTTTAATGCTTAATGCTCTTGATCTAAATGACGGTGAAACATATCCTAAATCTTCACCATAAACATCTAAATCAAATGACGCTTTAATCGCAGGATCAGATTCTAAACTAATTAAAGCTCCAGATCCATCAGGTATAACAACATATCCATCACTTTCAGATGTTGTAGACCCAAAATAAGGGAATAATACAATATTTCTTAAAATATAATACTGTTTATCTGATTGCCAGATATTAGGATTATATTCAATAATACTTTCTCTAGGAACATTAATAACAATATTTCCATCCACAATATTCACATGCAAATCAAACTTGATCATTAACTCAGGATGAGTAAAATCAATATTCGCAATAAATCCAGTGCTATTTGTTCTAATTGTAGATGTTGCTACTCTTTCTTCTCCTACTTCTACTCCATCATCAGTATAAACAGTTCTAACATCTAAATAAGACTGTGAAACAGGAGTACTTTCTTTATAAAGTCCAATTGATACTCCAGATTTAATAGGATTAGTAATTGATTCACTATCCCCAATAAACGGATCATCAAAGTTATAAGAAGAATAAACATATCCATTAGCTTTAACACGTACTGCTATAGCCAAAGATTCCTCTTCAACATATAATTCAATATCACTATCCGCTGCTACAAATGTAAATGAATCAGGGATAACCATATCATAAATAACTTCTTCTTTTTCAAGAGTTTCAATATAACTATTTGAATCAAATTCAACACCACTTAAAGAATTACCATATAAAATCTCATAATCTATATCATCCGCACTAACAGCTTTAACTGCTGCTACAAATCCAACTAAAGTTAAAGGAATCATTAGAAATAATAATATTTTTTTCATCATCTTTCAATCAACTCCCTTGCAATCTCAGTGGACACAGTGAAGATTTGACTGTTTAAACTATAAACAACAAATACAAATATACCCATGATTAACATTGTAAACATACTTTTAAAGATTATATTAACTGTTTCTCCAACTTCATAATTATGGATCTCTTTAATCATAAAGAAGAAATATATCGAAACCCAAATAAGTGTGAATGCTAAAGGAACACTATAGAATACAGCTTCTTGGTATGTTAATACATTACTAAGTAAAATAATTACTGGTGCAACAAATAATAATGGCGTAAAACTCATCGCAGTTGATACATATACATTTTTAAACGATCCTTCTCCGTCATTAATTAAACAAATAAAGTAATTAGCTATTACCCATAAAATAAGGACACTGCCGAGTATTATTAATTCATACAAAATATTAACATTAGTTTTCTCTAGGAAAATAATATTAGTAACTTCATAATACATTACGAAAACAACAGCTAACATACCATAAATAATAGTCGCGGTTTTCACAGATACCCTGTCTTTTCTCTTAATTTGATAATATCCATCAAGAGGATGTTTAATAAACTCAGGTATATAACTAAGTTCATCAACAGTTCTACTTTTAGTTCTTAATTCTTTAAATTTATTTCTTAATCCTTTAGTATAATCATATTTTTTATTAAGAATCTTAAATATCCATCTTCCAACAAACAACATTAAAACAACAAAGAATACTAACTCTAAATTCTCTTCCATCCAGTCTTGTCTAACTTGCCAATAAGTATTAGAAATACCAGCTTTATAAGAAGCGAGTTTATACTCAACCAAAGCAGATTCATAATCACCCTGTCTAATATAAGCATCCCCAAGCCCAATATGAGCTAAATCAAAGATAGTCGCATACTCTAAAGTAGATTTCCAGTTAACTCTAGCTAAATCTTCATCACCATCTTGATAAGCTTGAAGCGCAGTATGAACTGCATTTGTAAATGCAGTTGGTTCATATATTTGAAGTAACTTATTACCTTGATCAACTACTAACAATCTATCTTTAGAATCAATTGCAATACTCTTAGGTAAACTAAGCAATCCTACACGGTCTATTCCAGCGTCACTCACACTAAAAGTAAATATTAATTGTCCATTAGAGTTATATTCATTAATCCAACCAAACTCCTCAACAACAACTACATTACCATAATCTCCAACCCATAAATCTACAGCTCCAACCCATCCAAGAGCATCACTACTAAAGTAGTTTTTACCAGATACATTGTACTTCTTAATAACATCATTTTCTAAAGTAGATGTAACTGTATAAATAAATCCTTTTTCATCTATCGCAACACTACTTACATAATCAATACTAATTAAGTTTTCATTTCTTAATTTTTCCTTTTGAATATCAGTTAATATAAAAGATCTTATTTGATCAATAAATGGAGTTCTAAGTGGATTCCCACCAAAGAAAGTTAAAAACTCACCTTCAGCATTTAACATAATTAATCCATTATTTGACTGAGCACCTACTATATATAAGTTACCCCTAGTATCAACAACAACCTTCTTAGGCGCAAACAAATATCCCTCTTGGAATACAGGTGCAGTAGGCGTTGTGATTACTTGTATTGGTTCATTCTTAGCGGCATATATATTAAATTTAAGAACATCAGTTCCATCATAATCATAAGTTACCCAATTAAGAATCTTACCAATCATTTCAGCTTTATCAACTTTAGTAAATAATTCTTCTCCTGTTTCATAATCTTTAAATAATACAATATCTCTATTATCTGCGTTTTGTCCAGTTACTTCTACAACAAAAACAGGTTCACCAATTGGAGTACTAACTCCATCAATTTCTTCATTTAAGTAAAATACATCTCCAGTAGATAAAGAATCACTATCATCAATATCTTCCATCCATAAGAAATATTGTTGGTCTCTATTTAAAATAGCTTCACGATCAAAAACAAATACACTATTTCTAAATGAATCAGGTATATATATTTTTTCTTCAGTTACATAAATACTATTAACAGCATAAAATCCATCATCAGCTCCTGATACCGAGCCATTATATTCAATAACATCAATAAAGTTTAAATCTTTATCAAAGATAAATACTTTAGCTCTACCACTATCAGTTATATAAATATAATCTTCATGATCTACATAAACATATTCTAACGTTTTAAAACTTTCCCCACCAGCTTCTAATATCTGTTCACCTGGTGTATATGCATCACTAGTTTTTACACCACCATCTTCATTATCCGTTGTGTAAGTATAGTAAGGTGTAGAACTTGCCATTACTTTAGAACTAGTTGCTATTCCAATAAATAAGACAAGAGTAAATAATATAATCATTGCTACTGCATTGTTCCAATTAATTCTTTTCATTATTTTATACCACTTGTTGCCATAGATGCCATAACTTTATTTTGCATAAATACAAAGATAATTAAGTTAGGTACTATCATAATTAATGTAGACGCAGCTCCAACACCGGCAGTAACTACGATGTTTCCTTGCTGACTAATTACAGTTGACATATAAAATGGTAAAGTACGAAGTGCTTCAATATCCACAAACATACTTGATCCTTCAATATTACTCCAAGAGAACTGGAATGCTAAAATTGATACAGTAACTATCGCAGGCATTACAAGTGGTAATGCAATACTCCAATAAATTCTCCAGTTACCTGCTCCATCAATCTTCGCAGCCTCAATAAGCTCTTTTGGTACATTCGTATCCATAAATTGCTTAATTAAGAATATACCTACAGGCATCGCAAGTAATGGAATAATGTGTGCCCAATAAGTATTATAAATACCAATATTAATTAATACCAAGAAACGTGGAATAGCCACAGCTACTGGTACAAACATTAAACTAAATACGTTAATCTTATTAAGTGTTTCTTTACCTTTAAATTCTAGTTTAGATAAAGCGTAAGCAGCTAAACTTCCGATTATAACTGTTAATACAACCACTGCTCCAGTAGTAATAACACTATTAAAGATATATCTACTTATTGGAATTCCTGATTCTCTTGAAAACGTCGCAAGTCTTAAGAAGTTTTCAAGTGTAGGTCTTCTAACAAAGAATTTTGGTGGATAAGCGAATAACTCACTATATGGTTTAAACGCATGATTAAATACAAAAATAAGTGGTGATCCCATAAACAACGTTAGAGTAATAAGGAATGCATGGAATTTCCATTGATCTTTCTTGAATCGATCTGGATTAAATGTTATACCTGAATTTGCCATAATATCTAACCCCTCTCTCCAAATAATCTATAAGCTATTTTATTAAATAAAAGTACAATTATTAATAAAATAACAGTTACAGCAGATGCATATCCCATTTCAAAACGAGTGAATCCAAAGTCATTCGCATGGTCTACAATCAGCCATCCAGCGTACTGTGGAGGAACTCCTCCACCAGCCAAAGCCTGGGCCAGTCCTGCTGCATTAAACGTACCGATTATACTCATTACGGCACTAAATAGCATTTGTGGTTTAATTGAAGGAATAGTAATATAGAAAATCTCTTGCCATCTATTTTTCATTCCGTCAATTGCTGCTGCTTCATATAAACTTCTATCAATGTTTAATATACCAGCAAGCATAGCTAAGAAACCAAGTCCCATACTACCCCATAATGAAACAATAATCATAATAGGAAATAGGTAATCAGCATCTTGTAAAAACTGTACTGGTGAATCTGCGCCAAACCAATTAATTAAAATATAGTTTATGTATCCAGCTTCATCACCACTAAAAATTATTCTCCATACATTAGCCATCATAATAGCTCCTGTAATAGATGGTGAATAAATTATAACCGCATAAATAGTTCTAGCTCTATGTGGTACTTGAGCCAACATCCATGCTAGGAAGAATGCCATCATATATCCAATAGGACCAACGATAACACTAAATAATATTGTATTAGAAACAGCGTGTTGTAAGAATACAGTATCACCAGTAAAGATATCTACATAATTCTTTAATCCTATAAACACAGGTGTTTCAATTGTATTAAACGAAGTAAAACTAAGTACCATAGCTACAAGTACAGGAGTAGCTATAATTAATACAAATAATAATGCGTATGGAGCGATAAACAAATATGGTGATTGAAGATGTTTTTTCCATCCTTTTTCGTACATATTAGTATCCTCCTTCTCTAAGCCATAAATAAATATTTTCAGAAGTAGGAACTATATATGGTTTAACCATAACTCCATTTTCATAATATCCAAACTCGGTTAATTTTCTTTTTAATTCTCTATTAATAATAATTACAGCGTCATCAATCGCAACTCTAGCATTAACTCCGTCATTAACTACTTTGTTCCAAGCATTACTTAGCTCTCTTTCAAGTAAATAATCCCCAGGAACTCTACCTGTAGTTCTAACCCATTGCCATTGTTCTAGTACTTCATATTTAGAATCACTAGGCCAAGCACTGGTTCTAAATGCTTCAACGTTTGCTGTCATATGTAAGAATTCATCACCTAGAAGTGATTGAAGTTGATAAGTAAAGTCACTTTGAACTTCTTTACTAAACCACCATTTAAAATACTCCCAAGCTAAATCTTGTTTATCTGAATCACTAAAGATAATACTACTAGTACCATAAGTAGGATCCCATCTTTCAATACAACGGTCTTCATCATCTAGTTCAACATGACAAGACTCAGCATCTTTATCAGTAACGACACCAGGGATTGGTAAAACTCCCCATTGCCCAGCTAATTCTGGTGCTGCATATTTTAATTGAATATACATATTTCCATCCCCAATACCAATAGGAACTTGTCCATCACGGAATTTTTGGAAGAAATTCGAAGTTGTAATTGGAACATTATAAACACTAAATAAATCAGTCATAAATTCAAATGCATCATAAGATCCATTTTCATTAATAATTGTTTCATCTCCCGTTTCGTTATATAAAACTCCACCATGTTGATAAATAAATGGTGTTGTTTCTCCAAAAGTTTTAAAAGCATTATCTCCACCAAGAGGTGTGTAGAAATAATAATTATATTTCTGCATCACAGGAATTAAACTAATAATTTCATCCCACGTTTGTGGTGGTTCTACATCTAAGAACTCTAAAATATCTTTTCTATAAAATAGTAATTTAACATCCTGAGTTTCAGGAATAGAGTAAACTCCATCTTCATAAACAAACGGAATAAAACTATTAGGATTAAACTCAGTAGCTAGTTCACTAAATCCTTCAAATTCTGTTAAGTCAGTTACGATTCCACGTAACGCAAACTCAAATGGTCTAGTTACACTAAGCCCCATTGCTGCGTCAGGTGTAGTATTCGCAGCATTTGCGAGCACTATTTTATTTTCATCAGGCATAACTGACAATTGAACTTTTACTCCAGTTTCTGGTGTAAATTCTTCATCAATCATTCTCTGCATTACTTCAATATATAGTCTTGAATTACGAACCCATATTTCTATAGTTTCATCATCAACCTCGGCTACATCATTATATTTAGGATCAAAGAATGAATAAACAAATGCTTTTATTCCTTCCCACGATTTTACAAATATATTTGTGCTAGGTTTAGGTAAATTTATATTTTCCCCATGGATATAAATTGAATCCAGTTGTAATGGATTATCAATTAATGTTGGCAATATAATATTAATTCTTCCGTATATCGATCCATCTCCAATATTAAATCTAGATTTAAACGGAGGTATTTCGTCAGGATCTTCAATAAATTGATTCATATATTTAATAGCTACATCAAGTTCTGAAATAATTGATTGATCATCTGTATTATAGATTACTCTCAATTGATTTTGTGCATCGACTATTTCAGCATTAATTCTTATTAATTCTTCTTTAATACCTGGTATATATACTTCAAGTTTATAATCTCTATATCTATCAGTTAATCCACCAGTAATTTTATTAACTTCACGAGCTAAGTCATCAATATCACTTAACACTTGAACAAGTTGATGGTATACATCATCAACATTAGAGTTAACCGCAGTTAATTCTAATGTATGTGTACCAGCACTTAAATAAAATTCAAAAGCTTCTCCATTATTATTTAAAGTCTCATTATCCCATTTTCTTGAATAGGGGATTGAATAACTTTCTAATTCTTTAAACGGAACTTCTCCATCTATCTTAATAAGTCTTGACGTAGCAAGACCTTCATTTTCGCTTTGTAGGTATTTCAAAGAAATGTTATAAAGCCCAGATTCAACAACTTCAAATACGTAAGTAACACTATCTCCACTCTTACGGTATGATGTTTGATCTAGTACATTTAAAACACGGTTTTTATATGAATATGGTGTTAAGCTAGGATCTCTTTGGAACTTAGCTCTAATGTTTTGTTTACTTTCATATGTATAGCTTTCTGCGGCTATAGTAAGCAAACTAGTTGCTTTTGTGTTACTACCGACAGAACTAAAATATTCGGAATAAGTCGGAGCTTCATCATATAGATTACCTATAGTAATTTCTCCGAATAAAATGTACCCTTCATTTACTAAAATAGAAACTTCGTTTACACCTTCACCTAAAAAGATTTTTATAGGCTCAACAAAAAAGTAGTTAGGATCGGATAAACCAATATTTCTCCACTCTTGATATAAATAGCTGTTTGGAGTTATTTCATCACCGAATCTATCAAACGTTTTTTCACTATCTAATTCCCATTTTAATGGCAACTCTAAATTATACATTTCATTGTATTGAACTTGTTCATTTACTGAAACTGAAAGTGATGGTCTTAGCAATGTCTCATCAGCAAGATAGTGTTCAACATAAAACTCATAAAGCCCTTCGTTTAAAACATCTACAGTAAATGTAATTGTTTCACCAGGTATTGCTTTAACTGTTGAACTATCATAGCCAAAACTATCATTAATAGCTACTATTTCTCCTCCACTAATTTCTGTGCTTGTAATTGTATATACTTCTACCGGACTAGGAATAGCTAGACCTTGCCAATAATTATATACACCATAGTAACTACTACTCTCATCATAGCCTTCTAAATATGCGTTTGTTGTATCAACAATACTATCATATTTTAATCCTGCAATTTCTTCTTCAACGTCGTTTGCAAGTGCTACTTCATTTAAATGCGAAAATATACTTCCTCCGAAAATCAATGAAAGTAATAGAGTAGTTATTATTATTTTTTTAATCATAATATCACCCCTATTAAATATTAATAAGCCAATAACTCTTCAAAATAATTGAAGAGTTATTGGCCATTTTTAATTATTTATTAATCTTGATTTACACTATTGTAGTTTTGTAAATATTCAACAATAGATGCGTTTAATGTATCTTGTATACCTTGAGCAATATCCCCAAAGTTTAAACTTTCTTCAAGCATTTGATCCTTCATAGTCCAAGGTTCAAAATCATTTGCTACCGATGCAAAGGCAGGAATCTGTCTTGGATACGGATTAGCGTTTGACATTTGATATTGGAAAGCTTCATTTTGGAAAGCATCAAAGTTATATCTAGCTAATACTGAGTCAGTAGCGAATCCTTTTACAAGAGGATGCATAGCCATAACTGCAGGATTACTAGTAATTGGCCAACCTTGAATATAATCCATTAAGTATAATGTTCCATCAGTAAAATCTACAGGATCTGCGTCATAAACCATATCCCATCTACTTTCAAGTCCATCTTCACCATATGTAAGCCATTTAACTAATTGGAATGCAGCTTCTGCTTTAACTCTGTCGTCTTCTAATACTTTAGAAAGACTGTAGTAATCATGGTAAGTATAAGTTGCAGTTTGTCCACCTTCAGGTGCTACTGGGTAAGGATAAACATCAACTTCAAAGTTTTTATCTACCATACTACTAATAGCAGTATTAAATTCCCATAAATAAATAGTATTTACTGCACGTACACCATCAGTCCATGAATCTGATATATCTGGACAAACAGTTTCACGATCACTTTCTGTTAAATCCCAGAAGTGCCAACCTTGTTTAGCTTCTGAAGCAACACTTTCAAGCCATGCTCCATAACCTACAGCTTGTGCAAAATCAAATCTTTGTGTTTCAGTATTATATCCTCTATACCCGTTTGGAACACTATCAAAATAGTTAGCTCCAAAATATGAGAAATCAATAACACCAGGGAATATACATGAACCAGCATCAGTTAATTCACCAACTTCATCACGAAGAGCTTCATATTCTGCGTAAGTCCAATCATAACCAGGAATTGTAACACCAATTGTATCAAGTAATCCAGTGTTAACTGCTACTAAAGGTCCAACACCTTGCCATGGGATACCCCACATTTCAAGGTTATCGTAAGTCATCATTCCTGATAATGCATTAGGAGTAATGAATGTAGCTTCTTCATCTGTATTAATATAAGGGCTTAAATCTAAAGTCATACCTTTATCGTAAGTTTCTGCACCTTTAGGGTTAAAGAATATTTCAGGTAAGTTCCCTTCGTTTAATGCAGTTTCTTGTAATGTAAGTAAACCATCATCTCCATTTTCCCAACCTTCTGAGAATAATGCATCACGAGTTACAGTAATGTTTGGATATTGTGCCATGAATTCAACAATGTTTAACCAAACAGCATTTTCTTCATTAACAGGACCATAATAACTGAATCCTATTGATAATTCTATTGTATCTTCTTGCCAATCAGGAGTCCCGTTAGCATCTAAATCTACATTATAAATTCCTTCTGCTTCATATAATTCTTGTGCTCTCTCTACATCTGTTTTACAAATATCTTGAGTAGGATCTTCATCACAAGTAAGAGCTAACACATTTAATGTAATATCATAAGATGTTCTTAATCCATCAACATCAGTTGCACTTAATACAATTGCATATTCTCCAATTGCATTTAAATTAAAATTACCAGTAACTTTAACTACAACATTGTTTCCAGCGTAGTCTTGTGCAGTGATTCCAGTTATATCAACTGTTTCATCACCTATTTTAACATCAATAAATCCGTTGTTAGTAATTCCAGTAATCGCAGGTGCAATATCATTCGCTGTTTCACCACACCCTACTAGAGTAACAGCTAACAGTAAAGTAACAATAACTAATAGTATTTTTTTCATTTTATTTGCCTCCATTTCCTAAACTCTTCTTAGGAAGAACAATGCAGCTCCACCTAATACAGCAACAATACCGAATATAATAAACGCACTACCATTTCCAATTGAACCGAAACATCCTGTTGTATCTTCTACAGGCACTTCAACTGCGTCAATAGTAACTTCTAAACTTACAGAAGATTCATTATCTTCACTATCAGTTGCAGTATAATTAACAAAGTAAGTTCCAGCAACGCTCATATCTACTTGAGAAGAATCAACAACTATTGTTCCTTCATTTGCAGTAGCATAAGTAGCCCAATCTGGTTCAGTATCTCCAACTTCTAACTCTGGAGCTGTACTTAAAGTAATCACAGGTGCTATAGTATCAATTACTGTAAAGTCTACAGAGAATGTTGATACATTCATCCATAAATCTGTAGCTGTAACTGTAAATGTTTGAACTCCCATTACTGAAGTATCAATATCTGAAGTTACAACATAATCAATATTTCCTGCTCTTGTATCAATATATTCAAATATATTATAGTAATCCATAATATCGAAATCAGAACCTTTTTCAACATTAAATTCTACATCTGCTTTAACTGTATCATATAGAACTGGTCCAATATTATCAATTTCTAAATCAATATATACTAAGAATCCATTTGTATCAGTAAATCTTAGTTGATAGGTTTCATCAGTACTTAATGCGTTAACTTCTAATAATGTAAATACTTGATATTTAGTATCTGTATTTGCATTACCTTCTTCTAAGTAAATAGTTGAGATAGGATCAATGTCAACACTAACATTACCAGGATTCATTGAAGCATCTCCCCAATCAAAGTCTCCATCTGCATCAAATAGGATTTTAAATTCTTGTGTAGTTTCATTTACATCTTCACTAGAAGAGTATAAACAAATTTCAAATACGTAATTTCCAAGTGAATCCATTCCAACAGGATTTATACCATTTGATGGATTCCATCCTTGAAGTGAACCAACTAATCCAAGTTGTGATAAGTCAGTAATTTCTGTATCCATAGTATTTAAGTAAACAATTAATTTACTTTGCATAGATGTACAACTTACTAATTCTGTATATTCTCCAACTCCATGAATATAATCAATGTCTTCAACAGCTATAACTGTTTCAGAACTATCAACTAATACAATATCAGTCATAAATGGAGCAGAGTTTCTAAATTCAACTACAAATTCAGTTTCAGTAATAGCATAAGTACCAGTACCGGCAACTGCATCTCCTATAACAAAATTATTTGAAAGACCAAATTCTAACATTTCTGAATATATAACTTTATTTGCAGTAGCTGCAAACACAGTTTGAGTAAATGTTCCAACTTCTATTCCAGCATCACCAGTTAAAACTATAACTGTAGGATCTATTTCATCAATAAATAAATCAATAGTATCTTCTTCTCCTAAATCAAATGCTTGATTAGCTGAAGTAATTGCAGGATCTAAAGCTGCATCCCATGTGAATCCATCACCTTTTAAGTCATATAAAACTTTGAATTCTCCTGTATTACCACTTACTGTAAGTTCAAATACAACATATCCATTTAAGTTCTCAACTTGAGTTGACATTATTGGATTATCGATATCCCATCCTTGGATATCTCCAACAACTCCAAGTCTTGAAGGATCTAAAATAGTTTTAACATATAATACAAAATATTTTTCAATAGTCGGAAATACTGTTTGTGTAAATGTCCCAACAACAGTTCCGGTACCATCAATTACTTCAACTGCTTGTGAATCAGTTGCTGGATCTGCGAATAATACATAAGTTAAATCGCTACCCATATCAAATGATAAATTTCCACTCATACCAGCAATTTTGTCTCCCCAGTCCCAATCTTCTGCAGCATCAAACACAATAACAAATTCTCCTGCTGAGCCACTTAATACTATTTCAAATACTGCATATCCTTCAGAGTCATCTCCTGTAGACATAATTGGATTATTAATATCCCATCCTTGTACAGAACCAACAATACCTATTTTTGAATGATCTAATGCAGATTCAACATGTATAACTAAATATTTTTCAATTGAAGGGAAAACTTCTTGAGTAAATGTACCAACCATAATTCCTTCAATAACTTCTTCAATTTCCGGTACTAAAGGATCTATAACGTTTGCATCAATAAATAGAATTAAAGAATCGTTATCTCCAGCATCAAAAACTTGATTTTCAGGAGTTACTTCTGGGTCTAAATCACTATCCCAAGAGAAACCATCTCCATCTGTATCATATAATAATTTAAATTCTCCAGCAGACTCATTAATTGCTATTTCGAAAACAGCATATCCTAGAGAATCATCTATTGTTGACATTATCGGATTAGCAATATCCCAACCTTGTACAGTACCAACTATACCAAGTTTCGAGTGATCCAATAATGAATCAACATGTATAACTATATATGTTTGAGTTAAAGTATTTAACGCATCTATATATTCAACATAATATTCTTCACTAAATTGAAGTTCATTTGCTTCTTCTAAAGTAAACGAAACAAGAACCGTATCTAAATTTGAAGTTGAAGCATCATCAGATAAAACTTGTACAGACTCAGGTTCTAATTCATCTATAAATAGTACGATAGATAAATCTTCACCCATATCAAATGTTAGGTTACCATCTATTCCTGCAATTTTATCATCCCAACCAAAATCTAATAAATCATCCCATACAACAGTAAATTCACCAGTTGCGCCAGTAATAGCAACCTCAAAGATAGCATATCCATAAGCATCATCCATTGTTGACATTATTGGATTAGCAACGTCCCATCCTTGGAAGTCACCAACTAAACCAAGTTTAGTGTGATCTAAAGCAGAATCAATATAAACAACTAAATATCTTTGTTCATCTGCGGGGAATACTTCTTGAGTATATGTCCCTACAACAATTGTTGATTCAGAGTCAACTTCTTCTGCAGTAAATTGAACGCCTGCAGTAGTTGCATCAACAAATAATACAATTGACATATTGTCACCCATATCGAATGATAAGTTGTTGCTACCAGATATTTTATCATCCCATCCACTTAAAGCTGGATCATCCCAAAATACAACAAAATCACCAGTTGCATCAATTACAGTAAATTCAAACACTGCATATCCTTCAGAACCGTCTTGAGTTGACATTAATTGATTGTCAGTATTCCAACCTTGGAAAGCTCCAACAAGTCCAAGTTTTGTATGATCTAATGCAGTATCAACATATACTACAACGTGTCTTTCTTGAGCTACAGGGAATACTTCTTGAGTGAAAGAACCAACTTGAGTTGACATTTCAATCAAATAAACTGCCTCAGTTTCACCATTAAAAGCAAATGTTTGATCTATTTGAGTAAGTTCGATATCATCATTATCAAAGCCATCTTGATCTACATCATAAATAAGTTTGAAATTCCCCGATTCAAGAGTGGTACATATTTCAAATACAGCTAATCCATTTTCGTCATCTTTAGTAGAAACAATCGCGTCTCCAATAATCCAATCCTGAACAGTTCCAACTACACCTAAATATGAATTATCTAATCCCGATTTAACATATAATATAAACTTATTTTCACCTACAGCACAAGTAACATCAGATGTATAATCACCCAGTGAACCAGCAGTAGAAATATTAACTGAAGTCACTGGAACTACGTTACCATCTACATCACGTAAAACAAATCTTGATTCGTCATATGCCATTGGATTTTTAGGAGTAAAAAATTCAATAGAAACTTCAGTTGGAGTTTTAATAATCGTTCCAGCTAGATATCTTCCAATTTCGAAAGTAGGATCTATAAATTTATTTCCTGCAAGTATTTCATAACTAGCATGAACTGCAGTACCAAATTCTGCACCATCATCATATAAAGGAGTTACTCCTTTTTCTACATGAACAACAGCTGCTCCAGTTCCTCTTATATCAGTATTATCAAATGAATAAGCTGCAGTTTGTTCAACCCATTCACCTAATCTGAATTTAAATCCAGTATCTAAGGTAGCATCGTCATCAACTTTGATTACTCCAAGTCTACCTTCAATATTGTAAATTCCAGACTTAATTGATAAGTCTTGATTAAATTCTAGTAAGTCAGCAGTACCATCAGTACCGTTATCCCAACTCCACATTTCCCATTCATCATAAACAGTTTCGTCTGCAGCTATGTAAGGATCAACATATACTACAAATAATAGACCTAATCCGTCTTCACCAACAACAAATTCACTTGCTCCTTCAACGTAATATAAGTCTAATGTAGTTGCACTACCATCTTTTAATGAAGTAACGTCACCCATTACTTGCCCATTACCTGGCGCTAAGTAGTTAGCAGCATCATCTACACCTGTATTTCTAGTAGGTTTAAACTCAATAGAATTAGCAACCAAATTAATTTGGTCTGCTGTATAAACTATTGAAATTAATTTTCCAAAATCATCAGTACTTTGAGTTACAGTTGCATATGCTCCAACATACTCGAAAGTCCATTCATTCCATTTTACACCATCCCATGCACCAGAACCGGTGTTAGTATAATCACCATCAATCTGATGTATGTGAAGATTTATTGTCACGTCAGTAGTTGCTGCAGCTTCAACATTAGCAAAGCCTAACCCAACCACCATGATTGACAATATAAAAACTAGTGATAAATTTAAAATCTTTCTCATAATCATTTCTCCTTTTTTCTTTTTTAAAACGCTTTCATATATTTGTTATGTTAATTTTACTGTTTTTAAAAGTCAGAGTCAACAAATAGACAAAAGATGATAGCGGTTCCACAAATGATAATTATAGTAGTTATCACCTTGGTTTAGACATATATGAGCAGTTTAGCTAATTAAAGTGCGGGGTGTTTTCACAAACAAAATATAAAATAAATTGACATATAAATCATGGTATATGGAATCATTTTCAGTATAAATAAAAAAAGTGCGAACAAGTCGCACTTTTATACTTAAATGAATATTTTTTTAAAGAATAAAATTCCTGCACTTAACAATCCAACTACACCAACAATAATCACAACGATTAATGTAGAATTTCCATCATCATTATCATCACCTAAATTTTCCTCAATACAATCAGGATTATTTGGTTCATCTGAACAATATATCGGACCTGGATCAATATTATCAACACATACATTATCTACTAATGTTTGATCATCTGAACATGTAGGTGTCACAACTGTTTGTTCTTTAATAGTTAAAACAAATACTTCAGATAATTCATCAAATATATCTTTAATCTGAACATTATAAACACCTGGTTCTAAATCTTCTAAAGCTACTGAAGCTGAAGCAGGAGAAACTGTAGTAAATGTAGTACCGTCTAGAGTATATTCATAAATAAAAGTATTAGCTGTTAAATTAAATGTAACACCTTCATATATACTATTAAATAAATTTGTTATTTCAGGTAATGAAACTTCTACTTCGTGTAAAGGTGAAGGAATAACATCACCAATATTACCTCTTACAAATACTAATGTTTCTGCTTTTTCAATCGGATAAGTACTACTATATGTTCCTAAGCTATCTAATCCAGCAAAATCTCTGTCACTAATTAATGACCAAGCTCCACTAGGTAAAGTAATATTATTAATTTCTTCTCCACCATTGTGGTAAATAAGGATATCTTCGCTATTCTTAGTTAAGTTATATCCAATCATTCCGGTACCCGGTGGGTATAAGAATGTAAGGTTTGCTTCTATGTCTGCTTCACTTGTCATTTTAAATGACTCAAAGTTTTTTCTAATTTCAATAATACCTTTGTAGTATTCAAATGAATCTACATAGATACTTTTTCTAACCCAGTTTAATTGATTAACAATATCACTAGCATCATAACTATTATGATTTCCACCTTTAGTTCTTAGGAAATCAACACCAGCATGTAAAAATGGAACACCTTGGCTAAACATAACTATTGAGTTAGCTAGTCTTGCTTGATAATCTATTTCTTCAGTATAACTAGATGCACTATTTGCTGCTTTTAATTTATCATATAGTGTTAAATTATCATGAGCACTTACATAGTTAACAGATTGAGTTGAAGTTAATCCCCATCCCCAATTTACTGAACCTTCAATACCTTTCATGATATCGTAAATACCATTAGAATTAGTTACATATCCAGAACCACTAGCATCAAAAGTTGAACCCTTAACAGCATCTCTAAATTGATCATTAAATGCCGAGATACTTGGCATATTAGTTATATTATTTTTACCTGCTTGTAGATTATATGCTAGGGCAATAGTTCCTCCACCCCATGGTTCACCGTAAACAAAGATATCTGGATCAATTAATTCCAATTCAGAGGACAGTAAATTCATAGTAGTTACATCATGAACTGCCATTAAATCAAATCTAAATCCATCAATATGATATTCTGTTGCCCACATTTTTACTGAATCAACAATATATTTACGAACCATATATCTTTCACTTGCTGTTTCGTTACCTACTCCAGTTCCGTTACTAAAGTTTCCATTACTATCTAGTCTATAGAAATAATTAGGAACTACAAGATTAAAACTATATCCTGAACCGTTTCCTGTGTGATTATACACAACATCTTGAATTACATTAATTCCGTTATCATGTAAAGCCATAACCATTTCTTGGTATTCAGTTACACGTACACTTCCGTCATATGGATCAGTTGAATATCCACCTTCAGGACTATTATAATTAACTGGATTATATCCCCAGTTAAAAGCCATATCTGTTTCATCATTCCAATTATCTTGATCATATGTTGGAAGTAAATGAACATGAGTTATCCCAAGTTCTATTAAGTGATCAAGTCCAGTACTAACTGTTATACCTGTATTGGTATTTGTATATGAAGTTCCTTCTACTGTGAATCCCATATATGTTTTAGCATATTCCAAAGGTCCTCCCCAAGAAAGCTGAGAAGTTAAATCACGAATATGTATTTCATAAATAATTGAATCATTTGGATTAGTATATCCATCAATCCCTGAATCAGTATCCCATCCAACAGGATTAATTTGAGCAAAATCAACAACCATACTTCTAAGCCCGTTTACTCCTAAAGATAAACTATAAGGGTCTTGAATATCAGTTACTTCACTACCACTATTAACTACATTAAATGTGTAATACATTCCATGTTGATCTCCAGGAATTGTAACTTCCCAAACACCTTTTTCTAAATATGTCATTGGATGAACTACTGCAGTATCATCACCGTCAGCTCTAGTAGCTACAGTATGACCTGCGTCATATAGATTAAGTGATACTTCTGAAGATACAGGAGCCCATAATCTAAAAGTAGTTGAAGCTAAAGAGTATATTGCACCTAGTTCTCCATCGTAATTATATGCTGATTGAAAAATTGCTGAATCATAATCACTTCCAACTCTTATTATATTAGTTACAGTTTCAGTTCCTAAATCAACTTGAATCTCATATTTTTTAGAAACATCTACTGGATCATCTAATACTAAAGTTCCACTTGTTCCACTAGTGAATCCAGTATAAGTTACAGGAACTCCTTCTTTTAATACAACAACATCAGCTGAAGTAACAGAAACAGTCGTACTAAATTCAATATGAAGATCATCATTAAAATAAGTATCTAGTAATTTCGTCTCAATAACTTGAGCACATTCATCTGGATCATTATATACATTTCTATCACAACTACCAGTATCACTACTTACATAAGATATAAATTCTTCACTTTGTAATAAATACACATGAACTTCTCCACTACCGTTAGGTTGTGTCATATCAATATATCTATTAACAGAAATATCTTTTACCCATGGATCACCTTTTTTTACAATAATACCAATACTATCTAAACCATCTAAATTAGTATCGCTCAAATTAACAGTAGCAACAGAACCATAACTATCGGTACTATTAAAATAGTAATCAGTACCATTAGCATCAAGTGGCATTGGCCATAGCCATAATGAATAATCTCCAATAGTATCATCATATCTATGATAATGAACTACTAAAGTATCCGCTGTTGAAGCTCCAACAGCTCTTACATTCATTCCTACAAATAAAGATAATGACAAAATAATCATCAGTAATATTTTTTTAAGTCTCATAAAATTCACTCCCTATGTAAAAAAAATTGCCTAACAATTTAGACACTTTATATTTTTAGTTAAGTATTATTAATCTTAATATCTACCTCACATATTACAATTAAAAATTTCCATAGTCAACAAATCAGATAAACAAGATAGCGGTTTCATAGTGTAAAAAAAGAAACGGGAAAAGAAATATCTCTTCCCGTTTATCTCTAATTATTGAATATAATCGTATATAACTCGTCTAATCTATCAAAATCCTTAGATAAATGTAAATGGCCTATTAAAGCCTCAAATCCGGTTGCTTTTTTATAAATTGCTAATGAAGTATTACGAGGTTTTCTAGATGATTCAGCATTTCTTCCTCTTTTAAAAATACTCATTTCTTTTTCAGTTAATTTCTCTTCTATTAAATCAAAAGCTTCAGATTGTCCAACAGCACTTACATACTTAATTGCACTTTTATGAAGATCATCAACTTTAGTTAATCCCTTTTCAATTAAATATTCTCTAACCTTAACTTCAAAAATACTATCTCCAATATAAGCAAGTGTAATTCCACTAAGTTGAAGCATTAGATGATTCCTTTTTCTTGAAGAATATTTCTATAAATATCCGCTTGAGCAAAATCTTTTTCACTTCTAGCTTTATTCCATAATTTATAAGTGTTTTTATCTTCTGAACTTAAAGGATGTTTTTTATATTTCAACCCTAAAATTTCAAAGAAATCTTCAAATAATTTAAGCGCAGAAAGCAAGACACTATTTTCAGTTTTGTTTCTTAACATTTGGTTAGAAATTTTAATTAAATTTTGAAGAGCAGTAATTGCATTTGCAGTATTAAAATCATCATCCATTGCATCTAGTAATTCTTTATAAGTTTTTAATAAATCTGGGTTGATTTTTGCATTACCTATAAGACTATCTTCTAGGTCTAATTTTAAGAATAGTGATGAATAAATTCGTTTAATTTTATCCCACTCTTTTACATACACATCAAGTGCCTCATCTGTATAAGTAATTGGACTTCTATAATGCGTAGACAAAGTAAATAATCTAAAGGCATTTGAATCAACTGTTAAATCTTTTACTAGTACAACTTCACCTTCACTTTTACTCATTTTATTTCCACCAATATTTAATAATCCATTATGCATCCAGTACTTAGCTAAAGTATGATTATTCAACACTAATGACTGTGCTATTTCATTCTCATGGTGAGGGAACATCAATCCACTTCCACCGCCATGTATATCGATTTGTTCACCAAATACATCATCAATCATAGCTACACATTCAGTGTGCCATCCAGGTCTTCCTTCTCCCCATGGAGAATCAAATTTTATTCCAACATCTGTTTTTTTCCATAATGTAAAATCAAGCGGATTCTCTTTTTTATTATTAATATCTACTCTAGAACCACTCACTAAATCATCAACATTTCTATTAGATAATTTACCATAATCTTCTACATTTTTTACTCTGAAATATACATCTCCATCTACTACATATGCATACCCTTTTTTAACTAGAATATCGATATAATTTATAATATGATCCATGTAATTTGTAACTCTAGGTTTTGTATAATCTGTACTTGAATTTACCTTCTCTACATCGCTCAAAAATGCTGCAATAAATTTATCGGTAATTTCCTTTTCAGTCACTTCTAATTCAAGTGCTTTTGTAATGATTTTATCATCAACATCAGTAAAATTAGATACAAAATTTACCTTATAATCTCGATGTTCTAAGTATCTCCTAACAGTATCAAAAAAGATAACTGGACGAGCATTTCCTATATGAATATAATTATAAACTGTAGGTCCGCAGACATACATGTTTACAACACCTTTATGTATTGTTTTAAATTCCTCTAGTTTATTTGTATATGAGTTAAAAATCTTCATATGATTCACTTCCTTAATTTCTATATGTAAATTTATTTATATTCTTATTTAATTATATGTTAATCATTCTAAATAGTAAACAAAAAAAACAGGAGAATTTATCTCCTGTTTCTCTAATTCATTAAAGTTTTACTATGTTAGCAGCTTGAGGACCTCTGTCTCCTTCAACTACGTCGAATTCAACTTTTTGTCCTTCGTCTAGAGTTTTGAAACCGTCTCCTTGGATAGCTGTGAAATGAACAAAAATATCTGCTCCGTCTTCTGTAGTAACAAACCCGTAACCTTTTTCTGAATTAAACCATTTTACTGTTCCTGTCATGTGAATCTCCTTTTCTATACTTTACTTTATTTCTATTTAAATTATAATACATATTACGTTTCAATGCAAACTATTTTTTTGTTTGCAATTCTTGCCTAAGAGCCTTACATAGACATTAAGTCATTTTTTTGTGTGACAGTTGTGTATATATCGTCACATAGCTACTTTGATATTCCAATAAAAAAAGTCATATGAGACTTTTTTTATTTACTTGCATTTTCTGTCTTATCAGAGTCTGCGACAAGAGCTTTTAAGTCTCTTATTTCTAATTTTGTTAAGTGTCTCCACTTACCATTTCCTATATCTAAATTAACATTCATTATTCTAATTCTTTTTAAATTATGAACTCTATATCCGAAGTAATCACACATCTTTCTGATTTGTCTGTTCATACCTTCTGTTAAAATTATCTTAAATTCCTTATGCCCTGTTCTCTTTACTATACAAGGCTTTGTCACAGTATCTAAAATTGGAACACCATTCTTCATGCCTTCAATAAATTCATCTGTTATTGGCTCATCAACTCTTACAATATATTCTTTATCATGATTATTACCAGCTCGCAAAATCTTGTTTACAATGTCTCCATCGTTAGTCATAAATATTAATCCACTAGAATCTTTATCAAGTCTTCCTATATGAAATATCCTCTCCGGATAATTCATAAAATCAACAACATTTCCAGTAATATTTCTATCTGTTGTACAAGTAATTCCAACTGGTTTATTTAAAGCAATATATACAGACTCAACAATTTTATTAACAATAACTCCATCAACCTTAACAATGTCTCCATCTATTATTTTTGTTCCTTTTTCTGGAACTAAATCATTAATTGTAACTTTATTTTGATCGATTAATCTGTCAGCTTCTCTTCTTGAACAGTATCCAATTTCACTTAAATACTTATTTATTCTAGTTTCCATAAAATCACCTCTACTTCTTAATTATACATAATTCACTGATACCTTCAAAGAAAAACAAACTGGATTAGCAGTTTGTTTAAACTTATTTAATTAATGAATTTAATCTTTCTATTACTACTTCTTTTCCTAGTAAAGCAAGAACTTGAGGTAAATCAGGTCCATGCATTGACGCAGTAGTTGCTATTCTAAGTGGCATAAATAACATTTTACCTTTAGAACCAGCAATTTTACCCGCTTCTTTTATAAGTGGTTTAATATTTTGAGCTTTAAATTCTTCAACATCATTTAGTAAATCTCTAAATGCAGTTAATGTTTCATTAACGCCTTCTTCATTCAAGAAATCAATTCCTTCTTGATCTAATACAAATTCTTGATTAAAGAATTCTTCATATAAATCTAGTATTTCAGCACCATAGCTTAATCTATCTTTAAATACTGATACTAAAGACTTAATCCAGTCTTCATCTTGATCTTCAGCAATTCCTTCTTCAACTAGATGAGGCATACATAACTCAATTGTCTCTTCTAAAGATAATTCTTTAACATATCTATTATTAATATAAGCTAATTTTTCTTTATCAAATCTAGCTGGTGATTTAGATAATCTATTTTCATCAAACATTTCTATCAGTTGATCATGACTTAAAATTTCTTCTTCCCCTTTAGGACTCCATCCTAAAAGTGAAATAAAATTAAATAATGCATCAGGTAAATATCCTAAAGACTGATATTGTTCAATATATTGAATTATTGAAAAATCACGTTTAGATAATTTTTTCATATTTTCATTAACAATTAAAGTCATGTGTCCAAATTTAGGAGCTTCCCATTTAAATGCATTATAAATCATCATTTGTTTTGGAGTATTAGTAATATGATCGTCTCCTCTTAAAACATGAGTGATTTCCATTAAATGATCATCAATTGCACATGCAAAGTTATATGTAGGAATTCCGTTATTTTTCATAATTACCCAGTCACCAATATCTTCGCTTCTAAAAGTAACGTCCCCTTTAACGATATCATTAAATGTATATTCTTGATATTTAGGAACTCTATATCTCAATGTAAAAGGTTTATCTTGGTTAGGTAAACCTAAACATTTTTGTGAATAATGTAGTTTATCATTTCCATCTTTAATTAACTGTTCTTTTTCCATTGCTAATTCTTCAGTAGTACAATAACATTTATATGCTAATCCTTTAGTTACTAATTGATTAGCGTATTTTTGATAAATATCTAATCTTTCTAATTGTGTGTAAGGTCCAAAACCTTTATCTTTATCAATAGATTCATCCCAATCAATTCCTAACCATTGTAAGAATTTTAGTTGAGACTCAGTTCCACCTTCAACATTTCTTACTATATCAGTATCTTCTATTCTAACTATAAAAGATCCATTATATTTTTTCGCAAATAAATAATTATATAATGCAGTTCTAGCATTACCTATATGTAAGTCCCCTGTAGGGCTTGGTGCGTATCTAACTCGTACACTCATAAAATCACTCCTTTAACCTAACATATTATAGTATATGTAAGCTCAAAATACAATTACTA
Source organism: Candidatus Izimoplasma sp. HR2 (assembly GCA_000753575.1). Lineage (GTDB taxonomy): Bacteria > Bacillota_I > Bacilli_A > Izemoplasmatales > Izemoplasmataceae > JAFGXW01. Next base: position 35,793 of record JRFF01000022.1, on the reverse strand, counting down.
AAATAAAAAAGACAACTAATTTTAGTTGTCTCTAAGTTCAATTCTCGGTTTGAAATCTAATGTTTTATACATTCCATATCCTACGAAAGCAATTATAAAGTTACTAATTAACATCGCAGTCCATATTCCACTACTTCCCATATCAGTAAAGTATTTGAATATTAGAATTAAAGGAATTCTTAAAATCCATAATCTTGTTACTCCAATAGCAAATGTAAACTTTGTATGTCCTGTCCCGTTAAATGTTCCAATAAATGTTTGGAAGATTGCCATCAAAGGTAATCCTATAATTAAATAAAACATATATTTAACAGTTAAATCAATTGCCTCAGATTCTTCTAAGAAAATCATCGCAAGAGGTTCTCTTAAAAACATAACTATAATGCTTAATACAGTCATAATCACTAAAGATAATATCATTGCTTTCTTAAATGTTTCTTTTGCTCTTTCAACATTTAAGTTCCCAATATTTTGTCCTATATATGCAGCAACAACTCCACCAATTGCCATAACTGGGTGAAGTATCAAACTAGCTATTCTATTTCCAATGCTAAATGCCGCAAGTGTATCAACACCATAAGAAATAATAATTGTTGTCATTATAATAAAACCTATCGCAGTTAAAGCTTGTCCACTAGATGCCGGTAAAGCTGTTCTCATAATTTGTTTCGATATTTTTCTTCTAAATTTATGAAATTTAAATGATATAGTTAACCCAGTTTTCGAGAAGAATAATTGATATAAAACAAACGGCATAACAATTAAATGAGCAATTAAAGTAGCGTAAGCAGCTCCTTCAACTCCATATCCTAATCCACTAAATGATAATCCAAATATATTAATATCTTCCAAAATCATTATAGGTGTAAGAATAATATTAATAATTATTGTACTTACCCCATACACCACAGGAGTCACAGTATCACCATCAGATTGTTTAATTGCCGTGAATGCAAAGAATATAAACAATAGTGTTAATTCAAATGATCTAATTTGTAAATAGTTAGAACTTTTCTCTAAAGTAAATCCATCATTACCCATCCAGTACATTACATAAGGAGATCCAAAATACATCACAATATTTAAAACAATACCTACAACTACAGCTATAACAAATAAGTTAGTAGCATAACATCTAGCATCATCTCGTTGATTAGATCCTACAAATTGAGATATTAATGCAGTCCCAGCAATTCCAAGTCCCATTCCAAGTGATATAAATGTAAACAACACAGGGAATGTTACTGCTATTGAGTTAACAGCTTCAGTAGCATGTCCTGGTATACTCTTAACAAAGTACATATCTACTAAATCATGTATTGTTCTAATAAAGTTATTTAACATTAATGGTAATGCAAGTATCAAAAGTCCTTTATAAATATTTGAGTCTTTAAGTATTAAATATCTTCTATTATCTTCTTTAGTCATTTGCATCACCTCTCTTTCAAAAAATATTATAGCACACATACTAATACATACATACAGTCAACTTTAAAGATATTGTCATATATAAAATAGAAATAAAAAAGGCATTTTATGCCTTTTTAAAATTAAGAATTATTAAAAAATAAGCGGGAATAAATACTCTTGAATAAAATACCCCAATGAATAAGAAGCTGCGTTTATTACTACAGCAACTTTAAATAATTTTATTCTTGTATACTTCCTATCAAATACATAACACAAAATATAGAACTCAACTGCCACAACAATTAATTCTAAAATAATAATAAGTATAGTATCATCTCTGAATATCCAAAACATTGCATTAAGAGCTATAATCATATTAAGAACAGGATTAGTTATAACACTGGCAAGCCCTACGATAAGTAAAAAGTTCTTAGTTCTATATCCCATAAGATACGCAACACCAACTTCAATTGCAATGGTTAGTGACATATAAAACATAACTAAGAATAACGGTACTATAAAATACATCATACTAACCCCCTTCTAATTCTTCTTATGATAAGTATAGATAAAACAATAACAAAGATAATTAATATTGTTAAGCCTAATAAATTCATCCAATCTAACTTACCATCATTATCAAATATAATATAACTACCTGGACCTAAGGGGTCATTAGGATAATAAACAACATCTAATAATCTCATAATAATTTTCATACATCCACCTCACATTTTATAACTATAAATCGTCCTTTTCTTTATTTAAAAATTTCTCATCTTCATCTCTCTTAATTTTCCTAATAAGTAATATAGCTAAATAGATTAACCCTATTATTATTCCAATAATAATCAAAAGAATTATTAAAGCTATAATGATAATAGGACCAGCTGCTACATCTAATAAAAATAAACCCATACAATCACTCCTTTAATCTCTTATTATTAATTTCATACAAAATAACTATTCTATGTAAAATATATGATCCAATAATTACTAATAAAATAATTACCGCATAATATAAAAATCCAATTTCAATAGAAAATCCAAATGACTTAGGTAAGAAAGTAATTACTAAAGTTAATGTTGTTAACCCAAACGCAAAACCTTTAAATCTACCTAAATTATCAATTATTAAGAATAACGTAATCGCCATCGTAAAGTTAAAGAACAAAGCTCCAATTAACCCTAGTATAGGAATTGAATATCCAAGCAATAATAAAGGAGCTGATGCAATTAATCCAAATATACCAGTTTCTTTAAACCCAAATCTATCTCCTAATATACCTCCAAAGAACTTACCTAAGAAGATTGATGAAACAAGCAATATCTGATAAGTTAAAGTGTTAACCCAAGTAAATAATAATATTGATCCTAAGAAACCTCTAATACCTATTACCAATAATATTAACCCAACAATTAGTGCGAAATTATCACTAATTTTTTTATACTTGTTTTCAATCTCACTATCTTTAAATTTATAATAAATCAATATAATTAATATTAAACTAATTGCTATAAATATCGGTGTATATGACATAGATTTATTAGCTAAATATACTCCTAAGAATACTCCTATTGCACCTGGTGCAACAAAGATTCCAGCTGGAGCTGCTTTATCAGGATACATATTAACTGATATTACTCCACCACCAACATGATAAATTGCATTTCCAATAGTTGATATTATTATAGCAACAATTCCAAAGTCCATTAGTAACAATCCAATAGCCGGTAATAAAAGCCCTAATATAACATACAGGAAATACTTATTCTTAATATCCGCATAATACCCAACAAAAGGCTGTAATCCAAACGCAATTAAATTATAAACCAAAAAATAAAAGACTATAAGACTAAAATCATAATCATTATATTGAACATTTATCAAGTAAATACCAGATAAATCAATCATTAAATGTCCAATAGATAATAAGAATATTTTTATAATTCTGTCCATAATCTAAATTCTCCCTTAACTATATATTTAATACATCTATTAATTCTTAATTTTATTATACCAAATTCTTAATACTATTTAAATAATATTTAGCGAACAACTGTAACATACAAAAAAGAAGCACCAAAGTGCTCCTTTATTTATATTACTTTAAAAACTCAGTTACTATATTTATATGCATCGCAGTCCCAATTAATAATGATGATTCATCAATATCAAATTTAGGATTATGATTATAGTAAACAGTATCTAATTTTGGTTCCCTACCACCAAGCCAAAAGAATGAACCTGGTTTTTTCTCTAGATAATAAGCAAAGTCTTCTCCACCCATAGATGGTTCATCTAGGATTATTACATTTTCTTTACCTATAACTTCTTGTGCTACCCCTACTACAAAATCACTCATTGCGTGATTATTAATCAAAGGTGGGTATGCTTTAATAATTTCAAGTTCAGACTTACATCCATTCATCTCTGATATATGTCTAACTGTTTCTTCCATTCTTTTAAAGATGTGTAATCTAACTTCTTTATCTAAAGTTCTAATAGTTCCACCTAAATTAACTTTTTCAGGTAATATATTGAACGCAGAACCTCCGTTAATAGTGCATACACTAATAACCGCTGGGCTATTAGGATTTATATTTCTAGAAATAATATTTTGTAAAGCTAGAATTATTTGAGAAGCAGTTACTACAGGATCATTTCCTGTTTGTGGAGCTGAGGCATGAGTACCCGTTCCTACAACTTCAATTTTAAATTCATCAGGTGCAGCCATAGCTGGACCTTTTTTTATATGAACTGTTCCTCTTTTAAACTTAGTAGTTATATGTAATCCAAATACAGCATCACAGTCATCAAGATGTCCACCTTCAACAACAAAACTTCCACCACCAGGCATAGGTCCTTCTTCAGCTGATTGGAATACTAATTTTAAAGTTCCGTTAATCTTATCCTTATTATCCCCAAAATACTTAGCAGCACCTAATAACATAGATGTATGAGTATCATGTCCACATGAATGCATTAAACCATCATTTAAGGATTTATAAGGAACATCATTTTCTTCCTGCATATACAAAGCATCAATATCTGCGCGTAATAAAACAGTTTTACCTTCTTTATTACCCACTATTGTTCCAATTAATCCAGTAACCCCAATTCCGTCCTCAACACTATATCCAAACTTAAGTAATTCTTCCTTAATCATTTTAGAAGTTCTAAACTCCTTAAATCCTGGTTCAGGATGCATATGTATATCTCTTCTCTTTTCAATAATGTAATCTTCATACTGTTTAATATCATTTACTTTAATCATGGAATTACCTTCTTTCGTATAATAGATTTCTGCGCTATTAATATTATACAATAGTATTTGAATTTTTGTAATAAAAAAACACAACGTGGGATGTTGTGTTTTTTGTTGGCATTTTTTAACGTTTACTAAATTGTGGTGCTCTACGAGCAGATTTAAGTCCAGGTTTCTTACGTTCCTTAACTCTTGGGTCTCTAGTAATCATACCTTTTACTTTTAAAGTTGGTCTATAGTCAGCATTAACTTCTAATAAAGCGCGAGTAATTCCGTGACGGATTGCTCCTGCTTGTCCAGTAATCCCTCCACCATAAACTGTAACTGTGATATCAAAAGATTTCATAGTATCAGTGAATTTTAAAGGTTGTTCTACATCAAGTCTAGTTGCTGCTGATGGAATGTAATCATCAAATTTTCTTCCGTTAATGACGAATTTACCAGTTCCAGGTCTTAATATAACACGTGCAACTGAGCTTTTTCTACGTCCTGTACCTCTGTACATTACTGATTGAGCCATAATAAAATTCCTCCTAACCTTTCAGCTCTAAAACCTGAGGTTTTTGAGCGATATGTGGATGTTCGTTTCCGGCATACACATATAATTTTTTGTACATTTGACGACCTAATTTTCCTTTAGGAAGCATTCCTTTGATAGCGAACTCTACTATTCTTTCAGGATAAGTAGCGTTCATAACTTTAGCAGTGGTAGTCTTAAGACCACCTGGGTATTGTGAATGTCTATAATATTTCTTTTGATCCCATTTGTTACCAGTTAACTCAATTTGTTTTGCGTTAATTACGATAACATTGTCTCCACAATCTACGTGTGGTGTGAATGTTGGTTTATGTTTACCTCTTAAAATAGTAGCTACTTCAGTAGATAAACGACCTAGTCTTTGCCCTTGAGCATCAACCACAAACCACTTACGTTCGATAGTTTGATTATTTGCCATAAATGTTTTCATTTTACGTTCCTCCAATTAGTTTATATTATATTGTCGGGCGTGGGATGAAAGTTTTAAAAATGTACCGAATAATATAATATAGTATTTACATTGCTTTGTCAATAAATTAAGCAACTTTTTTTATGTTAATCTATTACGATTTTAGTGAAGTTCCCCACAACTTTTTTAACTGTTGACACAGATATAAAAGCAGTCTCATCAATCTTCTTAATCATAACTATGAATTTATTTAATTCATATGATGAAATAATTGTAATTAATATGTCCTTTTCTTTCTTAGAATATGCACCTTTTCCACTAGTAACAGTAACTCCATGTTTAGTCTTATCAACTAGTAACTGAGCGATTTCATCACCTTTTTCAGTAATAACTTCTATCTTAATATAGTTATATGATGTATGTACTTTATCAATAACTAAGTTTGTAATTAAGACACGAATTATTGTATATACTGCGATAGGCCAACTGAAAATTGCTCCAGCAATACTGATGATAATCATGTTAACTGTAAATCCTTGAGTTCCAACTGGAACATTTTTCTTTAAAGCGATGTTTTGAAAGATTATATCAAATCCTCCACTAGATCCACCAACTCTAAATGAGATTCCTACTCCTACACCAACTAAAATACCACCCACTAGTGCATTAGATAAAATATCATCTTCTAAAATTATAGTAACTGGGATTAATCCCAAGAATAAAGATTGTAGTATTATCGAGTAAATACTGTAGTAAATAAATTTTCTATTCATTTTAAGTACTCCAAATACTAAGATTGGAATGTTAAAGATGAATACAAATAATCCTAAATTTAAGCTATTTCCACTTATTTTAAATACAATGTTAATTAATAATTGTACAACACCTGTAAGTCCACCCGTATATAGTCCTGCGGGATTTAAAAACCAAACAACTCCAATTGAAGTTATAAGAGAACCCAGTGCGATATAAATAATCTTTTTTGCTTCATGTCTTAAAAACTTTTTCAAGATATAATGTCCCCAGCTTTAAGTTTAGAAACTTCTAAAACTTCAAGCTCTTTCTTATTCTTACCGGCTAGAACCATTCCTTCACTCATTACTCCTCTAAGTTTAACTGGCTTTAAGTTTTTAACGACTATAACCTTTTTACCAACTAACTCTTCAGGTGTATAGAATTTAGAAATACCTGAAACTATTTGTCTTACCTTATCTTTAGTATCTATTTGAGATACAAGTAATTTATCCGCATCAGGATGCACAACACATTCTTTAATAACTCCTACTACTAATTCAATCTTTAGAAAGTCACCGATTTCAATTAAGTTTTCTGGAGTTTCTTCAACAACATTATTTTTTAATAAATCTAAGATGTATTCTTCTTCTATTTTTTTATCTAGTCTTGGGAAGATAGGTGTTGGTTTATCAGTAACTTCAACAGCTCCTAATTTACCCCATTTTAAACTATCCCATGTTTGAAGTTCTAGAGGAATATTTAATTGCTTAAATAACTCTTTACTTGAATTTATTAAGATAGGACTTAGTAATATTCCAATATGTCTTAATGATTCAACTAAATTATAAAGGATACTATTTAATTCTTTTTTAGCATCTTCATCTTTCGCAAGAACCCAAGGTTTAGTTTCATCAATGTATTTATTAGTTCTTGAAATTAATGTCCAAACATTTTGAATTGCTGAAGATACATTTAGTTTATCCATATCTTCTTTATACACTTCAATTGTTTTTGATACTAAATCAGTTAACTGTTTATCAAATTCAAAATAAGATTTCCTCGGTTTACTTATTTTAGAATCAAAATACTTATTAATCATATTAATAGTTCTATTTAGTAAATTACCGAAGTCGTTAGCTAAATCAAAATTGATTCTAGCAATAAAATCTTCAGGAGTGAATACTCCATCTCCTGCGTATGGTAATTCTTTTAATAAGAAATAACGAAGTGGATCTAATCCATACTTCTCAATTAATGGTTCTGGGTAAACAACTTGTCCAGTTGATTTACTCATTTTACCATCTTTCATCATATACCATCCATGAGCATATAATTTAAAGTTGATAGGTATATTTAGAGCCATCAGCATAATAGGCCAGTATATAGCATGAAATCTTAATATATCCTTACCTACAACGTGAACTACTTCATCACCATTCCAATATTTTTCAAATAATGATTCATCACTTGATCCATAACCTAAAGAACTAATATAGTTAGATAATGCATCAACCCATACATATACAACATGTGCTGGATTAGATACAACTTTAACTCCCCAGTCGAAACTAGTACGTGACACACTTAAATCAAATAGTCCTTGTTTAATAAAAGCAACTACTTCATTTTTTCTTTTTTCTGGAGTAATAAAACCTGGGTTATCTTCAATAAACTTTAATAATCTATTTTCATATTTAGACAGTCTTAAAAAATATGATTCTTCTTTTACAAGCTCAGTTTCACGACCGCAATCAGGACAAGTATGATTTTCTTCTAACTGAGTTTCAGTGAAGAAAGATTCACAAGGCATACAATAGTATCCTTCATAATCTCCTAAATAAATATCGTCTTGTTCAAGAAGTTGTTCAAAAATCTTTTTAACAACTGTTTTATGTCTTTTTTCAGTAGTACGAATGAAATCATCATATTTTATATCAAGTGTTCTCCACATGTTTTGCGTATCTCTCGCAATATCATCCACATGTTCCATTGGTGTTTTACCTAACTCACTGGCTACAGTTTCTACTTTTTGTCCATGTTCATCCATTCCTGTTAGATATCTAGTGTCATAACCTCTTAGACCTTTATATCTATTCACAGTATCACAAAGGACAGTGGTATATGAATTACCAATATGTAATTTCCCACTAGGGTAGTAGATAGGTGTTGTAATATAAAATGTTTTCTTCATAAAATCACTCCTTAATTTATCTTTAAAATATCAATTATGATATTCCTGGTATACATCATTTTTAGGTATCCCTCTTTTTTTAGCTACATCTTTTATAGCGTCTTTAGAACTCATACCTTCTTCTATAAGTAAATTCACTTCTTCTAAGATAGAAATCGTTGGTTTATATTCAACTTCAGGTTTCCCTTCAACAATTATAACCATCTCGCCTTTTAAGTCAACAATATCTTTTAAAGATTTAGTAGTACCTCTTAAAATCTCTTCAAACTTCTTAGTTAATTCTCTAGCTATAACTAAATCTCTTTCACCAAACACTTCATACATATTAGTAACTGTCTTACTAATTCTATGAGGTGATTCATAAAATACTAATGTTTCTTCATGATCAATAAGCTCAGTTAATTGTCTTTTTCTTTTACCTTCTTTATGATCTAAAAATCCAATAAAAGTAAAAGGATGTGGTGCAATACCTGATACTACAAGTCCACTTAGTAATGCGTTAGCCCCAGGGATAGATACTACGTTATATCCCTCATTTATCGCTTCTCTAATAACGTAATAACCTGGATCACTAATTAAAGGATATCCAGCGTCACTAATAAGCGCAACATCTTGGTTATCCGCAAGATGTTTTATAATATCAGTTGATTTAAATTCTTTATTAAAATCATGATAAGTTTTTAAAGGTTTAGATATATCAAAATGATGTAGTAATTTCCCAGATACTCTCGTATCTTCACAGTATATAATATCAACACTTTTTAATATCTTTATAGCTCTAAAAGTCATATCCTCTAAATTACCAATAGGAGTTGCAACTAAATAGAGTGTAGCTAAATCATTTGAAAAGCTTTTTTGTCTATTCATCAAATCACTCTTTTCCATAATTAAAGATTCTTAATACTTCTTCTGTATAATAATCATTCTCATGAACATAAAGTGGTTCCATTAACTTAAGACCTTGTTGTCCGTTATTAGAAGCATCAATTAAAACCATATTTGATTCTTCACCTTTTTTAGGATAAACAAATCTTAATCTTTTTATCGCAAAACGGTGTTTAGTTAACGTGTTAATAATGTCTACTAGACGCTCAGTTCTATGAACCATAACCAAACTACCTTTTGTAGTTAGTAGTCTCTTAGACTCAATTATAATGTCTTCTAGAGTAACAAGCACTTCATGTCTAGCGATTGTTTTATAATCATTTTTATTTGTATGTGAAGATTTTTTGTATTTAAAGAATGGTGGATTACAAGTTATTAAGTCAAATTCACCATTTTCAAATTTCTTATGAATACCTTTAATGTCATCATTGATAATCGTTATTTGATCTTCTAAATTATTTAAAGCTATACTTCTTTTAGCTAAATCAAATACCTCTTCTTGAATTTCAACACCCACTATTTTAGCTTTTGTTCTTAGTGATAAAAATAGTGGAATAGGACCATTACCTGTACCTAAATCCATTATTTTTTTTGTTTTAGTAAGAGGTCTACAAAAATCCGCTAGTAAAGTTGAATCTAGCGAGAAATTAAACATATCAGGTCTTTGAATTATCTTTAATCCATCATACCCAAGTAAATCATTAATCACTTCTTTTGACATAGCTTTTACCTATTCCGCTCCATTTACTGGAACTTTTTTATCATATACTTCTATTTCAAGTAATTCTTCAACACCTAAAGATTTAATACCATCTTCATTAGTTAATAGTCTTACTGATTTATTGATAATATTAACACCAATTACTTTTGATCTTCCGTATTCACTTTTTACAAAAGATCCCATTTTAGGTAATTCAGTTCTATATTCTTTATATGTTTCATCTTCATAACGAATACAACATAAAAGTTTACCACATAGCCCTGAAATATTCACAGGATTAAGTGATAGGTTTTGATTCTTAGCCATCTTAATAGATACAGTATCAAAATCTCCTAAGAATGTATTACAACATAGTAAGTATCCACAAGGTCCAATACCACCTAAGAATTTAGCACCATCACGAGTACCCACTTGTCTTAACTCTATTCTTACTTTGAATTCATTAGCTAAGTCTTTAACTAAATCTCTAAAGTCAACACGTCCTTCTGCGTTGAAGTAAATAATTAGTTTTGTTCTATCAAGTGTATATTCACAACCAAGTAATTTCATTTCTAATTTATGTTTCTTAATATTAAATGAACACTTTTCTAAAGCTTTTGGAATATCATCTTGATTCCTTTTATGATTTCTTAAATCTTTTTCTGTCGCTTTTCTAATAACTGGTTTAAGAGTTGAAATTACTTCTGAGTCACTTATTTCTTTAACTTTTTCTATAACTTCACCTAACTCAATACCACGTACAGTTTCGACAACAACTCTGTCATTTATTGTTACATCAAATCCAGCAGGATCAAAATAGTATTTTTTACCTACGGCTTTGAATCTTATACCTACTACGGTATTAGCCATTATGTTACCTTCTCTCTAAACTAAGCAATAAATTATCATATGCCAGTCTTTCATTAATGTAGTTGTTAAGTTTAGCCTTTAAACTTAACATACTTTCTAAATCGTCTATCAGTCTGTTTTTAGTTTTTCTTGTTGATATAGTGCTAATTGTTTCTAGTTCTTCGTTAAAGATTATATTATCTACATCATTAATTTTATAATTAATTAAGTCTTTTTGATATATTACTAATAAAGATAAGAATAAATTACTAAATTCTTTATCTTGGTATATTATACTACTATTTTCATTAAAGTAAATAATTAATGATTCATCACCTGTGGCGATAATATTATTTACTTCTTTTACTAAATCCATTAACTCTAAAAAGTATTCATTATTTACTATATCTAAAGCTTCAGTTATTGAGTTAGTAAGGTTTGCTACTATTCTTGAAGATAATTTCGGATAACCAGTTTCAATCATCTCATCTTCAATAATTTTTTTGTTTAATGAATTGAACTGAACAACTTGAGATCTTGAGATAATAGTTGGTAATATTTTATTAATATTTGAGCTAGTTAAAACAGCGTAAGTATTAGGATAAGGTTCTTCTAAAAACTTCAGCAAACTATTAGCTGCAGAAACATTAATTAAATCAATATTCTTTATAATATAAATCTTTGGTCCTCTTTCAACACTTGTTTTAGAAAACTCATTTTGAAGATCAATGATTTGTTGTTTTTTTATTAAGTTTTTAAATGGTTCTACAACATAAACATTTGGATGAGTTCCATTAAGTATTCTTCGACAATTATGACACTCTAAACAAGGTTTATCTTCACTAGTACACATTAACATTTGAGCGAAGTAAAGCGCTGTTTCATATTTCTTTGTGCCTTTCTCACCTTCAAATAAATAAGCATGTGAAAGGCGGTCCTTTTTAATACTATTTTCTAGTAGTTGGACCACTTTAGGTTGTGAAGATCTAATTTTATCAAATGCCATAATTCTCACCTATATAATTGTTTTTATAATTTTTAAAGTATCTTTTACTACCTGTTCAACAGGATTAGTACCATCAACTATTTTAAATCTATTATCATACTTCTTAGCTATCAACATATATCCTTCATAAACAAGTTCATGAAATTCTAATGTTTCTAAGTCTAATCTATCAACTTTTCTTGTATTAGAAAAAACTCTTTTTAATCCAAGTTTTGGAGGTACGTCTATAAAGATTGTAAGCTCCGGTAAATTATTCCCGATTGCGAATTTATTTATATCATATACATTATCAATCCCGAGTCCTCTAGCATGACCTTGATAAGCAAGACTCGAATCAATAAAACGATCACATAAAATTATTTTATCTGCTTCTAAAGCAGGTTTAATTTTTTCGTTATAATGTTGGCTTCTAGATGCAGCAAAAAGTAATGCTTCAGCATGAGCATCCATTTCGGTATTTTCCTTGTCTAAAATAATGCTTCTTATGTCCTCAGCAATCTTGATTCCACCTGGTTCTCTTGTTGTTAAAATGCTGTACCCTTCTTTTTCTAAAAAATCCTTTACAGCTACTATTACTGTCGATTTTCCAGAACCTTCAGGTCCTTCAAATGTAATAAATTTTCCTTTCAAGCTAAACACTCCTTTACTAATGTATCTATTATCGCATATTTTTATAAAAATTTACACATCATTTTCATATAAAAAATAGAAGTTATGATATAATTAGTTTAGAAACAACGAAAGGTTTGATGAGCATATGAGAGTTAGTGTTTCTAATTTAACATTTGGTTATGATTATCGTACTGTATTAAAGGACATATCTTTTGTCTTAAAATCAGGCGATTTTTTGGCAGTCATAGGAAATAATGGTAGTGGTAAATCAACTTTAATTAAATGTATTTTAGGAATTAATAAAATAACTCCAAACAGAATTAGACTTGATGATGTAGATGTAGTAGATTATAAGAACTATAAAAACATTGGATATGTTCCTCAAAAGTTTGATGATTTTAACTATGAATTCCCAATTACAGTAAATGAAATATTACAAGTATCTAAGTATACTGATTTTACTGAAGATCAAAAATTAGAGTTATTAGATAAAGTTGGAATTTTAGAATTACAACATGAAAATATTAATAATTTAAGTGGTGGACAACTTCAAAGAGTATTTATCGCAAGAAGCTTAATGAATGATCCTAAACTATTAATCTTAGATGAGCCAACGGTTGGCGTCGATAGAGAAAATGTTGAAGGATTCTATAAAACAATTAATGAGTTAAACAAAGAAGGAATTACTATTATGTTAATCACACATAATATTCATGAATCAAAAGCTAATTTTACACATGTACTATCACTTCATAACGGAGAAGCCGTATTTAGAGAAGTATCTGGGGGGGATGAATAATGTTGCTAATAAACGAGTCGTTTTTCTTTGCTTTATTTGAATATTCATTCTTAAAATACGCTTTACTTACTGGACTTATTATGGGGTTTGTTACACCTATAATTGGATCATTTGTAGTAATAAGACGTCTTAGTTTTATCGCCGATACTTTATCTCACTTTAGCCTCGCTGGATTATCAATCGGACTATTCTTAATTAATATTATGGGATTCACCTTCATTAGTGATCCCTTATACTTAGCAATGATATTCAGTGTTATCGGAGCTTTATTTATTGAAATTCTTCGTGGATACTATCAAAACTATAAGGAAATATCAATGCCTATTGTAATGAGTCTTGGTACAGCATTAAGCGCATTATTCATTTCACTTAGTGGTGGATTTAATAGTAGTATTTATAACTATCTATTTGGAAGTATCTTAACTGTAGGAGATGAATACTTAATATTTATTGCTATAACTACAGCGATTGTACTTGGTCTATTATTTATCTTCTATAAAGAAATGGTTATGATTAGTTTTGACGAAACATACGCAAAACTACTAGGGATAAAAATTGCTCGTTTCCAATTCGTTTCAACTATTATCCTCGCAGTTATTGTTTCTTTATCAATCGCAACTGTAGGTGTACTACTTGTATCATCATTAATGATTATTCCAGTAGCCGCCGCAATGAAAGTTGGTAAGAGTTTTAAAAATACAATTATAATAGCTATTATGTTTAGTGAAACATCAATAATTGGTGGACTGTGGCTATCTTATGAGTTAGATATCGCTTCAGGAGCAACAATAGTATTATTAAATCTTCTAATCTTAGTATTAGTTGGACTCTTTAGAAGATTCTATGTTAGGAAAAGACTTAAACAAACACAATTAGATATTCAAGGAAAATAAAAAAATGAGATGGCTAAGCCACTCATTTTTTTATTATATACCCCTTCGCATGTCATACTGCGTATCCACAATATGATACGTAAATATTATATAATGAATACTATTATAAGAAAATGACAAAAATGGCATATTTTAATCAAAATATCTTAAAACCTGTCAAGTTTTCTATTGAAGTTTACCGGAAATAAGTATTTATATAAAAATAGGACTCCATATTAGGAATCCTATTTTTAAATTAAGTTTTTTCAGTTAGTTTACTGGACTAACTCTTATAATTTCTCTTTCTACATATTCAGTATCAATACTTACAACTCCATCACTACTAATTGTACCAGTAATGTCTTGTATGAAATTATCTACTCCTTTAAAGTAAATTGATCCATCATAATCTACAATTAAATCATTTACACCATTTATTTGTAGTCCTTCAGTTAAGTTTGCTACATCGAAATAATAATAATTCTCGTCTGATTTAGTATCATTATACGAGAAACTAAATATCGCTGTTTCATCATCGTTTATTGCAACATAGCCATTTTCGATCTTAGTAATTTCTGTTACTGCAGATATATTTGTATATTTAGCTGAATATCTTCCTGTTTCATCATTATAAGTTAATACAAAGTTATCTTCTCCTTGAGCCCAATGATCTCTTTCAATTAAGAATAAGTTATCATCAAGAATAATTACATCATTTAATCTCCAAATGAAATCATAAACAAATATTCTATTTTTTTGATACTCAATATTTGTCATTTCAAATGTTACAGTAAATTCTTGATCTGATGGCATTACGTCACCTTTTTTGAAGAATACTTGGACAGAAGAATACCAAAATTCACTTTCTGTATTAAATACATTTCCTTCTGAGTCTTTAACAATGTAATTTTCAGTCCATAAATTACATCCTTCATCATAAGTACATATCATATTATTTTGAACAGCAACTGTGTCATCATCAAATAATCTGATTCTATAAAGTAAATCTTCACCTTCTAAGAATGTTATATATCCCCATCCTATTGATTCATAATCATTAGGATCAGTTCCAATAACAAACTCTACTTGTTTCCTACAAGTTTCTTCTTCACAAACTGCTATAGCTTCTGTTGATTCTTTTTTGTATTCAATAATTGTATCATCAATATTAATAGTAACAGAATAAGGCATTTTGTATCCATATTCTACGTGTGTATAATCATTACTGAAAGTATACAATACATCTCCATCATCATTAACGATTTCATAAACAGATTCTTGTCCATAACATCCGTTAATATCTGTACATGTTTCACTAGTTAATACTTCTTCAGTAACTATTGTTTTGTCTGATGCTGCAAATTCTATAGTTTCATAAATTGTATCACCTTGTTCATAATAAATATAATAGTAATAACTTTCAGGTGTATTATAGTATTCCCAACATCCAGTTGATGTTGTACAAACACCAGTTCTTTCTTCTATAGTAGTATTACCAGTCATGTGATATTCAATATAAAGAGGTATTATTTCATCTTTTAAAACTTCTACTTGATTTTGATATCTACTAATTTCAATACCTTCTGCATCAAATATAACTATATCGATATATTCGTCACAAGTATCATACTCGCATACTACACCAGCAACTTCTTTAGTATAATCATAAATACCTAAATTTTCTTCACCTAATCTAATATACTGAATCATTTTTTCACCTTCTGAAACAATAAAATTTTCATACATCCATAATCCATACTCATTAATAGAATTATCAATAAGATACGATTGGCTTGTACATCCTATTTCATTATCACATACTTCATCATCTTGTGACCATTGAAGTTCATAGTCATATTCTGTTTGTGCATCAAGTTGATAAGTTATACCAAATGGAGTATCATCTTCTCCTGTATAATCGAAATATTGATCAAATGTTGCCACTGAATCTCCTGCTTCATCAATAATTTCAATTAAAGTAGAACCCCAACAACCCCATGTATCATCATTACACACAGGTCTACTTGAATTCATATTAGTTATTTCTAATATTTGTATGTCAGCTTTTGCAATTAATTCATCACCAGTAACTAAATGTAAATTAATATATCCATAATCACCGTATGCATTTCCATCTTGATCATAGTAGTCTACATCAATATAGTTATCACATTCGCCAACACAAACTTGTGCTTTTTCACCTAATTCAATGTAATGTGATTCTAAAGTACCATCTGAATTAATGTTATATAAAGCTGTAGTAAAATATCCCAAATCTTCTACATATGTTTCCATAGTATCGTAGAAATATAACTCTCCATTAGGGAATGTAACTGGATATAAAGACTCAGAGTCAGGGATTGTTTTTAATCCATGGGTATCTGAATAAACTTTTATATTACCATCCCAAGAGTCACATATAATATTATTATTTCTTGGATCAATAATTATTTCACAATCTGTGAAACCAGCTTTTGTAGCATTAATATATTCTTCTAATATTATTTCATTAGTCTCTGAATCATATGATAATCTCATAACAAAGTTCTCTTGTTTTGCTGTATCAGTTTCATCAACTTTCATTTCCATATAGAAAATATTTTCATCAGTTGCAGAGAAACCATGAGATGTAATCATATAGTTATTAACTCTGTAATAGTCCCAGCTATAGTATTCAGAAATAATTTTATCTACAAATTTCTGAGCTATATTAGATAAAGGATTGTCAATCACATTTGCATAATGTTCTGTGTATGTAATTTCAACAATATCTTCGATAAAAAGTTCAACTTCAAATTGTTCTTGATATCTAATATTTCCTTCTTCATCATATAAAGGTATTTCTATTATTTCTATTATAGGATCTCCATTTTCATCAAGGATAGGTTGTTCAATAAATACAAATACCGGATCTCCATTTTCATCAAATATAGGATTTCCTTCTGCATCTAATTCTTGAACAAATATAGGATTTCCTTCTTCATCAAATATAGGATTTCCTTCTGCATCAAGTTCTTGTTCAATAAAGTACTCTACTAATGGTAACTCTTGAAATTCAGTTAAGATTGGACCTTCAGTAAATACTATAGGATTCCCATCACTATCTAATAAAGGTACAAGAATTTCATCATGTACATGGTTACCTTCGGCATCATAAATCGGAGAACCAAACTCATCATATTGTGGAATATATTGAGTTTCAATAACTGGTTCATTCAAAGTAACAGTTAAATAAACATATCTAGAATGGTCTTCAGTATATGTATGTGTATTCTCGGTAAAAGTTACTTCTTTAGTAGCAAATAATTTCCCAGATTCATTATGGATAATATAGATTCCTCCAGCCCATAATGAATCATATACTTTTTGAGAAAAATCTACTGATTGATTATCATAACCCAAATCCACTTCAAAAACAACAATTGTATATGCACCATATACTTCTAATACAAGAGGATTAGCCATTATTTGAACATCTAATCCTGTACTATCTGAAAAACTAACTTCTTCAAAGAAACCATCTTCAGTTAATTTTACAATAAGATTCTCAGTATCTTCATCAGGGTTAGCAGTCGCAGCTAAATTAATTAAATCATATTCAGTTCCTCCACCTGTATTCAAAGTAGTATCAAATACATCTCTAGAAACTACAGCTAGCCCTTTTGAATCAGTTAAATCTGCGACAAAGTCAGTCATTAATTCAACACTATTTGCATATTGAACTATAGTCTCTTCACCATCAATTCTTATGTTTCCTGAGAGAACGTCACTAATAAGTAAACAAACTCCATCAACTACAATATAATCTCCTTCTCCTTTACAGCCATCAACTGCAGGTATTAGATTAGAGTAATCAATATCATCTTTGTCATCCTTGCCAAAATTACACCCTGTTAAAGTTAATACTAAAGTTGCTAATAAACCAAATACTAATAATTTTTTCATATAATTTTCTCCTTTTCTAAATTCTTTATCTTATTTTATATTTTAGATACTTTTTTAAGAAATAAAATCAATTATTTCTTCGATAATAATACTAAAAGCCATTCCTTCTACTGAAACAATCACATTGCCTGAATAGGTCGTATTTATCCGAGAAACATTTAATCCTACAAGCTCCCCATTAATATTAAATAATGGACCCCCACTACTACCAGGGTTAACAGCAGCATCGTGTTGAATAAGATCATCTTGTATTCTTGAAATCATTCCTAAAGTTACAGTATTTGAATATTCTTTACTAACCGGAGTTCCCACCGAGAGAACTAACTCTCCAACTACATATTCAACTAGATTAATTTCACAAATATTAACTATATCAAGTGAAGTTATTTTTAAAATAGCTAAATCTTTCATCCCATCTTCTTTAATAATACTAGCTTGAAGATATTTGTTTATACTTGGGATAAATACTTCAATTGATTGGTTATACCTAATGACATGTTCATTTGTTAAAATGTAATAATCGTCTCCGTCAGATTTATATACAATACCCGAACCATGTGTTTCACTAATATCAGATAATGTTACTTCAACAGTAACTGTACAAGCTTTAACCATATTTGATACCATACTCAAATGATCATTTATATCATTAATATCAAATTCAAGTTCTTCTGTTAGTTCAGCTTTAATTTCTTCTTTTAAAGCCTCTTCATCAATTTGTTCACATCCAGTAAGAAATAAAAACAATAAAACAATAAGTATTTTTTTCATAGTAGCACCTCTTCATGTGTAAAATAAATTTTGTAACTCTAGTAAAATAAAAAAGTCCTCGTTAAAGGACTTTTCTCTATAGTTATTGGTATACAAAAATAGTTTTATTGTAATAAATAATATTTTGTCAATATTGTAGTCCATCCAACATAGAGTAATCCTTAGTTATGCAACTTTGCGTATATATATTTCTATATACTTGCCATTTAAATATTTAACATCTTACATCTTTAATATATCATATATATTATATATATCAACAAAATCTAAAGCAATTGCCTCTTTGTACTGGGTATGTAATTAAAAATACGAACCCTAATGCGGACTATTCCCACAACTTAATTTAGGTAAAATTTAAAGTGGGTGCTTCTTGGATTGCGTGAGATGATACTCGCAAGATCATCAAGCAAATAAAGTTGTCCTACCCTTTATTTATTTAGTCACTCTTAGTTTTTAATATAATTACCTATACATATATGTCAGTTTATAAAGAGGATGCGTAGCACTATCCTTTAACTAATTTACGACCAGCTATTTCAGCTGCTTTTATTAATGGGTACCCAGCAGGCGATGCTGTCAACATTGGTTGTGTACCAATTTGAGAACATAGTAAATCTGAAATTGTCATCTTGTTTTGAATAATAAAGCCTAGAACATTTGTCAATTCTCCAATACTTGTTCCTCCTACTACTTCTCCACCTAATATTAATCCACTATTTTTATTAACAACTAACTTGCAAATTTGATAATGCCCATTATTTAATTTCCCAGGATGTCTATCCATTCCTTTGAATGTGGCAGAAATTATTTGGAATCCTTCTGATTCAGCTCTTTTTACCGTCATTCCGGCTACACCAAATGAAGTATCTCCAATATTAGTTGAGTATATACCAATAGTACCATTAAAAGTTTTTATTGTTGATAAATTATATAAATTCATTCCAGCTACACGTGCTTCAGCACATGCTGTAGAAGCTAACATAATTGAAGTGATTTTACCAGTAACAAAATCTCTTTTTTGAGCACAGTCTCCAGCTGCGAAAATATCTTGCTGATGAGTTCTCATAAAAGAATCTACTTTAATTGATCCTTGTTTATTAACACTAATTCCTGATTCTTTTGCTAACTTAACATTTGGAACATATCCAATTGATAATACAACAGCATCAACCTTAATTACTTCCCCACTATCAAGAAGTAACGATTCCACTTTCCCATTTCCTTGGATTTCTTTTACCTTTGTATTTAATAACATTTCTACTCCTCTTTTAGCTAAAAGGTCTTCAGCAATTAGTGAAGTTTCTTGATCAAAAGATGCACATAATATATTTTTTTGAGCTTCAATTAATAGTACTTCTTTATCATTTTTATTTAACTCATCTGATAATTCAACACCAATAAATCCAGCTCCGATTACCGCCACTTTATTAAGATCCTTTATTTTTGATTGGAAAGCATCTAAATAATTTTGATTTTTCGGAACGATAAATACGTTATCTAATTCTGTTCCTTTAATAAAACTTGGAACAAAAGGTTTAGAACCAGTAGCAACAATTAATTTTTCATAAGAAATAATTGATCCATCTTCTGTTTCTACTGTATGTCCTTCTACATCTATTTTTAAAACTGTATCTACTTTAATGTTTATACCTAAGTTTATAAGTCCACCATCCGGCATTACATTACTATCTGAAGAACCTAAAGTACCAAAAATATACGGGATTCCACAAGGAATCATAACTTTGTCTTCTTTTCTAATTACCATTACATTTTTTTTAGGATAATGCGATTTAGCTGTCATTGCTGCGACTACACCAGCTGCACTACCACCGATTACTATTACATCCATACTATCTTTTTTCATTTTTTTCTCCTATATATAATTTTTATAGTTTTAAAATACAACTATATTGTACTCCTATTTTTTTGTATTTCAATATATTAATTAAACATTATAAATAGGTATATAATTAGTCACATCCTATATTTTTTAACACCCTTTTGTTCCATCCTTTTCTTTGAATAATAATCTTGTAATCAATATCCTACAACGTATAAAAAGTGTTATAAAAAAACAGCAAAATCTATTAGATTTGCTGTTTTTGTTTGTCTAAACTTTATTAAGTATTACTTTTTTTCTTTATTTTTGTTTAAACTATCCGATACTGCTTGAGCCATATTTGTAAATTCAGAAGGCATCATAATTAAAGTAGTAGTATTTTGTTCAGCTCCTACTTCAGTAACCATTTGCATTCTTCTTAGTTCTAAAGCCATAGGGTTTTTAGAAATCATTGCAGCTGCTTCTGTAAGTTTACTTGCTGCTTGTTGTTCAGCTTCAGCTTTAATAATTCTAGCTCTTTTCTCTCTTACAGCTTCTGCTTCTTTAGCCATAGCTCTTTGCATATCTTTAGGTATCTCTACATCTTTAATATCTATAGATGTTACTTTTAATCCCCATTCATCACTAACATGATCAACTATAACACTTATAGCTTCATTAATTGATGTACGATTATTTAAAACCTCATCAAGATTATGTTGTCCAATAACATTTCTTAAGGTAGTTAATGCTTTTTGTCCAATAGCATGTTGATACTTTCTAACTTTGATAATTGCTTTTTCTGGAAATTCTACTTGGTAATATAGTACAGCATCAATTCTAATTGTTACTGAATCTTTAGTTACTGTTTCTTGACTAGCTATATCTAATGTTCTTACTCTAAGATCTGCTTTTTTCTTTAAGTCTATTAACGGTATAATCCAATAAATACCTGGTCCTTTAATATGCTTAAATCTACCAAGTCTAAAAACTACACTTCTTTCGTACTCTTTATCTATTCTTATTCCACATAAGAATATTAAGAATAATATCACTACAATCGTAATTATTATGTCCCACATTATTACTCATCTCCTTTATACTTAATTATACCACCTAAGAAAAAAGATACAAAGAATTCTATAATTATATCTTCTATTTTTTTAAAATATGCCATACATCTTTTCCTTTAAATCCGCATTTCCTATATAAATATTCAGGTGAACTAGAATTATCTATGTCACCTGATACAGTAGCGAATTTGGCACTACTAGGCGATTTTTTAAGTAAGTTCAATACTAACATTTTAGCTAATCCTTTACCTCTATATTGAGGTAATACCTGAATCCAATCAAGTTCTATTTCACCAACAAATTTATCATAATTACATATCCCTAAAGCAACTTCTTGATTTGTTTTTTTATCAATAATGAATACCCACAAATCAGGATAATATACTCTATCTTTTGTCATCAATAATATTTGTTCATTATATATTTTTATATCATCGTAAGATTGATTTATTATTTGTCGTACTACATCAATATCTTTGTTTATATCACAAATCCTAAAAGTAAATCCTGATACTATCGCTTCATCTATATCTTTTAAATTGTGAGATATTCTAAAAAAGCGTTCATGTGAACTATATTGATTTAGTAGTGAATTATCAAATTCATCATTATGTATCTCTTTTATATTATTATTATTTGCTCTAATATCTTTATATAAAGGTAGTGCACTATATCTACATGGATTAGAAATACACTCATTTTTAACTGGATTATCTAGTAAAATCAAACGAGCTTCATTTAATTTGGTTTTTTCATTAATAACTATTTCTTTTTCCTTACCCTCTAATTCAAATCCAAGATACTCATAAAACTTAATTGCATGTAAATTAGTTTTCAAAACCCATAAAGAAATCTGTTTATATTCAACTAATTCCTTATAACATACATCCATAAGTTTTTTACCGATTCCATAACCATAATAATCTTTTAAAATATAGATAGCCATAATTTCTCCAGTATCTTTTAGATCATCATCTCTTGATTCAATATAACATGAGAATCCAACGATTTTACCATCCACAAGTGCAACGTAAGCATTCTCAGGATATTCTGTTGCTGATTTTACACATTTATCTAGTGATCTAGAATCCAAATACTCTTGATTAATTAAGCCTGTATATGTCTCATTCCAAGATTGATAATGAACATAGCCTCTACCTTTCGCATCGTTAATATTTGCTTTTCTAATTATAATTTTCTTCTTACTAAATTTTAGAATCCCTGAACAATGTGAAATCTGTTTATACTCAATAGAATACATTTTATTAAGGTCTTGGTTATTGTACTCTTCATATGTTGGATAATACTCTTCATCATCCCAAGAAGACTTATACTGATTACTTAATTCTTTCATTTCTTTATTTGTTTTAGTCATTACATCACCAATTATAATAATACCTTTTGGATTTAGATTTTTATGTAATGATTCTAATAAATTTATTTGATTAATATATTCTAAATGATGTATTGAATAGTTGAATATAATTACATCAAACTTTTCATCTTTCAATTCATTTATTGCTGAAATAAAATCAGTTTGTATCAATGTGGCATTTGGCATTAATCCTTTAGATTTTTGAATCATCTTATAAGATAGATCTACACCAGTGATATCATAGCCTAATTTGTATATAGGATAAGTAATTTCTCCAGTTCCTATTCCCATCTCTAATACTCTTGTTTCATCAGATTCTATTACTAAATCAAATATTTCTCTTTTGATTAATGAATATCCGGAGAATGGATATGTATCAGACTCATCAGATTTTTTAACACTATCATTATATTCAGGTGCCCACTCATTAAACAGTTTAATCTTACTATACCTTAGCACGTCAAAAGC
Organism: Candidatus Izimoplasma sp. HR2; assembly: GCA_000753575.1. Taxonomy (GTDB): domain Bacteria; phylum Bacillota_I; class Bacilli_A; order Izemoplasmatales; family Izemoplasmataceae; genus JAFGXW01. The sequence continues at coordinate 12,067 of JRFF01000022.1, read as the reverse complement.
GAAGATATTATTATCTTTAGTTTCATTAATTACTTTAAATCCTATACTCTCATGAGTTCTTATTGATGCGGTATTATATTTTCTTATACTTGAATATAGTTTATTAATACCTCTTTTACTTAATTCAGAAATAGTAAAATCTAAAACCTTTTTACCATAACCATTTCTTCTATAATCTCTATGTGTTTCTAAGCCTTCTATATAATATTTATCATTTATTAATATTACTCTACAAATAGAAACTATCATATCTTCTAAGTAGTAAATACTATAAAATACAAAATTACTATCATTAACTAAATTCAATAAATAGTTTGTATAATCAGTTTCAATTAATTTAGAGATATTCTTTATTTCAATATCATTTAGTTCATTGATATTATGACCTCTATCTTCAAGAAGACCATAGTTATAAACATCAAACCATTGTTTGATTTCTTTTTTTGTTAATTTACTTATCTTCTCTTTTGTCCATAACATCATATTAATAGCCCCTTTACTATACAAATATTTACTTATCTATTCCAAAAAAGAACTTTTTAATCTCTTCTTTAGCAGGGTAATTGTATTCATTAATTTTGTTAATTACTAATTCTACTTCATACTTAATATTCAATTGTTTATAAGTAACTTCTTCGTTTATTGTTAGAATCCCAGCTCTAGCAATATCCATTTCTTTCCCAGGGCATCCTAAAGAGCCTGGATTTATATATAACTTATTACCTTCTAGATTTATTGGTGCATGATCGTGACCATATATAATTATGTCTGCATCAATTTCTTTAAATAGATTATTTAAATCTTTAACTGAAGGATTACGTACAACACCTCTTCTTTTATTATCTTCATTTGCGTAATGTGTAACATAAATTATTTTTTTTCCTATACTCAAATATTTTTCTTTGGGCATATGGTTTATATATTCTTTTGAAAATTCAGACAACTTAGAATGTTCCCAAATATGATATCTCTTTTCATGATTATCCATATTAGTATATAATTCCATTCCATTAGTAAGATATTCTTCATGGTTCCCTTTAACACAAGCTAACAAATTTGATAACCTTGATATTTTTCTTATAGTTTCTTCTGGGTATGGACCAATTCCAATTATATCTCCAGCACATATAATACCTGTACATCCTTGTTTTTCAAACTCATCTAAAATCTTTCTCAAAGCGGTTATATTATTGTGTATATCTGTGATTATTCCTAATTTCATAGCTTCACCTATTTATTTCCATTATGATATCGTTATAATCAACACCATCAATTTGAGCATTATTATGCAATACTTTTTTTGTAGTAAAACCTACTTTTTCATAAGCTCTAATTGCACGTTTATTAAATTCTAGAACCATCAATTGTATAAACTGAATGTGAAGACTATTAAAAGCGTATTCTACAACTGAATTCGTTACTTTGGTCCCTATTCCTTTTGAATATAGCGATTCATCATATATTCCTATAGAATATCTTGCTTTATCTCTTTCAGGATTTAAAGTTAATCTACATATCCCAATTAATTTACTCTTATATTCAATTATCCAATTAAACTCATTTGATAAAGCTCTTTCATAAAAATCAACAGCATCTTGATATGTATACCCAGGGATATCTTTCATACTACCCCCAACCATTTTTCTAAACTCTTTAGGTCTACCATATGATAATCTATCATCGATGTCAGACTTAATAGGTTTTCTAATAAGTAAATCTTTATTAATTACTATTGCAGGTGCCTTATTCATAACAGTATCCCCCTAATGATTACAGATCTCTATAATCACTTCTCCTAAATTGATTTAGTAACTCTTCATAATAATGAATTTGATAATCTAATTTATCATTCCATAATTTATTAGATGTTTTAGATTTAAAAACATAATCTTTTAATTTTGTAATCCCATTAACTTTTTTTGTTGTATATTCTAGTTGTTCATCTAGTGACATTTGATCTAAATTTGAATCAGCAAGTGCTTCATATAATCTATACTTATCAAATCTATCAATATTATCTGATTCACCAATAGTTTCTGCGAGTATTGTTCTATCCCCTTCAAAATCAGATTTGTCATCAACATGAATTGCTACACCAAATAACAGTTCATGTTTTAAATGTTCATCCATATCTAAACCCATTACAAACTCTCTAGATATTTCAGCAGACTTTCTACCATGACCTTTTCTATCTTCTTTAGTTACCATTTTATAGATATAACTAATATCATGTAGTAAACATCCTATAACTGTTGCTTCTACATTAAGATTTTCTTTTATAGCTATTTCTTTTCCAATACTAGCTACTCTAAAAGTGTGGTCTAATCTATATTGTTTAGCTAAGTGTTTATCCTTAAGAAATTCACTCTTATCAAATAAATCTAGTACATACTCAATTGTCTTTTTTACATTATCCATATTTGTATCTCCCTTATTATAGTTCTTTTGTAAATACATATTGTACATCAGGATGTTTCAGGTTATCTTGAAAAATCTTAATATCCATCTCATCAACTGTTTCAATTTCTAAGAATACTGATTTATTATGTATATTATCAATTATATTAATAACTTCATAATTTTTTTGTTCTTTATTAACACGAAGAATATCATCTATATTAATCTTCCCAAATACTTGAACCATCAACATAGGTTTATAGTTCATCTTCACATAAAAGTTAGCTGATGAAGCTCTAGCACCTAAAGAAATACGTTTATATCCTTTATTAACACACAGCCTTTCTGCTTCAATTAAAATCCTCTTAGCAAGACCATATTTCTGGTCTTTTTTATTTGTGGCTAACATACTTAAAGTAATCTCTTTGTCATCTTTATGTTTCATTGATAAAGCGCATATAATTTCATCATTGTCTTTAATATATAAAAGTAATTCTTTATCTTTCAAAAATTGTGAATTAAGTTCTTTTCTTCTTAACTTTACATATAAGTCATTCTTAATAACAAAATCTAAATTTGCACTCATAAAATTAAACATATCAACAATATCACGTTTAGATAAACAATGATGTATTGGAAGCATCTTATACTTTATTCTTAAAATATATTCTCTTGGATTATCTAGTCCATTCATAGATTGTATTTCTTTCATCCAGTTAAGTGCTCCTTGTTTTGAAATAAATAGCTTTTTAGTAAATGTATAATAAGATCTAGCAGCTGTAACAATAGCGTACTTAGTATAATTATCATTTACTCCTAACATTCTATTATTTAAGAATCCATTAATTTGTATATAGATTTCTTTTATAACACTGTCCCAATTATATGTGATTATTTCATTTATAATATTGTGATTATTTAAAGACGTGTATGAATCAAGAATCATTGCTGATTCTATATGTCCGAATCCTAAACTAGTAATTTCTTTCCACCCTTTTGAGTTTGTCCCTACATAATATCCGTTTATCACATTACCATCTTCGATAGCCATATATCGCCCTTCTAGAAGTTTATCTAGTGTTAATTTACCTCTTAACATAAGGTGATATTTAAGTAATTTAGATATATCTTTACTACTAAGTTTTCTATCTACAAAAACAATAAAATCAATATCACTATCAAAAGGATTGAATCCTCCTCTTACAGCTGAACCATAAATAATTACATCTATTACTTCTTGTTCTAATAATGATGAAATATCTTCTTTAAACTTATTAACAACCTGATGCAGTTCTTTATTCATAAAATCACCTTCTAAGCTTTATTACTTATAACAATTTTAAATCTATATCTATAATTCTTTTCATCCATAATAACCTATAGTTAACTTCTTCAAAATCATTCATCTTATAATACCCAATAATTTCTGTGAGTGGATAAAACTTATAAGGAATAATTGCTTTATATAAATCATTAATAATGTTCACTTCCATATTATTAAATTCATACTCTTTTTCTACAAGTTTAAGTCTTCTCTTAAACTCATTAACATGAAACATTATATATTCATCACTAGTCCATTTATTTCCAATTGCTTTACTTTCTTGATATGCTAGTTCATTAATTATATATGTTAATATTTTTTCACGACCTACAAGATTAAAGTCAATAAGTCCAATGAATTTATCATTCTGAACCAAGACATTTCCATTCTGTAAATCACATTGAAATACTGATGATGGAAGCTTTTGATAATCATTCTTAATTCTATCTCTTATTTCATAAAAAGCTTTATACACATATTCTAATACTTCCTTATCAACTTCAGAAACATCTATAAATAAATTGTAAACTTTATTTAAATACTCTTCATATTCATCCACTATATCTGATTTAATATATGGTTCAAACATAATATATGGACTCTTATAATTAAACTTAAATACTTTTAATCTAGTAGAAACTTTTCCTATGTATAAAGCAAAGTCATCTCTTAAATCAGTACTCTTTAATTGAAATTCATATATTGCTTTTTCTTCAATCCATACTACAAAATCTAGTCCTTCATATTTAACTAATGATGCATATTGATTGTTAGATTGTTTTATAATCTTTGGACTATAAATACCAATACTATTGTATTTTTCAATCACCATAACTATGCTGTTTATTTTATCTATACTAGTGAATATATTACTATGCATTTTTAGATAGTATTCCTCTTTATCAGTAATACATTTATATGTATATCTAATATCATTTTTATTATTTCTTGTTTCATGTAAAATAAGTTCTTTAATCTCTTTATTAATTAATTTTGATATAATCTTTTTATCCATAAAATATCCCGCTTTCAGTATCAATTATGCCTTTGATATAGCTATAAATACATTCCTATTTCCAATAGATATGTGTATTGTTATACTACTTCCTTTATTCCAAAATACTCAATTATTTTATCTGCAGTTTCAATTGCACTTAAATTAGTATTATCAATTCTTAAATACTTTCCTTCTTTTATTTCTCCATCATATGATGTCATTCTATATTTTATTACTCCTTCTTTAACATCATTATTAGACCACTCAATATTTCTCTTAGTCCATTTCTTCTCTAATCTATTTGGAGTAATATTTCTATCTAGTCTTGTCTCTAAATCTGAATTTAGTTCTACAATATATATATTTTGATCTGTAAATATAGATTTAATATTCTCAATATAGTCCCAATCACTTTGTTCTTCAAACGCCCAAATAAAGGTAAGAATCATACCTTTAGATTTCCCTTTTGCTACTTTTTTCATTATCTCATTACGAATTAATGTAATCAAATCTCTACCTTCATCACGAGGCATAAACTTAAGTACTAGATCGATTGTCATATGATTATGAAGTAAACTTAAGCCAGTTCTCTTTTCAAGTTCTTCACCAACTGTCATTTTACCTACAGCATGTGGTCCTACAATAATAACTATATCCATAGTATCACTTCCTTAGTTTTTAATATTCAAATAATCTTTTTTAGTTATTTCATAAAAACGATTCACTTTATTATATTTTGGATGTATCTTCTCAGATATAAATATAAATCCACTTTTCTCAATAACTCTTTGACTTCCAATATTATTAGTTCTATGACTAATTACAACCTTATCAAGTTCTAAATAATCAAAACCAAATCTAATTAATGCTTTACAGGCTAAAGTCATATATCCTTTACCCCAGTATTTGCGATTTATAACATAACCAATTTCACCTTGATTTTCTTCCCAATCAACTGAATGAAAATCACATGTTCCTATCATTTTATTATCAGCCTTGTGAACAATAGCATAAGCTGAAGGAAGACCTCTATCAGGTCTTGAAATAAACACTCTCTTAACGGAAATTTCTGCATCCTCTAACTTATTATATTTCCATGTTAAAGATTTAGTTACTAATGGATCAGACCCATATTCAAACATATCTTTATAATCTTCATATTTAACAGGTCTTAGGTAAATTTCACTAAAATCAATAATTGGTAAAACCCTTAATTTTTCTTTATCAATATTCGCCATGTTTATCCACCCCTTTAAAGTATATTTTACCATATTTAATAATAAATGGCACTATCATTTAAGATAGTGCCATTTCTAAATACTTTTGTATTCACATTGTAAAATATGAAATTAGATTATATATAAAAACACTAGAGAAAGTTATTGCGAAAATAATATCTGTAACTTCTAAATGTTTCTTTTTTTCATTATCATGTCTATTAATAAATTTTTCTATATTGAATCCAATAATTAATCTTCTACTAAAGAATGTTAATACAATAAAGCTTGTAAATGTAGTAATCAGATGTAGTTGTACTGAGTCTAAATTACTAATATTTCCATTCGTGACAATATATGATATGACTACAAGCAATAACAAGATTATTGATAATCCAATATTTAAATAGTAATAGAATTTTTTATAACTTTCTTGATTTAGTTGGTCTTTCTCGATAATTTTGTAACGATGTTTCGTGTTTTTAATAAATTGTTCTTCATTGATATTACGTTTTCTGTTTAGCGCAGAAAATAAATAACCAAAGAAAAGAGTGATTAATAATCCAAAATATAAAAGTACTTCAAAGTTCATTTTTTACCTCCAAACTACCAATTAGGTGCCTAAAAATTAGGCACCTTTGTAGTTTAATGTTTTTATTAGTTAAATTGTTTTCCTCTATAATAGAAGAATAATCCAGCTGCAATAGTTAATAATGTTCCAATAATAACTACAGGATAATATAAATCATATCCAGGGTTAAATGCTAATAATAAGAATACAGCTAATGCAATAAATACAAAGTTAAGTATAGCTGCTACCCATAAACCAACATTACCTCCAGGAACAACAAATGATCTTGCTTCAACGCCATCACGTTTTCTTAATTTAAGAATAGCCGGTGTTAAATAGATATAAGGGAAGATAAAGATAACCATACTGAATGCAAGTATTGTCCAGAATGCTTCGTCTCCTGAGTCCCCTAATCCTAATCCAATTATAATAAGTATTGATGAGATGACTCCCATTAATATATATGATTTTGATAATGTACCATATTTTGGGTGTCTTTCATTGAATACTTTTAATGTTTTAGCGAATTGAGCATCTTCTAAAATCTCGTTTGCTCCAATTACCCAACTAATCATGTTAGCTATTAAAGTAAATAATGTAGCTCCCATAATTAATTTAAACATAAATGATTGTGCACTTCCGAATATTTCAGTCATTCTTTCAAGAGCGATATAGAATCCATCAATTATAAATCCTTCATCTGCTAAATCAGCAACTGAAGCAACTCTTAATACACCAACAGTTGCAAATATATATAAACCTGCGATTAAGATTGCACCAATAATAATTGCTTTAGGAATATTTTTTTCTGGTTCTTTTACTCTGTGTCCAATTGAAGCAATTAATTCAAATCCTAATAAGTTAAATACAATCGCAGTAATTAAACCAAGTGATGATAAATCAGAAAATTCAGGAATCCATGATGCATTTTGGAATACTTCTCCAGCAGTTTCTCCTGTGTATAATAATCCTAATACACCAAATAAAACTAAAACTCCAATTTTTAATACTGTAGCAATTTTACTTAATAGCATACCAAGATCAATACCACGTCTTACTGTTAGAACTAATCCCCAACAAGCAACAAGTGCAATAACGATCATCCCAAAACTACCTAATGTAGTCCATCCGTCCCCATCAGGGAAGAACGCCATACTAAACCAATAAGTAAATACTATAAATACTGCAGGCATCCAGAATGCAACATTTACCCAGTAGAACCAACCAGTTATAGTAGCGTGAAATTCTCCCATTGATTCTTTTACCCATGAAACTAATCCATCAGGATAAGCTGCACCTAATTCTGCATTTATGAATCCGTTAGGAATCATAAATAATATGGCAACTACAATCCATAAAGTGATTGCTGATACACCTAGCGCTGCTGGTGCAACAAATGTGTCTAATACGATAATACCACTAATTAAAAATGATACTAATTCGAATAGACCAAACTTTTTTTCTTCAGTCATAATACTCTCCTTTTTTTATGTTAATTTTTATTTAAGTCCTTTAGGTTGTTGTTGTGTAATACAGTGAATATTTCCACCACCAAGAATAATCTCTCTTGCGTATACACCAACAATTTCACGATCAGGGAAGATTTCTTTTAATACCTCTTCCGCTAGTTTATCGTATTTAGGGTCATTGAATGTTGGATAAATAATTACCCCATTTGCAATATAGAAGTTAGCGTATGAAGCAGCTTGACGATCTCCTTCTTCTCTTGGAAGAGTTCCATCAACACTATCAACACCTTCACTTTCCTCTTTTGTAATTACAACTGTATTAGGAATATGAAGTTTATAAACTTTTAGTTTTCTTCCTTTAGCATCAGCTGTATTTATTAATACATCATAAGCTTCTTTACTAAATTTATATTGAGGATCTGTTTCATCGTCTGTCCAAGCAAGAGCTACTACTCCAGGTGCACAGTAATGAATAATGTTATCAACATGTTCATTAGTTTCATCTAAATATATTCCGTTTTTTAACCAAATTACTTTTTCTATATTTAGATGTTCTTTTAGCTTATCTTCAATTTCTTTTTTTGACATAGAAGGATTTCTACCTTCACTTAATAAACAAGCCTCAGTTGCAATTAAAGTTCCTTCACCATCAACATGTATGCTTCCACCTTCAAGAACAAATCCATCTGTACGGTAAGTATCAATATTTTCAAGTTCACATACTTTCTTTGGTACTTCATCATCTTTATCCCATGGAAAATATAAACCATCTACTTCTCCACCCCAGGCATTAAATTCCCAATCATTAGCACGAACTTTACCTTCATTATTAATAACAAATGTAGGTCCACTGTCTCTCATCCAAGAATCATCATTTTCCATCTCAACAACTTTAATACCTGCTGGTAACATATCTAAAGCATTTATGTATTTATTTTTTGATACACACATAACTACTTCTTCATATTTACTAATAGCTTTAGCTACTTCTGCAAATGCTTGTTGAGCAGGTCTTGCACCATTTCTCCAGTTATCAGTTCTTTCCGGCCAAATCATCCATGTTTTTGAATGCTCTTCAAATTCTCCCGGCATTCTATATCCATCTTGTTTTGGTGTTGAATTTATTCTTTTTGACATTTTATCACCTCTATAATGTTTTTAAGAATTTATTTATTTTATCTTCATGTTGTTTTACAACTTCAGCAGTTGGAACAACTATATCTTTATGAGTAAAATATACTAAAATTGCCATTTGAGCAGTTAATCTATTTTCTGCTTCATCAAATGCAACACTATATTCTCCTTCTAAAGCCTCTCTTGTTACTTCTTCTTTATCATTAGCTGGTAAACAATGTAATAACGTTGCTCCCTCTTTAGCTCTCGCCATTAACTCTGTAGTAATTACATAGTCAGGCATAAATGCTGCTAATCTTTCATCTTTTTCATCATATTGAGTAGTCCAATAGAAACTATCTCCATATATTACATCACATTCAGACACTTTATCAATATCGTCAGTTATTTCGTAACTTCCGCCAGTTTCAGCACATATATCATCTGCTAAATCTAACCATTCTTGTTCCATTTGATATTTTACAGGACCGATTTGTTTAAATTTCATCCCATATTTTGTACAAGTTAATAATAAACTTCTACAAACATCAGTAGCATCTCCCATAAAAGCTAAAGTTAAATCTTTTAATTCTTTACCTTTAGGCATATGTTCTCTAATTGTAAATAAATCAGCTAACATTTGAGTTGGATGAAATCTCGTATCCAATCCGTTAATTACTGGTACAGTTGACATATTTGTTAAAGCATCGATAATTTCAGGTGTATTAGTTCTTGCCATTATAATATCAGTCATTCTTGATAAAACTCTAGCAGTATCATCAACTGATTCTTTTCCACCTAAATGGATATCTCTTGGGCTTAAAAATAATGCGTGTCCTCCAAGAATAGTAGCCGCAGCTTCGAATGATACGCGAGTTCTAGTTGAACCTGCTTCAAAAATCATTGCAACACTTTTTCCTTTAAATAATTGTGGTACTGCATTGTCTTTTCTTGCTTGTTTTAATAAATCCATTAATTCAAACATATCATCTATTTCTGATTTTGAAAAATCTTTCATTGAGATCATATGTCTCATATTTTCTTTGTTTAAATTTGTAGCACTTGAACTTGGTAATTTCATTTCTTAATTCCTCCTAATTTCTTACAATAGTTCCTGTTTTATATTTTAAGGCTTCTTTTGCACTTTCTAAAGATGCAATTATTGCAACTTTATCTTTTGTTGATTCAATAAATTGTAATACTGCTTCAACTTTCGGAAGCATACTACCTTGTGCAAAATGTCCTTCAGTAATTAAATTCCTTAATTCTTTAGAAGTTATTTTTTCTAAATTTATCTGTTCAGGTGTCCCAAAATTTAAAGCCACATGATTTACAGCAGTTAAAATACATAATGCATCAGCATTAGTTAATTCTGCTAATTTAGATGATGCAAAATCTTTATCAATTACAGCAGCAACACCATAATATCTCCCATCTTCTTTAACAACAGGGATTCCTCCACCACCGACAGTAATAACTACATCTCCACTATCAACTAACTTGTTTACTATATCTTTTTCAACAATATCAATTGGTTTTGGACTTGGTACAACACGACGATACCCTCTACCAGAGTCTTCAATCATTTTGTAACCTTTTGTTTCTTCAATAATTTTTGCTTCAGCTTCTGACATAAATGCTCCGATTGGTTTAGTTGGATTAGTAAATCCAGGATCATTTTTATCAACTTCTACTTGTGTTATTAATGTAACAACATTTTTATTAATATCTCTTTTAAGTAATTCATTCTTTATTGCATTTTGTAAGTGATATCCAATATACCCTTGACTCATAGCTCCACATTCAGGAAATGGCATTCCAACATTACTCATTTCATTATTAATCATTCCTACTTGTGGCCCATTACCATGGGCGATTACAACTTCATTTCCTTCTTCAATCAAGTCAACAATTGGTCCAGCAGTTTGCTTTACCAACTCAAGTTGCTCTTGAGCAGTTTTTCCTAAGGCATTTCCTCCTAAGGCAATAACAACTTTCATATATTTCCTCCATTATTCTTTCATTTTTAAGCGCTTTCAATTTTATTATATCACTTCAATTCTAAAATTTTTAGCTATAAAAAGAAACATTATAACTAAATTGTTGATAAGGAAGTGTAATCATTATAATTAAATTGTTGATGTGTTATAATTTAATTATCTGGAGGTGATGTTTTGAAAATACTTAAGACCGAGTTAATAACACTTTGGGATGTAGAATGTCCTAAATGTAAATCTGAAATCCTAAATAAAAATGGTAAATACAGAAATAGACAACGTTTTATTTGTCTTGATTGTGGTTCCTCCTTTACAACTTACTCTAGGAGTGTTCTTGATTCAACAAAATTAAACGAAGAACAATGGGAAACAATTATTTCAGGTATTATTCAAAATAACACACTTAAAAAAATATCTATAGATACTGGTATATCAATAATATCTATTAGCAAGATTAGAAGAAAAATATTTGATGCTATATATCCATTAAGTAAATTTGATAAAGTTGTCAGTAAATTTTATTATGATCCTTTTGATTCAACTACAATTTTTATTCCAGACCAAAAAGATGGATTTATTTATTATTATCAATACAATCAATCTTCAGTAATAGCCTTCATTAAATATAGAGATAATATATATCTATCCAAATCCTATTTAACAAAAGACTTTAATCTTTTCATGTCTTGCGTTAACTATCCAAAGTTACAATTTATTTCTCACAAAGATACAGATGATGAAATTGCAACTCAATATATCGAAAATCTTATTTACTTCCTAAAAAGTTATCGGGGAATAAAAAAAGAATTACTATCTAAATATTGTAATTTTTATGATTATAAAGAACGATTATCTGCTGAAGATTTTTCTACTATGATAATTAAACAAATTTCATCACATAAAAAAAAGAATGACTAAATTTTAGAAGGCACTGAAAAACTAAGGTGTAATAAAAAGAGATAAATCTCACTTATGAGTTTTA
>JRFF01000021.1 GCA_000753575.1 Candidatus Izimoplasma sp. HR2 | reverse complement strand
TTCGGGAGCAAGCTCTTATGACTCTTTTTTATTAACTGTCCGTTTTAAGGGAACTAATTCCATTGTGGGTCTTTTTTTATATCAAAATTTATAAATGTTTGCTATAATACTAAGAAGAGGTGATACAAATGATTAATATATACGAAGAAAACCGTAAAAATTTAGTAAAGTTACTAAAGAAAGAAAGTATAGTATTACTTGATTCGGGGAAAGCACCACATAAAACAACAGATCAGTTCTATCATTACACTACACAAAGAAATTTCTTCTACTTAACAGGGTTGAATGAAGAGAATTGTAAATTAGTAATTATAAAATCTAAAACAACAGTATCAACACTTTTATTTATAGAAGAGACAACTGAGTATATGAGACAATGGTTAGGTGAAAGAATTAGTAAAAAAGAAGCAAGCAAAATCACTAAAGTACCAGAAACTAAAATATACTATTTATCACAGTTTGAAACTATATTTAGGAGTCTAATGACATATGGAAGAGGGATAGGTATGACACCTCCTAAATATGCTTATTTTGATTTATATAGAGTAACACCTATTAAATCACCTTATTCTTATGAACAATTCAAATTTGTATTTGATATTTATAAGGAATTAAAGGTTGAAAATTTAAATGAAAACCTATCATATTTAAGAATGTTTAAATCAGACTTTGAAATATCACAACTACAAAAGGCTATTGATATAACAAAATTAGGCTTAGAAAATGTAATGGATCATCTGTCGTCTAGAACAAATGAATTCCAATTAACAGCTGATTTTTTACATCAAATTTCTTTAGAAGGAAGCAGTGGAAATTCATTTAACACTATAGCTGCCTCTGGAGAAAATGCAACTGTATTACATTATGAAGATAATAATGGTAAATTAGAAAAGGGCAATTTGATACTGTTTGATTTAGGTTCTTTGTATAACAACTACGGTTCTGATATTTCAAGAACTTATCCATTGAATGGCAAGTTTAGTGATAGACAAAAGGTTTTATATGAGATAGTTCTTAAAGCTAATAAGGAATCTATTAAGTTTTTAAAACCAGGTATATCATGGAAAGAATTGAACGATTTCGCAAAAGATATTTTAATAAAAGAATGCAAAAAAATCGGACTTATAAAAGATGATTCAGGCATTAACAAGTATTACTATCATTCGATTGGACATTTTTTAGGTCTTGATACACATGATGTCGGACAATATGACATCAAATTAGCTGAGGGAATGGTTATTACGATAGAACCAGGGCTTTATATAAAAGAAGAAGGAATTGGTATTAGAATTGAAGATAATATCTTAATAACTAAGGATGGCGCTGTTAACCTAAGTAAAGAGATTATAAAAGAAGTTAAAGATATAGAAGAATACTTAAGCTAAGCTGAGTATTCTTTTTCTTTATATTTTTCACAAATATGTAATAAATACTGTGTTATAATATATGTGGTGATAGATATGAACTACATACAAGGTATTGTTAAAGCACTAATATTTTATAGTAATGAAAATTCTTACAATATAATTAAACTTAAAATAACTGATTCAAATGAAGATTTGAATATTTTTATGTATGATGACTATATCACCGTAACTGGCTACTTTCCTCAACCAATGAGAGGCGAGGAAATTAAGTTTTTTGGAGAGTTTAAAGATAATGCTAAATACGGAACACAATATGTCGTTAAAAACTATGAGAAACTAAGTGATACATCAATTGCAGGATTAATTGAGTACCTTTCAAGTGATCTATTTAAAGGTGTAGGACTTAAGACTGCTACTAATATAGTCAATGCTTTAGGAAAAGATACTATAAAGCTAGTGATAGATGATAAAGAAGTATTAAATAAGATACCAAAAGTGAGTGCTAAATTAAAAGAAGTTGTATATGAAGGAATCATCGAAAATAAAGCTTCAGAAAACACACTAATAAAATTATACGGATATGGGATTACTCCCAGAACTGCAATGAAAATATACAAGACATATCAAAATGAAACAATAGCTATTATTGAAAAAAATCCATACCAATTAATATACGATATTGATGGTATTGGATTTGAAAGAGCGGACTTAATTGCTAAGAAATTAGGCTTTAAAGATAACGATCCTTTAAGAGTAAAAGCAATGATACTATATCTATATAATCTTATGGGGGTCAACTACGGACATACGTTCCTGTATGTAGAACAATTGAAAGAGTATTTAATAAAACAACTTAATAAAAACGAAGATTTAGTTACTATTGATGAAATTGACGATTATATACAAGAACTGGTTAATGATAGAATATTTATAAATGAAGACGATATGATCAAACTATTGACTGTTAATTATGCAGAAGAAAATATTATAGATAAAGTAAAAGAATTAACATCTGATTTTAATGACAATTTAGATACAAGTAAGATAAATAGTTATATAGATTTATTCGAACAAATAAATGATATTGAGTACACTAAATTACAAAGAAAAGCAATACATAGTGCTTTAAAAAGTAACCTCTTTATACTAACTGGAGGCCCTGGTACTGGGAAAACAACTGTAATTAAGGGGATTGTATTTGTATACTGTAAATACAATCAAATACCTATTGAGTATAATAATAGTTTATTTGAAGTTAAGTTAATTGCACCAACAGGTAGAGCAGCTAAAAGAATGAATGAAACTACAAAATTACATGCAGAAACTATACATAGATTTTTAGGCTATAACTTTCAAGGTAAATTCATCTTTAATAAGGATAACCTTGTAGATGCTGACGTTATAATTGTAGATGAAGCATCAATGATTGATGTTTACCTTGCATCTCAATTCTTCCAAGCAATACCTAAAACAACTAAAGTGATTATTGTTGGGGATGAAGACCAACTTCCAAGTGTTGGACCTGGTCAGCTACTTAAGGACCTTATTGATAGTGATATGGTGGACTCTGTAAGGCTCAAAACTATTCACAGACAGGCAAATGATTCAAACATTATAAAGCTTGCATATGATGTAAACAATGCCAAATTGCCTGACGATATTATGAAGGCTTACGATGATCGATATTTTGTTTCAGAAGATGTTAATAATTTTGAAAGTAGATTAGTAAATATAATTAATTATCTTCAAGTTAACGGATATGATCTCCATGAGGACATTCAAGTATTAATTCCAATGTATCGCGGTAAAACTGGGATTGACAATGTTAATGTACTACTACAAAAGGAATTCAATCCTAATTCTTCTAAAGCATTAACACATGGAGATAGAGAATTTAGAATTGGTGATAAAGTTATACAACTTTCTAATCAAATAGAAGACAACATAATGAATGGGGACCAGGGTGTTGTTATTGGTATTACAGAAGAAAAGAACTTGATAGTTGATTTTATGGGTAATGAAGTAAGCTACAAAATAGGAGACTTAATCAACTTAAAACACGCATACGCAATGAGTATACATAAATCACAGGGAAGTGAGTATAAAGTTGTAGTACTTCCTATATATAGAAGTTATAGTATTATGCTTAAACGTAAACTCCTTTACACGGCTATTACTAGAGCTAAAGAGAAATTAATCTTAATTGGAGATATTAATAGTTTTAAATATGGAGTTGAGAGAACTGAAGCAGAAAGACAAAGTGTTTTAAAACAAAAGATTATTGATAAAATTATATTAAATGAAAATGTAGTAAAAGAAAAGGGTGACACTAAATCTAGAGTTAAAATTATGAATTCAGATATTCCTTTTGACTATTTAGGAGAAGATATAGATATAACGTTAACTCCATACGATTTTATGAACGAAAACAAGTAAAAAACACATCTATTTTATATATACGTATATAATAAGGTTGTGTTTTTCTTTTTTTTAGCAAATTAATTGCAATTAAAGAACCAAAGTGCTATAATGTTAGTATCAATTCAAAATCAATAGAATTTTTCATGTTCTTTTGAATGTTGAGTTTGATAAAGCTAAAACCGGAGCGATCCGGTGACAGAAAACTATAGGGTCTCAATGAGATTGCCAGTTACCTTACTTAGATACATTCAAAGGAGTGATTTTTATGAAAAAGATAATTCTAAGTATGATTTTGATTTTTTTTGTATCACTAAGTACAGTTAGAGTATATGGATATATTGAAGATTCTAGTACTTCATATATATCAGAAGATACTGCAACTATCAAGATCGTTGAAAAAATGTCATCAAACAATGGAAAAGACCTAGTACCTACTGGTGCTATTCTTGGAGTTAATGATACTGAAGAAATTATTTTTACTTATAAGGTATTTATACAAGAAGGAATTAATTTTGAGTATTACGTTAATAATATTATGATAAATAGTGAAATTATATCTGATGATTTGCAAAATGTATTCAATTTCAGTTTCGAAATCAAACAACTTGAAAGTGAAGATATTCAAGCTGATTTATTTGATGAAAAAATCGAAGGAAATTATTTTGAAATAGCTGTAACTTTATCAATGAATTTCCCAACTGAAGAACAATATTATATTATTGCAGGACAACAGTTAAGTTTTGAATTTTTCATAGAAAACGAGCTTTAGATAGGTCTAATGGAAATTTTTTGTTAAAACTGTTGACAAATAATTTATTCTGTATTACTATACGATTATCAAAAGAAAAATAATTAAAAACTGATAAAGGCAATCATAAGGAAACTTATGTACGCAAAGCTTTAGGACCTGTAAAATGGTAGCCAGCTGTCAAATAAAATTTGATTAGTTGGTATATTCAGAGAAGTTATAATTTACATTATCTCTAAACCAACAATCATATATTGTTGGTTTTTTATTAAATATGAAGTTCATATAATTTAGTTTCATAGATGGAATGATTTGAATTTTATTCAATAATGAGCTTTAGAGCAGTCTAATAGAAGTTATTTTGTAAAGTAGTTGACAAACAAACTACTCTATATTAATATATGATAGGATTAAAAAAAATATTTAAAAACTGATAAAGGCAAGCATAAGGAAACTTATGTACGCAAAGCTTTAGGGCCTGTAAAATGGTAGCCAGCTGTCAAATAAAATTTGATTAGTTGGTATCTTCAGAGAAGCTTTAATTAACATTATCTCTAAACCAACAATCACACATTGTTGGTTTTTTTATCGATCGGGAGTGATAGACATGATTAGCTTCAAAGCAGCACGTATTGGAACGCTAATATTCTTAATTGTTGGATTTGTATTCACTATGACTTCTGCCTTTGCATTTTGGAGAGAAGTTACAGTAACTACTGAAGTGGAAATTACTACAATCGGAAGTCCAATTGAAATTCTTGTTACTGATTTAAGTGTTAGTAACGATGGATTGAGATTAGTTCCTAAAGGATATGCGATAGCGGTTGGAGATGTTGAACGAATTGAATTTTATTATAATATAGGAGTTTCACGAGAATTATTAAATGAAGTTACTCTTCAAGTTTCTATTAACGATATACTTATAAATAATGATGACACATATAGTCAACTAGTGAGTATAGAAGTTATGGGAGAAGCAAATGGAGCGGATTTAGATTTGTTTAACGATATAATTATGATTACCATTGTTGTAGAATTACTAGAACCTATAGACTTAGAAGAAGCTACAGCAGAGGGCTTAGATTTAAACTTAGTAAATGTAGATAATGCTATAGAAGCATTTGAAGCAATAAAAGGACAAGATATTACATTTGCAATCAGATTAGAATTAATACAAAAAGCGGTGACAGAGTAACAAAAATATAGATTTAGAAACACAAAAAAAATAGAAATATAAAGGAGATTATAAAAATGATGAAATCAAGAAAATTTGGAATTGGATTATTAATAATGTTAGCAATGGTAGTTACAACGGGAACATTTGCATATTGGACATCAGGATTAGCTGCTGATAGTGAAGTTACAGCTCCAACAGTTACAATCGGAACAGGGTCAACAACTGCATCAATAGTTGCACTTGTTCAAGGTGCTACAACAGGATCAGCTTTAGTACCTACAGGTCATGGTGGCGATACAGCTACATTTACAATCGCAGTAGATTGGGATGAAGTTACTACATCTGATTTTAGTGGAGATGTAGGAGATTTAGTGGTAACAGTTGTTTGGTCTATGACAGGGTTAACAGATGCTCAATTAGAAGCAATGTTTAGCCATTCTATTCCTGTAACAACAATCACTGAAGGCGCAGCAGCTCAAGACGTAGTAGTAACAGTTATATTTGATACTGAACCTTCAACTCAAGCTTTTTATGATTTAGTAGAAAGTGGAACATTAACAGCTACATTTACATTTACAGTTACTCCTCAATAGAAAGAATAAAGATAATTTAGGGAAAAGATTTAAAACTATAATAATTAGTAAAGCGAGGTGAAACCATGAATATTAAAAAAATATTTTTATCAATATCATTAGCCACATTTATGGTTTTTTCGCTTTCATTTACTACAGATGAATCGTTTGCTTACTGGACTGCTGGTTTTCTTGGAGACAGTGAAACTACTGCTCCAACAGTAGCTACAGGAACTTGGACTCAAGCATTCCCTTGGGATGCAAATGCAACTTATGTTATTGGTAATCTTGTTACTAATAATGGGACAACTTATCAAGCTAAAAAAGATAATCCAACTAAAGAACCTGGTGTTGATAAAGGTTGGGCTTCACAATGGACTGCTTTATAAATTGTTTTATGGTATAATATACATATGAAACGATTTATGGGGGCTAAAACGATGGAGAAAATAATTAAGAAATCAAATTTATTGAAAAATATTAGAACAGGGCTATTTTTTGTTGTATCTGCTATTCTTATTCTTTATATTGCAATTAGTATTTTTATGCCAGAAAACACTGTGAAAATTTTTGGATTTAAACCGTATGTTGTAATAACCGATAGCATGGAACCACATATTAATGTTCACGATCTTATAATTGTTAAGAATCCTAAAGCTGACGAATTAGTTGTTGAAGATATTATTACTTTTTATGCAGATATCAATTATGACGGTGAAAAGGAAATAGTTACACATTATATTTATTCGATAAACAATAACACTGATGGAGATTTGTTGTTTAAAACTCATCCATATTATGAAGATGATGAAGAAGTTTTTGCTGACAATTGGACATTAGGAGAAGATGATGTACTTGGACAACATGTGATTACAGTTCCTTATGTTGGAGCAGTAGTACAATTTGTCAAAAGTCCATTTGGAATTGCTGCAATGTTTGTTAATCTAGGAGTAATTGCAGGTATAGTATATATAATGAAAAAAACAGATAAATAAAAATAAAAATGAAGTAAGTGATGCTTATGGAATTAAGTAAAAATAAAAATAGCGTAACTAGAACTATCAATAACACTTTTGATAATACTCAACGTCTTATCAGAAATGTTAATGAGTCTTTTAAGCGCTTCAATCAAAATAATAGAACTCAAAAATTAAATATCTTATTTAAACATAAATTAAAAAAATATTTATGGACAGGATATTTTGTTTTTGGTATGATTTTAGTCATTAATGTAATAATTATGACTTTTTATTTAGTTGATTCTGGTTATAACTATAACTTAATGGATCATTCTTATGTTGATGCGGTCTTACCTTCACAAGATGTTGGTGGAGTAATGGATCTTGGTATTGTAAGAATAGAAAAAGTTAGTTATTTAGACTTAAGTATTGGAGACAAAGTAGTAATCTATGGAGATTTCTCAATTGATATCTACTGGGTTGAAACTATTGTTGGATTAGACGATGCAACTAAGAGTATTGAATTGACTTATGATAATGTATCTACAAACACTTATCACATTGACGATGTGATTGGACAATATGCAAGTAATGCTAACTTTTTTGGAACGTTATATTACTCATCTATGTATTTAAGAGGATTTATGTTTTTAGCATCTAGTTCTTTACTATTAATGTATGGATATTGGTATGCATTCTTAAGTAATAAAGATTCTGAAATGATTAATCTATTTAACACAAATTATAGAGAAGATCTTGGCGTTTTAAGTAGTTTAGATAAACAAATAATACTTGAAGAAGCTGAAACTGATTTAAGAGGTGTAGAAGTACTCATTCCTCCAGCAGCTGTGTCAAACGTTGAGCGAGCACGGAAAAAGGCAAAAGCAATTGAGGCTGAAAATGTATTAACTTCTGATCATTTTATTAGATCAAAAGGTGATATAATTGAATACATAACTGCTCATACTGGATTAAGTAATTATAAAGGTAAAATGTTCTTGAAATACTTTGCTGAAGTAATCACTGAAGAACTATCAAAAGGAAATGATATTCACATTATTAAATTTGGAAAATTTACTACAGTTACTATGCCAGCTAAAGACGCAGTTAATCCGCGAACTAATGAGAAAATCATTGTACCTGAACATAAACAAGCTAGAGTAAGATTTTACAACGAAGTTAAAAGCAAACTATAAATATGTAGTTAATAAACAAATTTGAGGTTATAAGATGAAAATTTCAATAAAAAATATTATATTTTATATATTTATTTTCTTTATTACTACATATATAATTTTAGAAGTATTTATACCTAATAAAACTGTGGATATTTTAGGTTTTAAAACATATGTTGTGGTTTCTAGTAGTATGGAACCCGATATTATGGTTAATGATCTAATAATTATACGTAAAGTGGAAGAAGAAAATTTGGATATAAGCGACACAATTACATTTTTTGTATATATTCCTGAACTTGGAAGAGAAAATGCTGTAACGCATTATATTGGTGATATACAAGAGATTGACGGTGAAGTTATGTATAAAACACAAGGGGCTTTAAAAGATCCTGGTGATTACGATGTCTGGAAGAATGAAGATAACGAAGTTATTGATATAACTTATGAAGACATCGAAGGTAGAGTAGCACTTGTTGTTCCTAATATGGGACATGTTGTTAATATACTAAGAGATCCAATATCTTTAGTGCTTATTGGAGTAAATGGTTTTATATTATATCTATTAGTTAAAACATTTAAATCTCCTAAAAAAGAAGAAGATAAAAAATAATTGCTAAATTTCAAACATTTTAGTATAATAAATTTAGAAATCAATGATGAAGTCTAGTAAGTAATAAATCCATTGTAGAGAGCTTGTGTATGGTGAAAACAAGTATGTATTTAGTACCGAAGCTGCTTCTGAGAGATGTTAAAATCATCCGTAATCCTGCGTTAAAGGAATCGAGTGCTAGATTTAATCTAGAACTAAGGTGGTACCACGGAATTTATTCGTCCTTAAACAGTTGTTTAGGGACGTTTTTTTTATAAAAAAGGAGTGATAAAGATGAAGAAATTATCAACGAATGAAATTAGAAAAATTTGGCTAGATTTTTGGGCTGAAAGAGGACATAATGTCGAAGAAAGTGCAAGCTTAATTCCTAATAATGATCCTACTTTATTATGGATTAACGCTGGAGTTGCGCCATTAAAGAAATACTTTGACGGTAGTGTAATCCCGAGTAATCCAAGAATTGTAAACGCTCAAAAATGTATTAGAACAAATGATATTGAAAATGTAGGTAAAACTGCGAGACATCAAACATTCTTTGAAATGCTTGGTAACTTTTCAATTGGGGATTATTTTAGTAAACAAGCAATAGAGTGGGGATGGGAAATTCTTACTAGTGATAAATATTATGGATTTGATAAGGATAGATTATATATTACCGTTTATCCAACGGATACTGAAACATGGAACCATTGGCTAAATGTTGGAGTTGAAGAATCTCATCTAATTAAGTGTGAACATAACTTCTGGGAAATTGGGACAGGACCATGTGGTCCTGATACAGAAATTTTCTATGATAGAGGTGACGCTTTTGGAGAAGAAGATATCAGTGTAATGGAACATGACATTGAAAATGATAGATATATTGAAGTATGGAATATTGTGTTGTCACAATATAACTCAAAACCAGGACTAAAAAGAAGTGAGTATCCTGAACTTCCAAGTCAAAATATTGACACTGGAATGGGTCTTGAAAGAATGTCTTGTGTAATACAAGATGTACCTACAAACTTTGAAACAGATCTCTTCATTCCAACAATAAATGTTATTGAAAAACTGAGTGGAGTTAAGTATACTGGTCAAATGTCTTTTAAAGTTATCGCAGACCATGTACGTAGTGTAGTTTTCGCAGTTAGTGACGGTGCTGTATTATCAAACGAAGGTAGAGGGTATGTTCTTAGAAGATTACTTAGAAGAGCAATAAAACATGGAAAACAATTGGGAATTAAGAAACCATTCTTAGCTGATCTAGTTGATGTTGTTGTAGATACTATGGGTGAATTCTATAAATATCTACATGAATCAAAACCTCTTGTAAAAAAACTAATTAAAATAGAAGAAGATAAATTCTTAGAAACATTATCTCAAGGTGAAAAAAGACTAGATGAGATGATGAAACATACAACTGGAAATATAATAAGTGGAGTAAATGCCTTTACTCTTTACGATACTTATGGTTTCCCAATTGAGTTAACTGAAGAAATAGCTGAAGATGCTGGATTCACAGTAGATAAAGATGAATTTTTATCTGAAATGGAAAAACAAAAAGAAAGAGCTCGTTCAGCTCGTAAGAATACAGTGTCAATGAACACTCAAAATGAAGAATTAATTAATTTTAAAGAACAAGATAAATTTACTGGTTATGATAATCTTATACAAGAAACTATAATTCTTAGAAGTTTTGAAGAGGGTGTAGTTTTAGCTGAAACTCCGTTTTATGCTGAAAGTGGCGGACAAGTTTCAGACAAAGGTATTATCAAAAAAGGAATTGAAGAGTTTACTGTTTTAGATGTTCAAAAAACACCTAACGGTCAATACATGCACTTCATTGAAAACAACACTCTAAAAACCGGTGATAAAGTCGAAGCAATTGTTGATGAAATTATTAGAACTAAGACAGTATATAATCACTCAGCTACACATTTATTATTTGGTGCTTTAAGAGAAATAGTTGGATCACATGTTTCCCAACAAGGATCTCAAGTTACAAGTGAATATTTACGTTTTGATTTTAATAATTTCCAAAATTTAGATGATGAAATACTATTAGAAGTAGAAGCTAAAGTTAATGAAAAGATTAATGATTCTATTAAAGTTGGTATCGGAGAATTCACTATTAAGGAAGCAAAAGCACAAGGTGCGATTGCAGAATTTGGTGAAAAATACGGAGCTACTGTTAGAGTTATAAATATGAATTATACTGTTGATTTATGTGGAGGAACTCATGTATCTAATACTAAAGATATTGGTAAGTTTGCACTTGCGAGTATCGAATCAAAAGGTTCAGGTATATATCGTATTGTGGGACACGCTTCAAGCGCTATAGAAAACATCAGAAATCAATTTATTGGATTCCATAAGGAAATGGACAAGTTATTAGATAAAGTTGATAGGATGCTAAAAGAAGCCCTAGAAAACGATATTAGATTAGAGTTTGAATTTAAAAGAAACGAAGAAATAATAGGATCTTATCAAGACATAGTTAATAAAAGGTTAGAATTTGCTAAGCTCCAAGAAGATGTTCGAGAATTAGAGAAGAAATATAAGGAGTTACTAAAAGAAAAAACTTTTAGTGATATTGATAAGTACTTAGAACAAGCAGAGAATGGTAAAATCATTATTAAGACAGATAATATTGATAAAGATGCTTTAAAACCACTCGCAGATAGGTTACTAGATAAATTAGGAAAAGGATTTGTCTTTATCGCTAATGTTCAAAGTAATAAAGTAACGTTTATAGCTAAATCTAATATAGATATCCACGCAGGTAAAATAGCTAAAGAAGCTGCTATTATAACCGGTGGTAATGGTGGAGGACGTCCTGATATGGCTCAAGCTGGAGGTAAAGATATTACTAAAGTAGATGAGGCATTACTAAAAGTTAAGGAACTAGTTAAATGAGAAAACTAGGACTTGATTTGGGTAATAGAACATTAGGAATAGCTTTAAGCGATGAATTAGGATTTTTAGCTTCAGGATTAGAAACATTTAGATTCGAAGAAAAAGACTTTAAAAGTGCGTTAGACTATACTTTAAAAGTTATAGTACAATATAATGTAGATAGCGTTGTACTTGGGCTTCCTAAGAATATGGATGGAAGTTTAGGAGAACAAGCAAACTTAACAAAAGAGTTTAAATTAGATTTAGAAAGAGAAAGTAATATTAAAGTTATTTTATGGGATGAAAGATTAACTTCTAGAATGGCTTCAAATATGATGAAATCTCAAAATCTTAAAAGAAAGAAACGAAAAAAAGATATAGATAAAATGGCAGCTATAATAATCTTACAAGGTTATTTAGATAGTCAAGGATAGGAGAAAACAATGGAAGAAAAAACATTCACAGTAGTAGATGAAAATCGGGAAGAGAAAGAATTTGAAGTAGTATTGACATTTAAAAGTGAAGACTTTGATAAATCATATGTAATATACAAAATGCCAGGTGATGATTCTGAAGAAGTATTCGCAGCGATTTTTGATGAAGAAGCAAAAGACGGTGGAAACTTAGTTCAAATTGAATCAGACGAAGAATGGCGTATGTTAGAAGAAGTACTAGAATCATTCATGGATGAAGAAGAATAGGTGATTATTTGTGATTAAGGAATACTTAGAAAATATAAACATTAAGGAGACTAATGAACAATTAGTCTCTTTAAAGTCGTATGCTCTTACAAATAATGTTCCTATAATTACTGATGACGGTATTGCTTTTATCAAACAAATAATTAATATAAAAGGTGTTAAAAAGGTCCTTGAAATAGGTACTGCAATAGGCTATTCATCTATTAACATGGCGCTTTATAGTGATTGTACAATTACTACTATAGAACGTGATAATGAGATGTATGATAAAGCAATTGAAAACATTAAAAATGGTAATTTACAAGATAGAATAACTGTATTGAATCAAGATGCTTTAGAAGTTGATGAATCTACATTAGGTAAGTTTGATTTAATTTTTATTGACGCAGCTAAAGCACAAAGTATTAAGTTCTTTAATAAGTATAAAACTTGTTTAAATAATCAAGGACTTATTATTACTGATAATTTACTATTTCATGATCTTGTAGTAACTCCAATAAAAGATAGAAATTTAAAACAGCTTGTTAGAAAGATTGATACTTTTAATAAGTTTGTTGTAGAACAAATGGATTTTGATACTTATATTTATTCCATCGGTGATGGAATGAGTCTTAGTATTAAAAAGGATGTGATTAAATGAAAATAGCAGTTACACCATTAGGTGTAAAAGGAATTGAAGGATTAAGTGCAAATGGAGCAGACATATTCTTAATAGGGAATAGTTCATTTGGAAATAGACTTGTGTATTCATTTTCAACAATTGAAATCACAAATGCTAATAATCTAATAAAGTCACTAAATAAAGAGATTTATATTGTAATGAATTATATCGTTCATAATGCTAATATAAAAAGCTTAAAAGAGTTTCTTGATTTTGTTAAAGAATTAGATGTTGATGGTATAATTTTTGGTGATCTAGCTGTATATCAGTTAGCTAAAAAAATAGGTATTGAAGATAAATTAATATATAGTCCAGAAACATTAAACACTAACTACTATGATCCCATATTTTGGAGTAGACAAGGTATTAAAGGTCTAACTATTTCAAAAGAAATTACACTAGAAGATATTAAACAAATTTCTAAAGACAAAGTCTTAGAAATCTCTTTAATTGGCCACGGACACCTAAATATGTTTCATTCAAGACGTCCACTAATTGAGAATTTCTTTAAGTATACTAATCAAGAATATAAAGATTATATTGAGAATCGTAATTTGCGAGTAGTTGAAGAAATAAGAAACGAAAGTTACCCTATTTTTCAGGATAATCACGGAACTCATATCTTTAGAGATAAATCACTAGAATCATTCCAAGAGGTAAATATTCTAAATGATTATTTAGATGTTTTTATTATTGATGGTATTTTTAAAGATAATAGATATTTAGAAGAAGCTTTAAAACATTATAAAGAGTTATTGAATAATAAAGGTGATGCTAAAAGCATTTCTAAACTTTATGAAGGGAATCATGATTCTGGCTTTTTATATAAAAAGACAGTTTATGATAAGTAGGAGGTGCTATATATGATAAAACCTGAATTACTTGCTCCTGCTGGAGATTTAGAAAAACTGAAAATTGCTTTCATTTATGGTGCTGATGCTGTTTTTATAGGTGGAAAGAAATTTTCACTAAGAGCACGTGCTTCTAACTTTGATATTCCTCAAATAAAGGAAGCTTGTGATTTTGCGCATAATCTAGATAAAAAAGTATATGTTACTACAAATATTATTCCTCATAATGAAAATATTGAGGGATTAGTTGAATATTTAAAAGATTTAGAAGGTGCTGGAGTAGATGCTATAATTTGTGCTGCTCCTGTAATAATTGATACAGCTAAAAAAGAGACTGATTTAGAAATTCATATTTCAACTCAAGTATCATTAACTAACTATGAGAGTGTTAATTTCTGGTACAACCAAGGTGTTACTAGAGTTGTATTAGCTCGAGAATTAAATAAATATGAGATTAAAGAATTAAAAGATAATACAGAGGCAGATATTGAAGTATTTATTCATGGTGGTATGTGTGTTTCTTACTCAGGGAGATGTACTTTATCTAATAACATGACAGATAGGGATGCTAATCGCGGAGGTTGTGCTCACAGTTGTCGCTGGAATTATGATATATATGACGGCGAAACTAAATTGAATGATGAGTTATCATTTTCAATGAGTTCTAAAGATCTTCAAACTGTTAAACAAATATCAGATTTAATTGATATTGGTGTTCATTCATTAAAAATAGAAGGAAGAATGAAATCGATTCATTATATTGCTACTGTAGTAAGTACTTATCGTAAATTAATAGATGATATTTGTGATGATTATAAAATTGATTTACCTAAATATTTATTAGAAATCAAAAAAGCTGAAAACAGATTAACTAGCCACGGATTTATGGAAGGTATGACAACTATAGATGAACAGTTATACAACATGAGAAGTGAAAATCCAAGTCAAGATTTTATTGGATTAGTGGTTGACTATGATGAAGATACTTTTACAGCTACTATTCAACAAAGAAATAGGTTCGTTCCAGGTGACTATATTGAAGTATTTAGTCCGAATTTTGAATCTATGAAATTTAAAGTTGATGAAATTATTGATGAAGAAGGTAATGCAGTTGATGCTGCACGTCATCCTTTACAAATTCTTAAGGTATTTATACCATTTAAGGTAAGTAAGTACGATATGTTAAGAAAAATTAAACAATTAAGTTGAAAAAAAACAAAAATAGAATATAATAATAATTGTGTTGCATGAGAGACATTACAAAAAGGAGTAAAATTACTCCTTTTGTTAAGAAATAAAGGTGGGATTATTATGAGTAAACCAGTAATTATAGCGGTCGCAGGTGGAAGTGCATCTGGAAAAACTACAGTAGTTGATAAAATCGTTAGTAGCTTTAAAAAAGAAGATGTTATTGTTATTAAACATGATGACTATTATAAAGATCAATCAGAGATGACTTTAGAAGAAAGATATCAAGTAAATTATGATCATCCTTTTTCATTAGATAATGATTTAATGTATCTTCAAATTGTTGACTTATTAAAAGGTAAAAGCGTTATAAAACCAACATATGATTTTGAAGCTCATTCAAGAAGCACAATAACTGAAGAAATTCATCCAACTAAAATTATTATTTTAGAAGGAATATTAATAATGGAAGATGAAAGAATTAGGGATCTATGTGATATTAAATTATTCGTAGAAGCTGATGATGATCTTCGCTTTATTAGACGACTTACAAGAGATATGGCAGAACGTGGAAGATCACTTGAAAGTGTAATTAATCAATATCTTACAACAGTTAAACCAATGCATTTTGCATTCGTTAAACCTACTAAAAGATATGCGGATGTAATTATCCCAAATGATAAAGATCACGATGTTGCTGTTGATTTAATTATCACAAAAATAAAATCTATCATTTCAAACTAAAATATAGTATAATATTATGAAAGCATGGAGGTATTAATTATGGACAATACATATAAGTTAACGAAAGAAGGACATCTTAATTTAATCGATGAATTAGAGAAATTAAAAGATGTTGATCGTAAAGAAAATTTAGAAGCTTTAAAAGATGCGAGAGCACAAGGAGATTTATCTGAGAATGCTGATTATGATGCAGCTAGAGATGAACAAGCAAGAATAGAAGCAAGAATAAAAGAAATTGAAGGTATTTTAAAGAATTTTGAAATAATTAAAGAAGATACTTCAAATAAAGTAAATATTGGTAAAACAATAGTTATCAAAGTTGGAGATTTGGATGAAACTACTTATACTATAGTTGGTTCTTTAGAAGCAGATCCTCTAAATGGTAAAATATCTAATGAATCACCAATAGGCAAAGGAATTATTGGTTCGAAAAAAGGGCAAATAATTAAAATTAAAACAGAAACTGGACTTGATGTAGAAGTTAAAATTATTGACGTAAAAAAATAAGAATGTTTCTGCATTCTTATTTTCATTATTAGGAGGTTTTTTAAATGATTGGAATAATTGGAGCAATGCAAGAAGAGCTGAATGTTATTTTAAAAGAAGTAAAAGACTTAAAAGAAATTAAACTAAGAATTAGAACATTTTACACTGGAACAATTAGTGGTAAAGAAGTAGTAGTTGTACTTGCTGGAATTGGTAAAGTTAATGCGGGTATTACTACCTCGATTTTGCTTGAAAACTTTGACGTTACTTCAGTTATAAATATTGGAGTTGCCGGTGGACAAAATGGTGTTTCTCATAAAGATATTGTCATTTCAAAAGAAGTGCTTTATCATGACTTTGATGTTACAAAATTTGGTAAATATAAAATAGGTCAAGTACCAGGAATGGAAAGTTTATTTTATGCTGATAATACTCTTTTAGAACTAACTAAAAACGCTATTGAAAAACTTAATATAAAGTATAAAATCGGTAAAATAGCTACTGGTGACCAGTTTATATATAGTAAGGACTCTATAACTAAATTGAATAATGAATATGACGATGTATTTGCTATAGAAATGGAAGCTGCTGGAATAGCTCATGCTGCTACTTTATATAAAGTGCCATTCATCATACTTAGAAGTATAAGCGATCTAATTGATGATGAAACACAAGACAACGATTTTGATAAGTTTTTAGAAGAAGCATCAAAAAATGCAGCACTGGTTTTAAAAGAACTAATTGAAGTAATATAATGAATGAAATTGTACTAGGTGATATTGCACTAAAGTATCTAATAACCTATAAGAAAAACAAAAATACCTATTTCTATTTTAAGAGAGATGGTTATATCCAAATAAATGCATCAAAGTATCAAAAAGAAAAAGATATTCTGAAGTTTATCAAAAATAATAGTGAATCTTTTATTCTTAAGTATAATAAATCTATTGAGAAATACAAACAGATTGATGGATATTATATATGGGGAATTAAGTATCATGTAACTAAAGATAATCAAATTAAAGAAATAGAATTTAATCATGATTTATGGACAATAAAGGAACCTATAAATAATATTGACCATAATGATGAGTTATATATAAAAGAGGAAAAGAAGTTACTACTTGAAGAAGCATCCAAATTAAAAGAAAAGTATTTGAATAATGGTCTTGTTGATATAAGTAATATTAAGATAAAAACAAGAGCTACTATTACAAGGTTTGGTAGTTGTAACTACAGATTAAAAACAGTAAATTTAAACTTGAAATTAGTACATTGTGAAAAGAAATTTATAGAATATGTTTTCCTACATGAGATTGCTCATTTAAGACATCAGAATCATTCAAAAGATTTTTATATCTTACTAAGTAAACTCTGTCCAAATTATAAAGAATTAAAGAAAGAATTGAATCAGAAATTTAAAAGGTGATATTATGTTTTTACCAATATCCAAAGAGGAATTAATTGAAAGAAATATTGAACAATTAGATTTTATATTAATTAGTGGAGATGCTTATGTTGATCATCCTTCTTTTGGTATTGCAATTATTTCTAGATTATTAGAATCTCACGGATATAGTGTTGGTATTGTAGCTCAACCTAATATGAGAAATGATCTTGATTTTTTAGAACTAGGGACACCAAGACTTGGATTTTTAGTATCTAGTGGTAATATAGATTCAATGGTAAATCATTACACTGTTTCTAAAAGACATAGAAGTAAAGATATGTACTCACCAGGCGGTAGAATGGGATTACGTCCTGATTACGCCACTGTAAAATATTCACAAAGATTAAGAAAATTATTCGCTAATACACCAATAATAATTGGAGGTATAGAAGCGTCTTTAAGAAGAACGGCTCATTATGACTACTGGAAAGATACAGTTAGTAAAAGTATCTTGATTGATTCAAAAGCTGATATTTTAGTTTATGGAATGAGTGAATTGAGTATTGTTGAAGTTGCTGATTATTTACATAGTGGATTAGATGTTAGAGATATCGTATTTATTAAAGGGACAGTCTTTAAAACAAAGAACCCTGATTATATCCCAAGTGATGGGATTATATTACCAACCTATGATGAAATTCTTGAAAATAAAGAAACTTACGCAAAAAGTTTTTTAATTAAACATAGAAATACAGATCATATTTCAGCTAAGCCATTAATTGAGACTTATCGTAATCACACAATAGTCCAAAATCCACCAAATAGACCGTTAACTAAGGATGAAATGGATAATGTATATAGTTTACCTTTTGAAAGAAATTACCATCCTATATATAATATATTAGGACATATTCCTGCGATTGATGAAGTTAAATTCTCGATAATCGCAAATAGAGGATGTTTTGGAGAATGTAGTTTCTGTGCATTAACTTATCATCAAGGTAGAATAATTCAATCTCGCAGTAAAGAATCGATAATTGAAGAAGGAATTAAAATAACTAAAGATAAAGATTTTAAAGGATATATACATGATGTTGGAGGACCAACAGCTAACTTTTATGATGTAGCTTGTGATAAACAAATTAAACATGGAGTATGTTTAAACAAAGCATGTTTATCTGAAGATGCTTGTCCTTTATTAAAGGTTACACATAAAAACTATTTAGATGTATTACGAGGTTTAAGAGAACTACCAGGGATTAAAAAAGTATTTGTACGTAGTGGTGTTAGATATGACTATGTAATGTATGATAAAAACCCAGAGTTTTTTAGTGAACTTGTAGAACATCATGTCTCAGGACAGCTAAAAGTAGCTCCGGAACATATAAGTGACGCAGTACTTGATAAAATGAATAAGCCAAAAAGAAAGCTATATGATTCTTTTGTTAAAAAGTATTACGAGTTAAATGAAAAACATGGAAAGAATCAATTCCTAGTTCCTTATTTAATGAGTTCTCATCCAGGATCTACTTTAAATGAAGCAATTGAACTTGCTGAATATATTAGGGATCTAAAATATTATCCTGAACAAGTTCAAGATTTCTATCCTACTCCAGGTACTTTATCAACTTGTATGTACCATACAGGTTTAGATCCAAGAACAATGGAAAAAGTATACGTTCCAATAACTAAAGAAGAAAAAGCAATGCAAAGAGCTTTAATACAATATCGTAATCCTAAAAATTACCATTTAGTATCTAAAGCATTAAGAAGAGCTCACAGAAGTGATCTAATAGGATATGAAAAACATTGCCTTATTAGACCAAGATCGTAAGAAATAGACATTTATACTCTTATTTTGTATAATAAAGGGTAATATACAGGAGGATTTTATGATACATAAACTACTAAAAACTAAAAAATTTATTCCCAATGAATTCCACGATACATTTTTTGATATTGATTTTGAAAATTTATATCAAAAAGGATACCGTGTTATTTTAACGGATTTAGATAATACACTCATCACATACGATGAATTAGTACCTACTGAAAAAATTATAAAAAAATTAGATAGCTTAAGAAAACTTGGATTTGAAGTAGTGATTATTTCTAATAACCACCCACCAAGAATCAAAAGCTTCTTGAAGGAAACTGATTATAAAGGTATAGGTAACGCTAGAAAGCCTTTAAGTGTAGGAATAAAGAAAGCTTTGAAGTTAACTAATCATACTTATAGTAAAGATCAAGTTATAATTATTGGAGATCAATTGATGACTGATGTTTATGGGGCAAACAGATTTTCTGTATATAGTATTTTAGTTAATCCTATTAAGAGAAAAACTGAAAAATGGTATACAAAAATTAATCGTAAAATTGAAGTTAAGATGTTAGAAAAAATAAAAAGTAAAGAATTAGAAAAATATAATGAGTTAAATCTCAGCAAGAGGGTCTAATATGGAAGAAATGCGCTGTATTGGCTGTGGAAGTATTATCCAAAGTGAGGATAATAAAAAGCCAGGATTCATTCCACAAAGTAAAATAGATAGTGAAGAAACAGATATTGTTTGTCGTCGTTGTTTTAGACTTAAAAATTATAACGAAGTAACACCTTTAGAAATAACTAAAGATGATTACTTTAATATAATAAGTGAAATTGGTAATCATAACGCCTTAATAGTTAAGATTATTGATTTATTTGATATAGAGGGGTCTCTTATTCCTCAAATTCAAAAACTTACAAATCATAACGATTTAATAATAGTGGCAAATAAAAGAGATTTATTACCTAAGTTAGTCAAAGAAACTAAAATTATTCATCATTTAAAGAAAATTTTAAAAGATAATAATTTAATAGTAGAAGATATATACTTAATGAGTGCTCTTAAAAATCATAATATTGATGAAGTATTCAATAAAATCACAAAAAAAGCACATGGTAGAGATATTTATATTGTAGGAGCGACAAATGTAGGTAAATCAACATTTGTTAATGCATTATTAAAATCTAGAGCTGGAACCATTAAAGATGTAATCACAGTATCTTCACTAGCTGGAACTACCCTAGATTTGATAAAGATTCCTCTTGGTAGAAATTTTATTATAGATACACCTGGATTAGTGAATGATAATCAAATCACTCATTATTTAAGTCCAAAAGCTTTAAAAATAGTAACACCTAAAAAAGAGATAAAACCTAAAGGATTCCAACTTGATAGTTCTCAAACATTATTTATGGGAGGACTTGCAAGAATCGACTTTATAAGTGGTCCTAAAACAAGCTTTATTTGTTATGTAAGTGAGTTTATGAAGATACATAGAACTAAGTTAGAAAAAGCTGACGAACTTTATAGTAGTCACTTAGGAACACTCCTTACTCCACCCTTTAATAAAGATGAATCATTCCCACTTAAAGCACATAATTTTAATATTAGGTCAATAGGTAAATCAGATATTGTTCTACCTGGTCTAGGCTTTGTAACTGTGACTGGAAATGTAAAAGTTAAAGTACATGTTAGAGTTAATACAATTCCTTATGTAAGAGCGGCTATAATATGATAAAAGATGTAATTCTAAGTGATCTATTAATAGAATTAAAGGATAAACCAAATAGACTTAAACACGTATTAGGTGTTAGAGATACTGCTTTAGAGTTTGGTAAGAAATTTAATCTTGATTTAGACATATTAGAAACTGCAGCTTTACTTCATGATATTACGAAGTATTATACTTTGAATCAAAATAAAGAAATTATAGATCGCTACTTTGGAGATACAAAAAAAATATATGAATGTTATAACGAAAATATTCTTCATGCGTTTAGTGCATACGTTATCGCTAAAGAAGAGTATAATATAACAGATGGTGAAATATTGAACTCAATATTAAATCATACAATAGGAAGAGCAAATATGAGTATGTACGAAAAAGTTATCTTTATAAGCGATTATACTGAACCTAATCGTACTTACAAATCATGTGTAAAGGTAAGAAAGATAGCAGAAACTAATTTAGATAAAGCAGTATTTACTGCGATTGATGACTCAATTAAGTTTTATGAGAAGGATGATGGATTAATTCCACTTATCGCTTATGAAGCAAGACATTATTACAGAAAATTATTGGAGGTACAACATGACTAAAATAAAAGTAATTATTAACGCACTAGAAGATATCAACACATTTGATATTATCGCATATGATATGAGAGAGATATCACCATTTTTTGATTATTTTGTTATATCGAGTGCAACATCAGATAGACAGCTTCAAGCAGCTATATCACATATTTCTAACGATTTAGCAAAAGAAAAGTTCGATTCACCTAAAGTAGAAGGTAAAGACTCGAAATCATGGATCTTAGTAGATGCAGGTGATGTAATTATAAATGTTTTCACTAAAGAGGAAAGAGAATATTATAATTTAGAAAAAATGTGGGCTGGAATTGAAACAGTAGATATTCAAAAACTAAAATGATTTACGATAAACTAAGTAAGTACTATGATCAATTTTTAGACCTTGAATTATATGATATCTATTATAAATTAATAAAGAAACATATAAGAAAAGGAAATGTAATTGATTTAGGAACTGGTACTGGAATATTAGCTATCAAATTAGCTAAGGAAGATTTCTTTGTAACTGCGACAGACATATCAACTAGAATGTTAGAAACGGCCTACAATAACGCTTTGTTAGAGAATGTAGATATTAGATTCTTTATTCATGATATCTTAGAACAATTAAATCAACCATATGATTTAATTGTTATGTCATCAGATGTTATTAACTATTTAGATAGTGAATCAGATATTAAAAAAGCATTTAAGAATATAAATGATGTAATGACTAAAGACTCAATATTTATCTTTGATTTTTTAAGACCTAAATATTTAGATTCACTTAATAATTATTCAGAAGATATTGAATTAGAAGATACAATAATCATCTGGAAAATCATAAAAACTGATACTTTAAATCAGGTTAAACACACACTTACAATGGGAAATGACGTTGAAACTCATATCCAAACAACATATGAATTAAAGAAATACAAAGAATTACTTAATTCACAAAATCTAAAAGTGGTTAAAGCAAAAACATTAGATGAAAGAATAATACTAGTCTGTGAAAGGAAGTCAAATTGATTTCCTTTTTTGTTTAGACAAAATTGAAAAGTAATGTTAGAATCTAAGATGAGTGGGTGAAAAAATGAATGAAAATTATAAAATGATTTTAGTTGATGATGAGGATGACGTTAGAGGTCGCTTAATATCAAAGATTAAAGGTGAATCAGGTTTTACTGTGGTAGGTAAGGCGGGGAATGGATATGATGCTCTTGAATTAATAGAGAAACATAGACCACATGTAGTCTTAACTGACATAAAAATGCCGTTTATTGATGGTATTGAACTTGCGAGAATTATAAGAAGAGATTACCCGACAACTAAAGTGGCTTTTATATCAGGTTATGATGAATTTGATTACGCTAGACAAGCAATAGAATTAAATGTATTAAGTTATTTAATGAAACCAGTGACTAGTAGTGAACTAGACGTTTTTTTAAGTAAACTTAAAAAATCACTTGATGAAGAAATTGATTCTATTACAAATACTGAAAAGCTAAAAGATAATTATAATCAATCATTACCTTTATTAATTGATGCTCACTTAAACTCAATCCTTTTAAAACAAGAATTAACAAAAGAAGACTTTGATAAACTAAGTACCTATGGTTTAGATATAAGGAAAGGTAATTATATCACTTGTTATATCGGAGCTGAAAGAAAAGGAAGTACTTTTTTTGAAGAAACAGGTAAAACAAAAATATTTCTTAAAAACTTAATTGATAAAGTATTTTCTAGTTATGATTTTAAATATCAATTATTAGTATCTGATGGGATAATTCTTACAGTAAGAGATGAGAAAAATAATATATCAAAAGAAATCGACTTAGAATTATTTGAAATAATTAAATATGCAGAACAATATGGTAATGCAGATATACAAATAGGAGTTTCAAAGATGTTTAATGATTTTAGAGATTTTCCTAAGTCATTTAAAGAGTCTAATGAAGCGCTAGGATATAGTAATTACTATAATACTGGTAGAATTATCTACTTTGGTGAAATTGAAAAAAAAGAAAAAAAACATATAGTAATTGATGAAGCAGTAATGTCTGATTTAGAATATCAAATGAAGTATGGTTCTAAAGAAGCAATAGAAGAATCACTACTTAAACTACAAGAATTCACAATAAATGATAATCAAGACATTATTCTTGATCATCAATTATTAGTAATTAATTTAGCTAATTCAATTATCAACTTTTCTAATTCAGTAAATGTAAGNNCTCAG
This sequence comes from Candidatus Izimoplasma sp. HR2, assembly GCA_000753575.1. Taxonomy (GTDB): domain Bacteria; phylum Bacillota_I; class Bacilli_A; order Izemoplasmatales; family Izemoplasmataceae; genus JAFGXW01. The sequence goes on along the minus strand of JRFF01000021.1, from coordinate 67,228 downwards.
AAGACTTATTTGGATGGATAAAAGAAATTATCTTCAAATTAAGAGACTTGAATATAAAATCTCACACTAATAAAACTGAACAAATTATACAAAATGCTGTTAAGTATATAAATTCAAACTATAGTGATTTAAATGTTTCACTTGAAAGTGTCTCTGATTATCTAAACATTAGTGTTTCATATTTAAGTATGTTATTTAGTAAAAATCAAAAAATAAGTTTTAATAAGTATTTGGTAAAGGTCCGTATGGAAAAGGCAAAAGAGTTATTGAAGTTCACAAAGGATAAAGTTATCAATATATCAAGATTAGTTGGATATAACGAAGTATACTACTTCAGTCATAGTTTTAAAAAGTATACAGGAGTATCTCCTAAGGAATTTAGAGCTAATGTTTAAAAAAAATAACCTTTCTATCGGACAAAATATTTCATTAACAACTATTATAATAGTAATATTTTCGGTACTGGCAGCCACATTTTCACAGTATATAAATTATTCTAGTGTTACAAATGATATTGTTGAAAGTACCTCAAAAGAAATTAATAAACAAATTATTTTAAATTATGAAAATTATATTGATTCAGTTATTCAAACTGCAAATTATATTCAAGGACAAACAGCTCAGTATGGGCATGTAGGTGAACCAATAGAACTTAATTCAATTTACGAACAAGCTTCAGAAATCCAAGAAGATATTGTATCAATTGTTCTTATTGGGATTTCAGGAAATGAAATAGTAAACAGCGAATCAAAGGCTTTGAATTCAGAGGATTTAACACTAAAGCAATGGTATATTGATGCAATTAGTGATGTTTCTATCTTTCATTTTTCTTCTCCCCATATTCAAGATATCTATTCTAGTTCAGTTGAAGAAGTAATCACAGTCACGAAATTGATTGATTATTATTCTAATGGAGTTAAATATCAAGGTGTACTAGTTATTGATTTAAATAATATAAATCTAGTAAGGCTTGCTGAAACAACCAATTTAGGAGATCAAGGGCATATTATCATTCTTAATGATGATAATTCATTAATTTCTTCTTCGAGTAATATCTGTGTTGAAAATACTTGTGAATCTGCAGTAATAGCACAAAGTATAATCATTGGTGGAGAAAAAGTAGAAATAAATAATATTGCAATGTATGCCAATGTTAATACATTAAATACAACTAGGTGGAGAATTGCAACTTTTACAAATATTGAATTAATCGAAGAAACTAGAAATCAAACATTGATTACCAATGGATTAATTCTATTAGTTACTCTTACAATAACAGCATTAGCAGCTTCATCAGTTTCTAAAAGAATCTCTTCTCCAGTTAATAAACTTAAAAAACATATGTTACATATGGGAGAAGGAGACTTCTACCAAAGAATAGACCTACATGGACAAAAAGAAATTGTAGTTCTTGCCAATTCATTTAATCATATGATTGAAGAGATTAAGTATTTGTTAGATAAAATATTAGTTGAGCAAAGAGATAAAAGAAAAACAGAGTTCATAGCACTACAAACACAAATAAACCCTCACTTCTTATATAATACATTGGATTCTATTGTTTATTTATCAGAAAATAAAATGAATGAAGATGTGGTAGAAATGGTAATTGCATTATCTAAATTCTTTAGAATTGGTATTTCAAGAGGTAAAAATATAATTTTGTTATCTGAAGAATTAGAACATGCAAGAAATTATTTGTTAATTCAAAAGATTAGATATCATAATAAATTTGAATTTGAGTTTGAAGTAGAGGATAAAGTTAAAGATTGTAAAGTAGTTAAACTAATATTACAACCATTAATAGAGAATTGTATTAATCATGGGATCAACACAGAATATGGTTCTGGATTAATTACAATAAGAGCTTATGAAAAAGATGGTAATTTGTGTTTAGAAGTAGAAGATGATGGATATGGAATTACAGATGAAAAACGAGATGAATTGTATTTAGGATTTATTGATAAAACAAAAGCCAAGAGTGTTGGACTTAGAAATGTTTATCAAAGACTCAAACTATATTATGGTGAAGATTCACAATTCATCATTGATACTGAACTTGATGTAAAAACTACTATTAGATTGGTAATTCCAATGGAAAGAGAGGTACAAGATGAGAAGAAATAATATAGTATTGTTACTTATAATTATTGCCTTTTTAGGAGGTTGTAAAAGTAAAAATAATGTAGTGCCTCTACTTATATATAATGATGCTGACCCGTATATGGAAGAGTTTAGAGATAACATCTTAGAACGAACACCTGATGAGTATTCTATTGAGGCTTATGATTCTCAAAATTCACAAATTATTCAAAATGAATTTATTGAGAATCTATTAAAAGAAGAACCACCTGTAATGATAATTAATCCAGTTGATAGATTAGGTGCATATACAATTGTTTTAAAAGCAAAAGAAGTAAATGTTCCAGTTATCTTTATTAATAGAGAACCTTTAGAAGAAGACTTATATTTGTGGGATCAAGTCTATTATGTTGGTGCTCCAGCAGAAAGATCTGCAGAGCTACAATCAGAAATAATTATGGAGTTATTTGGTGATTCGAATGCTTTAGGAGTTAATGATTTAAATGGAGACAATATTATTCAAGTAATCTTATTAAAAGGCGAACAAGGGCATCAAGATGCTGAAACTAGAACAGAAGTTGTTATGAACGAACTTGAAACAAATGGTTATGAAGTTGAAATTTTAGTTATCGAGATTGCCAATTGGAAAACTTCTGAAGGATATGAAGCAATGATGGAATTGTTACCGATTTACGGTGAACAATTAGAACTTGTAATATCAAATAATGATGCGATGGCTATTGGTGCGATTCAGGCATTAATGGAGTTAGAGTATTTCCAAGATTTAGATAATGATGGATTCATTGATCATGAAACAGAACCTTGGATACCAGTTGTTGGAATTGATGGTATAACTGAAGCTTTAGAATTAATTACTTCAGGATATTTGTATGGTACTGTAATAAATGATTCAGAAAGTATGGCTGAAGCAATAATTGAATTGACCACTGCAATTATTAATGGTGATGATGTAAATACTATAAGTTATATACTTATAGACAACAAGTATATTTGGGTTGACTATAAAAAATATGTGTTAGATGAAAATTAAGATCCGATTTGGATCTTATTTTTTTTTGTATAAATTTATAAAGTAATTATAAGATTTTACATTTTTTTTTGTAATTTTGTTTGGTAAAATGAAAGCGCTTAAACAAAAAACTATAAAAAAAAGGAGAAACAAAAAATGAAAAAAGTATTAGCAATTGTAACAGTTTTATTATTTGCATTTATCTTAACTGCATGTGATTCAGACGATGGTGTTATAACTATTGGGGCAAATATTTACACTTACAATGATAACTTCATGAATGGTGTTGTTCGTCCAGAATTAGAAAGATATGCTGAAGAAATGGGTGTTGAATTAGACATGGTAGATTCTGAAGGGGATCAAGCAAAATTAAACGACCAAGTTGATGTATTCATCACTAAAGAAGTAGATGTTTTAGCTATTAACTTAGTAGATCCTGCTGCTGCAAAAACAATAATTGAAAAAGCAAAAGAAGCAGGGATTCCATTAATTTTATTCAACAAAGAAGCTACTGAAGCTGGAATTATGGATACTTATGACGCAGTATGGTACGTTGGAACTGATTCAGCTGAAGCTGGAATTATCCAAGGTGAAATGATGGTTGCTGACTGGCAAGCAAATACTGATTGGGATTTAGATGGAGACGGTGTACTTGATTATGTATTATTAAAAGGTGAACCTGGACATCCAGATGCTGAAGCTAGAACTATAGAAGCTGTTAAAGCTTTCACTGATGCTGGAATTACTGTTAATGAATTAGCATTAACTGCATCTCCAACATGGTCTACAGCTGATGCTAACAATACTATGGAAGCTTGGTTATCTTCAGGTTTCGGTAGTGAAATTGAATTAGTAATTTGTAATAATGATGGAATGGCATTTGGTGCTGTTCAAGCTATGACAAGTGCTGGTGTTGATTTACCAGTTTACGGTGTTGATGCACTTGCTCAAGCATTAACTATGATTGGTGATGACGAGTTAAACGGAACTGTATTAAACGATGGTGTAAACCAAGCAAGAGCTACAATCGATTTAGCAATTAACGCTGCTAACGGTGACGATATCGTTGCTGGTACTGATTGGGTTATTGATAGTGCTACAGGAACTAAAGCTGTACGTGTTTCATACGTTGCAGTAACTAAAGACAATTATTCAGATTTTCAATAAATAAATAACAATAGGTAATTAGATTATGGAAGTACATTCCGTGCTTCCATAATTTTACTTATTCTAGGAGATTATTACAAAAGATAAAGAATTGAAAAACCGTAAAAAATGAGGTGAGATTATGGCTGAAGAGTTTTTACTTAAGATTGGGAATTTAAGTAAGTCATTTTCAGGAGTTAAAGTATTAAATGCAGTACACCTAAATGTAAGAGCAGGAAGTATCCACGCTCTAATGGGAGAAAATGGTGCAGGAAAATCAACACTAATGAAGTGTTTATTCGGTATATATAAACAAGATGAAGGTGAGTTTTACCTTGATGGAGAAAAGTTTAACTACACAGATCCAAAGCATGCTTTAGAAAGTGGAGTTTCAATGGTTCATCAAGAATTAAATCAAGTATTACAAAGAACAGTATTAGATAATATCTGGCTTGGAAGATATCCTACTAAAGGGTTATTTGTTGATGAGAAAAAGATGTTAATTGATACTATTGCCTTATTTGATAGAATTAACGTTGAACTTGATCCTACAAAAAAACTAGGAGATTTGTCTGTTTCACAAAGACAAATGGTTGAAATTGCAAAAGCAGTTTCATATGATGCAAAAATTATTGTTTTAGATGAACCAACTTCATCACTAACAGAAAATGAAGTTAATAAGTTATTTGAAATAATGAGAACTTTAAAATCGCAAGGTATTGGGATAATCTATATTTCTCATAAAATGGAAGAAATATTTGAGATTTCTGATGTAGTCACAGTTTTAAGAGATGGTAATTATATTGGAACAGAAGAAATAGAAGATCTTACTATGAACAAAATAATTAATATGATGGTAGGTAGAAGCTTAGAAAACAGATTCCCACATAAAGATCATAAAATTGGTGAAGTTGTTTTAGAAGTTAAAGATTTGTCTACATTGTATCCGCCACAAGTTCATAATGTTTCTTTTAAACTACATAAAGGTGAGATATTAGGTATATCTGGGCTTGTTGGTAGTAGAAGAACAGAATTAGTTGAAGCGATTTTTGGTGCTAGAACTAAAGATACTGGTGAGATACTATTAAATGGTAAAAAAATTAAAAATAAAAATACAGTTGAAGCAATATCAAATGGATTTGCTTTAATTACTGAAGAACGAAGAGAAACTGGAATCTATCCTGTTGCGGATATTAAATTTAATTCTATAATTGCGAATGTTCACAATTATACTAATAAATTTGGAATATTAGATAACAAACAAATGGAGAAAGATACAGATAGACAAATAGAGAAGATGAGAATAAAAACTCCTTCACAAAGTGAATTAATAAGAGCTCTAAGTGGTGGAAATCAACAAAAAGTTATTATTGGTAGATGGCTATTATTAAATCCTGATATTTTAATCATGGATGAACCAACTAGGGGTATTGATGTTGGAGCTAAATATGAAATTTATCAATTAATGTTAGATTTAGTATCACAAGGGAAATCAATCATAATGGTTTCTTCAGAAATGCCAGAACTACTTGGAATTACAGATAGAATTGCTGTAATGAGTAATGGGTACTTAGCTGATATCGTGGAAACAAGTAAAACTTCGCAAGAAGAATTATTCCGCTTAGCTACAGTACATTTATAGGAGGAATATCGTGGAAAATAATACAATTGGATTTGTACAAAGATATATTAATAAATTTAATAAATATATTGAATTAAAAAAAGAAAGACTTCGTAATTGGACAAAAGCAGATACAAAGGAATTCTTAATTAATAATGCAATATACTTAGTAATATTTGGATTAATATTAATAGTTATTATTAGAGAACCTAAGTTCTTATCAGCAGCAGTTTTTAGAAATATCTTAACACAATCTTCAGTAAGATTAATACTAGCACTTGGTGTTGGTGGAATTATTATCTTACAAGGAACAGACCTTTCACTTGGTAGAAGTGTAGGATTCGCAGCAATCATTTCTGCTTCATTACTACAAGCAGCTGATTACGGTGCTAGATTCTATCCGACCTTACCAGATTGGTTAACAACATTTAACTTTATATACTTACTAGTTCCATTATTAATAGCAATGTTTGTAAGTGCTACATTTAGTGCGATAAACGGATTCGTAGTAGCAGTATTTAAAGTTCATCCATTCTTAGCTACTTTAGGTGCAAGTGTTGCCTTATACGGAATACTATCAATGTATTTCCAATCAGGTGCACCAGGACCTCAACCAATAGGTGGATTAGATGATGTTTATAGCTCATTAGTAATTGGAAAATATCATATATTCGGTATGGAAATACCACACTTAATTGTTTATTCACTAATAATCGCAATTATAATGTGGATTATTTGGAATAAAACTACATTTGGTAAGAATATGTACGCTGTTGGTGGAAATCCAGAAGCTGCTACTATATCAGGTGTTAACGTTGTTAAAACAACAGTAATGGTTTATATTTTAGCCGGGATGCTTTATGGTCTTGGTGGTTATTTAGAAGTTGCTCGTATAGGTAGTGCCAGTAATGCTACTGGGATTAACTACGAACTTGATGCTATTGCTGCCTGCGTAGTAGGTGGAATATCATTTAGTGGTGGTATCGGAAAAGTAAGTGGAGCAGTAGCTGGTGTACTAATGTTTACAATTATCAGTTACGGAATGAACTTCTTAGGATTAGACGTATTTTATCAATATATCATCAAGGGAGTAATAATTGTTGCAGCAGTTGCCCTTGATACTAGAAAATATATCAAGAAAAAATAATAATAATTTTTAAACCCTCTTTATCGATGGAATACTCCTATTCCAGAAAAAAACAATCTAAGAAATTAGATTGTTTTTTTTATACTTTTTTTTATATTATTCGTAGTAATCTCCAAAAGGATCCTTTTTATCAAATTTGTTTTCATCATCATCAAGAGCATTTTCATCAGTTGAATCAACTACTTTATTAATAACTCCATCATCAAACTCAAATTCGCTTTCTTTTAATAAACGATTATACATTGATGCTTGAGCAACTGCCATATAAGGTGTTACATAAATTATTGCGAGTCCAAAAGTAAATATTACTGCAAAAATCCAAAGCAAGAATGATAATGGGAAGAAGAATAGTCTCCACCAGTTTCCACTTGTTATTAACCATGATTTTTTTAATGCTTCAAAGATATTTTCATCAGTATCACCAATAATAAATAGAGCAAATGAAAATCTTATAGTAATAATAATTACAAATATTGAGTAAACAGTACTAATAATTAAGGTTTTAGTAGTCGGAGCTCCTATTACGTAATTTTCAATATAACTACCTAATATATCAGGATTATTGAGATAAGCTTCACTTGAAATAAAAGCAATTAAATCAAAGAAGAATAATACATAATCCCAATAGATATATAAATAAACACTAAAGATAAGTGATACAAATAGTCCCCATCCAAGTGCACTTAAAATTCCTTTTTTTGTACCTAAGAAGTTTGTAAAAATTTTATCTGATTTAAATCTTGAAATTTTTATTAACATTCTATATGTAATGTAAGAAGATACTGCGGTAGTATAAGTTGATAATATTAGTGGAATACTAAAGTGAACAAATTCAAGTATTCCATTAAAGAAGTTAGCAATCATTGAAAATGCTATAGGTAAAATCAAACCTACTAAAATAACTTCTCCCATATGCCCTTTCATTGATTGTCTTGCGTCATACTTAATATCTGAATAAGATGCTTTCATCATAAAAAATTCCTCCATACTTTTTTTAATAAAAAAAGAATAATTAATTTATCTTTTATCTTTTACTAAATAAATTGATTATCTCTCCTAATTCTTACTATATTATTATAACATTTATCAGTTTTTTATAAAAGAATAAATTATAGATAATAAGTATCATAATATTGAGGTGAAATATATGAGAGATTTTATTAAAAAGTATTATATTTATTTAGCTATAACAGTAATCGCTATTACTATTATTTTACTTCTTCCCCTAGGAGAAGAAGAACAATCAATTGCATTTGAACCTATCACTACTGAAGATTTAACTGAAGAACCTGAATATATCTATATAGATATTAAAGGACAGGTACAAAATCCTGGCGTTTACAAGGTTTTAAAAGATTCTCGTCTATTTCAGCTGGTTTCACTAGCTGGTGGAACAACGGGCAATGCAGATACACTCGCAATTAATCTATCATTAAAACTATATGATCAACAAGTGGTGTATATTCCATCATATGAAGACTCTTATCCAATTATAATTGATGTTATAGAAAATAACTCAAATGGAATAATTAATATTAACAGTGCTTCATTAGAACTTTTAGATACATTGCCTGGGATCGGGCCTTCAACTGCACAAAGTATCATCGACTATAGAACTGAAATAGGTTTTTTTGAAAGCATCGAGGATATTATGAGTGTGACAGGTATAGGAGAAGCAACGTTTAATGACATTAAAGATCTTATTACAGTATAGAAATAGATATCTATACATAGCAATGTCATTAACACTATTAATACTAGTAATTAATAGTGTTTTGTATATAATTATCGCAATTCCTTTTCTTTATTATATATATAAGAATCACTCAGATTTAGTAAAAGTAATTCTTATATTTATAGGTATATATACAATGAGTTTATTTGCTTTTAATAACCTAGAAATTAAAGAAGAGGATACATACAATGTCACAGTAATCAAGGATATAAAAACAGATAACTATACAAGCTTTTTAGGTAAGATTAATCATCAATATATTAAAGTGTATTTCGATGAAAATATATCGATAAAGCCAGGAGATAAACTAATTATAAAGGGGTCGACAACTATACCTTCTGTAAGTACTATTCCAAATACATTTGACTACAATAATTATTTAAAATCACAAAACGTAAAATATACTATTTTTACAGATTATGTAGAAGAAGCTGGGTCTTCATTTAGCATATATTTACTTCCTTACTATATTGAAAAGTACATCGATAAATATCAGCCTCTTTCAGGTGGATATGTTAAGACATTTATACTAGCAGAAAAATCAGGAATTGATATTGAAATTAAGAATCAAATAAATCAAATAGGAATAAGTCATTTATTTGCTGTAAGTGGACTTCATATTGCTATACTCGTGTTAACTCTAGAGTTCTTTTTAAAGAAAACTAAACTCCTAGAAAAACAAAAAGAAAACATAATAATGGCTTTATTACTGTCATATCTATTAATAACATCATTTTCTCCCTCAGTGACAAGGGCATCTATTATGTATGTATTACTAGTAGTAAATAAAAGGTATAAACTAGAATTTTCTAGTTTGGACATACTATCAATCATATTCATCTTTCTTCTTTTTATACGCCCTTATTATTATTTTGATGCGGGATTTTTGCTTAGTTTTTTAGTAACTTTTACCATTTTATTCTCTAGTATAATTCTTAATAAAGAATCAAAACTACATCAACTTTTTCTTATATCTTTTATTGCCTTTTTAGTAACTATTCCAATAATATTGAAATTAAATCACCAAATTAATCTATTATCATTAGTATTTAATATTATCTTTTTAATGTATGTTACATATGCAATTCTGCCACTTAGTTATATTGCTTTTCTATTACCATTTTTTGATAAATTGAACTATGTATTTATAAAAATTTTCGAATTTATTTTAACTCTTTTTTCAAGAATAGATATCTTGATTTTTAAATTCTATTTTCCTAATGATATTACAATTATTATTTACTATGTTATTGTCTTCTTCTTATTAATATCACTAGAAACAAATATTAGAATTAAAGAAAGTTTATTTTCTCTTATATTATTCTTAATTTTAATTTATATGAGTCCCTATTTTGATTTTAAAAAAAGTGTTTCTTTTGTTGATATTTATGGAGATAGTATCTTAATTAAAGATTCTTTTAATAGATGTAATATACTAATTGATACTGGAGAATATGATGACTATGATTCTTTAATAAATTATTTAAAAGGGAAGAATATTAGAAAATTGGACTATCTTATAATTAGTCATTTTCATAGTGATCATTACGGAGAATCAGAGGATATATTAAATGAGTTTTTAGTAGATACTGTGATATCTAAACATAATGTACTAGATTATGAAGACAAAACTATCCAATGTGGAACTATAGCAATGTATATCTATCCTTTTTCATATAAAGAACTAAACGAGAATAATAATAGTATTATAATGAGTATTTTCATTAATGATAAGCATTACCTATTTACAGGGGATATTGAAAAATCAAGAGAGATTGATTTTATTAGTGAATACAATTTAGATGTTGATTACTTAAAAGTTCCACATCACGGGAGTATTACCTCAAGTAATCAATTATTTTTGGATGTAATAAGGCCAGAAGAAGTATTTATTAATGTATCCGTTAAAAACCTCCATGGACATCCTCACGACGAAGTAATAAAAAGATACGAAGAATTAGGAATAATTGTATACAGGACAGATTTGATGGGTACTATTGAAGTGTATTATCTCTTTGGAAAAGAGTATAAAAGAATACACAGCCCTTAACTATTTGTGATATAATAAATAAGAGGTGTTTTTATGGAAAAACAAGTTTACTTATTTCACGGTCCAGATACTTTTATAATAAAAAGTAAAACTAATCAGATAGTTAATAAATTTAATGTTGATGAATTCAACATTACTGTTTATGATGCAGAAGAGACTAATGTTAAAAATGCAATAAATGATGCACAAACAATACCTTTTATGTCTTTAAAAAAGATAATTATTATTAAGAACTGTTATTTCCTTACAAATGAAAAGATAAAAAAAGAGATAAAACATGATTTAGATGCTTTATCTAAGTACTTAGAAAACCCTGTTGAAGAAACAGTTTTAATTTTAAATGCACCTTACGCAAAACTTGATGAAAGAAAAGCAATTACTAAAGTCGTTAAGAATAAAGCAAATGTTATTAAATGTGAACCAATGAAACAAGTTGATTTAGCTAGTTGGATGAGAAGACAACTAGGTAAAAATAATATAAAAATTGAAAGACCTGCTTTAGAAGAATTTTTAAAAAGAGTAGAACACAACACAGAAGTAGCGGTAACTGAGATGAAAAAGCTTATATTATATGCTTCGGATATGGATTATGTAGATTTAGAAACTATTAAAAGAGTTATTACAAAGAATGTTGAAGATAATGTCTATGAAATTACTAATAATATCCTAGAGAACAAACAATCTAAAGCATTAGAAATATATAATGATCTTATTCAACATAGTGAAGATCCTTTAAGAATATTAGGTATTTTAGTTAATAAGTATCGTGAGATACTACATGTTAAGCTATTATTAAAAGATAATAAAGATCAAGCTGAAATAGCTAAGTATTACCGATGTAGTAGCGGTAGAGCATATTATATGGTTAAGAATGCTAAAAGTGTAAATATGTCTACAGTTAAAAAACATCTTAGAAAATTAGAAGAGATAGACTATAAAATTAAAACAGGACAAATTGATAAAAAGATTGGGCTTGAACTATTTATTTTAGGAACATAAAAAAAAGGAATCCAGCGGATTCCTTTTTTTTTATTCAAACCATTTTGTAATTAATTCAGCTAATACACCATTATCAGTTATAGTAACTAATGCTTCATTAAATAATTCTACATATTCACTACCTTGTGTAAATGCAATTGCATTACCGTTTAATGAATCTGTTGAATAATCTAAGATTACTTTATCAAGTCCAGAATTAGCTTCAATTATTGATGTAGCTACAATATTTTCAACAACTAATACATCAATTCTTCCTGCATTAATTTCTTCAATTATTTGTGTGTTTGTAGTTCTTAAATCAACTGTGAAGTTATACATAGTACTTAACTCTTCAAGTAAACTTGCTTGAACAGTTCCTAGTTGTGCTCCAACAATAAGTCCATCTAGATCACTTAATGTAGCAATTGAATTAGCATCATTAAATAACATATAGTTTGTTAATCCTGATTCGCTATTGTAATAAACATTACTGAAATCTACAACTAATGCTCTTTCAGCTGAAGGGCTGATTCCTGCGATAGCTATTTCTGCATTTTCTGATTGAAGTGAAGCGATAATTCCATCAAAATCAACGTCTTTCCATTCAATCTCAATACCAATTTCAGCTGCTAAAGCTTCCATTAATTCAATATCAAATCCTGTTAAATTTCCACTTGTATCTACCATTTCATATGGTTCATAACCACTTGATGTTAAAACAACAACTGTTTCTGTATCTTCACCGCATGCTCCTAATATTAATGTTAATCCTAAAGTTAATAATAAAATAGATTTTTTCATAATTTTTCTCCTAGTTTTTTATAGTATTTTTTGTAGAAATTCTTGTGCTCTTTTAGTACTTGGTTGATTAAAGAAAGTAAGAGCGTCATTGTGCTCGATTATCTTTCCTTCATCCATATATATAATCTCATCAGCTACTTCTTTAGCAAAGCCCATTTCATGTGAAACTATAATGTTAGTAAGTCCTGTATGTGTTAACTTCTTCATTACTTCTAGTACTTCAGATACCATTTCTGGATCTAATGCACTTGTTGGTTCATCAAATAACATTACATCAGGATTCATAGCTAAAGCTCTAGCTATCGCAACACGTTGTTGTTGCCCACCACTTAATGTATTTGGGTAATTATCCTTTTTATCTAAGATACCAACTTTTTCTAAAAGCTCTAGTGCTTTGTTATTTGCCTTTGCAATTGATTCTTTTTTTACTACTCTTAATGCATATGTTACATTGTTTAATACAGTCATATTTGAGAAGAGATTGAATGATTGGAATACCATTCCAATTCTTTGTCTTATAGCATTAATATTTTTAGAATAATTAATAAGTGTATCTTCTAATAAAATATCTCCACTATCAGGTTTCTCAAGCATATTTATGCACCGTAACAAAGTACTCTTCCCACTACCTGAGCTACCAATAATCACAGTGGTTTTTCCTTTTTTAAAATGATAATTTATATCTTTTAAAACATGTAAATCTCCAAATGATTTTTCAAGATTCTTAACCTTAATCATACTGTAACCTCTTTTCTACTTTTCTTCCTGTAATAGTTAAAACTTTAATTACTAAATAGTAAATTATTCCAACTACAATTAATGGTTCAAAGTACATATATGTTTGTGATGTAACAATTTGTTGCCTTCTCATTAAATCTTGAAGTCCAATAATCGAAACAATTGATGATTCTTTTACTAATGTAATAAACTCGTTCATTAAAGCTGGGAATGAGTTTTTAAACGCTATAGGTAAGATAATATCTTTATACATATGATATTTACTAACTCCTAAAGCTTCAGCTGCTTCAATTTCACCTTTACTTACACTATTGATCCCAGATCTTATAATCTCAGAGATATAAGCTCCTGAATTCAAACTGAATGTAATAATAGCAGCACTAAATGCGCTTAATGTAATTGCTATATCTAAATGCATCATATCGTTTACTAATGTGTCTACTAATTTAGGAATAGCAAAATATATTATTGATAATTGAAGAAGTATAGGAGTCCCCCGGAAGATATCAATATAGAAATAAGATATCTTACTCAATTGTTTATGCCTTGACATAAGAGTAAGCATAACTCCTATAGCTACACCGAGTATTGAAGCTAATAGTGCAATTAGTAATGTATATCCTAGACCCTTACTTAAATAAGGTATCCAAGGGCTAATTGAATCATAATTAAATAAATCTGACATATATTTATCCTCCTTTTGGGTATAAAAAAAATCGTCCTTAAAACAAAGGACGATTATTATAATCGCGGTACCACCTTAATTCTTAGCACATAAATAAGCTAAGCATCTCGAACCTTTAACGCAGGTATACGTAATTATCTCTATAATTTGATAATTAAACTCCGAAGCACGTTCAACAAAATTGTTTTCTACTTTACACCAACCAGCAGATCTCTTTGAAACAAGTATTTGTTTACTATTCTTTTTCATCGTTTGGAACAATTTAACCATACAAAAGAAGTAGAAGCAATAAAAAAAGTATGAAAGTGTTTTCACAGATAGAAAGCAAAAAAAAGAAAACACATTGTGTTTTCTAAGATATTATAATTCGTTTACTAATTTAGCAAGTCTTGATTTTTGTCTAGCAACATAATTCTTTTGAGAAATTCCTTTGCTGATTGATTTATCTAACTTTTTACTAGCGAATGATAAAGCTATAATTGCATTTTCTTTATCGTTATTTTCAACTGCTGTTTCTACATCTTTAATTGCACTTTTTAATCCTGATCTAAAAGCTGCATTAGCAAGTCTTCTTTTTTCGTTTTGTAAGTTTCTTTTCATTTGTCCTTTGATATTAGCCATTTATGTCACCTCCGTCTTTCATAAGCGTTAATATTGTATCAAATAAAAATCCAAAAAGCAACTATTTATTACTAATAATTTTATTTAAACTTTTTCTGAACTTTTCATCATCATTTGATACTCTTTTTTTAGGTCCTTTTAAGTTCTTATGTTTCCTAATTTTTTGACTAAAAGCTCTTTGACTTAAAAGCCCTAAAATGTTGTCCTCAGTGTATATTAGCCCTCTTGGACTAATAGGGAATGTCTTCTTAGCAAGTGCCATACTAGCAAGTCCATAATCACCTGTTACTACGATATCGTTAGGTAGTGCTCTATTAATTAAAAAGTAGTCTACAGAGTCTGCACCTTTATCAATTATATAAACTTTACTATAACCATCTTCATAAACATGCGCATTATCAAAAAACATTACCACTTTAATGTCATTTATTTTTGCTATTTCTACAATAATCTTTTTAACTGGACACGCATCTGCGTCTACTAATATTCTCATATTTTTCACTTCGATTCTTATATTATTTTCTCATTATAATAATTAGGATTATTATAATTATACCAATTAATATTGTTGAATAAATAAAAGGTATGTAAATTGCTATTAAGGCAACTATGATGACTATTAAGATAATCGGACTATTCTCTTTAAGATATTTTATAATTACATTCATAGAATCACTCCTAAATAGTATTATACTCTATATATATAAAGAAAGACATAAAAAAAGAGGACGAAATGTCCTCTTTAAATTATTATAATATACCTGCTCCAAATAATGTAGCAAATACTAAACTCATTGTAGTCATTAATTTGATTAATATATCAATTGCAGGTCCACTTGTATCTTTGAATGGATCTCCAACAGTATCTCCGGTAACTGAAGCACTATGAGCTAAACTACCTTTACCACCATGATTACCTTGTTCAATATACTTTTTAGCATTATCCCAAGCTCCACCACTATTTGCCATGAAGATTGCAAGCATTATACCAGTTATTAATGTACCGGCAAGCATTCCACCTAGTGCCTCAGCACCAAATAAGAATCCAACTACAAGAGGCGATGCTACAGCTAATAATGCAGGAAGAATCATTTCTTTAAGAGCTGCAGTAGTAGAGATACTTACACATTTAGCATAATCAGGTTTTCCTGTACCTTCTAAGATACCAGGAATTTCTCTAAACTGTCTTCTTACTTCTTCAATCATTTCATTTGCTGCTTTACCAACTGACTTAATTAGTAAAGAACTAAATAAGAATGCTAGCATTCCACCAATCATTAATCCAGCAATTACTGGAGCTTTAGTTATATCTATACCATCTAATCCAGCAGCTAAAGTAAACGCACTAAATAATGCTAAAGCTGTTAATGCAGCACTACCAATAGCAAATCCTTTTGCTATTGCAGCAGTAGTGTTTCCAACGCTATCTAGTTCATCAGTAATTTTTCTAACTTTTGGGTCCATATTTGCCATTTGTGCAATCCCACCAGCGTTATCCGCGATAGGTCCATAAGCATCAACACCAACAGTCATTCCAGCAGTACCTAGCATACCAACAGCAGCTAGTCCAATACCGAATAATCCACCAAAGTTAAATGCTAAAACTGTTCCAATAGCAATTAATATTACAGGTAGTGCAGTACTTTCCATACCGATTGCCATACCAGAAATAATATTAGTAGCATGTCCAGTTTCAGATTGTTTTGCAACACTCTTAACATGTTTATATTCAGCAGATGTATAATATTCACTAATTAATCCAATTAATAAACCTACACCTAGTCCTAATACAACACTTATAAATGGTCCATACTCATGAGTGATTCTATCTGTTTCAACAACGAATATTCCTTCTTTTATAAAATACCAGTTTAAGAAGAATACAGCAATAATAAATAATAATCCACTTATATAAGTCCCCATTTTCAAGGCTTTATGAGGATTAGATCCATCTTTACCTTTAACAAATGTACTTCCTATCATTGAAGATAATACACCCATACCAGCAACTATCAATACAAAAATAACACCAGTAGTAGCATACCATATAGCACCAATTGTAGCAGCACCAATAATAGAACTTACATAACTTTCAAGTAAGTCACTACCCATACCAGCAACATCACCAACATTGTCTCCAACGTTATCAGCGATTACTGCAGGGTTACGAGGATCATCTTCTGGTATCCCAGCTTCAACTTTACCTACAAGGTCAGCTCCAACATCAGCAGCTTTAGTAAAAATCCCACCACCAACACGGCCAAACAATGCAATACTTGATGCACCTAAACTATATCCAGCTGCTATTTCAACAGCGTCATAAGCATCAATATCTAAAAAATAATGTGATACATAAAATACAACAATTACACCTAGTAGACCAAAACCTACTACGCTCATTCCCATTACTGCTCCACCTTTGAATGCAATACCTAATGCTCTTTGCATACCATGTTGTTCAGCAGCAGTAGCTGTTCTTGAATTTGAATCTGTAGCACTTTTCATTCCTACAATTCCTGCGAATGCACTAAATAAAGCTCCTAATACAAAAGCAAATGCAGTCTCAATACCTAACGCTAAAGCAATGGCAGGGGCTGCAACAATTACAAAAATAATAATTACAAAATACTCTTTTTTCAAGAATGCTGTTGCACCCTCTTTAATGAATCCTGAAATCTCAGCTACTTTCTCTGATCCTACAGGTGCTTTTAAAACTTGTTTATAAAGATAAAAAGCATATACTAGTGCACTTAAACTAAGTCCAAGGGCAATGTAAAGAAAAAAATCCATATGAAACCTCCTCTTATTTATCTTTTAATATTTTACCAAATAAAACGCTTTCATTCAACACATTTCGTAAACGAATTATTAAAAAAAACAAATGCAACTAAGGCATTTGTTTATAAAATAAATCCAAAAGTGACAATAATGTCAATGACAAAGAGAATAAATAGGATTTTCGCAACATTATTTGAAACAGCTTTTTCAAACATTTTTATATAAGGATGAATAAAATAAATTGCTAAAAATGATAATATCCCAAACAAAGAAGTAGGAATAACACAAATATATTTTAAGTTACATGTAAAAAATAAATTATAATCCCACAAAGATGTGCCATATAAGAATTCATACCCAAATCCAGTAACTGCTTCACTAATACCTGTGGTTATAATCGCAGTTACTAATAATGCAAATGTTCTTAATTTCTTATTGCTAATATATTTTTCTAATACGAAGTCATACACAATAATTGCCATTAATATACCCGCACCATATAAAGGTTGATAAGGTCCTAGAAGAACTCTGTTTTCAACCCACTCACCAAATGCGATTAAGTTTATGATTCTTTCGAGTACAAAACCACCAAATGAGTATATAAGTAAATAAATAAAATATTTCTTCATGCAATCACATCCTCATTCTTTATTATACTAAAAAATAAAAAAAAAGCGAAAAAATATGAATACACTGCATTATTATGCTATATTAATAGAGATAATTTTGTTATAATCAAGATGAGGTGATACATATGGCACTAGCAATGGGAAAATATAATATATTAAAAGTATTAAGGGAATCAGATTTAGCTTATATACTAACTGATGGAAGAGATGAAATATTTTTACACAAAAGACAAGCAGGTGGGATATTAGAAATAGATTCAGAAGTTGAAGCATTTCTATATTATGATAATCAAAAAAGAATAACTGCTACTTTAAATAAGCCAACTGTTGATACAGTTAAAGCTGCATTTGTGAAAGTAGTTGGAGTTAACCCACACTTAGGTGTATTTTTAGATGTAGGTCTTATTAAAGATCTTTTATTATCTAGAGATGATTTATCTTTTAAGAAAAAAGAATGGCCACAGGTTGGGGATGAGATACTTGTAAAAATGAAAGTTTCAAGAAACCAACTAACTGCAAAAATCATACCAAGATATGATGTTAAAAAGTATTTAACTCCTACAACTGAACTAATTGAAGGAGAAGGATATGTTTCTTACTGCGTATTTATCGCAGAAGAAGGGGTAGTATTTTTAACTAAAGAAGGACATTATATTTATGTCTATTATAAAAACATGAGAAAAAGTTACCGTTTAGGTGAAAAAGCTTATGTTAAAATTAGTAAAATTAAACTAGATCATAAGTATAATGGAACATTAATCTTACAAAAAGAATTAATGTTAAGTCAAGATGCAATAGTTATTAAAAATTATTTAGAAGCTCATGACGGTAAAATGTCTTTAACTGATAAATCGAGTCCTGAGGAAATTAATGAAGTATTTAAAATGTCTAAAGCGGCATTTAAAAGAGGTTTAGGATCTTTATATAAGGAAAAGAAAGTATTACTTGGTAAAGATGCAACAACATTAATAAAACCTATTGAATAATTTAAGTACATATTATATAATTTTAAATTGAGACAAGAAAGAGTGATATTATGGGTAGAAAATTTGAAGTTAGAAAAGTAGCTAAAGGTAAAACAATGGCACTCAAGAGCAAAATTTATTCAAGATTTGGTAAAGAAATATATATGGTAGCTAAAGCAGGCGGGCCTAACCCAGATGCTAACCTTAGTTTAAAACATCTAATTGATAGAGCTAAAAAAGCTCAGGTTCCAGCAGATGTAATAAAAAGAAATATCCAAAAAGCTGAAAAAGGTATTGGTGAAGATTATACTCCTTACCGTTATGAAGGATTTGGACCTGGTGGTACAGCAATTATAATTGATACTTTATCTGATAACGTAAATAGAACAGTTAGTGAAGTTAGAAACTGTTTTACTAAAGTTGGGTGTAAAATGGGTGTTAGTGGTAGTGTTGAACATAGCTATAGTCATTTATCTCATATAACTTTAAAGGGTATGGATGAAGAAGAAGTATTAGAAACTTTATTAATGGCTGATCTTGATATTTTAGAATTAGAAGATGTGAACGGTGAAGTTGAAATCGAAGGTAATGGATTTGATTTAGATAAAATCCAGGAAGCATTAAAAGAAACTAATGAATCTGTAGAAATCATTGATGCTGAAAAAGGATGGTATCCTCATGTTTATGTTGAACTTGATGAAGATAACAAAGTCTTATTCCAAAAAATGATAGATTTATTAAATGATGTGGAAGATGTACAAGAAATATTCCATAATGCAAAAGAACTTTAAAGCACACTAGTTGTGCTTTTTTTTAGTGTATTAATTGTATTTGTAAACTTTACAAACTATACTAAATTGAAGAGGAGTGATATTCATGAAAAAAATTATTTTAGGAATTTCTGTTTTACTATTAGTATTTGCATTATCAGCTTGTAAGATTGATAATACATTAAAAGTAGGTATGGATTTAAGATGGCCACCTTTTGAAACAATTGATAATAATGGTGATCCGACAGGGATAAGTGTAGATTTAGCTTATGCCTTAGGTGAATATTTAGATAAAGAAGTTGTAATTGTAGATTTAGAGTTTGGATCATTAATAACAGCTTTAGCAACAGAAGAAATTGATATAATTATTGGCTCAATGAGTATTACTGCGGATAGAGAAGCAGGAACTAACTTCACATTTAGTGATCCTTATTTCTATTTCCCTTTAATCACTGTATTAAATAAAGATTTCGCAGAAGCGAACTCAATTGAAACAAAAGATGACTTATTTAATTATGATGGAGCAAAATTTGTTGGACCAGTTTCATTTGTTAGTTTATCAATTCCAAGAGATGAAGCCTTAAACCCTGTGTTATTAGAAGTAATTGATGCTAATACAGCAGTTTTAGAAGTAATAAGTGGAGCAGCAGATGCGTTTATTATTAGTGCATCAAGTGCAGCAGGTTATCACGCAGCTAATCCTGATACTACAGTTCTTATGTGGGATCCTATTGATTTATCTCCTATCGGAATGGGTATGAGAGAAGATGATACACAATTACTAAAAGATGTTAATGAGTTTATTGCTGGATTAAATGATTTGAATGGTGTATTTGATACTTTAAGAGAAGATTATGATGCAATTATCGCAGAAGCTTTACCTGGACAAGGACTAGACTTCTACATTTATGATTAGTGATAGACAAAATCGAATATTAAGTTTTGTAGCAGCCCTATTAATTTTCGGGCTGTTTATTGCGTTAATTTATTATGCGTTTCCAGCTAGAGCTGATTTAGATTTTAGTTCATATTATCCATGGAGAAATATAATATTTAAAGGATGGCTTCTTACAATAGTAGTAAGTATAATTGTATTAGTAGCAAGTATCATACTTGGCTTCTTACTATATTTATTAACTAACTCTAAAATATTAGTTCTTAAATATTTAGGTGCAATCTTTAATGAAATTGTATTTGGTTCACCTTTAGTTGTATTCTTAGTTATTGTTTATTACTTTATAGGAGTGCCACTTCACATTAACAATAGATTAATTGTCGGTTCAATAGCACTTAGTTTATATATGGCACCTTATATGAAAAACGTCTTTGAAGGAGCAATGGAAAGTATTGATGATATGCAATACCAAGCAATGACTGTATTTGGATTTACTACATACCAAAAATATAGATATATAATAATTCCTCAACTATTAAAAATTATTATTCCACCTTTAGCGGGAAATTTAACTTTCATTGTTAAAGGTAGTAGTTTACTAAACTTTATCGGAGTACCAGAACTTTATAACCAAATTACTACAGCCCAATCAAATACATACGCAGTAGTTGAAGGATATACATTAATGCTAATAATGTATCTAATAATTACTATTCCATTAATTAGATTAACCAGATCACTTGAAAAGAAGGTGGCATTATGGAACTGAAATTACATAATGTAAATAAAACATATGATGAAAAAGATATTTTAATAGATATTAATTTAGATATACATGATGAATCTGGAATAGCAATTATCGGACCTAGTGGAGCAGGTAAATCTACATTATTAAGACTTCTATCATTAATAGAAAAACCAGATAGTGGAGAAATACATGTTAATAAATACGATTTAAATGAAATAGAACCTGAAGAGTACTATAAAAAAATAGGATTTGTATTTCAGGCACATACTTTATTTCCACATTTAACTGTACTTAGGAATATTACATTGATACTTGAACAAGTTCATAATAAAACAAAAGAAGAAGCAAATAAAATAGCTCTAGACTTATTAGACCGTTTTGAACTAAGCGAACATATTCATAAAAGAGCTAGTCAATTAAGTGGTGGACAAAGTCAAAGAGTTAGTATAGTAAGAGGGATTGCAATAAGCCCTGAAGTATTATTCTTTGATGAGCCAACAAGTGCACTTGATCCAGTTTTAACTCAAGAAGTTTTAAGTACAATTATTAAGCTAAGAGAAGAGAAAATGAACTTTGTAATTGTTACTCATGAAATATTATTTGCTAAAAAAGCTGCAGACTTTATTATCTTTATGGATTGTGGAAAAATAGTAGAAATGGGACATGTAGATATACTAGAAAATCCACAATCTAAAGAATTACAAAATTTCTTATCAAATGTCTTTTTATGGTAAAAATAAAAACTCTATTTAATAGAGTTTTTTGTTTGTTTATTATTACAAATAATGATACTATTTGAGAGACAATACAAAGAGAGAAGTGGCTTTATGAAGAAATCAATAATTATTATCTTATCATTTTATTTTTTACAAGGAATAATTCATAATATTGGTCATCCTGTAACACCATCACTTGTGATTGAAATGGGCATTCCATACTACATGTTTGGAGTCTTTTTTGCAACTATGAGTTTTGGGTTAATGCTTGGAGGTCCTATATGGGGAACTTTAGGTGATCACGGACATAAAAGAAGATATATTGTAGTTGGATTACTTGTATATAGCTTCGGACAATATATGTTTGGAAATGTAGGTAATGTTTACTGGATGGTTTTCTTTAGATTTGTCTCTGGATTTGGAGTTGCAGCAAGTGCAGCATTATTAATTAGTATCTTGATTTGTGAATCAGATAAAGATAATAGAATTAAATATATTGGTTGGAGTGTTGCTGCATTCACTATTGGAGGAAGTTTTGGATATTTAATTGGTGGTAAATTAGGTGATCTCGATTATTTCACTAATATACTTGAACCAAATCTTTACGGAAATATCTTTTTAATTCAGGCAATATTAAATACGATATTAGCTATTTATATGTATTTTGGGTTATCTAATATTAAACAAGTAAATAACGGGGATAAAAAGCCAAGTTTAATTCAAGGATTTAAAGATATTCCTAAATTAAATCCAACGTTAATTATTTTCTTAATATCTTTATCATTTATATCAATTGGAATGATAAACGTTAGTAAGTATATTGATATTTATTTAATAGATTTAGGTTATACAACAGGTGAATTAGGTGTATTTGTTATGTATACAGGATTTGTTTCGTTACTCACAAGTATTATAATTGTTCCTTTTGTTGCAAAAATAAAGAAAGATATGACAATTATGATATATATTCAAGTAATTAGTTCGATTATTATCTTCTATGTTTTTAGAAGTAATGAATTGATGTTAGTACTTTATTCAATATTTATGTTATATGTAATTATGAAGGCAGTTTATGGACCACTTGAACAAAGTTATATTTCAAGTCATGCTTCTGAAGGTAAATATGGAACAATAATGGGAGTAAGACAATCATTTTTTGCAATTGGACTCATAATAGGACCACTAATTGGAGGATTCTTATATGACTTTAAACCTACATATGTTTTTGATTTTAGTGTATTAATGTTTGTTCTTGGAGGTATTTTATTACTTTTAGTTAATGGTAGAATAAAAAAAGAAAACAATGGACAAAGTGTTTAAAATAAATTGCTATGTATAGCCATTTATGATATAATTTTTATTGAGGTGATTTGATGAATTTACCAAATAAAATAAGTATGATTAGGATATTCATTATCCCTATTATGGTTATTGCATACTATTTAGTTCCTGACACTATTCCAATTGGATATCATGTAAATTTACTATGGTATATAGTTCCTGGATTATTTGTTATTGCTTCAATAACCGACTTTATTGATGGATATGTTGCAAGGAAATATGATTTAGTTACAACATTCGGTAAGTTTATAGATCCACTAGCTGATAAGTTACTAGTTATGACTGCATTACTATTATTAACTGTTGAAGGGATTATTCCTGTATGGATCGTAATCACAATTTTATCAAGAGAATTTATAGTTACAGGTATTAGACTAGTCGCTGCACCTACGGGTAAAGTAATAGCTGCGAGTAAACTAGGTAAATATAAAACAGCAACTACAATGGTTGCATTAGTAATATTATTAATGTTTAAGTTTGATGAAGCATTTGAGTTTTATGGAATGATTTTACTTTATATCGGACTTGTTTTAACTGTTGTTTCAGGAATTGAATATTTCTGGAAAAATAGACATATAATTGCAGAATCAATATAATAAAGAAAAAAGAAGTATTTGTAAGTATTATATCTTTAGTTAAATAAGGAGGAAATATTATGGCAACTAACACAAGACAAAAAGCACTAGATAGTGCAATTAAAGAGATTGAGAAACAATATGGGAAAGGATCAGTAATGATTCTTGGTGATGAATCTTTCAATATGCATTTAGAAGCAATTCCAAGTGGCTCTATTAAATTAGATAAAGCTCTTGGTATTGGTGGATATCCTAAAGGAAGAATAGTCGAAGTATATGGACCTGAATCTTCAGGTAAAACTACTTTTGCACTTCATGCTTTAGCTGAAGCTCAAAAATTAGGTGGATATGCTGCATTTATAGATGCAGAACACGCTTTAGATCCTCAATATGCTAAAGCTCTTGGTGTTGATATTGACAATTTAATATTAAGTCAACCAGATACTGGTGAACAAGCATTAGAAATTACTGAAGCTTTAATTAGAAGTGGTGCAATTGATATGATCGTAATAGATAGTGTTGCTGCTTTAGTACCTGAAGCTGAAATAAGAGGAGATATGGGAGCGAGCCATGTAGGACTTCAAGCTAGACTTATGTCACAAGCAATGAGAAAACTTAGTGGTGTTATTAGTAAATCTAATACAATTGTTATTTTTATAAATCAAATTAGAGAAAAAGTAGGAGTAATGTTTGGTAACCCTGAAGTTACACCTGGTGGTAGAGCACTTAAATTCTATGCTTCAGTAAGACTTGAAATTAGAAGAAGTGAAGCAATTAAACATGGTACTGACATTGTTGGTAATGTGGTTAAAGTAAAAGTTGTTAAAAACAAAGTTGCACCTCCATTTAAAACACTCGTTGTTGATTTAATGTATGGAAAAGGAATTTCTAAATTAGGTGAACTTATTGATTTAGCTGTTGAAGAAGAACTTATCAATAAAAGTGGATCATGGTTTAGTTATAATGGAGAAAAAATCGGGCAAGGTAGAGAAAATGTTAAAAAATTCTTAACTGAGAAACCTGAATTATTAAAAGAACTTGAAACATTAGTTAGAGAAAAATTAGGCGTTTAATATAAACGCCTTTTTATTTTGATTTGTGGTTATATTCATTGACTTATATAGCTATTACCTTTATAATAAAATGAGTTAAAAAAATAGTCTCTACTCATAATATTAGTATTATGTTTATAATAAAAAAATGAATATATTTAAGAACGGAGGAATATAGTGGATACACAACTATTAATAATCTCTGGTCTATTATTTATAACAATAGGTACTGTAGTAGGTTTTTTCCTACATGCCATAGTTGTTGAAAAAGGCTTTAACAAAGCACGTATTAAAGCAAATCAATTGATTGAAGACGCCCAAAAACAAGCAGATAAAAATAAAAAACAAACACTTCTTGAAACAAGACAAGAAATACACAACTTAAAATTAGAGGTTGATAAACAGCTAAAAGAACGTAAAGGTGAAGTAGCTGTTTTAGAGAATAAAATACTTCAACGTGAGCAAAGTATGGATAGACGTAGTTCTAACCTTGATAAGCGTGAAAGTAATTTAGATAATAAAGAAGAGTTAATTGAGCGAAAAAAACAATCATTAGATGACAAAAATAACAGACTAGAAAAATTGATTGATGAACAAAATGTAAAGTTATTAGAAATAGCAAGATTTAGTGTAGAGCAAGCGAGAGATTTGATATTTAAACGAGTAGAAGACGAAATGGCAAATGAGATTGCAGCTTACATTAAAGAAGAAGAAGAAAAAGCAAAATTAAACGTAGATAGAAATGCAAAACATTTACTATCAGGAGCAATTCAAAAATACGCACAAGACGTTACAAGTGAAAGAACTGTAAGTGTTGTTACACTTCCAAACGATGAAATGAAAGGTCGTATTATTGGACGTGAAGGTAGAAACATTAGAACAATAGAAGCATTAACTGGAGTAGATTTAATTATTGATGATACACCAGAAGCGGTAGTTCTTAGTGGATTTGATCCAATAAGAAGAGAAATCGCAAAAAGAACAATTGAATCACTAGTATCTGATGGAAGAATCCATCCGGGTAGAATTGAAGAAATTGTAGAAAAAACAAGAGACGAAGTAGACAGATTTATTCGTGATAAAGGTGAAGAAGCAGTATTTGAAGTTGGAATTGGTAGAATCCATCCAGACCTAGTTAAATTATTAGGTAGATTACACTTTAGAACTAGTTACGGACAAAATGTTTTAAGACACTCAATCGAATGTGCATTCTTAGCAGGTAAACTTGCTGCTGAACTTGGTGAAGATGAAGTTTTAGCTAAAAGAGCAGGATTACTGCATGATATAGGAAAAGCAGTTGATCATGAAACAGAAGGTTCTCATGTTGAAATAGGAATTAACTTAGCAAATAGATATAAAGAACCGTTCGCAGTAATTGATGCAATTCGATCACATCATGGTGAAGTTGAAGCAGAAACAGTTATTGCAGTATTAGTAGCTGCGTCTGATGCACTTAGTGCTGCAAGACCTGGTGCTAGAAGTGAAAGTTTAGATCGTTATGTTAAACGATTAGAACAACTAGAAACAATTGCTAAAGGAATTAACGGTGTTGAACAAGCTTACGCTATTCAAGCTGGACGTGAAGTTAGAGTTATTGTTGAACCATCAAAAGTTGATGATACAATGGCTTATAAAATTGCTAGAGATATTAAAGAACAAATTGAGGAACAACTTTCTTACCCAGGAACTATTAAAGTTACTGTAATTAGAGAGACAAGAGCTCAAGATATTGCAAAATAAAAGCCTCCATATGGAGGCTTTTTTTATTTAAAATCATATTACCAATCATTCATCTTTTTTAACATGATGTATAATAAGGATAGTAGTTCCTGAAATAAACGCAAATACTAAAGTTGTAAATGAAATTCCTTCATTTAGGTTTTTCATATTTAATAAATGTTCAGGGATATTTATAAGTATTAAATCAATTTCTTCATCTTCAATATTATTTGTAGTTCTCTCCAATATTGCTTCATAGAGTTTTTCGTCTTCTAAATCTATTTTAAAAATATATTTATCAATATTATCAATATCAATTAGAGTAGTACCAATATAATCATTAATAATGTCACTTGAATAAGATTTATTCACTTCTGTAATAATTAATGTATATTCTCTAGAAATTATTTGATTTGAATCATAAATTGTAATTAATAGATAATTGTTTAATGAATCAACTGTAATAAATACAGAATTATCTCCTAGGTTACCAATTATTGAAAAATATTCTCCTTCAAATTCAATTTCAAAAGTACCTTCATTTACATTAATGAATCCGTTTTCAAGTTTTTTACTATATGAAAAAGCGATAAATGAGGTTATAATAGATACAATAACAAGAAAAACTGGTACAAAATATACAACTTTTTTATTCATTATCACCATCTCCTTAATAGTATTTTATCATACAATGTTTAAATATTATTAAGAAAGATAATTAAGTTAACATTTTATTAAAATACAAATTATTTTTTTATAAATTTTATAGGTATTAGAAAAGTGATTGACAGTTATGATAATCTACTATATAATTTATTTGTGTTTCAAATTGAAAAGGCTTTCAAGAATATTTTAGGAGTAATAATCACAAAAAATTTATTGTGATTAATCCTTCTAAATTTATATTCTAAAAATGCGACATTTTTTAAATTAGTGTACACTGCAAAAATGCAGTAGAATAGAGCAATACTATAGTTTGAAAATCATGGAATTTTCACTAATATTTTGACTCTGAATTTTAAAGAAAGAAGGAGTAATATGTATTCTTACATTGGTAAAAAAATTATATCTTCTCTTATAACTTTGTTGATAGTTATAACTGTAGTATTCTTTATGTTACGTGCGATCCCTGGTGGTCCATTTACAAGAGAAAAACCACTACCAGAAGCAACAAGAGAAAGACTTGAAGAAGCTTATGGATTAAATGAACCTATAATAATGCAATATTTCATTTATTTAGGGAACTTAGCTCAAGGAGATTTAGGACCTTCATTTAATCAGCCTGCTTATACTGTTAATGAACTTCTAATTGAAGGAATTCCACAAACTGCAAAGATTGGTGGGTTAGCAGTTATATTCATTATTTCACTTGGAATACCTCTAGGGGTAATATCCGCATTAAAATCTAATACTTCAATTGATTATGGAGTTATGATTATAGCAACTCTTGGAATAACCGTACCAAGTTTTGTTATCGGGACGTTATTTATTTTGGCTGCAAGGGATATATCCTGGATGCCAGTTGGAGGACTTGATACCCCTGTAGCATTTATTGGACCTGTAGTAGCTTTATCTGGATATTCACTATCTTTTGTAGCTAGATTAACACGTTCAAGTATGTTAGAAGTATTAAGACAAGATTATATTAGAACTGCAAGAGCTAATGGGATTTCAGAGTTTAAGGTTATTTTTAAACATGCTCTTAAAAATAGTTTGATTCCAGTTACGACTTATATAGGACCAATGATTGCAGCATTAATGACAGGATCTTTCGTAATTGAAAAGATATTTGTTATAAATGGTATTGGTAAATATTTTACTGAGTCTGTGCAAGCGCAAGACTATACTTTAGTTATTGGAGTAACAATATTCTATGCTGCGTTTTATATCTTTATGGTATTCTTAGTAGATATTTTATATTCTGTTATCGATCCAAGAATCAAGATGGAAGGATAGGAGAATATTATGAAAAAAAATAGATTTGATTTTTTAGATAGTACTCAAAAGTTAGATAAAGAGCAAATAAGAAAAAGTCTAACATATTGGCAAGATGTTTGGAGAAGATTAAGAAAGAATAAATTATCTATCTTAGGGTTAATTGGAGTTGTTGTTGTGTTGTTATTTGCGACAGTTGGGCAATTGATCAATCCACATGGTTATGATGTGCAAAATAGAGATTTTAAGAATGTTCCACCTAGTTTTGAAATATACAAAATAGATGATGATATGTATGTTTACTTAACAGAAATGTATTTGCTAATATTAGTAAATGAGGATGGAAAGTTATTAGATAAATTTGATAGTAGTCATCTTGATGGTGATCCTATTACAAAGATTTATAATTATCGATTACTTAATGAAGCTGATGAAGAAATTGCTTTAGTTGAAATTGATTTCAGTTATAGTACTGATCCATTAAAAGCTGATGAAAATATACTTTATAGTATTAATTATAAAGGTATAGAATATAAAGAAACATATGATAAAGTATGGAATAAATCATTTTTATTAGGTACTGATACAGTGGGTAGAGATTTACTTTCTAGAGTAATGTATGGTACTGGTATATCTTTAACTATTGCTTTTGTTGCCGCATTTATCAACTTCTTTGTAGGTGTATTATATGGAAGTTTTGCTGGTTTCTTTGGTGGAAGAACAGACAATATAATGATGAGAATTGTTGATATAATTAACTCGATACCATTACTACTATATGTAATTTTATTAATGGTTGTTATTAAAGATAGTAGTTTTGAAGCATATGTGCTTGATCCTATATTTGGTGCTGGTGGACTTGGAACTATTATTGTAGCCTTAATTAGTGTTTACTGGGTAGGAATGGCACGTTTGGTTAGAGGTCAAGTACTTAGTCTTAAAGAACAAGAATACGTATTAGCTGCGAGAACTATTGGTGTAAGTAACTTCAAAATTGTTACAAAACATTTAATTCCAAATGCTTTAGGACCAATCATTGTAACAATGACAATGATGATTCCAGCTGCTGTATTCACCGAAGCTTTCTTAAGCTTTATTGGATTAGGAATTTCTGCTCCTAGATCTTCTTTAGGAACATTAACATCTGCCGGTGCAGAAATTATGCAAACGTACGCATATCAACTACTTGTTCCAGCATTTGTTATAGCATTTATGATGCTGTCATTTAACTTCCTTGGGGACGGATTAAGAGATGCATTAGACCCAAGATTGAGAAAAGGTTAGGTGAAGAATATGAATAATAATATGTTAGAAATTAAGAATCTTGAAACATCATTCTTTACTCACCTTGGTGAAGTAAAGGCTGTTAGAAATATATCTTATGACCTTAAAAAAGGTGGGATATTAGGTGTGGTTGGAGAATCGGGTAGTGGTAAAAGTGTAACATTACTATCTGTTATGAGACTTATTGAAGAACCAGGTAAAATTAAGAATGGAGAAATATTTTTTGATGGTGTAGATTTAACAAAAATCTCAGATTCAGAAATTCAAGATATTAGGGGTAGTGAAATTTCAATGATTTTCCAAGACCCTATGACGTCAATTAATCCTGTTTTTACTATTCAAAATCAAATGGTAGAAGTTATTAGAAGACATATGCGTATTTCAAAAGAACTTGCTATTGAAGAAGCAAATGATATAAATAATATTAATAAAAGAGAAAAAGTTTTAGAAGATATCGAAAAAGGTCTTCGTAGAAAGCTAAATAAACAAGAGGCCCTTAAGAGAGCTATTGACTATTTAGGATTAGTAGGAATACCTGAACCTGAAATTAGAATTAAACAGTATCCACATCAATTCTCAGGGGGTATGAGACAAAGAGTTTTAATTGCAATGGCATTATCTTGTGAACCTAAGTTACTTATCGCAGATGAACCAACAACTGCATTAGACGTTACAATACAAGCTCAGATATTAGATTTACTTAAAAAAATTCAAAAAGAATTAGGAACATCTATTGTTTTTATTACACATGACCTTGGTGTTATTGCTGAGTTATGTGAAAATGTAGTAGTAATGTATGGTGGTATGGTTATGGAAAAAGGAACTGTAAATGAGATCTTTTATTCTCCACAACATCCATATACTCAAGGATTACATCAATCTATCCCAAAAAATATAACTGGGAAAAAAGAAAGATTAATCCCTATTGAAGGTTCACCTCCAGACTTAATGGATCCTCCAAAAGGATGTCCTTTTAGTCCAAGGTGTAAACACGCAATGCAAATTTGTATTGAAGAAGCTGCTCCATTAACTAAGATTACTGAATCACAATATTCAGCTTGTTGGTTACAAGACAAAAATGCACCTAATGTAGAAGGATTTACTAAATCAGGAGGTGTTAAATAATGCAAGATAGAGAAGTCTTATTAGAGGTTAAAAATCTTAAAAAACACTTTGTTATAAAGAAAGATATATTAGGACATCATGTAAAAACTGTTCATGCAGTAGATGGAATAAATTTTAAAATATTTAAAGGTGAAACATTTGGTCTTGTTGGTGAAAGTGGATGTGGAAAATCTACTACTGGAAGAACAATTATTGGATTATATAAAAATACTGCAGGTGAAATTTTCTTTAATAATGAATTAATATCTAGTGGTCATGATGAATGTAAACTCCTTATAAGTAAACTTAAAAATGAATTAAAAAACAAATTAAAAGAATTGCCAGAAACAGCAACTGATTATGAAAAAGACGAACTTAAAAAAGAATATAACGAGAAAATTAATATTCAGAAAAAGCTAGTTGAAGAGGCTAAACAAAAAACTAAAAAGATAGAAAGAAATCCACGTGACATTCAAATGATTTTCCAAGATCCTTACGCTTCATTAAATCCTAGAATGACAGTTAATGAAATTATTGCAGAAGGTATTAAAACTCATAAATTATTGACTGGACAGAGTATTAATGAAAGAGTATATCAACTTCTTGAAAGAGTTGGATTAAAAAGAGAACATGCTTCACGTTATCCTCATGAATTTAGTGGTGGACAACGTCAAAGAATAGGAATAGCACGTGCTTTAGCAGTTGATCCAAAATTAATTATTGCGGATGAACCTATTAGTGCATTAGACGTTTCAATTCAGGCACAAGTTGTTAATATGCTTGAAGATTTACAAGAAGATTTTGGATTAACTTATTTATTTATTGCACATGATTTATCTATGGTGAAATATATAAGTGATAGAATTGGAGTTATGTATTTAGGAAAATTAATGGAAGTATCTGAAAGTGACCCATTATATGAACTACCATTACATCCATATACTCAATCATTATTATCTTCAATTCCACTTCCTGATCCAGATGCAAATTTAAGAAGCGAAAGAATCGTACTTCAGGGTGATGTATCAAGCCCGATTAACCCTAAACCAGGGTGTAGATTTGCTGAAAGATGTAGATTTGCCAAAGGGGAATGTTTTACTGAATCACCTGAACTAGATGAAATATTACCAGGTAGATTTGTAGCTTGTCACCATGTTAAAGAAATTAACAATCTTTAATAATCATAGGAATTTTACCTATGTTATTATATAATAAAGAAAAAGGAGGAAACAAATGAAAAAATTATTATTAGTATTTATTGCTTTAGCGTTATCTTTAACTTTAGCAGGTTGTGCTGGAGATGATAGCGATGACGTTGTTCTTAACTGGAACATCGGAGCTGATCCTAGAACATTAGATCCAGGTTTAAACGGAGCTAGTGATGGGGGAGATGTTATTAATAACACTTTCGAAGGATTAGTAAGAGAGAAAAATGGGGAAGTATTCCCTGGAATGGCATCAGATTGGACAGTTTCTGCTGATGGGTTAACAGTTACTTTCGATATGAGAGAAGATGTTAAATGGTCAGACGGTACTGCTTTAAATGCCGACGATTTTGTACGTTCATGGTTACGCGCAATGGACCCAAGAAATGTATCTGAATATGCTTGGATATGGTATTACACTAATGTAGTTGGAGCTGCAGACTTTGCTGATTCAGCAAGTGATTCTGATACTGATTTAGATGCTCTTAAAGCTGCTGTTGGAATTAAATCTTTAGAAGATGGAACTAAATTAGAAGTTAAATTAACTTCACCAACAGACTGGTTTATTAGTTTAATGGCTTTCTATCATTTCATGCCTGTACCTACTACAGCTACATCTGAAGGTGAAGGAGCATGGGCAAAAGATGCTGAATTATCAATTTCTAACGGACCGTTTACTTTATCTGAGTATACAGTTGGAGATAGTTTAGTATTAGTTAAAAATGATAATTATTGGAATGCTGAAAATGTTGGTATTGATGTAATTAATGGATATTTCATTGATAACTCAACTACTGCTTATGCTAAGTATTATGCTGGTGAACTAGACTTTATTCCTAGTGTGCCTACTACAGAAATTCCTGCATTTATGATTTCTAACACTGAATTCCACGTATTCCCATTATTAGGGACTTACTATGTTAACTTCAACCTTTCTGGTTGTACTGACTTAGGTGGAACAAGAGATATTGGAACTAGAGACAACGATATATTCTGTAATCAAAATTTAAGAACTGCACTTGCTTTATCTTTAGATAGAGATGAAATTACTGAAGCGTTAGGTGCTGGACAAGTTCCTGCTGCTGGATTTATACCTCCAGGATTCGCTGATAACACTGGTGCTGATTTCTATGACACATCTAAAAACGATTCAGATATCGTTACTGATGATGGTGCAATGGCACAAGCTGTGACTTTATTTGCAACAGCAGCTTCTGAATTAGGAATGTCTGTTGCTCAATTACAAGCAGAGTTAAGCACAAAAGAATATGCTCATAATACTTCTGACGGACATCAATTGGTTGCAGAATTAATGCAAGCAATGTGGTTAGAAAACTTAGGATTCACTATCCAAATTACAAATGAACCTTGGGCTTTATTCCAAGTTTCAAGAACTGAAGGAGACTTCGATATGGCTCGTGGTGGATGGTTAACAGACTTTATGGATCCTTCTGGAATGATTGGTATCTTTACTCCTGGTAATGCATACAATGATCCAGATTATCTTAATCCTGCATTTGTTGCTTATATAGAAGCTGCTGCTGAAGCAACTACATCTGCAACTCACTTTGATGCATTATACGATGCTCATGCAGTATTTATGACTGATATGCCTGTAATTCCGGTTTATCACTACAATGACTCAATGTTAGTTAAAGCTTACGTTGTTGGTTGGAGTAGATCAGTATTAGGTGGAGTTGACTTCTCAACTGCTACAATTGAAAAAACTGACTAAGAAATCTACTTAAGACTAAATTATTAAATTAAAGGAATCCAATGGATTCCTTTTTTTTATTTTCTCTTGAAAAAAGCTAGTAAAATTGTTAAATTAGATATATATAATTTTTATATGGAGTAATAATAATAATATATATGTATTTACTATAGATAATAGTTAAAAACAAGCTATAATATATAATAGAAATGAGATGATTTAATGAAAGTATTATTCATTGGAGATGTTTTTGGTACTAGAGGAATGGAAGCACTTAATAAGTACTTACCA
The DNA here is from genome assembly GCA_000753575.1 of Candidatus Izimoplasma sp. HR2. GTDB lineage: Bacteria > Bacillota_I > Bacilli_A > Izemoplasmatales > Izemoplasmataceae > JAFGXW01. Next base: position 32,873 of record JRFF01000021.1, on the reverse strand, counting down.
GAAATTAAGCAAGAACACAAACCTAACTTAATCTTTGTTAATGGTGAAAACATTGATAGAGGATTTGGGATTAGTGAAAAAATTTATAAAGAATTAATGGTTATGGGAGTAAATGCTGTAACTTTAGGAAATCATTCTTTTTCTAAAAGAGAATTAGTTGATTTTATAGATGAGTCGAATATCATAAGACCAGCTAACTATAGTGATGCAGTTCCTGGTAAAGGATATATAACAGTTAAATACAATACTAAGTTAGTTACTGTAATTAATTTAATGGGACGTATCTTTATGGGTGATCCACTTGATAATCCATTTAAAAGAGCAGATGAAATCTTAGAAGAGATTAATAGTGATTTTATATTTGTTGATATGCATGCTGAAGCAACATCTGAAAAGATAGCTATGGCTCATTATCTAGATGGAAGAGTAACCGCAGTAGTAGGAACACACACACACGTGCCTACGGCTGACGCTATGGTGTTTCCAAAAGGAACTATGTATATTTCTGATATTGGGATGACCGGCGCTAAATACGGCATATTAGGAGCGGATAAAGAAATTATTATAAATAAGTTCTTAACAGGTATGCCACAAAGAATAAAAGAGTCTTTAGCTACAGAACTACAATTTAATGCAGTAATAATGGATACAGTGTTAAATAAGATAAAAGCTATAAACATCTATGAATAAGGAAACTTATTCATTTTGTTTGTGTAAGTAAGCAAAAATATATATAATTTAAATAGGTGATAATATGAATAAAAAAGATTATAGTAAATATTTTGTAAAACCTTCAATAAAAGATGCAAGAAAAAGAAAAGTCGAGGACACAATTGTCATCGATTTTAATGAGTATTTTAACTTAAAAGGTTTTGGAAAAGGTAAAACATATAAGATAGAAACATACGGATGTCAGGCAAATGAAGCTGACAGTGAAAAGATTAGTGGAATACTAGAAGCTCTTGAGTTTACAGAAAGTGAAACTTTGGAACATGCTGATATAATATTATTAAATACGTGTGCTGTAAGAGAAAATGCAGAGAATAGAGTATTTGGTGAACTAGGTAGATTAAAGCAATACAAGAAGAACAATCCAGAATTAATCCTAGGTGTTTGTGGATGTATGCCTCAAGAAGAAAAAGTAGTGGACAAAATACTTAAAAAAATTCACTACGTAGACCTTGTATTCGGTACTCATAACATCTATAAATTACCAGAATATCTAGAAACAGTAATTCTATCAAAAGAGAGAGTAATTGAAGTGTTCTCAGAACAGGGTTCTATCATAGAAAATATGCCAAAGATAAGAGAGAATAACAGGAAAGCATGGGTTAACATAATGTATGGTTGTGATGAATTTTGCACCTATTGTATAGTCCCATATACGCGTGGAAAAGAACGTTCAAGAGACAAAGAACACATAATTCAAGAAGTACAAGAGTTAATAAAAGAAGGGTATAAAGAAATCACATTATTAGGACAAAATGTTAACAGTTATGGACGTGATTTCACTGATAAAAACTACAAATTCGCTCAATTATTGACTGATTTGCAAAAACTACCAATAGATCGTATTAGATTTACAACTTCACACCCAAAAGACTTTGACCTAGAGACTGTAAAAGTTATCGCAACTGGTGGTAATTTGATGCCATATATACATTTACCAGTTCAATCTGGAAGTAATGAAATATTAAAAAGAATGAATCGTAAATATACTAAAGAATCATATATGCAATTAATAGATTGGATATATGAGTATATTCCTAATGTATCCCTTACTACAGACATAATTGTAGGTTTTCCAGGTGAAACAGAAGAACAATTCAATATGACTTTAGATCTTGTAAAAGAGTGTAAATTTGAAGGTGCATATACGTTTGTATACTCAAAAAGAGAAGGAACGCCAGCAGCAACTTATGAAGACAACCTTACAATAGAAGATAAGAAGAAAAGGTTGTATAAACTTAATGATATAGTCAANCTAGTTGATGGAGTTAGCAAGAATAATGATGAGATTTTAGCAGGGTATACAGAGAATAATAAGCTAGTTAATTTTAGAGGACCAGTTGATTTAATTGGAGAAATTGTTAAAGTAGTAATTACAGATGTAAAAACATGGTCTTTAACAGGTGATTTAGTTGAATAGTCTAAAAAACTTAATAAATGAACTAGAAAATGATGAGCTTATTGTAAGATTTAAAAAAATAGAAAATATTATTGACCAAGATAATGCAATTAATAAAAATTTCAAGAATTTACTTGAACTTCAGAAAAAAATGGTAAATGATAGAGAAAAAAATCCTCGTAATTTTGAGAACTCTAGCAAGTTATATGAAATAGCTAAAAGCGCTTTAACTAGCAATATTATCATATCTGAGTATATAGAATTATTAGAAGATATTAACTATGATTTACAAATGATACAAAATATCATAGGAACAGAAATTAGTGCCGATTTCGAATAAATTATTTCGATTAAAGGCACTTTTTTATTGGAATGGTGGGAAACGCCTTGTAAAAGCAATTTCCTATTGATTAATAATTTCTAATGTTGTATAATAATAAATGGAAGTGTCAATCAATAAAGGAGATGTTATAATGGCTAAGAAAAACGGGAAACAGGAAGATTACATATTCTTATATTCTAAGAAGGTCAAAATACCTAAGTTAGTTGAATCATTTGTAGTAATTCCTTCATATGAGATTGTTAAGTACTTAAGAAATAAGGAAATCTTTTTACCTTATTATGTTCATAAAGCATTAATCAGAAAAAATATTGCTCCGGCAATTGCTACTGCGGAAAGTGCAAACAAGTTTTCTGATGAAATGAAATTCCGTTTAAAATGGTTTGATAAGTTTACAATATTTCAGTTAGAGAGATTAGCTGAAGGCTATCAATTATCTATAAATGTTGAGGAGTATAAAAAAGACTTCTGGGACATTGTAGTTAGAAACAGAACTGATCTTGGAATTAATAATTTGGAATTTGTTAAATTACAAAACCTTTCAATGAAATATTCTAAAGAACCACAAGAAGATTATGAGATTTTACGTACTAATTTTGAAGAAATATATTTTGAACCTACTGGATACTTTGATGGATCTGAGTTAGAAGAAGCAAAAGAAGTGTTAACAAGTGCTACTACACTAACTGAAATTCGTGATTTAGGTAAAAGATACGGTGTTGAAATTCCTCGAAGAATCAATAAAAAACAATTAATTGATATTGTTGCTTTAAAATTGAACTTTGACGAAGAGAAGAAACAAGAAATTTCTAAAAAATCTATTTTAGAAATTGAAAGATATGCAAAAAGAAGAAAAGTTAATGTTTCAATAGAACTTAAGAAAAATGATATGATTGAATATATCATAATAAAAATGCCTCAAGAAGACGTTCCTAAGTATTCTAATTCAGTTAAGATATTTGCTGGTATGAATATAGAAGAATATTTATATAATTTAAAATTTGAGGAAATAGCTGACAAAGTAAGTGAAGTAAAACGTAAAAAACTTAATAAATTATTATTTGTTGGAGCTGGAGCTGGATTAGTTGTAGCAATAGTAATAGTAGTAATAACACAATTTATGTAAAAAAGGTGATGTCATGAACAATATTGATAAATCACAATACACGCCAATGATGCGTCAATACTTAACAATTAAGGAAGACTATAACGATGCTATAGTCTTTTTTCGTTTAGGTGATTTTTACGAAATGTTCTTCACTGATGCATTTATTGCATCAAAAGAATTAGAGATTCAACTAACTGCTAGAGATGCAGGGAATAAAGATAAAGTTCCTATGTGTGGAGTTCCTCACCACGCAGCTGATGCTTATATTGAAAGATTAATCAATAAAGGCTTTAAAGTTGCTATTTGTGAACAAGTAGAAGACCCTAGTGTTGCTAAAGGAATTGTTAAAAGAGATGTAGTAAGATTAATTACTCCAGGTACTTTCATTGAAAATAAAAGTGATGAGATTAGCTATATAGCATCTATTGGTATAAATATTAATAACTATACTATTTCATATTTAGATCTTTCAACTGGAGATTCATATAGTCTTGTTTTACCAAAGGATTTAAATATCTTAATTAATGAACTATTACAAATTTCACCTAAAGAAATAGTAATATCTAATTTCTTTGATGAAACTCATCTTGAAAAATACATAAAATCAGAAGGTGTTGTTGTTTCAATCAATAATGATATTGAAACATCAGAGATTTTTGATAATTTGTTTAGTGATTTACCTTCGAAAGAAGAGAAGAAAACATTTAAAAGGTTACTAAACTACATAATTAGAACACAAAAAAGAGAGTTAATGCATCTTAAAAAAGCTGTTGTTTTAGAAGCGTCATCATTTTTAAGAATGGATTCAAATACAACAAGAAATTTAGAATTAACCGAAACATTAAGAAATAATAATAGAATAGGTAGTTTATTTTGGTTAATTGATAAATGTGAAACAGCTATGGGTAGTAGATATCTAAAAAGACAAATCTTAAGACCTTTAGTAAATAAAGAAATTATTGAAACAAGATATGATACTATCGATATTCTTAATAAAGAGTTTATAACTAAACAAGAAATTAAAGATTTATTAAAAAATGTTTATGACCTCGAAAGAATAGTTGGAAGAATATCATACGGTAATACTAACGGTAAAGATTTAGCTCAATTAAGAAGGTCACTAAGTATTCTACCTGAGTTAAAAGAATGCTTATCAAAACTTGATAACTCACATACACAGTTTTTATCTGATTCTATTGATTCATTAACTGAATTTCATAACTTACTAGAAAGAGCTGTAGTAAGCGACCCGCCTCTTACAATTAAAGAGGGAGGAATTATAAAAGAAGGTTATAATGAACTTCTTGATGAAATTAAAAACAAATCTTTAAATGTTAAAGAGTGGCTTAAAGAACTAGAAGAAACTGAAAGAGAAAAAACAGGAATTAAGAAACTAAAAATTGGATATAATCGTGTATTTGGTTACTATATTGAAATACCTAGAGGACAAATAGCTAACGTTAAAGATGAATTTGGATATACACGAAAACAAACTTTATCTAATAGTGAAAGATATATTACTGAAGAACTAAAACAAAAAGAAACTATTATTTTAAGTAGTGAAGAAAAAAGTATTAAACTAGAATACCAATTATTTATTGATTTACGTGATGAATCTCGAAAACTTATTTCAGTTATCCAAAAGAATGCAAATATTATTAGTGAAGTTGATATGATGATAGCACTAAGTATAATAAGTGAAGAGTTAAATCTTATTAGACCAATACTAACTGAAGATGCATATATAGAAATACTAGACTCAAGACATCCTATTGTTGAGAAAGTACTCACAGAAAGCGAATTTGTACCTAATAATATTATTCTAAATCAAGATACTAATATATTATTAATAACTGGACCAAATATGTCTGGTAAATCAACATACATGAGACAAATGGCACTCACAGTTATTTTAGCTCAAATAGGTTCATTTGTTCCCGCATCTAGCGCAAAAGTACCTGTATTTGACGCAATATTTACTAGAATAGGTGCTGCTGATGATCTTGTTAGTGGTAAATCTACTTTTATGGTAGAGATGCTAGACGCAAATAATGCTATTAAGAATGCTACTAAAGATTCTCTAATATTATTTGATGAAATAGGTCGAGGAACAGCAACTTATGATGGTATGGCTTTAGCGCAAGCAATAATAGAGTATATCCACGAAAAAATTAAGTGTAAGACGTTTTTCTCTACTCACTATCATGAACTAACTGATTTAGATAAATCGTTACCTAGTTTAAGAAATGTTCATGTAAGCGCAAAGGATGAAAACGGTAGAATTATCTTTTTACATAAAATAAAACCAGGTCCTACAGATAAATCTTATGGGATTAATGTAGCTAGCCTTGCTGAGCTTCCTAAAGGACTTATTGAAAGATCAAAAGTCATCTTAAATGATCTTGAACGAAATCACCAAAAACTATCTGATGAATCAAGTATCAATTTATTTAACTTTAGTGAATTTGAAGAAGAAGATAATGGTGATGAACTTGAAAGTGAAATAATTAAAGAATTAAGAGATGTTTCTATCGAAGATTTAACTCCGTTAGAAGCATTAAATATTTTAAATAAAATTATTAATAAATTATAAAAGAGCCTAAAAAGGCTCTTTTTATGTATTAGATTTAAATATATAGTATAATGTAGTTAGAGGTGATTAAATGACTAAATATAAAGATCAAATTTTAAAATTAACTCCACTTCAATATAAAGTAACTCAAGAAAGTGCGACAGAAAGACCTTTTAATAATGAATTTAATGATGAATATAGAGAAGGTATATATTTAGATATAGTATCAAAAGAAGTATTATTTTCATCGCTTGATAAGTTTGATGGACATTGTGGATGGCCTTCATTTACTAAACCAATTAATAAAGAACAAATAATTGAAAAAGCTGATTATTCTCTTACTAGAGCTAGAATAGAAGTAAGAAGTATAGACGCAGATTCTCATTTAGGACATGTTTTTGATGACGGTCCTGATGGAAACTTAAGATATTGTATTAACTCAGCTAGTTTAGAGTTTGTACCTAAAGAAGAGCTAATTGAAAGAGGATTTGAAAAATACTTAGAATTATTTGAAAAATAAAGGCTAAAGGAGCTATTTAAATGGAAAAAAATAGAATCAATGAGCTAAATAAGCAAGGTAGAGAAATGCTTAAACCTAATTGGGATGATCTTAAAACAAGAGAAACTCCTAGAGGATTAGGAGAGACTTCTCCAGATGTAGTTAAAGATTATGATAAAGAATCTATAATAATAGAACTTAAGAAAGAAGAAATAAAAAATATTAGTTCAAAAACTCTTCATGAAGTTATTGAAAGTAGACGTAGTTTAAGAAAATATCAGGATGTTCCTTTAAATATGGATCAACTATCGTATTTATTCTATGAAACAGCACGTTTATTTTATATTGAAAATAGTAGAAGTTATAGAGCTTACCCCACAGGTGGAGCGACTGCTAGTTTAGAAACTTATGTTTATATAAACAAAGTAGATAATCTTGAAAAAGGGATGTATCGTTATTTGCCAGTATCTGGTGATTTAATGTTTATGTATAATAATCTAGAATTGGAAGATAAAGTGAATAAAGCAATTAAAAGACAGTTGCGAGGAGGGGCAGCTGTATTTTTTTGGACTACTATCCCGTATAGAACTGAACATAAATACTCTTTTACTTCACATAAGATGATTGCTATGGAAGCCGGGCACGCTTGCCAAAACTTATCTTTAGCAAGCGAAGCTATTGATTTTGGGTGTGTAGCAATTTCTGCATATAACCAAGAATTGTGTGATGAAGTATTAAAAGTTGATGGTGAAAATGAGTTTTGTATTTACCTCGCAGTTGTAGGTAAAAAGTAAAGAAGTAAATAAACAAGGTTATTTCTAAAATACCTTGTTTTTTTAGTAGAAAAACTAAGTAGTTTCTTATATAATAGAAATGTTAGAAAGAAGTGATAATATGGGAAAAATAATACAACTAGATGATAATTTATCGAATTTAATCGCCGCAGGTGAAGTAGTTGAAAATATGGCAAGTGTTGTTAAAGAGCTTGTTGAAAATTCTATTGATGCGGAAAGTAAAAATATAAAGATAGATTTACTTGAATCTGGATTAAATGAAATTAAAGTAACTGATGATGGAACTGGTATGAGTCAAGAAGACATGAGAATGTCTATTAAAAGACACGCAACTTCGAAAATAAGAACTAGTAATGATTTATATCATATTAGTACTTTAGGTTTTAGAGGGGAAGCTATTCCTTCTATTGCTTCAGTTTCTCATTTTGAAATTATAAGTAGTCTTGGTGAATCAGGATATCGATTATTCTATTTAAAGGGAGACCTTAAAGAAGAAGGTAGTAGTATTCCAAGAAAAGGGACTTCTATTTCTGTAAGATATTTATTTTATAATACTCCTGCAAGATTAAAACACTTAAAAGCTAGTAATACAGAATTATCATATATTATTGATTATGTTAATAAGATGGCTTTATCACATCCAGAGATTTCTTTTATTTTAACTAATAACAGAAAAACGTTATTCCACTCTACTGGATCTAATGATCATTTAAGAGTTTTATCAAATATCTATTCATTAGATATTGTTAAAAACATGGTTATGTTTGAAAATAAAAATCAGTACTTTAAAGTAAGTGGGTATTTAACTAAACCAATGTTTAATCGTTCTTCAAGAAATCATATTACAATTATTGTAAACGGTAGAGTAATTAAAAACAACAAGATAATAAACGCTGTAACTGAGGGATTTAGAACATATTTACCAATAGGTAAATATCCAATAGTTTTATTAAAAATAGATTTAGATCCTTTACTTATTGATGTAAATATACATCCTCAAAAACTAGAGGTTAAATTTACAGAAGAAAGAATGTTGCTAAGTTTAATTACTAAAACAATAAATGAAAAATTAGGAACTTTATCTTTGATTCCTGAAATGAAAGAAGAAGTCAAAGCACCTCAAAACTATAAATATGAAAAACTTAATTTAAAAGAAACTGCTGAAGAAAATCCAAATTTAGTAAAAGAGGATTTTAAAAACTATATAGATGATTTAGTAGATAAAAAGATAAAACAAGATATTTTAGATTCATATAAAACAGAAGAAGAACAATTAGAAATTAAGAAACTACCTGAGCTAGAATATATTGGGCAATTACTTGGTACATATTTAATATTCCAAAATGAAGAAGGAATGTATATTATGGATCAACATGCCGCAGCTGAGAGAGTTAGATATGAGCTTTATTATAAAAAAATGTCTGAACCTAAAATTGAGACATATGAATTATTAATTCCAATAACTCTAAATTTATCTAATAGTGAAGTGTTCGAGCTTAAAGATAAATTTAATATTTTTGAACCTTTAGGTGTTAAATTTGAAGTTAACGAAGTTCAATCAATAGACATAACTCAAGTTCCTACTTGGTTTATTGAAGGATATGAAGGTATATACACTGAAGAAATAGTTAGATATGTGCTTGAAGGCAAAGATATAACTATTGGACAAGTAAAAGATTCTTTAGCTAAAAACTTATCATGTAAACATTCTATTAAGGCTAATAAATTTATTAATAAGAACGAAGTTAAGAAATTATTATTAGATTTAGATAACTGTATAAATCCTTTTACCTGCCCTCACGGTAGACCGACAATAATTAATTTCACAGTAACTGATATTGAAAAAATGTTTAAAAGGATAATGTAATGATTATCGTTATTATAGGACCAACAGGAATAGGTAAAACAAAGTTATCTCTTGCGCTTGCTAAACACTATAACACTGAGATAATCTCAGGGGATAGTGTTCAAGTATATAAAGGACTAAATATAGGTAGTGCTAAAATTAAAGAATCAGAAATGGATGGAATAAAACATCATTTAATTGATATTTTGGAACCGACTGAAGATTTTTCAGTTGCGCTTTTTCAACGTATTGTTAGGGAAAAAATAAAAGACTTTGAAGATAGAGAGATAAACCCTTTAATAGTTGGGGGAACTGGTCTTTATATTAAGAGTGTTCTTTATGATTACAATTTTTCTAATTCATCAAGAGATAAATCACTTGATGAATTTTATAAAGAATTATCAAATGAAGAATTACATAATATCTTAAAAGAAAAAGATTATGAATCTTCTTTAAATATTCATATGAATAATAGAAAAAGAGTATTACAAGCAATCTCGAGATCAAAAGATAATAAAGTCTCAGATAATAAAAATAAAGATATAGCTTTATATGATTTCAAAATAATTGGATTAACATTAAATAGAGAAGAACTATATGAAATCATTAACAATAGAGTTGATTTAATGATTGAAGAAGGACTTATTAAAGAAGTAAAAGATTTATATGACAAAGGCATTAAAAGTAATAGTGTAAGTGCGATAGGATATAAGGAGTTATATACTCATTTTGACGGTGAATATACATTAGAAGAAGCAATAGATAAGATAAAACAACATTCAAGGAACTTAGCAAAAAAACAATTAACTTTCTTTAATAATCAGTTTGATGTAAATTGGATAAATGTTGATTTAGATAATTTTGGAAACACAATTAAAAAGGCATTGAATATTTTAGATAAGTAAAAAAGCAGTATTACTATTACCAGGTGATTTTTATGATTTATGAAATAGTTTGTACCTTTGGATTTTTCTAAGAAGTTAAAAAGACAAAACAGGATACAATTTGTCTTTTTTATATAGAAATACGAAGTAATTATTGATATAATAGAAAAAAGAGGTGTATTGTATGGAAAAAGCATTTAAAGAGAAGTTTTCTAATGTAATTGTAAGAATGGTTAAACCTATTATAAATATGTTGCTTAGAAAAGAACTCCATGTTGTTACTAATGGAGATAAAATTACACGTGATAGAGATCCTTTTATTCTTGTATCTAATCACTTTAATACCTGGGATAGTTTTGTAGTAATGCAAAATATTGATTACAATATTAGATTTGTTTCTACTGAAATGGCTTTTTTAGATAAAAGTAAAAAATGGGGTATGACTGTTTTAGCTAGAGTTATTCCTAAAAGAGTTGGTAAAGTAGATGTTGTTGCTACTAGAAAAATATTAGATTATCTTAATAATGGATATGCTATTGGTCTCTTCCCTGAAGGAGATAATACTTTTTATGGAGAAACACTTGGAATCTTTAAATCAAGTGGTAAATTACTTAAAAAAGCTGGCGTTGATATTGTATTAGTTAAACAAGAAGGTGGATATTTATCTCAACCTAGATGGGCAGATAATTTTGCTAAAATGGGTGTAATACATACAAATACACAAACTTTAATTACTAAAGAAGAGTTAAAAGAACTAACTCCTACTAAGATAAATAAAATAATTTCAAAAGCAATCTATAATAATGATTATGATTTCCAAAGAGAAAGAATGATTAAATTTGAAAGAGACGCTAGAGCTGAAGGTATTGAAAGATTATTATATTACTGTCCGAATTGTAATAGCTCAATGACAGTTTTTGGTAAAGATGATGATATTTATTGTTCTAAATGTGGAAAGATAGGACATATTAATGAATTTGAATTTATTGAAGATAATAAATTTGATAATTTAGTAGATTGGAATAAATATCAATATAAACATATTGAAGAAGTTATTGCTTCTGAATTTGTTTTTGTTACTACATTAAACTTAATTAATACTGATAACTATAGAAGTATTAAAATTGGTGAATATAAAGTAAAATATAAAGATAAAGTGCTTACCTTTGTTGATAAGAATTCATCATATAAATTTGAACTAGAAAAAATTATGTATCCTGTTAATACAATGAGAAATAGTTTTAGTTTTGATTATGGAGAAGAGACATATAACCTATCAGAGATTAGACATCAGTTTGTACTATTTGAAATGTGTCGATTCTTAAATGGTGATTATAAACAGTAGGTGAAGACATGAAATATGATATAAAAATAGATTTATGGATCAAATTATTATTTTTAATGTCAATAGGAATATTGATTGGTCCTGCATTAGTAATGCCAAGTGAAGAAATATTATTTTATGTAGCTACTATTTTTCCAATTATAGGAGTAGTTATGTGGTTATTACTTGGATCTTATTATGAACTTCAAGATGAAGAATTATTAATGAAATTAGGTCCTTTTTCAGGAAAGGTACCTTATAAAAATATTAAATCAGTTTCTTTATCTAGCAATTGGTCTTCTTCATGGGCTATGTCTATGAAAAGAGTATTGATTCAAGTACATACAAAAACAATGTTTAAAGGCGATGTTCAAGTTGGGCCGGTAGATAGAGAAGAATTTATGGATGCACTTATTAGAAGATGTAGGAATTTAGACTAGATGGAAAGAAATATGAAGGTGAAACAATGATTAAAAAGGTTAGTATATTATTTACAGTAATTTTAATGATATTTGTTACTGGATGTGAAGAAGAAAATTCAAATAAAAACATTATGTTTAATAATGAAGAACTTACGTATATAAACGTATTAGATAACGGATATACGTTATATCGTTCAAGTAGTGCTGATTTAGAAGCTAAGTTAATTGATAATAAAATAATTAATGCATCTTATTTATTAGATGATGATGTATATTTAATTACTGGTGAGATTGATAGTTTTGTTATTAGTAAAAATGGTTCAACAGTTTTAACTTGTTCAGGAGAAGAACTAGTTTGTAGTGGTATTGAGAATTTAGAATTTAAAGATGATGTTTCTAATATATATGATAAATTATACGTAAAAGATACTTATACATTTCAAATTATAGGTTCTATTATTGTTTTAATATCAATTGTAATTTTTACGATACCTTTAAAGCTTTTAGAAGTATTTAAAAAGAATGCTAAAAGTAATTATTTGTTACCAATTAGAATATTTGCAATGATATTATTTTTAATAGGATTAACAATTATTGTTACATTATAAAGTTAAGAGAAATGCTGATGCATTTCTCTTTTTTTTTGCTTATCTTTAGAGTAAAAATATTATAAATGGTATTCTTAAGTTAGAGGTGGTACTATGAATAAAATATTTAAAGAATTTAGATTTGGTCATGGGGCACTACTAAGAAATAGACTGGTTTTAGCACCAATGACAACGTATTCTAGTAATGAAGACTTAACACTTTCACAAGAAGAGGAAGTTTATTATAAATCAAGATCTAAAGGAATGGGTATGGTTATAACTGCAGCAACTGCAGTTAATAAAAATGCTCAAGCATTTAAGCTTCAAATCACAGCAAGAGATGAAAGATACCTAGATTCAATGAGAAGATTAGCAACTGCTATTAAAAGTGAAGGCGCACTTGCAATATTACAACTTCATCATGGAGGAAGAATGAATATTCCTGGTCTTTATAAGAATCAGGATATAGTATGTCCTTCATGTGTTAAAGCTAATAGAGATTATGCTGTTGAACCTAGAGAATTAAAAACAAGTGAGGTTTATGATATTATAGATAACTTCGTTAGATCTGCTAAAATAGCGATTGATGCAGGTTTTGATGGAATAGAACTTCATGGAGCAAATACTTATTTACTTCAACAATTCTTTAGCCCTCATTCAAATTTAAGAGATGATGAGTTTGGTGGTAGTGTTGAAAAAAGAATGATGTTTAGTAAAACATTAGTAAAAAGAATGATTGAACTAAGAAAAAAACACGCAAAAAAAGAGTTTATTATTGGATATCGATTTTCACCTGAAGAAATAGAAAATCCTGGGATAACATTAAGTGATACACTATTACTTGTTAATGAATTAGCTTCAAAAGATATTGATTATTTACATGTATCTTTAGGTAATTATAAAGCTACATCATTAAGAGATAAAACTGATAAAGAATTGATAGTTAAGAAATTACAAAATGTTATAAATAATAGAGTTCCATTAATTGGAGTAGGACATTTAGAATGTTTAAATGACTTAGAAGAGGCATTTAGTCTTGGTTATGATATGTTAGCTTTAGGACTTATAGCTTTATCAGACAACAACGTTGTAGAAAACTTAAAGAATAATTTAGAACCTAACAAAGTATTTAGAAGAGAAGATCAACTTCCTACTAATATGTATAATAGAATTAAGAAATGGGATGATTCTCTTTTAGATAGAGGATATTCATTTGAGTAATAAAAAAAAGACATTTAAAATGTCTTTTTTATTTATATATTCAAAAAGACTCCTTCTTTAAACTAGTTAAGTTGGAGATAAATTGAAATCCATTATAATTATTGTGAACCATATTTTCTTTTACTATAAGTAATAACCCTTAATAATTAAACTAAAGTGCTTTAAAGAAAGGATTATGTTATAATAATTCTTATCAAAAGGAGTGTGCTCTATGAATAACGAATTTTTTAGTAAAAGACAAAGTGTTTATGCGAAAAATGGTGTTATTGCTACAAGTGAAGGGCTTGCTAGTCAAGCAGGACTTGAAATCTTAAAAAAAGGTGGGAACGCTATTGATGCAGCTGTTGCTACAGCCGCTGCTTTAACAGTTGTTGAACCTACTAGTAATGGAATAGGAAGTGACTGTTTCGCTCTTGTTTATTTTAATGATAAACTTCATGGTATGAATAGTAGTGGATACAGTTCTAAAAATATAAATATTGAAGAAGTTAAAAAAAGAGGATTTGATGAAATGCCTACTGGTGGTGTTGTTCCTATCACAGTACCAGGAACTCCAAAAGGATGGGCAAGACTAATTCAGAAATTTGGAACTATGAGTTTGATTGAAGTGTTAACTCCTGCTATTAAATTAGCAAGGGAAGGATTTATAATTTCAGAAACTGTAGGATTTTATTTTGAAAGAGCAATGAAAGCTTATAAGGCTAGACATATTGGTGAGGAATACAATCATTTCTTTAAAGTTTTTACTAAAGATGGTGTTAGTTATAAATCAGGAGATTTCTTTAAATCTGATTATCACGCTGAAACCTTAAGAGAAATTGGAGAATCAAATAGTGATTCATTTTATACAGGAAAGTTATCAAAGAAAATAGTAAGCTTCATGGAAAAACATAATGGCTTTATTGATGCTTCAGATTTAGCTGAATTTGATGCTGAATTTGTAGAACCAATAAGCATTAATTATAAAGGTTATGATGTATGTGAGATACCTCCTAACGGACAAGGTATCACAGCTTTAATGGCACTGAATCTATTAAAAGATGAAGAGTTTATTAAAGACGATATAAATACTCTTCATAGACAGATAGAGGCGCTTAAAATAGCGTTTAGTGATACTTTAAAATATGTTACTGATTCAAAGTTTATGAAAGTAAATCCTAATTTTTTACTTAGTGATGAATACGTTAAGTTAAGAAAAAAAGATATTGGAAATGTTGCGAAAAAGCATGAACCAATTGATTATGAAAAAGCAGGTACTGTTTATTTAGCAACTGCAGATAAAGATGGAAATATGGTTTCATTTATTCAAAGTAATTATATGGGATTTGGTAGTGGAATAGTAATTGATGATACTGGTATTGCTATGCAAAATAGAGGACATACTTTTAGCTTAGATGAAAATCATCATAATAAGCTAGAACCTAGAAAAAGAACATTCCACACAATTATTCCTGGATTTATTATGAAAGATGGTAAAGCATTAGGTCCATTTGGAGTCATGGGTGGATTTATGCAACCTCAAGGTCATTTACAAGTTGTTATGAATATGATAGACTTTAAAATGGATCCACAAAGTGCACTTGATGCCCCTAGATTTAGATGGGATGAGGGCCTTAAAGTAGGATTAGAAAGTAAATTTGATAACTACGTTGCCCAAAAATTACAACAACTTGGACATCATATAACTATTGATTTATATGGTGGAGGATTTGGTAGAGGGCAAATAATTTTAAAAGAAAAAAATGGATATAAAGCAGGAACAGAAACAAGATGTGACGGCTTTATAGCTTATTATTAGGAGGATATATTATGAATCAATTAGTAGATATATTTTGGGCGTTTTTGAAACCTGGTATATTTGGATTTGGAGGAGGACAAGCTACAATTCCCCTTATTCAAGAAGAAGTAGTTGAAAAGTCCGCTTGGCTAACTGAAGAACAATTTGCAGATTACTTAGCAATGGGTAATACATTACCTGGACCCATCGCTACAAAAATGAGTGTTATTATTGGTTATGATTTAGCAGGTATCCCTGGAGCACTTGCTGCATTACTGGGAATGGTTTTACCTTCTACACTCGCAATCATCTTATTATTTAATGTGTTCTTAGAATATAAAGATACAGCATTTGTTAAAGGTATGAGCGCTGCTGCTAAGCCAGTAGTTGTAGTATTAATTGGTGGAGTTGCATATAGTATGGCTCGTTCAAGCGTTTTTAAATCAATGGATTTTGGTTCAACTAATACCTATATCATAATGGGATTATTTATTGTTTCATTAGTTTTATTCTTATTAGGAGAATATATTCCTTCATTTAATCTTCATCCAGCAGCAGTAGTAGTTGGTGCATTATTAATTGGTGGATTCTTTATTAGATAATGTGAACACTCCCGCCACTTAATTGAATAAATCAATTTGAAGAGGGGGCTTCTTAGGTTGTGCGAGCTACCGCTCGCAAGATTACTAAGCTATCGAGGCTGTTCCGTCCTCTGTTATACTACTTAAATATGAAATCATACCTTGTGTAGCGATGTTTATCGCTGCGTTATGATCTCTATTAATGACATTACCACATTCACAAGAATATGTTCTTTGTGATAAGGGTAGTGTCTTTTTCTTTAATCCACAAAGACTACATATCTTACTTGATGCATAATACTTATCTACTTTATGTAATATCTTACCTTCATCTTCACATTTGTATGATAAGTAACTGACAAATTTATTGTAGCTGATATCACTGATTTTCTTACTAAAATATTTGTTTTTCATCATTTCTATTAAATCTAGTGTTTCAATTGAAATGATGTCATAACTATTTGCTAACTTTCTTGATAGTTTATGAAGAAAGTCATTTCGTTGAAAAGATATCTTTTCATGTACTATAGCTACTTTAAGTTTCTGTTTATAATAATTTTTACTTCCTCTTACTTTACGAGACAATTTTCTTTGTTCCTTGGCTAGTTTCTTTAATGAATTCATGTAGTACATTGGGTAATTGGCTTTCTTACCTTCCGTGTCCACATAAAACCCATTTAAGGAGAAATCTAGTCCTAGTGCTTTCTTAAAATCATTATTTATATTAATTATCTCTTCTTCATATTCTATTCGAAGAGATACATAATATTTATTTGTAGCGCTTTTTGAAATAATTGCTGCTTTGATTATTGAATTTTCTGGTAATTCTCGATGTTTACGTAACTTTACTATTCCTAGTTTAGACATCTTAATCCCATTACCTTCCCATCTTATATTGTTGTTGATTGTATGGGTTGTGTAAGTTTTTCTAAAATTCTTTTTACTTTTATATCTAGGATACTTATTACTGCCAGTAAAGAAGTTTTTAAAGGCATTTTGTAGGTTTAACCAAGCACTTGTTAGTGCTTGTGAATCTACTTCTTTAAGATAAGGATATACTGTTTTGTAATATGCTGGTGTAAGGTATTTATGTGATTTCAATAATTCAGGATAGTCTTTAAACAATTCATAGATTGCTTCCTTTTCATTTAAAAGAAGATTATTAATTTTGCGAGTTGATCCAAATGTTTTATTAATCAACTCTTTTTGAGCGTTATTTGGATAAATTCTATACTTATATCCTTTTCTTTTCATCACATTCACCTTCTTCCTTTTTACTTGCTTCCTTGAGTTTCAATATATTTCTTTATTACTTTAGTAGTCGCTCCTCCTGATGTGATTAAACAAAAACTCTTAGTCCAAAATGATGACTTCCATAGTTTTGTTTTTACATAAGGGTACTTCTTTTTAATCATTCTAGATGTAGAACTTTTATATGCATTAATAAATTTTGATAATTCTGTATTTGGATGTGCTTTAAATAGTACATGAATATGATCTAAATCATGATTAAACTCTTCAAGATAGATATTATAGTTCTTTCCAATCTCAATAAATCGTTCTTTGGCATATTCACTAATTTCGTTATTAAAGACTTTTTTTCTGTATTTCACAACTAATATTAAATGGTAATACATTTTGAATACTGAATGGTTATTACTATCAAGTTTCACTTTATCACAGCCTTTTATTATATATAATACTTATACTATGATTATACCATTTTTGCCGCCTTTTTTCAATATCATTAGTGTGAAAAATATTCTAAAAAAGTGAACTTATTATCTTAGTCCACTTTAAATTTTAGTTTAATTCATCCCCCACTTAACTAGTTTGAAGAGGGAGTTTTCTTAAACATAGTTGATAAAAAAAAGACGAAATTATTCGTCTTTTTTAATGATTTTCTTTGTAATTTAAATATCCATTTGATAAAACATATATATTATTGAATCCATTTCTTGATAATTTTTTAGCAACACGCTTTGATAATTTACCATTATCACAGTAAACATATACAGATAAGTCTTTTCTTAAATTTACACTTTTTGATTTTACTTTACTAGGAGTAAAGTGTCTTGAACCCTTAATTTTATTATTTTCATCTATTATTTTTTTACGGACATCGATAAGTTGTCCTTTTCTCATATTTGCTGTAAAATCTTTTAAGTTAAGAACAAAAACGTTGCTATAATCAGTGTTTTTGTAGTACATCATAACTAATCCGATTCCTATTCCAGCTACTATTGATATAATTGTCGACCAAACTGTCATAATATCACTCCTCATTAACAAATTATAAGTGAATGCTAATGTTATGTCAATTAAGAGTGATATAATTCGTATTATATTGTATAATATATATAGTTATAGACAAATAGTATATTTTTATATATAATATATTCTATGATTAGGAGTGAGAAAATGATATCGACAAATAACTTTAAAACAGGTGTTACAATTCAACATGATGGGAACCTTTATACAGTAATGGAATTCCAACATGTTAAACCAGGAAAAGGTCCTGCATTTGTACGTAGTAAATTAAGAAATTTACGTTCAGGTGGAATATTAGATAAAACTTGGAGAGCTGGAGAAAAATTACATACTGCTCACATTGATAAAGATAAAATGAATTATTCATATAGTATGGGAGATACTCATGTATTTATGAATAATGAAACTTACGATCAAATAGAAATTAATGAAAAAAGTATTAAGCATCAATTAAACTTCATTATTGAAGGTATGGATGTTTTAGTTATAAGTTTTGAAGGTGAAATTTTAGGAGTAGATGTTCCTGAGAAAGTAACTTTAACAGTTACTGATGCTGATCCTGCAGTTAAAGGTAATACTGCACAAACTGCAACTAAGGATTGCACAGTTGAAACAGGCTTTATGTTACAAGTTCCTTTGTTTGTTGAAAGAGGAGATAAGATAATTATCAATACAAATACAGGAAAATACGATACAAGAGCTTAAAGGAGTGAATTATTTTGTATGAGTCCGCGAGGTATTTACTAAGTATTGGAGATGTACCACCCTTTACTTTCGTTTTAATGCTTATTTTACTAGCTGTTTCTAGTTTTTTCTCTATGAGTGAAACTGTTTTTTCTAGCGTAAATGTTATTAGATTAAAAACATTTGTTGAAGATGGAAAAAAAGGTAGTAAAAAAGCTTTATGGATCGAAGATCACTTTGATCTAACATTATCTACTATTTTAGTAGGAAACAATTTGGCTAATATCGCACTTGCAACACTTAGTGTTAGTGTTTTTTCAAGTATATTCACAGGACAAGAAACGTTAATAAACGTTGTTAATACTGTGGTTATGACTATTATAATTTTAATATTTGGAGAAATAGTACCTAAGAGTTTCGCAAAGAATAATGCTGAAAAAGTAGCACTTTCAATTAGTGGTATTTTGTATTGGATTATTCGTATTATGAAGCCAGTAACTTGGATCTTCCTAAAAATAAAAACATGGATAGTTAAAGATAATGGAGAAGCATCAGTTACTGTGACAGGTGATGAACTTGAAACAATTATTGATACAATGGAAGAAGAAGGTAGTATTGATGAAGATGAAGCAGAGATGCTTCAAAGTGTTTTAGACTTAAGTGATAAACGAGTTTATGACATTATGACTCCTAGAGTAGATATGATTGGTATTAATATAAAAGACGATATAGAAAGTATTAAACAAGTATTCTTTGATAATCAATTTTCAAGAGTAACTGTATTTGATAAAAATAGAGATAATATTATTGGAGTTCTTCACGAAAGAGATTTATTCACTAAATTGATTAAGGGTGAAGAAGTTAATATTAAAAAACTAATGAAAGAACCAATGTTTGTATCTGTGTCAATGAGAGTTGATACATTAATTGAATCGCTTCAAAGAGAAAATTCTCATTTAGCTATCGTTAGTGATGAATACGGAGGAACAAGTGGTATTGTTACTATGGAAGATGCTTTAGAAGAGCTAGTTGGAGAGATTTATGATGAACATGATGAAATAGAAGATGAGTTTATTAAACAGATAAAAGAAAATAAGTTTGGTGTAAACGCTGAAATTGATATGGAAGATTTATTTGAAGAACTCGGGCTTGGTAATCCACCGGAATCACATTATTCAATTTTAGGTGGGTGGCTTTATGAAATGATTGAAGATATTCCTGAAGTAGATGAATCTTATTCATATATTCAAGAAATTATAAATTATGATCATGAAATGGAAAAACCAACAAGATTATTACTAAAATTTGTTGTAAAAGATATCAAAGATAGACGAATTAGTTATGTCCATCTTACAATAGAAGAAATTACAGAAGACTAAAAAGAGGGCATTCCTCTTTTTATCACGTATGGAGGTGAATAAAATTGGAAAGATTACAAAAGATTATTGCGCATAGTGGTTATACTTCAAGACGTAAGGCAGAAGACTTAATTGTAGCTGGTAAAGTTACTGTTAACGGAGTTGTTATGAAAGAACTTGGTACTAAAGTTAAAAGAAGTGATGTAATAATTGTAGAAGGTAATATTTTATCTTTAGAAGAAAAAGTATATTACGTTTTATACAAACCCGAAGGATATATAAGTTCTACTGACGATGAAAAAGGACGTAAAACTGTACTTGATTTAGTTCCTAGAGATAAGAGAGTTTATCCAGTTGGACGTCTAGATTACGATACTTCTGGAGTTTTATTATTAACTAATGATGGTGATTTTACTAATCTTATGACTAGTCCTAAACACCATGTAGAAAAAGAATACAGAGTTAAATTAAAAGGATTCTTAAGAAAAGAAGAATCAACTAGAATTTGTCGTGGTATTAGAATAGAAAATTATAAAACCAAAAAAGCAAGAATAACAGATGTTGTGTACAATAAAGAAAATGAGACTACACTAGCTACAATAATTATTACTGAAGGTAAATACCATCAAGTAAAATTAATGTTTGATGCAGTTAATCATCCTGTTTTAAGACTTAAAAGAGTAAGGTTTGGGATAATTACTTTAGATAACATGAAGACTGGTGAACATAGACTATTAAAACCATACGAATTAAAACAATTAAAAGGTTTAGTTGAATAACACTTTATGAAAATAGAGTGTTTTTAATGCTTACTTTCTTATTTATAATATATTAATAATATATATTTAAATAATATTATGATATTATTATCTTTTTTGATATAATATTAAATGATGTAAAAGAGGTGAAACTATGAACTTAATCCAAATAGCAATAGACGGCCCAGCTGGTGCTGGTAAAAGTACTATAGCTAAGTTAATCGCAGAACATTTAAACTATATTTATATTGATAGTGGTGCAATGTACCGTGCAATAACTTTAAAAGCTATTAATTTAGGTATCGATTTAGAAGACGAAAGGAAGTATGATTTCGTTAAGGAAACAGAGTTTACATTTTTAAATGGTACTTTATTTATGGATGGAATCGACGTTTCACATGATATAAGGGAAAATAATGTTTCAAATAATGTTTCACTAGTTTCATCATATTACTTTGTTAGAGAAGAATTAGTTAGATCTCAACAAGAACTAGCTAAAAATCACAATGTTGTAATGGATGGTAGGGATATCGGGTATAAAGTTTTGCCTGATGCTAAATATAAGTTTTATTTAACAGCTTCAATAGTGAAGCGAGCTGAAAGAAGATTTTTAGATAATAATGAAAGAAAAATTGAAAGTGATTTAAAAGGACTTGAAAGAGAAATTAGAAGGCGTGACTTCCTTGATACAACAAGAAAGCACAGTCCGTTAAAAGCTGCGGATGACGCAGTTATAATTGATACTTCTGAATTAGCAATAAATCAAGTTGTTAAACTAATTACTGATAAAATAATGGAGGACGAAAAAAATGGATTTTAAAATGAAGACAGTTAAAGTAGGAATGATTGTAGAAGGAAAAGTATTTAAAGTAACTGATGAATCAGTTTATTTAGATTTAGAAACTTTCGCAGATGGAGTAATCCATAAAAAAGGTTTAGTACTAGGAGATATTGCTTCATGTAAAGAAATAGTAAAAGTAGGAGACATTCTACGTGCTAAAATTAATAAAATCGATAAAGAAGACCAACAAATTTTATTATCAAGAATTGATATTTTAAGACAAGAAAAAGTAGGACATGTTAAGGAATTAGCTAATAAAAACGAAAGAATTGAAGCTTTTGTTAAAAAAGCAGGACCTAATGGACTTACACTAACTTATAAAGGAGTAGATATGTTTATGCCTACTTCATTAATTGATATTGAAAGAATTAATCCTGAAGATTTCCAAGGTAAAACATTAACTTGTAAAGTTATTGAATCAGATAACAAAAGAATTGTTGCTTCTAGAAAAATAGTATTACAAGAAGACTTAAAAGCTTCTAAAACTGATGAATTAAAAAGCTTAGAGGTTGGTAAAACATTAGAAGGAACTGTTTCAAGAATTACTAAATTTGGAGCGTTTGTTTCTATTGGATTTAATGATGGTCTTGTTCATATATCTCAAATCTCTCATCACAGAGTTAACGATGTTAATGATGTATTAAAAGAGGGAGATAAAGTACAAGTTGAAATAGTTAAGATTGAGAAAAACAGAATTGGATTAAGTATGAAATCATTATTAAAAACTCCATGGCAATTATTTAGTGAAGAAAACAAAGTAGGAGACAAAGTTACAGGTACCATTAAACGTAAAATTGGATCTGGAATGTTTGTAGAACTATCTAAAGACGTTGTAGGAATGTTGAATAGTAAGGATTTCTCATGGGACCCTCGTGAAAACTTAGCTGGTGAAGTTGAAGTAGGAGATACTTTAGAACTTCAAATCTTAAGTTTAGATCCTGAAGCTAGAAGAATGGCTTTAAGTAAAAAACATTTAGATTATAATCCATGGAATGATGTATCATTTAAAGTTAATGAAGAAGTTTCAGGTGTAGTTGAAGAATTACAATCACGTGGAGCACTTGTTAAAATACAAGGCGTTAAAGCATTTTTACCAATTAGTGAAATAAGAGACGAAAGAGTTTCACAAATGAGTGATGTTTTAAAAGTTGGAGATGTAGTTAACGGTATTGTTCTTGAAATAGATAAAAGACAATGGAAAATGAAAATATCTTTAAAACAACTTGTTGAAACAAAATCTAGAAAAGAATTTGAAGAATATTTAAAAACAGAAGAAAAAGTACAAAAACAAACTTTAGGAGATCTATTCGCAGATAAACTTAAAGAATTTAAATAAAAAAGGATTGTGGTATTATGTTGCCAACAGTTGCAATTGTAGGAAGACCAAACGTTGGGAAATCTACCCTATTTAACCGTATTATAGGAAGTCGTTTATCAATAACTGATGATCAACCAGGTATAACTAGAGATAGAATATACAGTAAAGGTGAATGGCTAACAAAAGAATTTAATTTAATAGATACAGGTGGTATTGACTTCGGTGATACTCCTTTTATCCATGAAATAAAATCACAAGCTGAAATCGCAATAGATGAAGCTGATTTAATTGTATTCATATGTGATATTAGAAGTGGAGTTACTGATGAAGATATGACAATAGCTAGAATATTATATAAAGCAAAAACTCCAGTAGTTATTGCTTTAAATAAAGCTGATGATATTTCTTTTACTGATACAATGTATGAATTTTACGCACTAGGTCTAGGAGACCCAGTTCCTATTAGTTCTAAACATGGTGTTGGTATTGGTGATTTACTTGACAGAGTAATTGAAGAATTACCAGTAATTGAAGATGTTGAATACGAAGAAGATAGAATTAAAATGTGCTTAATAGGAAGACCAAACGTTGGAAAGTCTTCTCTTACTAACTCTTTACTAGGACAAAACAGAGTAATAGTTAGTGAAATAGAAGGTACAACAAGAGATTCTATAGATAGTTTATTCACATATGATGATCAAGATTACGTTGTAATTGATACAGCTGGACTTAGAAAAAGAGGAAAAGTATACGAAAATGCTGAAAAGTACAGTGTACTAAGAGCTCTAAGTGCAATTGATAGATCTGATATATGTTTAATCTTAATCGATGCAGAAACAGGAATAAGAGAACAAGATAAAAAAATAGCTGGATACGCAGTAGATGCTGGTAAAGCAATTGTTATAGTAGTAAATAAATGGGATACAGTAATTAAAGATAATAGAACGATGAATGTTTGGGAAAAAGAATTAAGATCTCACTTCCAATTTATAACATACGCACCTATTGTTTACTTATCAGCTTTAACTAAACAAAGAGTTAAAACATTATTCCCAGTAATTAAGGGAGTATTTGAAAATTATAGTAGAAGAGTACAAACTAGTGTACTAAATGACGTTATCACAGATGCATTATATGTAAGTCCACCTAAAAAACACAATGGAGGATTACTACGAGTTTATTACGCAACACAAGTTGCGTCTAAACCACCAACATTTATATTATTTGTAAATGAAGAAGAAATAATGCACTTTAGTTATAAAAGATATTTAATTAATAGACTACGTGAATCTTTTAACTTTGAAGGAACAACTATAAAAGTAATTTTAAGAAAGCGTGACTAATATGAAAATAACAGTAATCGGTGGTGGATCTTGGGGACTTGCTTTATCAAAAGTACTAAGTAATAATGATCACAACGTACTTGTTTATGATGTTAATCCTAAAATTGTAAGTAAAATTAATGAGCTACATATCTGTCTACAATTGAATGAAAATATACCAGAAAATATTGTTGCAACTTCTAGTATGGAAGAGGCAATTAATTTTAGCGATGTTTTACTATTTGTAGTACCAACAAAAGTATTAAGAATTGCAATAAATGAAGCATTAAAATTTATTAAAAAACCGAAGTTAATTGTTAACGGTGCAAAAGGTATAGAACCTGAAACTTTCTTACGTATTTCTGAGATTTTTTCTGAGATGATTCCTGCTGATTTATTAAAAGGTTTTGTCGCATTAAGTGGACCGAGTCATGCCGAAGAAGTAATTAAAGGATTAACGACAGTTGTAACTGCTTCAAGTGAAAGTGAAGAGCATGCAAAGTTCGTTCAAGACTTATTTCATAATACAGATTATTTCCGAGTTTATACTTCTTTAGATTTAAAAGGAGCAGAACTTGGAGGAGCTTTAAAAAATATATTTGCACTAGCTTCAGGACTAATAGCAGGCAAGGGATTAGGTGATAATGCACGTGCTGCATTAATTTCTAGAGGACTTGTAGAAATGTCGAAATTTTACGAAATGTACGGTGCAGACCCAAAAAGTTTAATGGGATTATCAGGAATTGGAGATTTAGTTGTAACATGTACTAGTCCCCATTCTCGTAACTACCAAGCCGGATATAAAATTGGAAACGGAAAAGATTTAGAAGAAACATTAAATTCTATGACAATGGTAGTTGAAGGTATAAGAACTTGTGAAGCAGCATACAGATATGCTAAGCAAAAAAACCTTGAAATGCCTATAATTACCGCTGTATACGAGGTTCTATTTAATAAAATGGATCCCGATATTGCAAAAAACATGTTGCTAGGTAGAAGTTCAAAGGCAGAATAAAATAACCAACATATGAAAAGTCATTCACTTGAAAGGGCTTTTATTTAGTAGCCAAGCCAACAATAGAAACTGACCGCAATTTTTTAGAAAATTGTGGTTTTTGTTTGCAAACAAGGGAAAAGTCTTGCAATAAAGCCAAATAGTTGGTATAATGGGTATAGAAAAATAAAAGGAGGATTTTGGATATGAATAAAACAGAATTAGTTTCAAGAATCGCTGAGGTTTCAAAACTTACTAAGAAGGATTCAGAATTAGCATTGAATTCTACTTTAGCTGCAATTCAAGAATCTTTAGTATCAGGGGAAAAAGTTGTTTTAACTGGATTTGGAACTTTCGAAGTTAGAGATCGTAAAGCAAGAGTCGGACATAACCCTAGAACTAATGAAAAAATTAACATACCTGCACAAAAATCACCTGCTTTTAAAGCTGGTAAAGTTTTAAAAGACGCTGTAAGATAATAATAAAAATACAACTTAAAAAAATATCACATTATATGTGGTATTTTTTTTATTTTTAAGCTATAATTTAGGTAATAAAAAGGAGGTGTTTGCAATGGATTTAAGTGTGTATTTAAATTACGGAAATGGTACTAGTGATTCTATCTATATGGCCGCATTAAATGATGATACAAAATACATAGTTGAATACTATAAATCTGGAAGTGATATTCACTTAAAAGATGAAAGAAAGCAAACACTATTACACCTTGCTTCTAGAAATAAAGCTTTAAAATCTTTAGAGCTTTTATTATTACTAGGTGTTAATCCTAATATTGGAGATAAATATCAAGAGACTCCATTACACATTGCTGCTTATATGGGTAATTTAGAAATGGTGGAGTTATTACTAAAAAATAATGCTACCCAAGATTTTAGAAATAAAACTTTTCAAACACCACTTCATAAAGCTGCATATAAAGGAAGTGTAGAAGTTATTGATATTCTTCTTAAAAATAACGCTGATATTTACGCTGTGGATGAAAATTTAACATCAGTAATACAATTCGCTGTTAGAAGTAAAAAAATCAAAGCAGTGCAATTTTTAGTGCATAAGAAAGCAATTGTGAACTCACTTGATATTAGACAAGCATCAACTCTGCATTATGCAGCACTTTTTTCTACTGTAGCTATAGTCAGATATTTGATAGAACTTGGTGTTAACCCTTATTGCAAGAATAATTATCTACTTACACCTCTTCATATAGCTGTAGAACATCCTGATTTTGAGATGATTGAAACATTAGTAGAATATGGTTTAACTAGTTATGATGTGTCTAAATTTAGCCAATCTCCGTATGATTTAGCTATTCAGAAGAATAAGTATGAGGCAGTTGAATTATTTAATAGATTAAAAAACGATAAAGATTATCAATCTAGACTAAAAAGGAATCCACTTACTTTATCAATAGTTATGAATGAATTTGATAAAGCAGATTCTTTAATTAATATCGTTAATGTGAATGATAAAGATATTTTTGGAAATACACCGTTATTTTACGCAATAATGAATAAAGAGCAATATTTAGTGGAAAGATTATTGAAAAAAGATGCTTCAATATATAGTATTGATCATTCAGGTAATGACGCTATTTACTATGCTACTGTTGTTGGTGATGTTGAGATAGTTAATTTGATACAAACAAAGACTGTTGACTATTCTAAAAAATATAATGAATATACAGTACTTGAATATGCCAAACATAATCGGTTAAAAGAAGTATTAAAACAATTAAAAAAAGGAATGAAATAATTATTCCTTTTTTATTTTATGTGAACATAAATACTGTAATTATTAAGTTATAAACCATATGAATGGCGATTACTGTCATTATATTTTTCTTTGATAAGTAATACATAAGAGCTAGAACTAAACCTAAACTACCATAAATAATTATTTGAATAAAGTCTCCAGATAATACGTGGATAAATCCAAATGACAAACCACTAACTATGATAGCTAAGGGAATGCTAACATTTTCTAAGAATCCATATACGGCTCTTCTAAAGACTATTTCTTCTACGAATGGTGCTAAGAATACACTAAATAAAACTAAAGCAATTTTATCAAATAAGGCTGCGTCAATTAGTCTATTTAATACTTCTTGGTTTTCACTATTCGCAGTAATTCCTAGGTATTCCATTACATAAGCTGAGGCATATACTGCTATAAATAAACCTAGTAAGCCTAAAGTAGTAACTCTTATAAATGCAAGAAAGTTTTTTCTAGTTTCTATAATTTGGTTTTTTAAATATGATCTTAATGTGTATAAAAAGATAATGAATAAAGATAAATAAAGCACTAAATTAGTAACACTTATCATTCTAAGTTCTTCAGCATCAGTTATAACAACTTCTCCAGAAGGTTCTAGATTCATATAGATCATAATAAATTGTAAAATGATAACTGCGATCCACATTACTATATAAAATATTATAATGTTTAATCCTTCTTTATTAGTATTTGTCATTTCATCACCTCTTTGTGTAATTATAACATAAAGTTATTGTTTTAAAGGGCTATATTCATCATAATTATTTGACATAGAGCTATATTGTTGGTATTATATAGAAAGCCAAGAGAATTTTAGTAATTTATTGGCTAAATTTATTTATAGAGGGTGAAAAATATGGCTAAGAAATCGTTTGCTGTAATTGGAATGGGGCGCTTTGGACAAAGTGTAGTTACGGAATTAATAAATAAAGATTCAGATGTATTAGTAATAGATAAAGATCCTGAAAGAATAGCTAAAATGAGTAAAATAGCTACTCATGCAGTTACATTAGATACAACTGATGCAAATGCACTTAGAGAAGTTGGTATATCTAGTATTGATCATGTAATTGTAGCAATTGGGGAAGAACTTCAAAGTAGTATTTTGACAACTTTAATCTTAAAAGAATTAGGTGTTGATAAAGTTACTGTTAAAGTTCAAAATAAGGATCATGCAAAAGTAGTATTAAAATTAGGAGCTGATGAAATTATTCAGCCAGAGCAACAATCAGGTAGAAGACTTGCTAGAAAGATTATATCTGACAATGTACTTGATTATATTGATTTAAATGAAAGTCATAGTTTTATAGTTGTTAATGCAACTAAAAAAATTGTTGATTCAACAATTATCAATTTAGATGTAAGAAATAAATTTAAAATCAATGTTGTAGCAATTAGAAAAAATGGCGATATTATAATTCCAACTGCGGAATATGTAATAAGCTTAACTGATCAGCTATTACTAATTGGTAAAAACTCAGATTTAGATAAATTTAATTTATGGTTAAGAAAATAAGCCCACAAGGCTTATTTTTTTGTTATACTATTAATAGGGTGATAAATATGGAAGAAATTGTAGTAGCTTCAAAGAATAAACACAAGATAATAGAAATATCAAATATTTTAACTCCACTTGGTTATAAAGTATTATCATTATTTGATTTTGATTATTTTCCTGAAATCATTGAAGATGGTATTACTTTTAAAGAAAACGCTTTAATTAAGGCGAAAACATTGGCTTTACATTTAAATAAAACTGTTATTGCTGATGATTCAGGGTTAGAAGTATTTGCTTTGAATAATGAACCTGGTATTTATTCAGCTAGATACTCAGGAATAGATAAAACCTATAGTGATAATAATAAACTTTTATTAAAAAATCTAAAAGGTATTGAAAATAGAGGAGCAAGATTTGTAACTTCTATGTGTGTTTATTATATGGATAAGGATCCTATTTTTGTTGAAGATTATTTATATGGTGAAATAAGTAAAGATTATAAAGGAGATAACGGATTTGGATATGATCCTATCTTTTATGTACCTAATCTTGGTAAAAACTTGGCTGAATTATCATTAGAAGAAAAGAATAAAATCAGTCATAGAGCGCTATGTTTAAAAAGATTAATCAAGTATTTAATAATAAAATAGATATGATATAATAAAGATAGAAAGTTAAAAGTAGGAGGTCATTATGTCAATTAAAGGTACAGAAACAGAAAAGAATTTATTAAAATCATTTGCAGGTGAATCACAAGCAAAAGCTAGATATACAATGTTTGCTAAAATAGCAAAAAAAGAAGGATATGAACAAATATCAGCATTATTCGCAGAAACTGCGGCTAATGAAGTCGAACATGCCAAAGTCTTCTTTAGATATTTAGAAGGAGGAGCCGTAGAAATTACTGCAGCTTATCCTGCTGGAATAGAAGGTACTACTTTAGAAAACTTAGCAGCTTCAGCTGATGGAGAAAATGAAGAATGGACTGGACTTTATCCTGAATTCGCTAGAATTGCTGATGAAGAAGGATTCCCAAGAATTGCTGCTTCATGGAGAATGATTGCTAAAATTGAAAAAGATCATGAAGAAAGATACCGTAAATTAGCTAAGAACTTAAAAGAAGATTTAGTATTTGATTCTGGAGAAGAAACAGTATGGTTCTGCCGTAATTGTGGTCATATTCATGTTGGTAAAAAGGCTCCTGGTATGTGTCCTGTATGTAAACATCCTCAAGCTTATTACGAAAAGAAAAAATCTAATTATTAATATAATATTGAGTGAAGAAATAAATTCTTCACTTTTTATTTAGGTTTATTAGTTTTTTTGATATAATTATTTAAAAGAAGGTGTTATTTATGAAAGTTGTTGTATTTAGTGATGCTCATGGAAATAAAGAAGTAATTAAAAGAATATTAGAATTTAACCCTGATGCAGATTATGTAATTTCACTTGGAGATAGTGAGTTAAAACATAATTTTCTTCTTGATTTAGATATAGTAGCCATAAAAGGGAATTATCCACGTGATGGTGGCTTTGTTTATGAAAGTATTTTAGAAGTTGAAGATAAAAGATTGTTTTTAACACATGGTCATAAATATGGAGTTACTAACAATATGAGAAAATTGTTAGCTAAAGGAATGGAAACAGAAGTTGACTTAGTATTATATGGACATACTCACATTGCTAAGTTCGATAATGTAGCTGGAGTTTTCTATATGAATCCAGGAAGTATTTATAGTCCTAGATCAGACGCTCCAGCTTCGTATTTAATATTAAATATTGAAAAAGGTAAAGAAACAACATATTCATATAGAGAATCTTTTACCAATTTAGTAATCGAAAACGTATAAAATAAAAATAGTGCAAATTTGCACTATTTTTTTAATATGTAGAATCCGTAACTTTCTAGCGTTAATTCTTTTTCAAATTTTAAAGTTGTATTATTATAAATATCTTTAAAAGTAGTATCTTGTAATTCTTTTGGTAATTTTATTAAATGAGGAATATATCTTTTACTCATAATAAAATATAAGTTGTCTTTTTTGTAGATTATATATTCAAACTCATCATTAACATCTATCCATTCAAATTCAGTCGATTTGAATGCTGGATACTTACTTCTTAACTTAATTAGTTTTTTAATGTGGTTTAAAATATCTTTATTTTGCTTTTCTTTTTCCCAAATCATACATCTTCTATTATCTGGATCATGTTTTCCAGAAAGTCCAACTTCTCCACCGTAATATATACTTGGAGCGCCAGGAAAAGAGAATAAGAAGAGGTAAGGTAGCATAACTAAATTGATATCATTTGAGCATATTTCTAAAATACGTGTAGTATCATGAGAATCTACTAAGTTATACATAGCTCTCAAAACATTCTTAGGATAATCTACTAAAACTTTGTTAATTTTAAACATAAATTCAGTACTTTTGTATTGAGGACCATCAATATTTGTTCCAAAGTAGTTCCAAAGTGGAAATAATATCTCGTAATTCATAACTCCGTCATATTGATCACCTTGAAGCCATGGATTCGAGTTATCCCAATTTTCTCCAACGATGTATGTATCTTTTTTAGCACTCTTTACAGTATCTCTAAAATCTCGCCAAAATCTATGTCCAACTTCGTTACTAACATCTAGTCTCCAACCATCTATATCATACTCTTTTATCCAGTACTCAGCAGCATTTAAAAGGTGCTCTTTCATAAGAGGATTATTAGTATTTAATTTTGGCATAAATGGAGTAAATGCAAAAGTTCTGTAGTTGAGTAAATCATGATTCTTAAATATGTGTCCTATTTTATTTCTGTCAATTGTAAAGTCCTTATTTAATGGGAAATTAACAACGGGTTTACTATGATCTATAATATGAAAACAGTCATAATATTTTGAATTTTTGCCATTTTTGATGACGTCGATAAAGAACGGATGTCTGAAACCACTGTGATTAAAAACAGCGTCAAGCATAACTTTTAGACCTAATTTATGTGCGTTTTCTACTAATTCCTTAAATTTATCGTTGTCACCGAAATCTTTGTCAATTTTGTAATAATCAACCACGTCATATTTGTGAGATGTATCAGATTCAAATATTGGTGTCATATAAATTCCTGTGAATCCTATGCTCTTTAGATAGGGTAATTTTTGAATTATGCCTTCTAAATCTCCACCAAATCTTTGGTTATTTGAGTACTTATCTGTGTCGTTCCATTTCAATGTATTTGTAGGATTTATTGTATGGTCACCATTATGAAATCTTTCAGGAAATATGCTATACCATACTTGATCTTCTATCCAAGCTGGAGCAGCAAAAATATCTTCCTCATTTAGGTAAGGAAAATTGAAGAAATTGAAGAGATTAAATTTTTGATCTGGTTGTTTTTCAAGATCAACTATCTCTCTACTACCAAATAAGTATTTTCCATTTACAATGAAGGCATATTTCATTCTTTTGTACTTAGGTTTTAATGAAATGAAGTAATAATCAAAGTTTTCCAACTCATATTCCTTCTTCATTATTGTAAATTCATCACCTTCATTTGCCCATTCCCATTTATTATCGTTTTTTTCGTTATGAGAATAGTTAAAAGGGTCCCCATAAAGAACTTGAATTGATTCTATTTTATTCTTACTAGCAAAAAGTCTTAAGTGAACTGTATCCTTATCAAATATATAAGCATATTTGCTTTTTGCTTCATGATATATTGTGAAGTCTATCATTAAAATCACCTCTAAAGTATTATTTTGTAGATTTAGTATATCATAACTGGGCTGATAAGTATTGTGGTAGCGGTTTCATTTTTAAGTTTATTAAAGTATTATTGATTCTTTTATAGTATAATTGTTTCTATAATATTATTAATAGAAATTAATTGCTTAATTTACTTAAAGCAACCGGTAAGGATGTCAAGAGATAAAAACAATAAAAAAGACTAGTTTTTAATAAAC
>JRFF01000020.1 GCA_000753575.1 Candidatus Izimoplasma sp. HR2 | reverse complement strand
GTTATCTTCTTGGAAATTTTCTGATAATATTCTAACTAACTCGGTATCTATTTCATAAGCTAAAACATGTAGTGATTTTTCTAAAAGGTGTTCTGTTAAACTTCCTAATCCAGGACCAATTTCTATTACTAAAGTGTCCTTATTTATAGTAGGTATTTCAACTATTTTTTGTAAGATGTTTTGATCCACTAAAAAATTTTGTCCAAACTTCTTTTTTATATGAAATTTGTTCTTTTCAATAGCTTCTTTTGTCTTATTTATTGTGCCTATTTTTTTCATTTAATCACTTCCTAAAATATCTCTAATTTGCTCTATACTTATATTAAACATATTAAGTTTTTTTAACAGGGTTTTCCCATTGTTTAGACCTATTCCTAAATCTTCACCTAGTTGTTTTCTAAGTGCTTTTGAGTTGCTATTTCCTATCAAATTTAACCTATATAGATCTTCGAATTCTATGTTAGTTGTAGTAGAATTTGATGACATATAAAATGATGTTAACCCTTTGATAATTACATCTCTTTTAGCATGTTCAATTCCTACCTTTTTCTTGTTTTTACTTATACAATCTTTCTTCTTTAGAAACGCATGTTTTGTCTCTCCAACATAGTCGTTAATTATTCTTCTTATTCTCTCTCCTTGATAGTCAGGATCTAAGAATAAAATCAATCCTCTTTTTTCATTTAATAGCTTTAATTCTTTAAGTGTCTCAATTGATATTTCGCTCCCGTTTGTTATATATACATCTATCGTTTCATATATTGCTTTTAATTTAGCAAGGTCATGATAGCCTTCAACCACCACAACCTCTTTTATTTGATATTTAGATAATATTCCATTTTCCATAATTACTGCTCCTTAAAATACCTATTCTTAACGTTTGGTTTAACAATAACTTGAATAGCTTGTTTCTGAACTTCTATATTTAAATTACCAGAATTTGATTCTTCACCATCTGTATTCCATTTATGGTGATGATCTGTATAAATTTTAAGTTTTGATGTTTGTATCCTATAAACTGCAGGTAACAGTTTAGGTCCTAATATGAATGATATAAAATATATTAGGTTATTAAATAATGGTATATATCTATAGACAACTAAATCAACTAAACCATCATCTAATACTGGTTTATTAATTATATTAAATCCAGCTACTTTTCTTGAATTAATTACCATAATTAAAGAAAAATATCCTCTTAAAATCCCGTTATCATGCTCTATTTTCGTTTTCATCATCGGAATTGTAAAGAATTCTTTTAATCCTGTGATTAAATATGCAAAGTACCCTAAATGTTTTTTTAATTTAGAATCTGTAACATAAGAAATATCTACATACGTACCAATTGCATTAACATATAAAAAATAACCATTATTACTTTTAGCTATATCCATTTTTACAGGTTCACCACTTAATATAATATCCATAGCTTTGTCTACTTTTTTAGGAATTCTTAGCGTGCTCGCAAAATCGCAAGCAGTTCCTGATGGAATATAACCTATTACCGGGTTATAGTCACAAACTGCAATTCCATTAATACACTCGTGTATTGTTCCGTCTCCACCTGAAACAACTAAAAGATCAACTTTACTTAAACATGCTTCTTTTGCTATTGAAATTGCATGTCTTGGTCTCTCTGTTGCTATAACAGAAGTATTATATCCCGAGTCTTCAAGTCTTTTAACTACGTAATCAAGATGATTAACAAAGTTCTTTTTTCCACTTACTGGGTTATAAATTACTAAACATCTTTTCATAATACCCCTCTTTTCACTAGATAAACATTATAACATATATTTAATATATATTTTAGGCAATAAAAAAAAGCTGGAAATCAGCTTTTTTAGTTTAATAGTACTTGAGAAGCAGTTATTATAGCTGTTTTATATACATCTTCTGAACTACATCCTCTTGATAAATCATTAACAGGACTATTTAAACCTGCAAGAATAGGACCCATTGCATCAAAATTACCTAATCTTTGTGCAATTTTATATCCAATATTCCCAGAGTTTAAATCTGGGAAAATAAATGTGTTTGCTTGCCCAGCTACGTTACTTCCTGGATATTTTTTTAATCCAACACTTTCAACAAATGCCGCATCAAATTGCATTTCTCCATCAATTATGTATCCTGAATTTTTTTCTTTAGCTAATTTAGTAGCTAATTTAACTTTTCTTGATTCTTTTGTATCCGCGCTACCATTTGTTGAGAATGATAATAACGCTACTTTAGGATCTATCCCAAACATTTCTGCAGCTTTTGCTGATTCTACTGCAAACTCTGCTAACATCTCAGCTGTAGGGTTTCCATTGATTGCACAATCTCCAAAAATGAATTTATACTCATCTCTAACCATTAAGAAATATCCAAATGTTCTTGAAATTCCTGGTTTTGTCTTAATAATTTGTAATGCAGGTCTTACCGTTTCTCCTGTAGAGCGAGTAGCACCACTAACTAAACCGTCTGCAAGTCCCATATATACAAGCATAGTACCGAAATAATTCATATCATGCATTAATTCTTTTGCCATTTCGATAGTTGCTTTACCTTTTCTTCTAGTAACAAATGATTCAACCATTTCATCATATACTTCACAATCATATGGATTGATGATTGTACATCCAGTAAGATCATATTCTTTTGATATTTTATTTGGGTCCCCAATTAATATTGGTTTAACTAAACCTTCTTTTGAAAGTTTTTCTGCAGCTTCTAAAATTCTAATGTCATTAGACTCCGGAAATACTATTTTTAGCGCTTTACCAGTTATTTTTGCTATTAAATCGTTTATAATATTAGACATTACATCACTCCTAACCGATATATATTCTACATCATTTTATAAATAATTCAATTCTTTTTACATTGTTATTGAATTTTTTCAAAATATGGTAAAATAGTTTTAGGTGATTTTATGAAAAAGATAGATACAATATTATTTGATTTAGATGGTACATTAATAAATACAAATGAAATTATTATTGATAGTTTCCAATCAACATTTGAAACCCATTTTCCAGGACTACCTTTAACTCGAGAAAAAATAATGACATTTATAGGTCCAACCTTACATGATACTTTTAGTGAATATACTAATGATCCTTTTACTATTCAAGCTATGATTGAATCGTATAGGGAATATTATGTAGAATATGAGTTTGGTAATTTTGAAATATACCCTGGTGTAATAGACACAATTAAAAAACTACATAAAAATGGATATAACTTAGGTATTGTTACTTCAAAATTTAAAGAAGCAGCATGGCCAAGTTTTACCCACTATAATTTAGACGACTATTTTAGTGTATTTATTGCTCTTGATGATGTCAAAAACCCAAAACCGAATAGAGAACCTATAGACACGGCACTAAGCCGTTTCCCTAGTGTAAATGAAGCAATAATGATAGGTGATAATCAAGGTGATATTTTAGCAGGTAAAAACGCTGGAATATATAGTGGTGGAGTTGCTTGGAGTTTAAAAGGTAGCGCTCATTTAATGGAAGTTAACCCTGATTTTATGTTAGCAGATATGAATGATGTATTTAGAGTGATAAAAAGAATAGAGGAGGAATAGCTAATGGATTGTATTTTTTGTAAGATAATAGAAGGAGAAATCCCTTCTTATAAAGTTTATGAAGATGAAAATGTTTTTGCTTTTCTGGATATTACACAAGGAACTAAAGGGCATACTTTAATTATTCCTAAAGAACATATAAAGAACGTATATGATTTAACAGAAGAAACGGCAGAAAATATTTTTAAGGTAGTCCCAAAAATTGCTAGAGCTTTAAAAACTGCGTTTAATCCAATAGGAATAAATATCATAAGTAATAATGAAAAGCCTCTACAAAGCGTTTTCCACTTCCATATTCACTTAGTTCCACGATATGAAAATGATGGTATGGAATTATCTACAATTAATAATTATGGTAAATTTAGTGAAGAATACTTTATGACTCTTGTTAAAGATATTAAAGAAAACTTATAAAAAAAGGATTCCATTTGGAATCCTTTTTACTATTAACAGAATAATTCAGTAAATGTTTTAACCATTACTCCGGTCGCTTCTTTCTTTTCATTAGAAGCAGTTCCTGCGATATCTAAATGAATCCATTTAGTATCTTTTTCAATAAACTCTGCGATAAACTGTGCAGCTGTACTTGCTCCAGCAAGACGTCCACCAGTATTTTTAATGTCCGCAACTTTACTTTCTATAAGTTTCTTATATCCTTTAGAAATTGGCATTTGCCATACTTGTTCTTTTGCTTTTTTACTAGCTTTATAGAACTTTTTATAATAATCTGTATCATTAGTAAACGCTCCAGTAAACTCATGTCCAAGTGCTGCAACCATTGCTCCTGTTAAAGTAGCAGTATCAATAACTTTTTTAGCTCCTTGTTGTTGAGCAAACCATACAGCATCAGCTAAAGTTAAACGTCCTTCAGCATCTGTAGAGATAATTTCAATTGTTTTTCCACTTGCAGCAACTAAAATATCATCAGGTACAATTGCGTTATCCCCTATTCTATTATCTGTAGCAGCTACAATAGCCATTACATTAGCTTTTAATTCAAGTCTAGCAATTGCTTCAAGTGCTGATATAACAGACGCAGAACCAGCCATATCTACTTTCATACCAGGCATCCCAGCGGCTGTTTTAATTGAATAACCACCAGTATCATACATAACTCCTTTTCCAACAAGTGCAGTTGGATCAGAAAAAGTCTTTTTACCTTGATATTTAACGAATATTAGCTTTGGAGGTTCGATAGACCCTAAGTTTACACCTAGAAAAGCACCCATATTCATTTTTTCTATTTGTTCTTTTTCAATTATTTCAACAGTTACATTATCAAATCTTTCTAATTTTTTTGCATAAATTGCCAAATCATTAGCATTTAAATAATTATATGGTGTATTTACTAAATCTTTTGCGTGATTTACACAATCGCCTAGTACATAACCTTTTTTAACTGCGTCATAAATACTTGTTTCTCCATAAAAGTAGAAGTTTTTGTCTTTTGCTTTCTTCTTAGATTTATGATTATCAAATATGTAGTTATTAGTAAGAATCTTTTCTGATAACTCTTGCATTAACTCTAAATATGTTTCTTTTGTTTCAAATGTATCTACAAGAACTGTAATATCTCCTTTTAAATCTGAGATACTTTTAAATATTTTAGTTCTTTTTTTAAGTTTATCTAATTTATCAAAATTTACAACATGAACTCTTTTTGCTTCAATTTTACCAAGTGTATAAATAGTGGTAAATGGCTCATTAGAAAGCTCTTTTATTTTTCCTTCAAAGATTTCATCTAGCTGTTTAACTAAGTTGTTTTTTAGATTATTAGTGATAACTATATCATTTTTATTAGTTAATAAATCAAACTCTTTTTGTTCTATAATATCTGTCTTCATAATATCCTCCTATTTGATTATATCTGTTTTCATATAAGGTATTAATACCTCAGGTATTACAATTGTACCATCTTTTTGTTGATAATTCTCCATTATCGCAACTACAGTTCTACCAACTGCTAATCCTGATCCATTTAATGT
>JRFF01000019.1 GCA_000753575.1 Candidatus Izimoplasma sp. HR2 | reverse complement strand
TTATTAAAAACTAGTCTTTTTTATTGTTTTTATCTCTTGACATCCTTACCGGTTGCTTTATATTTTCATTTTATCAAAAAACGAAAAAGAATAAAAGACTTTGTAATACTATATATCAATAGTTATTATTACTTAGTTCTAGTAGAATAACTTTTTTTAAAAAATAGTGCTGAAAAATTCAGCACTATTTTAATTTATTCTATTTTAAAGTTACATCAATACTATAATACTGATTTGGTAATAACATCTCACCATCAACACTATATAATCCTTGAATATTTCCGTTAAAAACCCAATACAAATCAAAATCAATTAAATATTCTATTTCATCATAAATTGGTTCAATAACTATTTCTCCTGTTTCTGATACAACTCCTAAATTGCCTAAGTATATAATATAAATATCAGAGTTTGACGTTGAATAGTAAAATGTATCATATATCGTGTCTAATATTCTATTAAAATCATTATCATATAGTCCATAATATCCGTCATTACGAACAATCCAAGAATCATTGGTATAGTTATATTGAATAAAATCAAACTCTTCATCAATAACTACAGTCTCAGAATCAATTAAAGACCATCCATCATTATATTCAACTATATACTCTATTCCTTCATTATCAAAAATACTATAACTTAAAATATCGTTATCTAATTCTATATAAATTATTTCACCATATATATGATTAGCAATATATCCAAAATCTGTAATTTCAATAGAGTATTCTGCCTCTAACACCATATTACCAGACTTATCAACTAATCCTTCATAATATCCAATTTGAACAATTGAATAAGGTGATTCATCTGTGAAACTTGAAATTGTATCAAATTTGTAATCAGTTACTAAATCCCCATCAGTATTAATGAAACTATACAGATTAGTTTCGTAACTATAAACAATTGCAACTCCACCACTAAAACTACTTACATTTTCTAGTGTTGCGTTAATAGCAATATTTCCAAATATATCATAAAAACCTATTAAACCAGTTATATTATCAATAAATTTTGCGTATCCTTCACTGAAATCAAAGATATAATTATCTTGGAAATCTAAAGTAACATTTCCATCTTGATCATATATTGCATAAGTGCTACCACTTCTAGCAATTACACGTCCACTATTAAAATTAGCATTACAATCATAACCAATATTAACAGCTAAAACACCTGCATAATTATAAAAACCTTCTTGATAATAATAATCAGTAACACGGATCATACCGTCATTAGCAAATCCAACTCCACGGTAAATACCAGGTACAACTACATCTCCATCACTATTAATTGATCCCATGCTTAAATAGCTTGAAGTAAACTGAACAATTGCATGTCCATTATACATATCATACCCACTATAAAATACATCTTCAGTAATTAAACCGTTTATATCAATATAACTATATTGAGTTTCTTCTTCAACACCGCTTAATCTTACTTTAGCAACACCATCAACAAAAGTATAAACTTCATAATAAGTATCAATTGAAACATAAGATAAATCAGTACTCATTGCAGTCCAGCCATCTTCACTATCAATTCTTTTTACAATTGCAAATCCGTTTTCAAACGGATAAGCATCAAATAAAGCTGGTGGTGCAGTTAATAGTCCTGATTCATATAAATAACTATATAACTCAGTATCTTGATCAATTACTAAAGCGTATCCCTCAGTATATTCACCAATACTTAAAAATGTTCTATGTGTCATACTTTGTCCATCTAAATTAATTAATCCAAAATAACCATCAATATCGGTATATCGATAAAAATCTTCCCCGTTATTCCTAGTTATATCTGTAGCTAGAAAATCAAAATATACAATATTCGCTTCTGAAACTATACCTTTTAATCCATCACTATTAGTAGCTACAAATAAATCATCAGTATCTCCTAAACGTGATAAGTCACTATACACTGGATCAAGAACTATACTATCTGTTTCTATATCAAATATTCCAAATCCATCTCCTGTTTCAAATATAACAATATCATCATATGTTTCATAACTAATAATATCTTCTATTACAGTATCAGTATATAAATTATATAAAGTATAAGTACTATCAGTAATAGATGTAAATAAACCATTACTTATCATACCTAACCAGTAATCTTCAGTTTCAAGTAAAATATTAAATGATTTATCAACTAAAATTTTATTTCCATCTACTTCAACTCTATATACAAATGATTCATCTTCCATTGTATATTTATAAGATGAACCACTTGATAATTCAAAAACAAATTCATTATCTATAGTAACTACCTCATAAGTACCATCTAAGCTTTTGATAAAGTATTCATCAAAGAAAGTAGTTATATAATCATACTTAATATCGGTAATCTCATTTCCTTCATAATCAATTAATCCGTAATTATTATTAATACTAGCAATTACACAATTGTTTTCTAATATAAATAAACTATCATATATAAACGGTGTAATAATATTGCCTTCAGTATCCATTAAAGCTTGTAAATAATATTCATTTCGTACTCTAGTAATTCCATTAACAAAATCTTGCCTAGGTTGATATGAATATTCATAATACTCACTTGTATTCGAATCAAAATAGAAAGTATCTTCGTTAAAATCTATTCTATATGGAACTGCCTCTAATGATTCAGAAACATATTTTTCAAGCTTAAATATTCCACTACCATAATACTGAATTAAGCTATATTCAAAAGGAATTATAACATTATTATCTAAATCAACTAACCCATATAAACCATCATAAATAACTAAAGCAAATTCATCAGGTATGTCAATATCTAAATCATCAAGAACTACATTTAATTCTGCTGATTCATAATAGTTATATCCATCAATATTTTCAACATAATAATAAATTTCATATATTCCTTCAACTTCATAATCAACAGAACTTGCGTCAAGTTCTATTCTAAAAGTTAAATCTCCATATTCCATATCTGAAGCAGTAATTCCTGCTAATAGATTTGGCATATCATCTCCAATAATATATGTTATATCTTCAACTCCAAATATTAAAGGTTCCTTAGTTAAAGGATACCCAACAACATTTACTATAATCTCATAAATAATTGGATCTGTTTCTCCAACAGTTAAAGAGTAAGTCACTGTATATGAACCAACAGTATTTAAATCGACATTAGAATAGTCAATATCTACATCCTCACTTGTTACACCTTGTAAATTGATTCCTTCTAGTAAATCAGGTAACTCACTACCTACCGTTACAATAATTTCATCTACTCCTGATATTGTTGGAGTATCATCGCCACATCCGCCCATAAAAAAAACAAGAGCCAAAAGTAGCATCAAGCTAAATAAGTTTTTTCTTCTTAAAATCATATCCCTTTATCCTCCTCTGTGATTATTCACATAATGTATTCTATGAACATTATATAATATTTGTCTATAATATTAAAGGAATTATAATATTTAGTTTGTGCACAATGTATTACACAAAATAACTAAAAAAAGTGCTGAAAAATTCAGCACTTTTAAATATTTATTTAATTGTAATTAATTCTTTAGGGAATTTATTTAAAATAATACATCCGTCCTCAGTTAAGATGATATCATCTTCAATTCTAACTCCTCCAAGACCACTTATATAAATACCTGGTTCTATAGTTACACAAGCCCCTACTTCTAAAGGTTTATCATTTGCTTGGTTTACACGAGGATCCTCGTGTACATCAAGCCCAAGACCATGTCCGGTCCCGTGTTTAAAATATTCACCATATCCAGCGCCAGTTATATAATCACGACAAACACTATCTAACTCTCTACCTGTCATTCCTGCTTTTGCAGATTCTACACCACGTTTTTGAGC
This sequence comes from Candidatus Izimoplasma sp. HR2, assembly GCA_000753575.1. Classification (GTDB taxonomy): domain Bacteria; phylum Bacillota_I; class Bacilli_A; order Izemoplasmatales; family Izemoplasmataceae; genus JAFGXW01. The sequence continues at coordinate 35,708 of JRFF01000019.1, read as the reverse complement.
TTCATATACGATATCATATATTTGTTTTAACTTAGTATCAATTTTACCTACTGCGACAGTTCTAGTCATATCAGATGAATATCCTTTATAGAAACATCCAATATCAAAAGTGACTAATTCTCCTTCTTTAATAACTTTATCACTAGCCATACCATGAGGCATTGCCCCTCGTTCTCCACTAGCTACGGTAAATCTAGGCCAATATGAATCTGCCCCTAATTCAATCATCTTATTTTTAAGAAGAATTTCAATGTCTCTTTCTACTACTCCAGGTTTTACAAAATCTAACACATATTCCAAAGCTTGATCAGTGATTTCACAAGCTTTCTTAATCAATTTTATCTCATCATCAGTTTTAGATATTCTTAAAGACTCAACTAAATTAGTAGTTGGGGATAGCTCACAAGATAGTTTTTGAAACATAGCGAACTCTAAATATCTCATCTTTTGATCGAAGCCTAAAACTTTAATATTCTCTTTTATAATAATACTATTTATAGTATCTAATAAAGATCCTTCTATTTCTACAAATGTAAAATTAGGAGACTCTTTTTGAACTTGGTCTCGATATCTAAAATCAGTTATAAAATATTGAAAATTTTCTCCTATAATACTAAAACCATAAGTCCCAGTATAATTAGTTACATAAAATATATTTTTAGATATGATTGGGTATTCCACTACAGTTAAAAGTAAAGCATCTATTTTTTCATTCTTAATTAATTTTTGAAGTTTTTTTAATACCATAATAATTCCTCCTACAGTGCGTTAGTTAATATCTTCTTAACGTCTTCTTTTGTTAATGCTACATATCTACCAATAGTTTCTCTATGTAATGTTTTATCTACAATTTCATCTAATGGTGGATTAATAATATTTAAATCTTTCAAATATAAAGGCATATCTAGTGATTTATAATATTCAGATACTCTTTTAATTCCTTCTTTTGCGATTGCCATTTTATCTTTACCAGGGTGTACTCCCCAAACATTTACAGCAAATTCATAAAATTTATTAACTGTTTTATCACTTAAGATGTATTCCATCCAGTGTGGAGCTAAAACAGATAACCCATCAGCATGAGCGATATCATAAAATGCACTTAATACATGCTCAGTTATATGATTAAATCCTTCAAAGTCTTTAGCAAATCCACTAACTCCGTTTAGTGCTAAAGTACTACCAAACATTAAATTAGCTCTAGCTTCATAATCTTCAGGATTTTTTAAAGCTATAGGACCATAATGAATAATGGTCTTCATTATACCTTCACAAACACGGTCATTTAAATAAGCATCTTCATTACTAAAATAAAACTCATAAACATGTGTTAAAGCATCAACTACTCCACATCCTGTTTGGTGTTTTGATACAGTGAATGTATTTACTGGATCTAAAATAGAAAATTTAGGATTAGTATAAGGACTTCCCCATCCGTTTTTCTCTTTAGTTTCAAAGTTAGTAACGACAGACCCTGCGTTCATCTCACTACCAGTTGCGGCTAAAGTTAAGATTGAAGCAATAGGTAGTGCCCCAACTGACTCTACTTTATAAGAATAGAAATCCCACGGATCTCCGTCATATAAAGCCGCAGAAGCTATTCCTTTAGAGGCATCTATTGTGCTACCTCCACCAACAGCTAAGACTACGTCTACTTTATGTTTCTTACAAAGTTCAGCGCCTTCTCTAATAGATTCAATTCTTGGATTTGGATCAATTCCTCCAAAATCAATAATCTTAATATCTTCTTTTTCTAATAAATTTACAACTTTGTCATAAAGACCCATCTTCTTAATACTAGATTTACCATAAACTAGTAATACTGTATTACCATACTCTTTTACTAATTTACCTACTTTTTCTACTTCTCCCTTTCCAAAAAATACTTTAGTCGGGTTGTGGAAATAAAAATTCTTCATATTAATCACCTCATTATTTATTATATCATTTAATCTATTATTTGATAATCACATACCTCTAATAATTTAAATATTTAAAAAAGCACAAGAAAATCTTGTGCTTTTAAAGTTGCTTTTCAAACATAAATCCTTTAATATTTACTGATTCATAATTCTTAAATCCTATACTTTCGTAAAACAATCTTTGTTTTTCTGTAATGTCTGTCGTTAAACAAATTTGTCTTACATCTTTATATTCTTCAAGTACAAATTTAATTAAGTTAGAACCAATTCCTTCTCTTTGATAAGATTCTAAAACTAAAATATCTTGAATATATATTATTGTATTACCATCGCCGACGGCTCTAACTAAACCCACTAATGTTCCCGCGTCATATGCGCATTTTACATATATTGAGTTCTTAATGCCTTTAAATAGACTTTCTTTATCTTTTGTATAACTACTCCAACCCATATTTTCATATAAGTTTAATATTTCTTCTTCGTTGTATAATAAACTACTATATTCTATCTCACTCATAGTATTTTACCTCTTTAAGATATAATCCAGAACTTGGAGCTTTCCATTTTACTTCGCTTGAGTTTTTATAACTAATAAAGTTAAGTAATGAGTCATTAACTTCACCCTTAGCTATTTCAACCGCAGTTCCTACAATGTATCTAACCATATATCTTAAGAAACCACTACCAATTATAGAAATATATATATGGCTCCCTTTTTCTTTAACCTTCACATCAAAGATAGTTCTTATCATAATTTTATCTTCTTTAGTTTTAGTGAAACTAGTAAAATTATGAGTTCCTATAATACTTAAAACCTCTTTTTTAAGAACACCTAAATCTAACCCACTTACGTTCCATTCATAATTTCTTCGTATAGGATCATATTCACCAATATTAATCTTATATACATACTCTTTAGAATATGCATCATATCTACTATGAAATGTAGGATGAACTTCTTCACTAGAAATTAGGTATATAGAATCAGGTAAGTAACTTCTTAGTACTCTAGCAAAATCAATAGGTTTAATCTTACTCACTGTATCAAAATGAAATACTTGATTAATCGCATGAACACCTTTATCAGTTCTACCACTAGAATGAATAGTGATTTCTTCTTTAGTAAGATGCCATAAACCTTTTTCAATTTCTCCTTGAACAGTCATTAAATCAGGCTGTCTTTGGAAACCACTAAAAGTTGACCCATCATAAGTTACATTACATTTTATTCTTGTATGTCTAACTTTTTTAATAGTTTCGTAAGCTCTAATAATTAAGTTATCCTTAAAAACAAACTTAACTATTATACATTCACTATTTACTTTAGAATCAATTGAATATTCAACTATTGCATTAATGTAAACTATATCGTTTAACTCATCAAAATTTATAATATTTGTATCAATTAAGTTGTACTTTTCAAATAATAATCCAACAGCTTCAAAACTAAATACTAAGCTTCCAAGAAAAGTTCTTACTCCAAAGCCTGGTCCTAAAATTAATTTTAACGACTCCATATCCTTAGCTCTAAAGGCTTCAAAATATGAATTAACTAATTTAGATTTATCCATTAGAACATCACCCTAACAGTTATAGCTGAAATGAAAATGAAGATACAAAATACTATAACAGTAGTATCGAGATTATGCCATGAAAGAGTATGTAATCTTGTTCGTCGTTTACCAGGAACAAAACTTCTAGCTTCCATTGCGTTAGCTAAATCATCACTTCGTTTAAAACTAATAATAAACATAGGTACAAGCAAACTAATGATCTGCATAACTTTATCTTTAAACTTGCCTTCAGTGAAGTCTACACCACGACTCGCTTGAGCGAGCATGATTTTATTAGCTTCATCTAATAATGTTGGTATATAGCGAAGAGCAATAGATATAATCATCGCAATTTCTTCTGCGTTTATTCTAATTATACTTAGAGGCTTCAAGATTTTTTCAAGACCTAAGTTTAAATCTGTAGGTTTAGTAGTTAATGTCAAAATCGTAGATAAAGTAACAATAATAATTAATCTTACCATTATAAAGAATGCACCTGATAATCCATCTCCATATACTTCTAATGTACTTGAACTAAGTACACTACCAGGAGTATATAAAGATAACATTGTTAATATTCCAAATGCTGTGATTAATAAATATAAAAACTTGAATTTTATATATCTTCTCGTTAGATACCAAAATAATATAATAAATATCATTAATGGTAATGTAAAAACAGTTAACGTTAACTCAGTATCAAATATTAAGTTTCCAGTTTTAATAAATATAATTTGGAAAGTAAATGTAAAGAGTAGTAAGATCATAATAGGTTTTAATCCTCTAGCGATTCTCACAATTGGTATTCCACCTATTTTAAGGATTAATAATACGACACCAAGCATTATCAAGATATGAGTAACATCTTTTAAAATAAACGTTGATATCATTAAAATCATTAAAGCAATTATTTTACTTCTAGGATCCATTTTATATAAGAAACTCGTTCCCGGTAAATATTGACCGATTATAATGTTTTTCATTATATAACCTCCTTAACAAGCTCAAAAAGTTCTTGAATTGTATGAGGTTGACTATCAAAATTAACATCCAATTTATCTTCGAGTTGTCTAGTAATAGTTATAATATCAGGAATATCTAAATTCCAACTTTTAATGTTCTCTTTACTAAATAACTCTTGAGGTAACCCATCATACACTAAATGTCCTTCATTCATCACAAGTACACGTGATGCATACTTATAAACAGTATTCATATCGTGAGTAATAATGATAACTGTTTTATTTAAGTCATTATGGATTCCCATAAATAGTTTAAGTAAATCATCTCTACCTTTAGGATCTAATCCACTAGTTGGTTCATCAAGTACCAAGATATCTGGTTCCATAGCTAAAATACCAGCAATAGATACTCTTTTCTTTTCTCCACCTGATAAGTTAAACGGACTTCTTTTTAAGTACTCTTCATCAAGTCCTACATGTTTTATAACTTGTTTGGCTCTTTCTATAGCTACACTTTCCTTAACACCAAAGTTTTTTGGTCCAAAGATAATATCTTTAAGTACTGTTTCTTCAAATAATTGATACTCTGGAAATTGGAAAACAAGTCCAACACGTTGACGTAGTGGATTTAGTTTTACTTTTCCTTTTTTCTTAGTATCTTTTTCGATTTTAATCCCATAAATAGTAACGCTACCGGTAGTAGGTCTAATTAATGCGTTCATATGTTGAACTAAAGTAGATTTACCACTACCAGTTTCACCTATTAGCGTAATAAATTCACCTTTTTCAGCTATTTCTAAGTTAATATCTTTAAGTGCGGAGAAATTAGTTCCATCAAATGATGGATATTCAAAATTTACTTGTTCAAACTTAATTGCCATAATATATCCTTAACTTTATCATTTGATAAATTAGCTTCATCTAATAAATACTGAAGTTTAAGTGGTAACAACAACTCCAAATTAGATGAATTTAATGTTTCTTTATCATTAAGAATGTCATTGGTATCTCCGCAAGCAATGACTCTTCCTTCTTTTAAAATAATAATACGATCTGATAATACCGCTTCTTTCATATCATGAGTTATAGTGATTACTGTAACTCCTGCTTTATTAATTTCTTTTATATAATTCATAATAGATTCTCGTCCCTTAGGGTCTAGCATTGAAGTTGCTTCATCAAATATTATAATATCAGTTTTCATAGCAAGTATTCCCGCTATTGCTACTCTTTGTTTTTGCCCTCCACTAAGCGCGTGAGGCTCTTTCTTTAAATACTCAGACATACTAACCTTTTCTGCGTATTCCTTTATTTTATCTACTATATCAGACTGTTCAAAGCATAAGTTTTCCATACCAAAAGCGATATCATCTTCCACAGTAACCCCAACAAATTGATTATCAGGATTTTGGAATACAATACCAATCTTTCTTCTTATATCATGAACTGATTCTTCGTTTAATATTACTCCATCAACCTTGATTTCCCCACTATCAGCTTTAAGTAATCCAATAATAAGTTTAGATAGAGTAGACTTCCCACTACCATTATGTCCTAGTACACTAACCCATTCACCTTTCTTCACAGAAAGAGTAACATTAGATAGCGCATCTACTTCATCTTGATAAGAAAACGATAAGTCTTTGATTTCAATTATGTTCATACTATCAACTCCGTTTACCGCTCTAATTATAACAAATATGATTATAAAAAGCGATAAATATAATCACATTTTGCATACAAAAAGGTGATAGTAGATTACATGTATAACATGTTAATACTATCACCTAATAAATTTAACTATAAACTTAAATTATTTACTCAATTTCAATCATCATTATAGTAATAGTAACTTCGTTAGATTCATTCCCATATATATCAGTAAATGTTACTAAAACAGTAAATGGACCCACTGCATCCATATCAACATTTGTAGTATCAATACTTAGTCTTTCACCATAATCAATAGTTGGATCATATTCTTCATCTTGAAGACCTATATATAATTTCCAATTAGGTTCATCCGATCCAATTTCAAATATTGCTCTTTCATTATCTGGATTAACAACTATAACTGGAGCTGTTGTATCTTCTATAACTATTTGAATACTTAGTTCAGTATCATTTAATGCTTCATCACTAACTGTATAAACAACGTCATAAGTACCAACTTCAGAAATATCCTTATCCATATTTATTGTTATATCACTAGATATATCTCCATCAAAATCATCAACTGCAGTAATTCCTAAATCTAATAAATCTACATCTGTGCCATGCTCAAATGTTAATACTTCTGGTATGTTTTCAAAAACTGGACCTGTTACATCTTTTTCCTTACATCCAGTAAGTGTAAATGCCATTAAAACTAATAATATTATTACTTTATGTTTCATAATTCGCACCATCCTTTTAAAATAAACTAATTATATTATAACATATATAATCATAATAAAAATATATAAATTTCATAATAAAGGTAACATACAAATACAAAAAGGTAAGCTACATTAGCTTACCTTTTAATCTTGTTTATTATTCTACAAATTCAATGATAGCCATTGGAGTTGCATCTCCACGTCTTGGTCCCATTTTATAAACTCTAGTGTATCCACCAGGTCTATCAGTGAAACGAGGTGCTATATCACTAAATAATTTTTGTAGTGCATTTTGATCATTTCCAGCATCTAAGAATCTAACAGTTCTAGCAGCTTGTCTTCTTGAAGCAAGAGTGTTTTTCTTACCTAAAGTAACCATTTTATCTGCAAGACGTTGTAATTCTTTAGCTTTTGTTTCAGTAGTAGTGATTCTTCCATGAATAATCAATGCAGTAACTAAGTCACGTAACATTGCTTTTCTTTGATCACTTCTACGGTTTAATTTACTATATCCAGCCATTAATTTTACCTCCTATTAATGTCTAGCTAATCCAAGACTAAGTTCATCAAGTTTTTGTTTAACTTCTTTAAGCGATTTCTTACCAAGATTTCTTACTTTCATCATGTCTTCTTCAGACTTCTGAGTTAATTCGTCTACAGTATTAATTCCAGCGCGTTTCAAGCAGTTATAACTTCTTACTGATAAATCTAAATCTTCAATTTGCATTTCTAAAATTTGTGAATTTTGTTCAGATTCTCTTTCAACCATATAATCTTCTTCTTGAGCTTTTACACTTAATTCAACTACTACTTCTAGATGTTGAATCATCATTTTTGCAGCCACACCTAATGCTTCTTGAGGTGTAACAGCTCCATTAGTTAAAACTTCAATAGTTAATTTATCGTTATTAAAAGATCCTGATGATGCATTAGTTACATCATATTTTACTCTTTGAACAGGTGTATAAATACTATCAATCGGAATTACACCAACCATGTTGTTGTATTCTTTATTTTGATCTGCACTTACGTAACCAATTCCTTTTCTAGCAACCATAATCATACGGAATTTTCCTTTGTTTACTGTCGCTATATGTTGGTCTTCGTTTACAACTGTAACTTCATTATCACATAAAATGTCTTTAGCAGTTACAACGTGTGGTCCTTCAACGAAAATCTCTAAACGTTTTTCAACATTAGGATCATCATTATCAATACTTAGGACAACATCTTTTAAGTTTAATACAATTGCAGTAACATCTTCAACTACTCCAGCAACGCTTGAGAACTCATGTTCTACTCCGTCGATTTCACAGTTAATAATTGCTGCTCCTGGTAATGATGATAACAAAATTCTACGAAGTGAATTTCCGATTGTCATACCGTAACCACGTTCAAGTGGTGATAATTCAAATACTCCTGAAGTATCGCTATCATTAAGTTTCTTAATTTCAGTTCTTGGTTTTTCAAATTTCAAATCTTTCAAATGAATAACCTCCCCTTTTCTTGTTTCAATTAACCACGAGGTCGTTTTGGTGGACGACATCCGTTATGTGGAATTGGTGTTACGTCTCTAATAGCTGTGATTTCTAAACCAGCAGTTTGTAGAGATCTTATTGCAGCTTCACGTCCAGGACCAGGTCCTTTTACTGAAACTTCAACTCTTTGTACACCGTGTTCCATTGCTGCTTTAGCGCAAGCTTCACTTGCCATTTGTGCTGCGAATGGTGTTGATTTACGGCTCCCTTTAAATCCTAAAGCTCCTGCGCTGCTCCATGCAATCGCATTACCGCTAGGATCAGTAACTGTAATTATTGTGTTATTAAATGTCGAATGGATATGTGCTACTCCTGAAGGAATATTTTTCTTCACACGACGTTTACTTCTTACTTTACGTGCCATTATTTATCCTCCTATTTCTTTTTGTTAGCTATAGTTCTACGAGGTCCTTTACGCGTTCTTGCGTTGTTTCTCGTATTTTGTCCACGCACCGGTAAATGTTTACGGTGACGCATTCCTCTATAACTACCAATTTCTTGTAATCTTTTGATGTTTAAGGCAACTTCTCTTCTTAAATCACCTTCTGTTTTATGATTCGCAACTTCAACTCTGATGCGACCTAACTCATCTTCTGTTAAATCTTTAACACGTGTTTCTTCAGAAACACCTGCAGCTGCTAAAATTTCTTGAGATTTAGTTTTTCCTATTCCGAATACGTAAGTTAATGAAATAACTACGCGTTTATCTCTAGGAATATCTATACCTGATATACGTGCCATAAATGCACCTCCTATTAACCTTGTCTTTGTTTATGCTTTGGATTTTCGCAAATAACCATTACTTTTCCGTTACGTTTGATTATTTTGCATTTATCACAAATCTTTTTTACTGATGGTCTTACTTTCATTATTGTTTCCTCCTTTGGAGATTTAAATTCGTTCTGTAATTATCTGTGTCTATAAGTAATTCGCCCACGTGTTAAGTCGTAAGGTGATAATTCTACCGTTACTCTATCACCTGGTAAAATGCGAATGTAGTACATGCGGATTTTACCAGAAACGTGTGCTAAAACACGATGTCCATTTTCTAGTTCAACTAGGAACTGTGTATTAGGTAATGATTCAATTACTTTACCTTCTAATTCTAATTTTTCTTCTTTAGGCATTAAGATTCCTCCTTTAATGTTGTGAAGATGACACAGTCATCCTCTGTAATTAAGATCGAGTGTTCAAAATGAGCACTTAAGCTCTTGTCCACTGTAACCGCTGTCCAATTATCTGATAATACTTTTACTTCTTTTCTACCTATATTAACCATTGGCTCAATCGCCACTGTCATACCAGCTTTCAGTAAAATACCTTTATGAGGTAACCCGTAATTAGGAATTTGTGGGTCTTCGTGTAAGTTCTTTCCAAGTCCATGTCCTACAAATTCTCTAACTATACTATAGCCATGCGCTTCCGCATAAACTTGAATAGCATGAGAGATATCTGATAATCTGTTGCCTGCCTTAGCTTGTTTTAAACCCTCGAAAAGTGATTGTTTTGTTACATCTAATAAATCTTGTGCTTCTTTACTTATTGTACCTACTGGATAACTCCAAGCAGAATCACCATGATATCCTTTATAGATAGCTCCAATATCGATACCGATAATGTCACCTTCTTTAAGAATCACTTTTTTACTTGGAATCCCGTGGACAACTTGTTCATTAACAGATGTACAAGCACTTCCTGGGAATCCACCATAACCTAGAAATGAAGGTATAGCGTTATTTTGTCTTATTACTTTTTCTACAATTGTATCAAGTTCTAGTGTTGAAACACCAGGTTTAACATATTTACTAACTTCTTGATGAGCAAGTGCGACAATACGTCCCGCTTTTTTCATCAATTCAATTTCTCTTTTAGATTTAATTGTTACCATTATAAATCACGGATTACTAATTCAATATCATTGTATACATTATCAAACGGTTGCATACCATTGATATGATATAGAATTCCTTTCTTATCATAGTAGTCTAAAAGTGGTCTTGTCTTAGTTTCATAAATTTCTAAACGACGTTTAACCGACTCTAATGTATCATCAGGTCTTTGATATAACTCTCCACCACATTTATCACAAACTCCACATTCCTTAGGAATTTTAAATTTTAGATGATAAGTTGTATCACAACTTCTACAAACTCGACGTTGTTCCATACGTTCAAACAGAACATCGTTACTAGATAAAATGTTGAATACGGCATCTAATTTAGTGCCCATTTTTGTTAACATTCCATCCAGTGCAGCAGCTTGCGCAACTGTTCTTGGGAAACCATCAAGTAAGAAACTATTTTCAGCGTCATTTTTTGAGAGTCTTAATCTTACTATCTCGTTAGTAATATCATCACTAACTAGTTCACCCTTTTTAATATATTTCATTGCCTCTATACCGATAGGATCACCATTCTTATAAGCATCTCTGAACATTTGTCCTGTTGAAATACTAGGTAAGTCATAATGATCAACTACTTTGGCAGATTGGCTACCTTTTCCAGCGCCTGGAGGACCCATCATTAAGATTTTCAATGGGGTCTCCTTATTTAATAAATCCGCTGTATTTTTGTTCCTGTGCTTGTGTTTTAATTTGTTTAGTAGTCTCTATTGCAACACCAACAACAATTAATAAACTTGTTCCACCAACTTGAACGTAAGCAGGTAGTCCAAAGATCATTGTAGCAAAAATTGGTAATGATGCTATAAATACTAAGTAAGTAGCACCGATCATAGTTATTTTAACTAATAATCTTGATATGTAATTTTCTGTGTCTATTCCTGGTCTAACACCTGGAATATACGCATTTTGGTTTTGTAAGTTTTTCGCAATTTTTTCTGGATTGATTTGTACGAATGCGTAGAAAAACGCAAATATAAAGATTAATCCTACATAAACTACGTAACCAAGAGGTCTTGTATAAGTAAACATTTCAGTAAGCCATAAGTTTAATGTACTGTTTATTTCAGGTACAAATCTCATGATTGTAGTAGGTATACTTAATAAAGTTACTGCGAAGATTACTGGAATTACACCTGCTGAGTTAATTTTCAACGGGATGTTAGATTCGTTTTTACCTTGGAACGCAGCTCCTGATGGTCTATTTGAGTATTGAATTGGAATTTTACGGTTACTTGATTGCATAACTGTAACGAAGAAGATTACAAAGATGTAAATCAACATTACTAATGCGAAAGTTCCATAAGATCCTAAGTCTGCAGCGTCAGCTGAAATATACTCTTCAACTAAACTTGCCACCATACCTGGCATACCTGATACGATACCTGCAACGATAATCATTGAAGTACCATTACCAATACCACGTAATGTAATTTGATCAGAAAGATATAATAAGAATGCAGACCCAGCTGTCATAACAATCGCTAAGTAAGTGAAAGTTAAGAATGTTGGATTTTCTACACCAATATCTAACATAGCTTCTAATCCTATTGTCATTGCTAAAGCTTGAACTAAAGCAAGTCCGATAGCTAAGTATCTAGTTAATTGATTAATTTTTTGTTTCCCTACGTCTCCTTCTTCAGACCATTCTTTTAACAAAGGGACAATATCCATTTGTAATAATTGAACAACGATTGAAGCAGTAATGTAAGGACCGATTCCTAGTGCTATAATTGAATAATTTTTAAGTGCATTACCAGTGAATGCATTGGCAATACCAATGATTCCACCGTCAGCATCTTCAAAAAATTGACTAATTGCATCTGGGTTAATAAGAGGGATATGAATATATGTTGCAGTTTTATATACGAAAAATGCTAATAATGTAAATAAGATTTTCTTCATTACATTTTTATTTTTTAGTACCGCAAGAATATTTTCCATTAGATTACCTCTACATTTCCACCGGCTGCCTCAATTTTCTCTAAAGCAGATTTAGTAAATTTGTGAGCTTTAACAGTTAATTTAACATCAAGAGATCCATCTCCTAATATTTTTAATCCTGATAATAATTTAGTAATTAATCTGTCTTCTAGTAATAACTCAGGAGTAACTACTGTTCCTTCTGCATATCTATTTAATTCCATTATATTTACTGTTGAGTATTCTTTTCTTGTAAAGTTAGTGAATCCTCTTTTTTTCAGACGTTTGAAGAATGGAGTTTGTCCACCCTCAAATCCTGGGCGAGTACCGCGACCTGAACGAGAATTTTGTCCTTTGTGACCTGTTCCTGCAGTTTTACCTGTTCCACTACCAGTCCCACGACCAACTCTTTTCTTAGAATGAGTAGATCCTGCGTTTGGTTTTAAATTATGTAATTGCATACGGCACCTCCTATTTCTCTACTACATCAACTAAATGTGAGACAACTTTAATCATCCCTCTAATTGTTGGAGTATCATTTTTTATTACAGTTTTATGCATTCTTGTTAATCCTAATGCTTTTGCAGTTTTAACTTGGTTTGGTTTTGATTGGATTAGTGATCTTCTTCTAGTTATATATAATTTAGCCATTAGTGTAGAATCTCCTCAACTGTAAGCCCACGTGAGCGTGCTACTTGTTCAGCAGTTCTTAATCTTGTAATCCCATCAAATGTTGCACGAATAATATTAATTGGAGTAGCAGAACCTAAAGATTTACTTAAGATATCTTCAACACCAGCTAACTCTAGTACGGCACGTACTGGTCCACCAGCGATAACTCCTGTCCCGCTTACTGCAGGTTTTAAAAATACTTCTCCGGCACCAAATTTACCTGTTATTTCATGAGGAATAGTTTTTCCATACATAGGAATTTTTATTAAATTTCTTTTTGCATCTTCTATTGCTTTTTTGATTGCGTCTGGTACTTCTTGTGCTTTTCCTGTACCGAATCCGACTTTACCTTTTTTATCACCAATTACTACTAATGCGCTAAAACGGAATCTACGTCCACCTTTAACAACTTTAGTAACACGGTTTATATTTACGACTCTCTCTTCGTAAAGCTTTTCTTCTCTTCTACGACGAGGTCTTCTTTTATTATCTCTTTGCATAAAGCTTACCTCCTTAGAATTCTAATCCTGCAGCGCGTGCAGCTTCAGCTAATGCTTTGATTCTTCCGTGGTAAAGGTAACCACTTCTATCAAATATTACATTTTTTACTTTTAATTTAAGGCCTCTTTCAGCTATTAATGTTCCAACAGCCTTAGCTCCTTCAACATTTCCACCATTTGGTAATTTGTTATCTTTTTCTACTGTAGATGCGCTTGCTAAAGTAACACCATTTACATCATCAATTAATTGAGCGTAAACATTTTTTGAAGAACGGAACACGCTTAAACGTGGTCTAACTGGTGTACCAATTAGATTTTTTCTGATTCTTAAGTGTCTTTTTCTACGCATATCATTTCTTGCTTTTCTTTTTATCATATTAATCCACTCCTAACTACTTTTTAGCAGTTTTTCCTTCTTTTCTACGTACATATTCATCAACGTAGCGGATACCTTTCCCTAGATACGGTTCAGGTGGTCGAACCCCTCTAATATTCGCAGCGAATTCACCAACAGCTTGTTTGTCAATTCCTGAGATATTAATTAATGTATTCTTAGGTATTTCAACAGATAATCCTTCAGGGATTTCCATTTCAACTGGATGAGAGAAACCTGCACTAATAGTAATTACATTACCTTTTAGAATTGCACGATACCCTACACCAATCATTTTAAGTTTTTTAACATAACCTTCATTAACTCCTATAACCATATTATTAATTACGGCTCTTGTAGTTCCATGAAGTGATTTGTGTTGTTTAGAATCAGATGGTCTTTCAACTACTAATTCGTTTTCTTTAATATTTACTGTCATATCTTGATGACAAGTAAAGTCTAATGACCCTTTTGGCCCTTTAACAGTAATAAATTTACCTTCTACTGTTGCAGTTACACCTTGAGGTATTGTAATTGGTTTTTTCCCAATACGACTCATTTAATACACCTCCTGATTTTTACCAAACGTATGCTAAGATTTCCCCGCCAACTTTTTGTTTGCGAGCTTCACGATCAGTTAAGATTCCGTTTGAAGTTGAAATCACAGCAATTCCTAAACCATTTAATACTCTAGGAATTTCGTTTGTTTTTGCATATACTCTAAGCCCTGGCTTAGAAATTCTTTTTAAACCTTTTATTACTCTATCATTTTGTAAGTATTTTAAAGTTACACGTAACGTATCTTGTACATCACCTTTTATAACTGAAATATTTACAATGTATCCTTCTTTTTTTAACAGTTCTAAAACTTGTTTCTTAAGTTTAGATGCAGGCATATCAACAGTTGCATGTCTCATTTGATTTGCGTTTCTGATGCGTGTTAACATATCTGCGATAGGATCTGTCATTACCATATCTAAATGCCTCCTCCCAATTAACTTGGAATATTTTTTATTTTACCAACTTGCTTTTCTAACGCCCGGTATTTGTCCTAAATAAGCTAATTCACGGAAACAAATACGGCATAATTTGAATTTTTTGTAAACTGCGTGTGGTCTACCACATCGTTCACAACGAGTATATTCTCTTGTTGAGAATTTTGAACCACGTTGTTGTTTAACTATCATTGCTTTTTTAGCCATAGTTAGCCTCCTTATTTTTTAAACGGCATACCTAGTTGAGTTAATAACTCAAGTGCTTCTAGGTCTGTATTAGCCGTAGTTACTACTACAATATCCATTCCTCTTACTTTGTTTACTTTATCGTAATTGATTTCAGGGAATATTAATTGTTCTTTTACACCAAGTGTAAAGTTTCCTCTACCATCGAATGCTTTATTAGAAACTCCTTGGAAGTCTCTAACACGTGGTAAAGCTATTGATACTAATTTATCTAAGAATTGATACATTCTCTCTCCACGTAAAGTTACTTTACAACCAATAGGCATACCTTCTCTTAATTTGAAGTTTGCGATTGATTTTCTAGCACGTGTAATTACAGGCTTTTGCCCTGTTAATTGCATCATTTCTTCTGCTGCGTCGTCTAATAATTTTGTGTTTGCTACTGCGTCACCAACACCCATATTAACAACTATTTTGTTAACTTTTGGTGCTTCCATAACTGAAGTGTACCCAAACTTTTCAACTAAACTTGGACGTACGCTGTTATTGTATTTTTCTTGTAAGCGATTCATGCTATAAAGCCTCCTTTCTGATTAGTCTAAAACCTCACCAGATTTTTTAGAATATCTTACTTTTTTAGTTACTTCTTCTTTCTTAACTGTTTCGGTAACTGTTTTATATCCTACTCTTGTAGTACCTGTTTTCTTTTCGAAGAACATAACATTTGATGCATCAAATGGTGCTTCAAATTCCATAATTCCTCCATCAGGATTTCCTTGAGTAGGTTTAGCATGTTTTTTAACAATATTGACACCTTCAACGATTACCTTGTTAGTTTTTGGGAAAGTTTTTAAAACTTTACCTTCTTTACCAAGATTTTTACCGCTAATTACTTTTATAGTGTCTCCTTTTTTAATTTTCATAGTGTACCTCCTACCCTATAATACTTCTGGAGCTAGTGAAACGATTTTCATAAATCCTTTTTCACGTAACTCTCTAGCTACAGGTCCAAAGATACGAGTTCCACGAGGGGATTTGTCATCTTTAATAATTACTGCAGCATTATCATCAAATTTGATGTATGATCCGTCTTTACGACGAATTTCTCTCTTAGTTCTAACTATTACAGCTCTAAGAATTTCTCCTTTTTTAACTTGCCCACCAGGAGAAGCGTGTTTAACAGTACAAACGATAACATCGCCTATACTAGCATATTTACGTCCAGTTCCTCCTAAAACCTTAATAGTTAAGATTTCACGAGCTCCAGAGTTATCTGCTACTTTTAATCTTGATTCTTGTTGAATCATAAGTAAGAACCTCCTTTTTATATAAGTCTTGTTCCTATAGAACGACTTTAGATTCGATTATTTCTAATAAACGGAATCTTTTTGATTTTGATAATGGACGAGTTTCAACAATTTTAACTACATCCCCAATTTTTGCTGTATTTAATTCATCATGAACAGCGAATTTTTTTGATTGTTTAACACGTTTACCGTACAATCTGTGTTTTTTATAAGAATCTACTCTTACTGAAATTGTTTTATCGGCTGCATCTGCAACTACGTTTCCAGTTAATACTCTTCTACTATTTCTTTCCATAAAATTCTCCTCTCGCCTTAAGCTCTCTCGTTTAGAATTGTTTTCATACGAGCGATTGTTTTTTTAACTTTACCAATACGAGCAGTATTTTCTAATTGACCTGTCGCTTGTTGAAAACGTAAGTCAAATAGTTCTTTTTTAAGATCAATAATTTCTTGGTTAATTTTAGTAGTGTCCATTTCTCTAATATCGTTAGCTTGCATTAGAATCACCACTTTCTCTTTTTATAATTTTAGTTTTAACAGGTAATTTGTGAGCAGCAAGTCTAAGAGCTTCTCTAGCGATTTCTTCACTAACTCCACCAACTTCAAACATAATTACTTGTTCTTTAACTACAGCCACGAATCCATCAGGAGAACCTTTACCAGATCCCATTCTAACTTCTAACGGCTTAGATGTTTTTGCTAAATGAGGGAATACTCTAATCCAAACTTGTCCTTGACGTTTCATATATCTAGTCATTGCAATACGAGCAGCTTCAATTTGACGGTTTGTGATCCAAGCACCTTGAAGTGATTTTAGACCAAACTCACCGAAACTAATTGTAGTTCCACCTTTTGCAACACCTTCATATGATACTCTATGAGGACGTCTGTATTTTACTCTTTTAGGCGTTAACATTATTTAACCCCTCCTCTTTTTTTAGCAGGTAATACTTCACCTTTGTAAATCCAAACTTTAATTCCTAATTTTCCGTATGTAGTAGTTGCTTCAGCAGCAGCGTAATCAATATTAGCTCTTAGAGTATGTAATGGAACTCTACCTTCGCTATATCCTTCACTTCTTGCCATTTCAGCTCCACCTAAACGTCCTGAAATTAATGTTTTACATCCTTTAGCTCCTGCTCTCATAGCTCTTTGAATAGCCATTTTCTGAACACGTCTAAATGATGCTCTATTTTCTAATTGAGTTGCGATACTATTAGCCACAAGATTAGCATCAATCTCAGGTCTTTTAATTTCAACAACATTTAAGAAAACTTCTTTGTTTGTTAATTTTTGTAATTTAGCTACGACAGCTTTTTTAACACTTGCTTCACGACCAATAACCATTCCTGGTTTAGCTGTGTTTACAGTGATAATAACTCTGTTTTTACTTCTTTCGATTTCAATTCTTGATACCGCTGCATTTGCGTATAACTCTCTAAGTAAATCACGAACTTTAATATCTTCGTGTAATAAGTCTGCTACGTCATTTTTATCAGCGTACCAACGAGAATCCCAATCTCTAATGATTCCAACTCGTAATCCTATTGGATGTACTTTTTGACCCATGTGATTCCCTCCTTACTCTTTCTCTGCCACTACAACTGTAATGTGGCTAGTTCTTTTTAAGATTTGTGTCGCGCGCCCTTGAGCTCTCGGTCTAAATCTTTTTAATGTTGGACCTTCTCCTACATAAACTTCTTTAATGTATAGAGTTTCTTGATCCATATTATAATTATGATCTGCATTAGCAACTGCTGATAATAACACTTTTTCAACAATAGGTGATGCAGCTCTTGGAGTTAATCTTAGTATTGCAAGTGCTTCTCCAACTTTTTTACCTCTAATTAAATCGATAACAAGTTTTACTTTTCGAGAAGATATGCGTACCATTTTTGCTTGTGCTCTAGCTTCCATAATATTCTCCTCTACTTTCTCTTAGCTTTCTTATCGTCTTTAACGTGTCCTTTAGTGCTTCTAGTAGGAGCGAACTCTCCTAATTTGTGACCAACCATATCTTCTTGTACGTATACAGGGATATGTTCCTTACCGTTATAAACTGCTATAGTGTGCCCGATAAATTCAGGGAATATTGTTGATCTACGTGACCATGTTTGAATAACCTTTTTCTTCTTTTCATCATTCATTTTTACAACTTTGTTCATTAAGTGATCATCACAGAATGGACCTTTTTTAAGTGAACGTGCCATGTTTGAGCTCCTCCTCTCTATTTCTTACGTCTAACGATCATTTTATCGCTAGCTTTTTTAGTTTTTCTAGTTCTTAATCCTAAGGCTGGTTTACCCCAAGGAGTAACTGGATTTTTACGTCCGATTGGTTGACGCCCTTCACCACCACCATGAGGGTGATCTATTGGGTTCATTACACTACCTCTTACAGTAGGTCTGATTCCCATGTGACGAGTTCTACCGGCTTTACCGATATTAACTAATTCGTGATCTGCATTTCCAACTTCTCCGATTGTTGCGCGGCAAGTTCCTAAAATTCTTCTTACTTCACCACTAACTAATCTAACTAGTACGTATTTTTCTTCACGTCCTAATATTTGAGCGCTAGTTCCTGCAGAGCGAACTAATTGTCCACCTTTACCAGGGTATAATTCAATATTATGAATTGTTGTACCTACTGGAATTGTCATAATTGGTTTTGCATTCCCAATTTTGATATCTGCTTTAACTCCTGATTCAATAAACATTCCAACTGTTAATCCTTTTGGTGCAATAATATATCTTTTTTCACCATCTAAATAGTGAATTAAAGCTATATTAGCTGAACGGTTAGGATCATATTCGATTGTTGCTACTTTACCAGGAACTACATCTTTATTTCTTTTAAAGTCGATGATACGGTATTTTCTCTTAGCTCCACCACCTTGATGGCGAACTGTGATTTTACCTTGGTTATTACGACCTGATTTTTTATTCATTTTAACTAATAATGATTTTTCTGGAGTATCTGTTGTTAACTCAGAATAATCAAGACTTGTCATATGTCGTAATCCATTAGTCATCGCTTTATATTTCTTTAAAGCCATAACGGTTACCTCCTTATTTTACTATGCTGCAAAGATTTCAATTTTATCGCCTTCAGCTAATTTAACCATAGCTTTAGTAACGATAGGTTTGAATCCTGAGTGTTGTCCTACTCTTTTTTTCTTACGATTAGCAGTTAACTTATTCACTCTTAATACTTTTACATTGAATAATTCTTCAATAGCTCTAGCGATTTGAACTTTGTTAGCTCTTTTATCAACACTAAACGTATATTGATTTTCTTTTTCAACTAATAACATTGATTTTTCTGTAATGATTGGGCGTTTGATAATTTCACTTGATAACATTATCCTAGTACCTCCTCATATAATTTAACAGCGTCTACAGTTGTAAGTACATTTTTGTAGTTCATGATTTCATAAACCGATGCATGACTTACTGTTGTAACTTTAACGCCTGGAATGTTTCTTGCAGATTTAGCCACAACCTCATTACCCTCAGGTAAGATAATCATGATTTTTCCACTTAAGTTTAAGTTATTTAAAACTTCAACCATTCCTTTTGTTTTGATATTTTCTAAACTAATTCCATCTAATACTTTGAATGCTTCGTCTCTAACTTTTAAAGTTAAAACTGTTTTCAATGCTAAACGACGAACTTTTCTATTTACTTTTAATGAGTAATCTCTAGGTGTAGGTCCAAATACTGTTCCCCCACCAACCCAGATTGGTGATCTAGTAGATCCTGCTCTAGCGCGTCCGGTACCTTTTTGTTTCCAAGGTTTACGTCCACCACCACGAACTTCACTACGTCCTTTAGTTTTATGAGTTCCTTGACGCATAGCAGCTCTTTGTGCTTTTACAACTTCATATAAAACTTGTTGGTTTGGTTCAACATTGAATACTGAATCGATTAATTCGATTTCACCAATGTTTTTACCCGTTTGATTCAACAATGCAACTTTTGGCATTTTAAATCCTCCTTTCGATAATAATTATTCTTGAGCTTCAGCAGCTTCAGTTACTACTGTAGCTTCATCTACTTGTGGTTCCTCAGCAACTACCATGTAGTCTGCTGGGTTTAATGGTGGAATATTCGTAGTTTTAACACCACGTTTTACCATTACTAATCCTTTTTTAGGTCCAGGAACTGATCCTTTTACTAATAAAACGTTTCTTTCTAAGTCAACTTTAATAATTTCTAAGTTTTGAATAGTCACTTGATCAACACCCATATGTCCAGGTAATAATTTACCTTTTCTTACGTGGTTTGGATCGATCGATCCCATTGAACCAGGACGTCTATGATATCTAGATCCATGAGACATTGGCCCACGACTCTGATTATGACGTTTAATGCTTCCTTGGAACCCTTTACCTTTTGAAGTTCCAGTAACATCAACTATTTCTCCTTCTTCGAATATATTTACCCTAATCTCTTGACCTACTTCAAAATTGCTTAATTCTTTACCAGCAATTTCTCTTAAGTAGCGCTTAGGCGTTGAATTAGATTTTGCGAAATGTCCCAGTGATGGTTTATTCGCTAATTTAACTCGTTTGTCTTTGTAGCCTAGTTGGATACTTACATATCCATCATTTTCAACTGTTTTCTTTTGAAGAACAACGTTAGGTTCACAACTTACGATAGTTACGGGGATCAATTGCCCTAGATCGTTAAAGATTTGTGTCATTCCAATTTTTGTTCCTAAGATACCTTTGGCCATGAGTACACCTCCTAATTTATTTTAAAATAATATCTACACCAGATGGTAAGTCTAAGTGCATTAAGCTATCGATAGTTGCCGGAGTTGGATCCGTAATATCGATTAGACGTTTATGAGTACGTCTTTCGAATTGTTCACGTGAAGTTTTATTTACGTGTACACTTCTTAAAATTGTAAAAATTTCTCTTTCCGTTGGTAACGGGATTGGTCCTGATATTTTAGCACCAGTCTTTTTTGCAGTTTCTACAATTTTAGATGCAGACTGATCTAATAATCTGTGATCATAAGATTTAAGTCTAATTCTAATTTTTTGATTTGCCATTTCTTTTCCTCCTTATGCCTATATTGCTATATAGACTTGCTCGGTGAGAAAACCTAACATCATCAAGACAACGCGTCTCGGTGTGTCAGCAACCTCCCACTTCGTAGCCAGACTCAGGCGTGAGTCTTGAATATGATACCAAAACGGAAGTACTAATGCAAGAGTTTTATTTATTTATTTTATTGTTATCATCCTTATATTATATATAGGGGTTTTTATGGCTAAAATGAGACATCTTAAAAGTATTAATAAAAAGCAAAAAAAACTTTATTATTTTATTTTTTAATACTTAAGAACTTCTTTTTATATCTTTTTGATCTATATATACGGCGTTAAATAATAAAATTCTTTTTATATTTTTTAAAATAGGCAAATCATGTTAAAATATTATTGTAACTTATGTTACAAAGGAGTTGATAAAATGAGGCTAGAAGACTGTCAATTATTTCATAATACTAGAGTTGATATATCACACATCATTATACAAGATTATCCGAGTGGTTATACTTTCGCATTAGAGGCTGAAGTAAGCAAATATCTAGGTATTGTATTAGAGGGAAGAATCCTTGTAAAAGCTTATACTTTAGGCGGTAATAATTTTACCCTAAATGTTCTTGAAAAGGGTAAGTTTTTCGGAGACATTTTAATGTTTTCTAATAAGACAAATGCCTTTCCTGGATCACTAATTACTCAAGGTAATACAAAGATAGCTTTAATACCAAATGATGTCTTCCAAAAATTCTTATTTAATGATAATGATTTACTTAAAAACTTCTTGAGATTACTAAGTAATAATGCATACGAAATGAGCTATAAAAGCAAGTTATTAAGCCAAGATAGTGTTAGAGATAAAATACTCTATTTCCTATTCCAAGAGAAAAGACTTCAAAAAACAAATAAGATAAAACTCCAAATGACTAAGGAGGAATTAGCAAATCAATTGTTTATTCAACGTCCTTCACTAAGTAGGGAACTAAGCAAAATGAAAAAAGAAGGTATCATTGATTACGATAGATACAGTATTACAATAATTAAATAGCTTGATTCTGAATCTAGAATCAAGCTATTTTTATTTCTTAGTGGATATAATTGCGCAAAATAGTCTTTTTAAGCGTTTTAAGGAGATATCTAAAATTTCTCGTCTATTTAATTGCATTTACTCAATAACGCTTAAAATTCAATATATAATACTAATGAATAGATTATTGAATTTATATAAAAACGCAATTCTCAATAATAGAGAATTGCGTTTAAATTAATTTCTTATGCTAATGCTAAATAGTATGATACAGCAATATATAATACTCCAATTATAAACATTGGGATTCCTAAAACTTCTGTGCTATTTTTCTTTTGCTCAGCAGAGTAATCATAATAAGATTTTGACTTATCAAATTTTCTACTAAATCTAGTTTTAAAAGTATATTTAAACCCTATAAATACTTCTCTTGCCTTTGTCATTGATATTAGTCCCATAAAGAACATAAATAACCCAATAACAAATAACGCATCAGAGATATTTTGAGTTTTCATATCACCATCGAAATAGGTATATAAGAATATTGCAACTATAGATGCACTAAATATTAAATTTGTAACAAAACCCTTAATCATTATTTTAACTCTTTTTTATATTGAGCTAATTCTTTTGAGTTACATAGAATGAAATGACCTGGTTTAATTTCTACAAATTCAGGTGCTTCTTCACTATAATCATGTTGTGAAGGATTATAAGCGATTCTTTTTCTGTTTTTCTCGTACCTAGGATCAGGTAGAGGTACTGCAGATAATAATGATCTAGTATATGGATGTAATGGGTTTTTGAATAATTCTTCTGAAGTAGTAAGTTCTACCATGTTTCCATAATACATAACACCAATACGATCACTAAAGTATTTAATTACTGATAAATCATGAGCGATAAACATAATTGTAATACCTAATGTATCTCTTAAATCATTTAACAGGTTAATAACTTGTGCTTGAATAGATACATCAAGTGCACTAATTGGTTCATCTGCGATAATGAATCTAGGAGCAACAATTAAAGCTCTAGCTATACCAATACGTTGACGTTGTCCACCACTAAATTCATGAGGATAACGAGAAGCATGTTCTGGTAATAATCCAACAGTTTCTAATACTTCATTAACTTTTTTATTAATAATTTTATCGTGTCTTTCACCACTAATTCTTAAACCTTCTGCAACAATTTCCTTAACAGTCATACGAGGATTTAATGATTCAATAGGATCTTGGAAGATCATTTGCATTTTTTTCATTAATTCTGTATCAATTTTCATTGTATCTGCTTTTCTTTGTTTAGATTCAGTTTTTAAATCAGCAATTTGTTCACTTTTTTCTTCTGCACTTAAATCTTCATTATGTTTAATTTCTTTAATAGATTCTTTAATTCCTTCTGTACCAGCAGAAATTCTTTGTCCAAAGAAGAATACTTCACCATCAGTAGGATCATGAAGTTTGATTATTGTACGACCTGTTGTAGTTTTCCCACAACCAGATTCACCAACTAAACCAAATACTTCTCCTTCGAAAATATCGAAGTTGATTCCATCAACAGCTTTAACAACTAATTTGTTTTTTCCACGGCCAGATTTAAAATACATCTTTAAATCTCTAACACTTAATACAGGAGTTTGCATATTATCCATTATTTGCTCACCTCACTTGTATTTTTTGTCATACGATCAATTCTTTTTCTAATTACCTCAGGCATCTCAACTTTAGGAGCGTCTGGGTGTAATAACCATGTCGCAGCACTGTGAGTTTCACTTACTTTGAACATAGGTGGTTGTTCTTTAAAATCAATTGCCATAGCGTATGAATTTCTATCAGCAAATGCGTCTCCAACAGGAGGGAACAACATATTAGGTGGAGTTCCAGGAATAGCTGTTAATCTTTCTTTTGACTCTAAATCCGGCATTGAACTTAATAAAGCCCAAGTATAAGGATGAACAGGATTATAGAAAACATCTTCTGCAGTTCCAAGTTCTACCAATTTACCAGCATACATAACACCAATTCTGTCAGCCATATTAGCAACAACACCAAGGTCATGTGTAATAAAGATAACTGATAAATTTCTTTCACGTTTTAAATCATTAATTAATTCTAAGATTTGAGATTGAATTGTAACATCTAAAGCTGTAGTAGGCTCATCACAAATCAGAACATCAGGACTAGCAGTTAAAGCAATCGCAATAACGATTCTTTGACGCATTCCCCCTGAGAACTGGAATGGATATTGATTTAATCTTCTAACAGGGTCAGGTATTCCAACCTCATCCATAATTTCAATAGCTCTTTCAGTTGCTTGACGTTTCGTTACTTTTTTGAAACGTTTTAAATTTTCTTGTAACATATCAATTTCATCAACATAAGCTTGTTTAGCTTCACCATCAGAATCAGCTAATTTAGCTTTTACATCAGAAACAAGTTTTGTAACTCTTTCTTGTTCATTTTTCCATTCAAGATCAATAGCTACTTTTGCTGCTTTTTTATCAACAACTAATCTCTTCTTAGCTGCAGGAATAGCAATTTTAACCTTAGCTAAAGCAGCATTGCACTCTTCTTTTAATACCATTCCATCAGCTGAAGAATCTCCAGTTTTAATTGCTTTAAGATTTGCTCTTAGCTCAACTTTTAAAGATTTCTTTTCACGATGTAATCTGTTAAGAGTAGTTTTTGCTTCATGGAATAAAGCTTTATATCTATTTTCTAAATGTTTACCATTTAAAATCATACCTTCAGTAACTTGTTTACCAATTTTCATAATTGGATTTAAACTTGACATTGGATCTTGGAATATCATCCCAATTTTATTACCACGAATTTCATGGAAATGATCTTCGTCAACTTTTGTTAAATCTTCACCTTCATAAATGATTTTACCGTCATCGATAATACCATTACCAGCTAAGATTCCCATAATTGTTCTACTTGTAACTGATTTACCACTACCTGATTCACCAACTATTGCTAATGTTTCACCTTCATGTAAGTCAAATGATACTCCACGAACGGCTCTAACTAACCCTTGAGTTGTTTTGAAAGAAATAGTTAAATCTTCTACATGTAATTTTATATTACCAGCCATTATTCAGACCCCCTTAATGCAGGATTAAATGCATCTCTTAATGCATTACCAAACATATTGAATGTGATCATTAAGATCGAAATTAATAATGCAGGGAATAAAGTTAAGTAAGGTCTAGAAGCAAGTTCAGCACGTCCATCAGATAATAATACTCCAACAGAAACTCCTGATAACTTAACACCTAAGATATTAAATGATTGTCCATGACCAATACCATAACCTAAATAAGATATCGTACTTTCAGCAAATATTACATATGGAATTGTTAAGATACTTGAAGTAATAATAGTACCAATACCATTTGGTAAAATGTGTCTAAAGATTAATCGACTATCTTTTGCACCCAATGTTCTTGAAGCAAGTACATACTCTCTACCTTTATAACGATAGAATTGAGTTCTAGTAATGGATGCTACACCAATCCAGCCTGATACAATTAATATCAGAATCAGTGTTGTAATACCTGGTCCATATAACGCAACAAAGATACTCAATGTAACAAGCCACGGTATACGTCCTATAACCTCTGCAAAACGTTGCATGATGATATCTGTTTTACCACCATAATATCCAGAAATACTTCCGTAAACTATACCTACAGAGATATTAATAGATGCAACGATAACACCAATAATTAGAGATGTTCTTGTTGCTACCCATAACAATGTAAATAAGTCACGACCAGCCATATCTGTACCGAATAAGAAGTAAGGTGTTTCTGTATAACCTTTATATTCAGCATAATTTAAGATTAAATTGTAAGAGTAATATTCTTCTCCTGCTACAATTACACTTTCATTTCTTGCAATAATTTTCTTGATTGGACAAGCATCAGGGAATAATTTACCCTCAGGATCCACATTATTAGGATCATCATAAGCTTGACAATCAGCTCCATAGCTATCAATTAATTCATAATAATCAACTGCTGAGAATGCTAATATTTCTTTATCAGATAAAGCAGCTCCGTAGTTATCATATCTAAATTCAGCTAATAATAATTCACCATTTTGTCTTGAGAAAGTTCCCGATGAAAACTCATCTTCAACATCATATTCAAATTCTGATAATTCAAATCCAGAATATGAATAAATTGCTTCATCTTGTGAATCGTAATATACTTCAACAGTATCAAATACTATATAACTAGATACATCAGAAGAAACGAATTGAAGCTTAATTTTTGAACCAATTAATGATGGAGTTATACCAGTAACTGCATCTTCAAAATTAAATGTATATTCTCCAATGCCATCAGTATCAGTAATAGAACCAATAACTACATAATCTGAACTAGTAGTAGGTTTAACTAATACGTTTAACGTAACATCTTCACCAATTATTTCATTTATATTAATTTTCACTACTGGATTTTGAGACATAGTTACCCATAAAACTTCTTCAGAGAATATAGATAAATAGTCAAAATTAGATGTTACTCTCATAACATTTTCACCAGCTTGACATAATTCTGAAGCCTCAGTACATCCTTTTATATAATTTTTTAATGTTCCATCAACGATATATTCAGATTCATACCCAATAGGGAATCCAAGTCCTGTTTCAGGATCAATTGTAGAAAGATCGACTGGTTGATCTTCTTTAAAAGAAGTTCCGTCAAATAGTCCGAAATTTTCAACAACAGGCATACGTGGAGGTAAATTAGAAAATTCTGGAATTACTAAAGTATAGTTTTTAGTACTAAGTAGTGGGAAAATAATTGTCCCTAATACAATTAAGAATAAGATTGAAGTAGCAATAACGTTTGATCTGTTTTTCCCAAATCTAATCATTGCATCTTTGAAATAACCTATTGGCTTAGTATCAAATTTCTTATCATAAATTTTTTCTTCAGCTTGAACGAATCTAAAGTCCTCTGAAGTTAAATTTCTTTTTTCATCAGCCACTATTTTCTCGCCCCCATTCTAATTCTTGGATCAACAATACCATAAGATAAATCCACTAATAATACTGCGAATAGAGTAATAATAGTATAGAAAGCAGTTGTTGCTAAGATTACATTGTAATCATAACTACCAGCTAACATCGCTCTTAAGAATATTCTACCTGTTCCAGGAACAGAATAAATTCTTTCAATGATAACTGATCCACTTAAAAGTCCTACGAAAGAGAAAATAATTCCAGGTACTAATGGTACCATTGAATTTCTCATTGCATGTCTAATAACTGCTTGTTTTCTAGTAAGACCTTTTGTTCTTGCTAATAATAAGAATTCTGAAGTTAATACCTCAGTTAATTCTGCTCTTGTTACCCTTGTAAGTCCTGCAATTGCCGCAAAAGACAATCCAAGAACAGGTAATATTAATCCTTTAAATTGAAGCCAGAAGTCTTCAATATCATTTGCTGGGAATTGCGTTGGTAGCCACTCTAGTTGATACCCTAAAAGCATCAATAACAATGTCATAACAACAAAGTTCGGAATAGAAATAAACACCATTACCCCAAATGATATTAGATTATCTACCCAAGTATTTTTTCTAAGTGCTGCAATTATTCCAAGTACAAATCCAATCGGAATGTAGAAGAATAAAGCAATTAAGTTTAGTTGTAACGTTACAGGTATTCTCTCTTTTAACACATCAAATACAGGTACATTTACAGCTACACGTGTTGAATAACCCCAGTTCCAATCAAATACAACATTTTCAACCCAGCGAAAATATTGCACAACTATTGGTACAGGTTCATAAATTCTAAATTGATAATTATCAGAACTGTCTACTTCAAGTTTAGCCCAACAGTTAGAGCAAAACTCAACTTCACCATCTCTGATAGATTGAACTTCAGTAGGATCGTCAATAACTCTTTCAGTCATATAACCATCTGCTACTTGTCTAGCATAATAGATACCACGCGCCTCTTCAGTTGTAGGCGGGTATTCTGGAGCTAATTTTAGTAACGTATAGTTTAACGATAAAATTGTAATTAATACAATAAAAATCCATACAGTTCTTACGATTATATATTTTACCATAATTGTAAGTAGTATAATAAAACGTTTGTTTTATCATACACTCCTTTCTAAAAATTTTATATTCATCTCCAAAGATTCATGTTTATATTGATAAACTCTTCAAGAGGAATTGATATATTTCGTCGTGTATATCATCTATAATCTTGAAGTGTTTACCGGCTCAATTTCTTGAACTGCACAACAAAGAATCATAGAGTTTTCTTTCGAGATTAATGCATAATACACAAGTGAAAACCCTTTCACGAGTGTTTTTGCGGTTTTAAGTATAAAAAAACTTCACACAAATTTTCCCTTAGTATGAAGTGTATAAGAAACATAATATTTTTCAGTTATTATATAACTTTAACCATTTAAACAAAACTGAATAAATAATTAATTTTTTCTTTACCAATTAATACTAATCTATTTTTGAGATACATAAAGCCAAATATAAATATATATTCGACTTTATTAATAATCTCAATATAATTTTTTAAACAAATAACAAGCAAACCACTCGCACAATGCAAATGGTTTGCAAGTCAAATTTTAAATATAATCCTGTTTAAATATATTTATATATTATGAAGCAGCAGGATATGTAATTGTATAAGGTGAAACATATGCAGGAACAACAGCAGGAGTAGAGAATTCTAATTCTAATTCCAATCCGCCAGTAAATGTAACAACGATATAGTAATCAGTATCAGCAGTAAGTACTGTGATAGCAATTGCATCTAAATCAGTGAAATCTACAGTTCCAACAACTGAATCATCTTCATCTAAGTAAACAACAACAGTAGCAACAGTATCAAAAGTATCTTCGATATCTACTGCGAATGTAGCAGTAACAGTTGTAGCAGCAGTTTCAGATAATTCTGCGAAATCAGAAGTCATAACTTTAACTTCTCTTGTAGTAGCATCACTATAAGTGAATACAACAGTATGTTCAGTTTGTCCGTAAAGACCAGTAACTTCGATTGCAGTTAAATCACTGAAATCTACAGTTCCACCAACTACAGTTGCACTTAATATAGTTTGAGTGAATGCATCATGATGAACTACTGATAATGTAGCAGTATCAACAGTAACTTCGTCGATAGTGAATACAGCAGCAACTTCAGTTGTGAAGTAAACCATTTCATCTACAGTAATATCACCAAAGTTAATTACTAGAACATATTCTGTATTTTCAACTAAACCAGTAATAATATAGTTATCCATTTCATCAACTAAGTAACTTTCAGTAGCAACTAATAAAGTTGGAACTTCCATGTCACCGTCAACATCGTAAGTAACAGCATATAATTCATAAGCATAACCAAGACCAGGATAATCTGCAACAACGTAATCAGCATTTAAAGTTAAATCGATAATTGCAAAGTCTAATGTAGTAGTTACATCAGCAGCATCTATAACGATAATTTCAGGTGTAACGAAATCTTGAGCTTCAATAGCAACAGATTTAGTCATACCATCAACAGTAAATACGATAGTGTAATCTAAGTAAGTATCTAATCCAGTAACTAATACTAAGTCAAGGTTAGAATAATCAACATCAACAGTAAGAACTTCAACATCATCAGCGTCATAAACAACAGCGTCAGTAATATCTCCTACTAAGTCTTCATGTAAATCAATACTTAATAATGTATAGTAATCTGAATAAACAGGTTCACCGAATTCCATTAGAGATAATGTGCTAATAGCAACATATCCATAAACGTCACCAGTAAATTCTAATTCTACATAATAAGTAGTATCAAGAGCTAAACCAGTAAATGTAATATCTTCAAGATCAGTGAAGTCTATAGCAGTATAATCAACACCAACTTCTAAATATTCCCAATCAGTGTTCATTAAGTAAACAGCTTCTAAATCTCCAGTATATAATTCAGCAAGTTCGATACCGAATGCTGCATTATCAAAGTCAGAAACTTTATCATCTAAATCAACGTCATCAGTAATATCAGTTGTACCTTTATCATCGATTCTATCAAATATAGACCATGCACTAGGCATATAGAACCAAGGAGCTATAGTTGTACCAGTTTTAGTATCATCAGCAACATAACCAAATTTAATATTAACTTGATAATCTCCACCAGGAGTTAATCCAGCAATCTTAACAATACCATCAGAATCTGTAGGTAAAGCAACATTAGTTAATTCGTCAGCTAAATCAATATATCCAGCATTAGTAGCACTGTCCCATACTTGAAGAGACCATGTGATATTTTCAAATCTTATATCTTCGAATAAATCAATTTCAAATTGAACTGTACTAGGAGTCCATACAAAGTTAGTAGCAGCAGGCACTTCAGCTTCAGCACCTTTATCTAAGTAAATTTCACCATTTAATACAGATGAAATTGCATCGAATGACCACATTTGGTTATATGCAACACCTAAATATTCATATTGAACTTGAATTTCAGCTTGAGATGTATCAATACCCCAGTTTAATGTAAATCCACCTCTATTATCAGAGCTATAAGTATCTAAGAAACTTGCAGCGTCTAATGTAGAACCAGAAATCCCACCAACAGACATATCGAATTCTCCAACCATCATAAAGTCATAATACATTCCAGGGAATGGTTTTGGATGGATTGAGAAAGTAACTTTAACAAATCTGTCTTCATCTTGGAAGTTTGCTTCATAAGCAGTTTTGATCCACTCAAGAGCTAAATCCCATGAATCTGAGTTACTATAGTTATTTAATTCAATGTGAATTTCAGTCCATGCATCAGTAGTACCAGCAACGATATCACCGTCTTCAATTAGTGTATCAACAGCTAATAAGAAGTAAGCATGTGCAGCATCAGCATTAAATCCGTAAGTACTTGGAGATAAACCTTCTTGAACAGATTCTCCTTGAGGAGTTAATCTATAAGGAATACCTAACTCAGCATCTACTAAGTAAGCTTCAGTGAAATAGAACATGTTAGAAGTTCTAGTTTTAAGAACGTCTTCAGCAAGAACTTGTCTATCAATAGCGTGATACATTGCCATTTTGAAGTCTTCTAATGCTAAGATTGGTTCAGGAATCCATGAGCTATCAGGGAATAATTCTCTTTGAGCTTCTTCAGTTCCTAATCCGTTAATCATAATTCTATAAGTAGTAGCACCAGGAACTTGTTTAAGACCTGGATGGTTTTCATAAGTTTCAAATTCCGCAGTAGGAACAGAAGCTCCTTCTAATTTACCAGCGTTGAATTCTTGGAATGCAACAGCAGAATCTTCGATTACAGCATATGAATATCCTGTATAGAAGTATAAATCAGGACTATGGAATAAGTCATTTTCTTTGTAACGTAACACTTTGTCAGCTTCGAAGTAATCTACATAGTAAGCACCATGATAAGCGATTGTATCTTCAGAAGTTCCGTAAGGGTTAGTTTCTTCACCTTCGATATTAGCTTCGAATTCATCGAATAACTCAACATTGATTGGAGTCATAACGAATGAAGATAAGAAGTATCTAATATTCCAGTCAGACATATCATTAATGAATTGGAATTCAATATTTCCATCAACTACAGAAAGACCAACTTCGTCCCATGTAGCATCTCCATCAAGATATTCTTGAGCCATATAGATAGCATTAGTTGAAGATAAGAAATCTCCACCACCAGAAACAGCTCTGAACCATTCTAAATCTAACGCTAGTTTAAATGTATCAATAAAATCTTCAGCAGTAATTGCTTCATGTCCACTAGGTAAGTTAGAAGTATCAGTATCTGGATGATATTTCCAAACTAGGTCATCACGTAAAGGAATTTGCCAAGTTTTAGAAACTAATTTACCAGAATCAGTAGTAGTTGAATCAATAGGAATTGGAGCTCCAGATGCCATTGAAGGCACTACAGCATAACCAGTTTTGTCAGCGTTAAATTCATAAGAATATAATGCGTCATAATAGTTAGCCATTAAATCACTATCTGTAGAAGTGTCATATAACCATTGGTTAAATGTACCAGGATTTGTACTAATAGTAGTTCTATAAGTATATTCTCCTTCGTTTCCGAATTCACCGTCATCCATTAATACAGTAGAGTCATCAGCACTCATCGTACCAAATGCAGTACCATATCCCATAACAGCGATATAATTATCTACAGGTAATTGTAGTCTTGAACTATATAAAGCAAATGATCCACTTGCAAATAATGGGATCCCCGCAGCCATATTGTTCATTAAATATTTTTCTGCAGCTGCCATGAAGTCAAGTCTCAACTCAGGGTCAGCAAATTTGTAGTTGAAGAATCCAGTAGCTTCTGTTAACGCTACATCAGCAGCAATAACTGTGATAACACGTGAAGCTGTAACAGTTTCACCATCTTCATCAGTAATTGAATATGTTAATGTATACGTTCCAGCTGTAGTAATATCTACAGTCCCAGAAACAGTAATGCTAGATGTAATGTCACCATCTTCTTCATCAGTAGCAGTAACGCCAGTTGCATCATTAAATGCAGCGTCAATGTTAATACTTGCGTCTGTAACACCAGCAAGTACAGGAGCGTTATTATCCGGTACAGGTGGTTCATCTTCTGACTTACAAGCAGCTAACGTTAAAGTTAGTCCTAAAGCAGCCAGAATTATAAATAATTTTTTCAAAATTTGTTCTCCTCTCGTTTCTTTTTTATAGTCGTTTACCTTAAATATTATAAATTCCATGTATTAATTTGCGCATCAACAAATATTCTTCAGATATCTTAAAAATCCAATTCTTAAAATAATCGTTAAAGCGAAAACAATAATGGTAAATACAACATAAAAGTAAACTAATACTTCGCTAAATTATATCATACATTTTCGACTAAGTAAAGAGGTAAATGCTATTCAACAATGTAAGCGATTTAGCAATTTAAAGTGCTATATATGAGTTATTGTACATATATGGTCATATACTAAAACTGTGTATAATAGCCATTGTTGTCTATGTATTTTTTTTATAGTAGTCATTCTTTTCTATATATATAAGGAAAAAATCAACCGAAATATTTTTTGCAATAAATAGAAAAAAAATAAATATGGGAAATTTCTTCTAAAAACAAGTTTAAAATGAAAAGTATATATAGTCTGTTTTTAAGGCACTAAATTTTCAATTTTTATAATAGTAATCTTACTAAAAATTATGGAAATTCAGTATAGAATAATCTGTTTTTATCTTTTTTTTATTTATCAAAATAATCGACTTTTAATAACTTTTCACATAGTTCATAATACTCTGTTGCATATAGAATAATTTCTTCATTTTCTTCTTCTTCTAAATGTGAAATATTAATAAGTTCAATACCATTAAAAATAGTGAAATCTTTGAAATAAACTATTGTTTCATTCTCATATGAAAAAATATCATTTCCAACATAATAAGAATAGTTTCCATCTAGGTTAAATAAATTAACAATTGTAGGTACAAAGTCAAATGAACTTGTTAGTTTTGTAACCTCTACATGTTCTATATTATTAGCCCATATATACATTACTCCTCTACTTTTTTCATATTGTTCTTCAATTCCTTTATACTCCATATAATCATCTTGATCTAATGCATATGGATAGTGATCATTTGTTAAAACTATAACAGTGTCATCTAAAATGCCCTTTTCTTCAAGATAGATAAATAAATCTCCTATTAATACGTCAGTCTCCATTTGAGAAGCAACAAATAGTTTTATTGATTCTGGCATAGTATCACCATAATAATTATCTACTTCATCATAATGTTTTGCTACTGCTAGATTAGACATCTCATATGGAGAGTGGCCTGAAATAGTAAGAATAGAACTAAAGAATTTTTCTCCTTCGGGGATAGAGAAGTCTAAGGTCTTTTCAAAGAATACTGAATCATATCTTTTTTCAGTTTCACTTAATCCAAGTTCATGTTGTCCATAAAAATTATCATATCCAAGTCCACTATAAACTAGTTGTCTAGTATAAAATTCCTTATAGTTGTTATGGAATCCAGCTGTTGCATAGTCTTCATTATTAAATAACGTAGCTAATGATTCACTATAATTATTTCCATTATAAACATAGCATGTAGGTCCATCATTAATTGAAGGAATAATTGATGTATTAAATATTATTTCTGAATCACAAGTTGTTCTAGGGAATACTGGTGTAAAGTGATTTTGAAGGTCAATTCCTTCAGATTTAAGTCTATATATGTTTGGAGTTAGTTCTTCATTTACAGCAATACTATCAAAACTTTCACCAATAATGAATATTAAATTCTTACCTTCAAATATTCCGGTATATTCATTATCATTATGCAATTTAATATTATTTTCATAATAGTTATCAATATATTCAATATCTCTTTTCGTAGTAAATGAAGGGGTTAATGTTTCAGCACCATCTTTTACTAATAGATTTAATGTTCCAAATCTCGAAACAAATTTTTCTCTTGAAAATGTAGAAGAATACAAATAATGATCACTTAGGTGAAGTCTTGCTAAATTAACCGGAAATTGTGCATTCAAATTAATAAGGACAAATAGAATTATTAAATAAGGACTTATCAGCTTCAAATTTGGTAATGAAATTTCTAAATGTGATCTATTTTTCGGTATTAAATATATTGCTAAAATAACTAAAGTAACTAAAATAATATATGCGTGTAAAAATGTAAATTCATACATGCCATCTGCGAATTCTAGCCCTTCATTAACGGTTCCATACTCTTTAAAACTAAAGAAATCACTAAAAATTCTATAATAATAATCTTGTGCAAAAACATAAGAACCATAAAATAATATGAATACAATATCAAATATCTTACTTATAGTTTTTGGTAGAATTAAAGAAAATATCGTTACAAGAAAAATCATGAATAATATTGAAAATATATATAGATAATTAAAATCAAGCTTATTTTCTATTAAAAATCCGAATTCCAATAAGATAACAAGAAAGAATATATATGATTTATCCTTATACTTCATAAATACATCTTTTAATACAACTATATCTTTGCATATGATATATCCTATAATTGCTAAAGATAAGAAGAAAATTAGCCATACTAAAAACAACTCAATAATGTCATTGCTTCCATCTTGTAGGAAAAATACCAATCTAATAAGTAATAGCATTGATAGGCCCCACATCATAAATCTTGTAATTTGTTTTTGACTAAGTTCCATATTATACACTCCAAACTATCTTATGTGTAAGTACATTATAACAAATTTACTAATATTACTCCATTTTTTTATAGATAATTAACCATAAATACTGACATATAAATTATGCAAATAAAAAAAACTCCGAATCGAAAGTATAACCTTAAAACAGACACAAAAAAGAAAAGAGTCATATTAGATGAGAATCTAGTA